>NZ_NGJT01000041.1 GCF_003950315.1 Vagococcus bubulae
AAAGCCTTCGGCTACGTTTCCACTAATTTCACTGTCATATCCCTTGATACTCGTTTCGGTTACTCGATATGTGATTTCTTTTCCATCTTTGTCATACTGATCTAACTTATCAAATGTGTGTTGCCAATTTGTTTCAGCTGTTAATGTCGCTTCTGACACTTCTTTATCATTCGCTAATAATTGAATCGTCACACTTTTCGCTTTGGGGCCTACCCATTCTTTCGTGACTCCTACACTGACTTTACCCGTGATAGTATTCGTTACGACAAATCCGTCACTTGCTGTCCCACTAATGGTTGTATTATAACCGTCCACTGGCGTTTCAGTAATCGTGTAATCAATTGCTTCGCCTGTTGTCGCATCATATTTTGGCAACTCTTTAAAGATATGTTCCCAGTTTGTTTTCGCTGTCACTGTTTGACTCGCAATGGTTTGACCGTCTGCTTTTAAATGAATCTCTGCTGTTTCTCCAGCTTTTCCTACCCATCGTTTTTCTACGGGTATCGACACCGTTTCAATTTCATTTTCTATTGTCCATGTTTCTTCTTTATTATTAGCTTTCAAACTTAATCTAACTTTATCGTCAGAATTAAATTTCACTCTTTCCGGTGCATCCACTTCAACAACAACCAGTTCACCCGGAATAAATCCAGATTCACGGATTTCTCCTTTTTCATTAGTTGTATATCTAGCTGTTGTATTATCTTTGCCTGAAAACAAAGGACCCTTATCTTCGCGACTAATTTCAAAAGTGACACCAGGTATAGGAATTTCTGTTCCTTTAACCACTTTATTAATATTTAAGTTCGCTCGTTTCTTTCCATACATATTTCCATTAGACATAGTATTCATCACACTTGCATCATTAGTTATATTATTTGGAACTTGATTTTCAAAATAATTAAATTCAGCTTTATTTTTAAATTCTTTGATATCATAGTCTGTAATTAATGCATCATATGTAAAAGAAAATTCTTTTTCACTTAAAACGCTTTCTGGAATAAGTATATCAATTGATCCGTTATCTTTATCATAATCAATTTTAGATCCTGCAGAACTACCAAATTCAGAACTTAAAAATTCCTCTACACTATTATAAATAATATAGTCTGTCTGGTGTTGCTGTCCTCCCCAAAACAGACCTATCTCAATTCCTGATCCATCTAATATTTGACCTTCACCAAGTTTATCTTGTATTTTTAACGGGCCGCCTGGGAATGTATCGCCATTAATATTACCTCTTAAAAACCATCTAACATAATCTGGATTACTTTCACCATAAAACATTCCTGTCTTGCCGGCAAACACACCTCTATCTCCACCTCTACTGTTAGAAATAAAGATTGTTTCTCCACCAATTTTTACTGTGTTCGTACTATCTTCTTGAGTATTTAATCCCCTAAGAAAAATATTAAAAGATCCTCCAATACCATATGACTCTTTAACACCTTCTAAAAATGTCATTTTTATGCCACCACTAGTATATTCTAACTTGGCATTTTCTAATTGCGGAAGAGCATTTGCTAATTCAATTGATGTATACGTAGTAGTCTCAATCGGAATAAATACTTCCTTACCTGGATAAATATAATATGGCTTACTACTATCTTCACTCTGGCCTATAAATTCCAAAGATATATCAAATACACCTGTGTGTTGAATATTTTTAGAAGACACGTCAAATTTTTGAATAATGCTTTCTCCAAAAAAACCTTCTTCTTCTTCTGAATAAACAACCGTTGGCAAACTTACTAAAAAATTAGGTATTATCAACACCAATAACATAAATATATTAAACAACTTTTTCAACTATCAAACCACTCCTTGTATAAATTATCTTGTTATTAATAAAAGTTTATTTTACTTTTTTAACAGCAAGAATGATTATAGGGTATGGGGTATGAATTTAAAAAGAACTTATTATAAACAGAAACTGAACCATTAGTTTAAAAAAAATGCTATCCCTTATTTTAAAAGGATAATAGCATTTTTAAATTTCACAATTTTTTATAAATATGGAATGTTTATTGATAGTTATTACTAAACTCTTCAGGTAACGAACAGGATAATTCTGATTTCCAATATAATTGTGCATCATTAATAATTTTTTTCACTTTTAATCGATCTCTACTTTGACTAAAACGATCTAAAATAGTGCCTAAAAGCTCTAAATCACTTAAACAATCTTCTTTAAAAGCAAGTAAAAACTGCATTAATACAATATTTGATATTTTTTCTAATGAAATAGCTTCTTTTACACTAAGCATAATTTTACTATGAATATCATTTCTTAAATATTCACTCCAATCATAACCATCTTTTTCAAAATATTCGCCATCATAAAGATTTAATAGTTGTATTAAAGATTCTTCCGTTAATATATTCATCAATATATTTTTTACTTGATCATAATCACTTTCAATCGATGCATTAATGAAGTACGTACCTGATTTATAGACAATAATATTAGGATAGTCGTGTTTTTCAAATTCTTTTCTAATTTGATAAATGGTTGTATGTAAGTTACTGCCACCACGTTCTGTTGACATATTTGGAAATAACACACCAATTAAATCGTCTTTTGTCACTAATTCATCTTTATAATGAAATAAATAAAAGAAAAGTTCATATGCTTTTTTTGTACGAAGTAAGATACGTTCTCCTTTATCATTTAGTAAACGCCCTCTACCAAAACTATTAACATAAATACCTTTTTGTTCCACCATCATTTACTCCCTCTTTTAATGTAATATTTGATAGTTTATCATATGGTGTATTCATATAATCAACATATATAAAATTAATAAACTTTTAATAAAAAAATAATTTATTTTTTGCCAAAATAGGCACTAAATGAATTAAAAATATAAAATACTACTTATATTGTACTAAAGCATGAGTAAATAGATACTGAACAAAAAATAAATATAATGACTTTTTATACAAAAAAAACAGATGATTTCTATAAATAACCATCTGTTTTTTCATTTATTTGTAAATCACTTCAAATTCTTCGCAAACAATAGCCATATTTTTTATATCTATTTGCTTGTTATAGACATCTTTAAATAGTTTATCCCAAAAATCATAATGAACCTGTTGCCAATATTTTAGAGTTAAATCACCTTCTCCTTCTTTATAGGCATGTTCTGGTGTCACTTCACAAAATTTTGTCATATAGACTTTAGTTGTCATAAGTATCGCTACTGGATTTCCACTTCCATCTAATAAAATATCATAATGGTGGTTCGCTTTTGGTAACGCCTCATTTCCCCACTCATACTCAACTTTAGCGCTAGCTGTTGCTGTTTTGGTGCCATTTAGTACAAGCTTTGCTAATTCATCAGCCAGTTCATTTGTACCTCCAAACGACCAAGCTTCACCAAATTGTGGATTTTTAATGGTTGTTTGACTAAGAAATTTTTGCCAAAAAGCTGCTTCTTTTTTATTCATACGATTATCCTTATATGATTATTTTTTTGATTGGTTATGTGTCATTTCGTGTACTTTTTTAATCGTTGTCATCTTATGATTCCAACATTCTGTCGATAAATCAACTGGATATTTTTGTGGGTTTAAACTACGTTTATATTCTTCCCACAAGGAATCTTGATTAGCTGTTGCTCGTTGTTTAATTTCTTCTAGAGTTGGTAAATCATAAACACGTTCTCCTTCTATATAGATATCTTGTAAAATTGGTCTAGCTGTAAAATTTTCTACAGTTTTATTAATGTAAGTATGAACTGGATGGAACATATACAATGCTTTTTCTTTTCTTGGATCTTCTGTCCAAAGTGTAATATAGTCCCCTTCAGATTTTCCATCTTCTCCAGTAATACGCCATACTTGTTTTTTTCCAGGAGTTGATACTTTTTCTGCATTACTTGAGAGTTTAATAGTATCAACCATTTTCCCCTCATCATTTTCAATGGATACAATCTTATACACAGCTCCAAGTGCTGGCTGATCATAAGCTGTGATTAACTTTGTTCCAATACCCCAGACATCAATTTTTGCTCGTTGCATTTTTAAGTTTAGAATAGTCGATTCATCTAAATCGTTTGACGCATAAATTTTAACATCTGGATAGCCTGCCTCATCTAACTGCTTTCTTACTTTTTTGGAGATATAAGCCATGTCTCCACTATCAATTCTAACACCGATAAAATTAATTTTATCGCCCATTTCATTAGCTACTCGTATCGCACTAGGCACGCCAGATCGTAATGTATCATATGTATCAACTAAAAACACACAGTCTTTATGCGTTTGAGCATAGGCTTTAAATCCTTCATAATCATTAAGATAGGATTGGATTAAACTATGAGCATGAGTTCCAGCGATAGGTATCCCAAACATTTTACCAGCTCTGACATTACTTGTTGAATCAAACCCTCCGATATAAGCTGCTCTTGTGCCCCAAATTGATGCATCTAATTCTTGTGCACGTCGTGTTCCAAATTCCATAATTAAATCATCGCCACATACTGCACGGATTCTCGCAGCTTTTGTCGCAATCAGTGTTTGATAGTTTATAATGTTTAGTATGGCCGTTTCTATCAATTGACATTGTGCTAGAGGACCTTCTACTTGAAATATTGGTTCATTATTAAAAACTAATTCACCTTCTAAAGCAGATCGTACAGTACATTTAAACTTAAATTCTTTTAAATAAGTTAAAAATTCTTCTGGGTAAGTTGTGACTTGTCTTAAATAATCAATGTCCGTATCAGAAAACGCTAAATTATCAAGGTAATCAATCACTCTTTCCAACCCTGCAAAAACAGCATACCCATTTTTAAATGGCATGTCTCTAAAATAGCATTCAAAAACTGCGTGTCTATCATCACGTTCTAATTCCCAATATGTTTTCATCATATTTAATTGATATAAGTCCGTATGTAAAGCTAAGCTATCGTCATGTAATCGATTAATCATCTTATTCTCCAATTCTTTTCCCTTTTATTCTATCTCCTATATTTTACGTCTTATAAACAAAATTCTCAACTTTTATCCATTTTAGACAACAAAAAAAGAGGAAGATTTCTCTTCCTCTTATTCATTAAAATAAATGATTATTTTAATGTAATTGCAGCGCCAACTTCTTCTAATTTAGCTTTGATTTCTTCAGCTTCTTCTTTAGATGCGCCTTCTTTAATTGGTGATGGAGCTCCATCAACTAATGCTTTAGCTTCTTTTAATCCTAAACCAGTTACTTCACGAACTGCTTTGATTACTTTAACTTTTGAGTCTCCAGCAGAAGTTAATTCTACAGTAAATTCAGTTTGTTCAGCAGCAGCTCCGCCTTCAGCAGCGCCACCAGCTACAGCTACAGGAGCAGCAGCAGATACACCAAATTCTTCTTCGATAGCTTTAACTAAATCATTTAATTCCAAAATAGTTGATTCTTTTAAATCAGCAATAATTTGTTCAACGTTTAATGCCATGTTGTTTTCCTCCATTTTAAATCTTTCGATTATTTAATTTTTATTTTTTAATAAACTAAGCTGCTATTAAGCAACTTCTTCTTCTTTTTCTGCCACAGCTTTGACTGCATAAGCCACGTTTCTGACAGGAGCTTGAAGTACAGATAGTAACATAGAAAGTAAGCCTTCGCGACTTGGTAGTTTTGCCAAAGCAATGATTTCTTCTTTAGAAGAAACATTTCCTTCGATAACTCCGCCTTTAATTTCTAACGCTTCTGCTTCTTTTGTAAAATCATTCATGATTTTAGCAGGTGCAACAACGTCTTCGTTACTGAATGCTACAGCAGTAGGTCCAAAGAATACATCTTCCATACCTTCTAATCCAGCTTTTTCAGCCGCACGACGTAAGATACCATTTTTGATAACTTTCATCTCAACGTTTGCATCACGTAATTGTTTACGTAAGTTAGTTACTTCTTCTACAGTTAAACCACGGTAATCCACTACAACAACAGATGCAGCTTCTTTTAGTTTTGCAGAGATAACGTCAACTTCTTGTGCTTTTTTTGCAATTGATGCTTCACTCATTTATTTTCACCTCCGTAAATTAATAGATGGTGGAATTTTTCTAATAAAAAAACTCCATGCCACCGTTGACATAGAGGGACTATTGATTGTATTAATCATTGTCCTCGGTAGGGAATTAAGGTTCTAAAACCACCTACTGTCTTCGGCATAATATTTTAACCTAGATAACTATAACATCTACAGTCATCTAGGTCAACTGTTTTTATTAATTAGAATGAAAATTTGTCAACTTTTACACCAGGTCCAAAAGTTGTTGTAATCGTTAAGTTTTGGATATAAGCACCTTTTGTAGCTGCTGGTTTAGCTTTTAAGATAACATCATTTAAAGCTTCAAAGTTTTCAATTAATTTAGCATCATCAAATGATACTTTACCAATTGGAACATGGATGTTTCCTTGTTTGTCTACACGGTAAGTTACTTTACCAGCTTTAACTTCTTCAACAGCTTTTGTTACGTCCATAGTAACTGTTCCTGTTTTAGGGTTAGGCATTAATCCTTTAGGTCCTAATACACGTCCTAATTGACCAACTTGTGCCATCATGTCTGGAGTAGCTACGACTACGTCAAAACCAAACCATCCACCTTTAATTTTTTCAACCATGTCAGCTTCACCAACAAAGTCAGCGCCTGCTGCTTCTGCTTCTTTAGCTTTTTCGCCTTTAGCAAAAACTAAAACAGATTGAGTTTTACCAGTTCCGTTAGGTAATACCATAGCCCCACGGATTTGTTGATCAGCTTTTTTAGGGTCTACATTTAAACGGTAAGCAACTTCTACAGTTGCGTCGAATTTAGCAATGTTTGTTTCTTTAGCTAAAGCTACTGCTTCTGCTACAGAGTATTCTTTTGTTACATCTACTTTTTTCAATGCTTCTTGCATTTTTTTACTTTTCTTAGCCATTTTGTTTCCTCCTTGATTGTGGTTATAGCGGTTGTACCTCCCACGTATTTATATTTTTCAATATAAATTCGACTGAGAAGCTACTTCAAGAGTCGCTGTAGAAGATTATTCTACAGTGATACCCATGCTTCGTGCAGTACCTTCTACCATGCGCATAGCTGCTTCAATATCAGCTGCGTTTAGGTCTTGCATCTTAGTTTCAGCAATTTCTTTTACTTGATCTTTAGTAACTGATGCTACTTTTTTAGAATTTGGTTCACCAGAACCTTTTTCTACGTTAGCTGCTTTTTTAAGTAATACTGCAGCTGGTGGTGTTTTTGTAATAAATGTAAATGAACGATCTTCATATACAGAAATTACAACTGGAATAATTAAACCAGCTTGATCTGCTGTACGAGCGTTGAATTCTTTTGTGAATCCCATAATATTAATACCCGCTTGACCTAATGCTGGACCTACTGGTGGAGCTGGTGTTGCTTTCCCTGCAGGAATTTGTAATTTAACTAATTTTTCAACTTTCTTTGCCACGAGACATACCTCCTTAAGTCCGTGATGTGGTTTAATGGAGATGGAAATTTCTCCTCCCACACTTTAAATAAAAAAGAAATACGTGTATTACACGCACCTTCACATTATACTACGAATTGAAAAATAATCAATACTTAATCTGTATTTTTTATTTTTAGAAAGTTGCTACTATAATAAGTGCGTGATATAGTAACAGTACTTAATTTATACACTAGGAGGAACGATTCAACATGATTCGCTTTGCACAAAAAGAAGATGCTAGTCAAGCCATCGACTTGGTTATGATTGTCTTAAAAGATATGGAATTAGATATTTTTGAAAAACTCTCAGATAAGGAAGTAAAAGAACTGTTGGTTTCCGCTTATATAGATAAACCAACACATCGTTATGGTTATAAAAATGCTATCGTGAAAGAGATAGATGGAAAAATTGCTGGAGTAGCTTTTGGATACCCTCACCATCACGAAAAAACAATTGATGACGGTTTTTATGACATATTAGAACAAAATAATTTACCTAAAGATTATCGTTTATTCACCGAAGAAGAGGCATTTGATGACGAGTGGTACTTAGATACACTTGTCACCTCTCCTAAATTTAGAGGACAAGGTGTTGCTAAAGAACTCCTTAATTCACTACCTGATTTAGCAAAACAAACTGGTCTTACCACTATTGGACTAAACGTTGATAAAATCAATGATAATGCTAAAAGAATTTATCTAAACAATGGCTTTGAAAAAGTTGGCGAAACGAATATTGCTGGACATGAGTATGAGCATTTACAAAAAAATATTTCATAATAATAAAACCTCGATTATTTTAAAAAATAATCGAGGTTTTATTTGCTTTTTCCTATCTAACGATATATAATTTAAATATGAATAAATAATCATATGAATATTTTTTTATATAAAAAGGAGCTGGATAAAATGAGCCAATCACAACAAACTGTCGAACATCATCATAAAAACTGTAGTCACTCTCACGAACATACAAGTGATCATTCTCACTCACATGAGCATGACCACGGTAATTTACCCGTTATACTTTTCTTTGCAGGTTTAGTAACATTTATCATCAGTTTATTTTTACCAACAGGAGCTCCTAAGACAATTCTTGCTTTAGCAACCATTGTTCTTTCTGGTTATCATATTATGATTGAGGGCTTTGAAGATACAATCAATGAAACAAAAAAACTTAAAAAATTTACACCAAATGTTCATGTCTTAATGTCACTCGCAGCGATTGGAGCTGCTATTATCGGTGACTATACTGAAGGAGCACTTTTAATCCTTATCTTTGCTGCTGCACATTTTTTAGAACATTATGTAGAAAATAAAAGTAAAAAAGAAATTACCTCTTTGATGAAAATGAATCCAACTGATGCCCAATTAATTCTTTCTGATGGGTCAACAAAAACTGTTGATGTGGCTGATTTAAAAATCGGGGATCATTTAAAAGTACTAAATGGCGAACAAATTCCAACAGATGGAACCATTCTTTCTGGTTATACATCTATTGATGAATCTTCGATAAATGGAGAAAGTATTCCAGCTGAAAAAACAGTTGGTGACACTGTTTTTGGTAGTACAATCAATGGGGATGGAACAATCACGATGGTTGTCACAAAAGATAGTACGGATACTGTTTTTGCCAAAATTTTACAATTAGTCAACGAATCTCAATCTAATCTATCTAAAACAGCAACAAAGATTAAACGATTAGAACCAAAGTATGTAACCAGCGTCATGGTCTTGGTCTTCTTATATATTATTTTAATGCCTTTACTATTTAATATGACTTGGTATGATAGTTTTTATAAAGGAATGGTATTCTTAACCGTAGCCTCTCCTTGTGCCTTAGCAGCAAGTGATATTCCTGCAACCCTATCTGCTATTTCAAATTTAGCTAAACGTGGCGTTCTCTTTAAAGGTGGTTCTTATCTATCAAATCTTTCTGAAATTCAAGCCATTGCATTTGATAAAACAGGAACTTTAACTGAAGGCAAACCCAAAGTAACAGATGTTCATTTTATCGATTCAATTAACAATGATAAAACTTTTTATACTGACTTAATTGTAGCAATGGAAAAACAAGCAAATCACCCATTAGCTAATGCCATTGTGGAATCAATTGAAATCGTTAATGATATTCCTTTAACGATTGATAATCAAATTGGGAAAGGATTAGTTTCTAACTATAAAAACCATACTTATAAAATCGGGAAATCGTCTCAATTTACAAACGTTTCTTCAGATATTGAATCTTTTGAAAGAAAATATGCTGAAGAAGGAAAAACTGTGGTTTTATTCTCTGAAGATGATGTTGTCATTGGGTTAATCGCTATGATGGATTTGCCTAATCCAAAAGCGCAACAATTAGTTGCTTATTTCAAAGAACACAACATTCATACAACAATGATCACAGGCGATGCCGAAAGAACTGGACGTGCCGTAGCAAATACGCTCAAAATTGATGAAGTAGCTGGAAACGTCTTACCTGAAAACAAATCACAAATTATCACTTCTTTACAAGAAAAATATGGTTTGACAGCTATGGTTGGAGATGGAGTAAATGATGCTCCTGCCCTTGTAAAAGCTGATATTGGGGTTGCTATGGGAGATGGCACCGATGTGGCTATTGATGTAGCTGATGTCGTCTTAATGCAAAATGATTTAGATAAGTTAGGCTACGCTTATCGTTTGTCTAAAAAATTGGATAAAGTAGTGAAACAAAATATTATCTTTTCTATGGGAGTTGTAGCATTACTCGTGGTACTTAATATCTTCGGACAAATGAATTTACCAATTGGTATTTTAGCTCATGAAGGTAGTACTCTAGTTGTTCTCTTTAATGGTTTAAGACTTCTATCACCTTTAGAAAATTAAACAATCTACTCAATACCAAGAAACACTTAAAACGTGATTTCTTGGTATTTTTTTGTATATATAACATCAATTCAATGAATAATAATTATTTTTATTCATTTATTCTTTTTATATTGCATAATTATTTATTTAGTTATATAATACTCTCAATCAAAAGGAGTGAGTCTATGAAAGAGTTTATTGTTCAAAAAACGAAATATTTAATATCTATGTTGGTTATTATTGGCTATTTATTTATTCCATCTACAGTTTTCGCTGAAACAACTGATCCCTACCTACAAAAAATAAAAGATAAGGGGGACATTACAGTCGGTCTTTCTGCCTTTTATGCTCCATATGAATTTCATGCCACAGTTGACGGAAAAGATACTATTGTTGGGACAGATATTTTAATCGCTGAAAAAATTGCAAAGGATATGGGAGTTAAATTAAAAATTGAAGAATACAGTTTCGATGCTTTACTAGGTGCTCTTAAAACTGGAAAAATTGATGTGATTATTTCTGGTATGACACCCACACCAGAGCGATTAAAAGAAGTTGATTTCTCAAATTCCTATATGACCGTTCAACAAAAAATTGTCATTCGAAAAAGCGATCAAAACAAATACAATTCCTTAGAATCACTAAAAGGGGTAAAAGTTGGAGCACAAGTTCAAACAAAACAAGAAGAGCTGGCTAATAAAGAAATACAAGCTGATACTGTATCTTTACAAAACGTACCAGACATTATTTTACAACTCCAGCAAAATAAGATTGATGCAGCTGTGATTGAACAACCTGTTGCTGAAGCTTACCTAACACAAGATGACTCATTGATGTTTGCAGATATTGAAATTAACGATTCAGACAAAGAAACAGCCATTGCTTTACCTAAAAATTCTCCAGTTTTATTAAAACAGATTAATCAATCCATCCAGGAGATTAATGACGAAGATTTAATGAAAAAATACAAAGATGAAGTAACTCCTCTGATGTTTCCTGAAACATCGTTCTTAAAAAAATATGCCCCTTACTATATTAAAGGGACTGGTTACACCATTTTCTTAGCCCTTATTGGTGTATTATGCGGTAGCGTATTAGGAACATTACTTGCTTTAATGAAATTATCTAAAAATAAACTATTCAAAGGTATTGCTGTTGTCTACATTGAATATGTTCGTGGGACACCTTTACTTGTTCAAATCTTTTTAGTGTTCTTTGGACTCAATGTAATCG
>NZ_NGJT01000042.1 GCF_003950315.1 Vagococcus bubulae
AAAAAATAGAAAGTTTCTCGAATTGCGGTTGGCAGTCTTTTAAGAGGCTCTCTTTAGAGAGTATGTAGGTAATGAGCCCTTCTAGGGCTATTAAAAAGCCACCCGTTTTCACGGGTGGATATTTACTATGTGGTTCAAGAGTAAATGCCAAATTAAATGCCATTTATTAAAAATTAACATCTTTATGTCCTAAACGCTCTTGAACTTCTTTGATACTTGCTCCAGATTCAAAAAGCAAACTAGCATGAGTATGTCTAAAGCCATGTAAAGTAATTTTAGATAGGTCATACTTTTCGAGAATATTATATAACCAATCATTTGGAGCTTGAGGATAATATAATTCATTGAATTTGTTTGTAAAAAGAAATTGAGTATCTTTCGATGTATTATAGCCAAACTTAAAATACCATTCTTTTTGATTATATCGCCATTGTTCAATGACCTTAATAGTTTTAACATCAAGAGCGATAACTCTTTGAGAACTAATGGTTTTAGGCTCTTGAATGATTATTTGATTATGCTCGTCCATAGCAAGAGTTTTTCCAATAGTTAACTTTTGATTGAATATATCTATATCTTTCCACTGTAAGGCAAGAACTTCTGATTTTCTCATTTCTGTGAACGCTAAGATACGGAAAAAAGTTAAAATTTTATTAATAATTATCCGTCAATTAGGAAATAACAATTTTAAAGAATATATTCAAAATATCTTATTCTTAAATAAAAAATTGTGGTGCCAGTCTGTGATTTACGGGTGTCACTTTGTAACAATCTATAGCTGATTGTTTTTATCAATGGTTATATTATACCACCATGATTTATTAGAAATGCTGATTTAACAGTCTTTGACTAGAAATGTCATTTTGACACCAACCAAAATGAGCAGGTGTTAAATGTAAGTGTTTTTGTAACCAATTAGCCAAATAATGATATCGCATTAAAACCAATCGCACTGCGATTTATATCAATTTTGATATCAGTTTTGCCTTATGCTCTTACAGACAATTATGACGAAAACTTAGTTTTTATTACAAAAAAACAGAAATTAAGTAAAAAGAAGGAGAAAAAACATATGCGATTTAACTTTAGATATCCTCAAAACATGCCAGAGGATATGATTGAATATATTCAAGAAAAGAAAGAAACCATGTCATTATATGATATTTTTTTGGAACTATAGGAGTATAAAAAGGAACATGAAAAAATTAATCTTGTAGAAGAAATTTCGGATAGAGTATATCCTGATTTACGTGTGGCATAACTAAGAGCTGGAGCTGCTGAAAAGAATACCGAAATTATTTTAACGGTATTAAATACGATGAAGTATACTTTGAATATTCAGGATGAAATTTCCCTAACTGAAAAGATTTGTCCAGCTATTAAGTTAGGTTTGGATGATTATAAAGCTAAGATGGAAAATTTGCAAACGAGACGGCAAAATAGATTCAGTTCCCGTTTTGATAATAAATAAGAAAACTATGCTGAAAGGAATGAAGAAAATGACAGTTGGTAAAATGACGTCACAGGAAGAATTAAACGAATATATTGAGACTTTATCAGAAAGAGAAAAATGGTTTTATGCGATAAATGAAGATGAAATGTTTATTGACAGTACTAGTATTGGGAGACTAGGTATATATGGTCAATTAGCCTATGAAGTATGACAGGAGAAAGACCCCTATACTTTTAATCGATTGGGTTTTGAATCCGAACTTTAGCAGTGGTTAATTGAAAAAAATGAGTATTACTTAGAACTTGAAGTTTCACGAATCCAAGAACTCAGATTGGCTCATCCTGAATCCGAAAGTATCGACTTTCCGTTCAATGAAAAAGTCGCTCGTATAACAGAATTTAGAGAGATTGTGAGAGAACAATTGAAAAATGAATTAATAGAGTCAATTGATTTTGCACAACCAAGAATTAAAGAAGTGAAACCAGATCCATACGAAGGATTACCATTTTAAGAAAAAATAGAAATCATCAGTCCTTATGAATTAGGAAATCCAAATTTATAAGGATTTTTTGTTATTTTTGTTATAAATAACAGTCAATAACTATCAAAATAATGATATAATTAAAGCAATTAAGTGTTTTTAGGAGGAATTATGGAAACGAAAATTAATCAAGCCATTAAATCAGTATTACTGATGTTTGGTGATAAATATTTTATTGGTGAGATCATCAATAAGCAAAAAATGATTCAAGATTTAGATAATTATGACAAAGAATTAATGACAAAAATGTTGTCAAATGACGTTGTGAAAAGTAATTTTACAATGATAATCAATGATGCGATTATTTTTAATGTAAATAAATTAATAGAATTATTTGAAACGAATGACTATTGGCAAGATTCTTATACAACGTATTCAAAAAAAATTGGGTTAACAGCTAACGGGAAATTTATTGATGAAGCAACTGAAGTCGTGTTAGATTTCCCCTATAAAGATACGGTGTTAAAAGCGGGTATGACCAAAGAAGACCTAGCAAAAGATGATTTAAGACCTGATGAACCATTCCTTAATGAAGTGATTGCTAAAGAAGAAATTGATATTCTGTTAGATAAAAAGTTATTAGTAAATGCTAAGAAATATGATATTGAAGGTTACCGTGAAGTTTCTGAAATAACAGGAGATGATAACATACTAATAAAAGGGAATAATTTGTTAGCTCTACATAGTTTAAAAGAACGCTACGCAGGTAAAGTTAAATTAATCTATATAGACCCACCTTATAATACTGGGAATGATAGTTTCCAATATAATGATAGATTTAATCATTCAGCATGGCTAACATTTATGAAGAATCGTTTAGAAATAGCACGTGACCTTTTAACAGAGGATGGAAGTATTTGGATAAATATTGATGATGATGAAAGCCATTATTTAAAAGTTTTGTGTGATGCTATTTTTGAAAGAGAAAATTTTCTTGCAAATATTATTTGGCAAAAGAAATATACCATTGCTAATGACGCAAAATATTTTTCTGATAGTCATGATCATATTCTAGTGTATTCGATGAGGAAAGAGATATTTAAACTAAATGGCTTACCTAGAAGTGAAGAAATGAATGCAAGATATAAAAATCCTGATAATGATTTCAGGGGGCCTTGGATGACGCAACCTCTTCACGCTAAGAGTGGAAAAAATAGCGACTTTTCGTATACTTTTAAAAATGGAGTTACTTGGGAACCACCGAGAGGAACATTTCCAAGATACTCTTTTGACTCTTTGAAAGAATATGATAACAATAATATGATTTGGTTTGGTAAAGATGGTAAATCAGTCCCTAGATTAAAAAAATATCTTTCTGATATGGGAAATGTTACGCCTAATACTTTATGGTTACATACTGAAGCAGGGAATAATGATCAGGCTAATAAAGAAATAAAGAGATTGATTGAAGATTTTAATTTTTCAACACCCAAACCAGAAAAACTGTTACAACGAATTCTTCATATTGGTTCAGATGAAGGTGACTTAGTATTGGATTTCTTCATAGGTTCTGCAACAACTCAAGCTGTAGCAATGAAAATGAATCGACGATTTATTGGGATTGAACAAATGGATTATATTAATACCGTTTCAGTTCCTCGACTTCAAAAAGTCATTGAAGGAGAACAAGGTGGTATTTCTAAAGAAGTTGATTGGCAAGGTGGTGGTTCATTCGTATATGCGGAATTAATGGAAAAGAACACAGGTTTCTTAAAAGAAATTATTGCAGCCGATACCATGCAAGAATTACAAGCTATCTTTGAGCGAATGAGTCAATCACCTGATATTGATTTTAGAGTTGATTTAGAAGAGGTTAGGGCGACAGTATGGGAACGTTCACTTGAAGACCAAAAGAGAACGCTAATTAAAATACTGGATAAAAATCAGTTGTATTTCAACTACTCAGAAATAGATGATGCACACGTTCGAGAATTAGTGTCTGATTCAGATTATGCCTTTAATCAGAGCTTTTACAAGGAAGTGAATCAAGATGGCTAAGAAGACGAAAGAAACGTTTAAGCCGTTGTCACTGCCTTTATATGATGAACTTGTTCAACTCGATCATAGTTTACTAAATGAAGCGTTAGGATGGACCACACCAACTTATTTAGCTGAAAATATGGTTCATACGTTCCGTGATTATCAGGAGTCTGCTTTACGTTATTTCCACTACACCATGACGAATAAAGTTTTCGAGTACCGCAGAATTAACCATGCATTGTTTAACATGGCAACGGGTTCAGGGAAAACAGATTTGATGGCTGGTTTAATTTTATATTTATATCAAGAACATAGTTATCAAAACTTTCTGTTTATTGTAAATACTAACAGTGTCTTAAATAAAACGATTGATAACTTAACGAATAAGCAATCGAATAAGTATTTATATCAACCAGTGATTGAAATAGATGGGGAACGTTTGTCGATTGTAAAAGTTGATGAGTTTCCTAAAAATCAAAGTAAAAACACGATTTATATTAAATTAGCCAGTGTACAATCCGTTGCGAGTGATATTTTTACGCAAAGTGAGAACTCAATGGGAGCACAAGATTACGCTAGAAATAAAGTGACTATTTTAGGAGACGAAGCGCATCACTATTCAGCTTCTACTAAGTCTGAAAAAGAAATGGAACAATCGTGGGAAAAAGCGATTAATACCATATTAAATGCCAATGAAGACAATAAGTTGTTAGAATTTACGGCGACTATTGATTTAGAAAACAAAAAAGTCTATGAGAAATATAAAGATAAGGTGTTATATCGCTATGGTTTAGATCGTTTTATTCAAGATAGATACTCTAAGAATGTTAAACGAATTCAGTCAAGCAACACAGATGAAGAAAACATGTTGAATGTCGTGTTATTAAGTGAGTTTAGACGTCGCTATGCCTTTGAATTATATGGTACTTATATTAAACCAGTAATTATGTTTAAATCGCAAAAAATTGATGCGTCAAATGAAGCAAACAACCTGTTTAATCAACTGATTGACAAGCTAACACCAGACTATATTTTAGCGTTTCTTGAAAGACAAGCGAAAGTGATGTCTGAAGATCAAAGTGAGACGTTAGGCTTTGCCTACAATTACTTCTTAAAAAATAAAGAAGACTTACCTCAAATTGTCAAAGAAATGAAGCGTGAGTTCTCACCAAGTCGCATTATTAACGCAAACGATAGTGATCGTGGGGCAGGAATGCTTGAAAAAGGTCAATATGAAGCGTTAAACAGCTTAGAAAGTCCTAATAACTTATATCGTGTCGTTTTTGCGGTAGCGAAGTTAACAGAAGGTTGGGATGTTTTAAATCTGTATGATATTGTCAGAATAAGTAACTATAAAGATACTAAAGGGGATAAGAAAACAACCATGGCTGAAGCTCAGTTAATTGGACGTGGGGCAAGGTATAATCCGTTTGAATTAGATGGCGAAAAATCTTATCAAAGACGATTTGAAGATGATAGCAACCCAAGTTTGATTTTAGAAACGTTGCATTATCATACGATCAATGAACCGCAGTATTTGAAAAACTTAGTGGCTGCTTTAGATGAAATGAATTTACCAACTGGCGAAGATAAGAAAAATCCGTTATTAGATGTCAAAGTTAAACCCAAATTCAAGAATACTGATGTCTGGAAATACGGTAAATTGTATTATAACCAATCCATTGAGTTATCGGATGATTACTATGACGGTTTAACTAAATATTCACTAAATAACCAAGAAGATATTGTCATTAATTGGTTATCTTCAGCGAAAGAAGTAAGCTACAAAGCGGATATGGTGTATGAAGATTATACAGATATGCACCAAGTTCCTGTTGAAATTGATAGACGCTTTATAGAAAAAGCGATGAATCGCTTAACTTTTTTCCATTTTGACAACCTAAAAAAATATATGCCATTATTAAATTCAAGAGAAGAGTTTTTAGGGGAGAAATGGTTAAATATTACCAATCGTACAATATACGCAAACGTTCCAATGAAAATGACACGCCATGATTTAACAGCACAAGAAAAGTTTAGAATTGTTGAGTTATATTTAGCAGAAGTCGCTCAAAAAATTAAGAAGAACTTTAACAGTCATAGAGGGACGAATAAATTCATTGGCTATCCAGTGAAAGACTATGTGACTGATTATAAGAAACGTATTCCTAAGTATGACACGTCAAAATTGTTCATGGATAAAAATCCTCAAACAGTACAACGCTATGTAATTGATGAAGACTATTTTGTATATGAATCCGCGATTATTAACTTGACAGAAAAACAATTGATTGATCGTATTGGGGAACGGGTACAAGAATTAAAAGAGCATTATTCAGAAGTTTACTTGATACGTATGGATGAAAACATGCATAGAGAGTCAGCCAAAAGTGAAAACATGAAGCTACATGAATTCAATCCAAACGCTAAAGACGTTCACTTTGAAGGATTCCAACCAGACTTCATTCTATATCTTCAAAATGCCGACTTTGTCTTACAAGTCTTTATTGAACCAAAAGGCGGTAAAATAGAAGAACAACAATGGAAAGAAGATTTGTTGATGTATATTAACGAACATGAAGCAGAATTAGCTTTTGAAGATGAAATAGACGGCGTTAAAATTAAAGGACTTAAATTCTACACAATCAATGACGGTAGAAATACCATGAAACAACTCGCTCAAATTGCGATTGATGGGGAGTTTAGAGGATTGAGTATGTAAAGAAATTAATAGAGCTGGAATACCTTTGTTTTTTTGGGATAAACCAGCTTTATTTCCTTGTTCGTTCTTTTAATGTTCGTTAAAAACTGAAGATGATAGTTAACTTCATATTACAAATCTAATGAAGTTAGAAAAATACTAATTATAAAGGAGTTTTTTTATGAAAGGTTCACTATGGAATAGATGGGAGTTACATATGCACACTCCTCAAACTAAAAAAAACGATTGTTTTAAAGGTGGTAGCATTGATGAAAAATGGGAAAACTACTATAAGTGGATTGATGAATATATTGATGAAAATAATCCGGAAAAAAATATAAAAGCATTAGCAGTAACTGATTATTTATCAATAGATAATTTTTTGAAAGTTAAACAAGATAATAAATTACCAAAATCGATTGAACTAATCCTACCAAATGTGGAGTTGAGACTTGCTTTACAGGGGAAGAACAGTCCTGTTAATTTTCACTGTATTTTTAACCCTGATTTTGTAAATGAATTAGAGGATAGATTTTTTTCTAAATTAAAGTTTTACTATAATAATAGAGAATATTCAGCAACAAAAAGGGAATTAATTAAATTAGGTCAAGACAGTGGGAAAAATTCCAGCGATGAAGAAGTTCTGCTGAAAAAAGGAATTGAAATTTTTGTAATCGAATTGTCTTGTTTAAGAAAAATATTTGAAAATGATAAGGAACTTAGAGATAACACTATATTAATTGTTCCAAACAGTAATGGTGATGGAGCTTCTGGTCTTCAAGCAGACCAGCTTGAAGGGGTCAGGAATACATTATATAAGCTTGTTGATGCTATTTTTTCAAGTAATCCAAAAGATATTAATTTTTTCTTAGGCAAAAATCCTAATTTTGATAAGAGAAAAATAATCAAAGAATTTAGAACATTAAAACCATGCTTTCATGGATCAGATGCACATGAATTAGAAAAAATATTTGAACCTGATATGAAAAGGTATTGTTATATAAAGTCAGACACCTCATTTGAAGGTCTTAAACAAACTTTAGCAGATCCAGAGGATAGAGTGTACATTGGAGATAAACCACCTGTTTTAAAAAGAATAGAAAGTAATCCTGAAAAAATAATAAAGAAAATAAAAATATCTAAATCAAGTTCAGAAAATAGAACTAATGATTCTTGGTTTAGTAATTCAGAAATAGATTTAAATCCACAATTAACAGTAATAATAGGTAATAAAGGGTCAGGGAAAACAGCTTTGGCTGATATGATAGGCTTATGCGCAAATTCCAAACAGTATAGCGAGTTTTTATTTTTAAATAAATTTAAAAAAACAAACCAAGCAAAAGAAACATCTGTTTGTATAGAATATCAAAATGGTATTAGATCTAATAAAAAAAATTTAAATGAGGGGATTGAGGAAAAATCAGAGACCGTTAAGTATTTGCCACAATCATATTTTGAAAAATTAACTAATGAAATTGAAGAGGTAGAGAAATTTAGATTAGAAATAGAAAATGTTATATTTCAATATCTTCCAGAACAAGAAAAAGGAAATAGTCAATCATTTGCAGAATATCGTAGTAAGATAGGAAAAATAGAAAAAAGTAAGATATCTAATTTGAAAAATGAAATATCCAAAATTAATGAAAAGATTATTAAATTAGAGGATCAATCAAAAGCTGATAGAATAACTCGTTTAGAATTGGATTTGAAGGAATTAGAACAGACAATAAAAATTCATGAAGAAAAAAAACCTGAAGTAATTAATTATAAAAAAGAATTAAACAATAATATTAAATTAAAAAAATATGAAAGGCATCAAACTAAACTGATAAATGTCAAAAAATCAGTTGAACAAAGTTTAAAAAATTTAATAGAAAGAAAAAGAAATCTTGAGGAATTTTCTTTTGAATTAGAAAAAAGAATTGGCGAAATAAAAGCATATATAGAATCAAAAGAGAATCTACTAGATATGTTAAAAATAGATATTTGTTTTAAATGTTCTTATGACAGTAAATTATTAAGAGATACTATTGATGAATTAGATGAAAGAATAAACAGATATAATATGTTTATTAAAGAGGATTCTAAAGGAAACTTTTATAAAGGTAATTCATTAATTGGCAAACTAGAATTTTGTGAAATGAAAATTTTAGAATTGACTTCAAAAGAAAGCATTGAATTTCAAAAATTTAAAGATTCAGAAAAAGAGTATAGTGACTGGGAAACAAAATGGAAAGAGCTTTTGGGGGAACCAAATAATCCAAACGAAGGAAGTTTAAACTTCCTTAAAAATGAACTAGGTTACATAAATGGAGACTTAACAAAGGATTTGGAAGAGTTAGAAATTAAGAGACAAGAATTTTCGAAAGAAATTATGGAAATAAAAAGGGATATTTTGAAAAAATTTGATAAGACTACTATTTCATTACAAGAAATTTTGCAACAAAATCACGAAGAAAACATCAAGGTTATAAATGAGTTTGTTTTGAATAAAGACTTTTATAAGGCGTTTTTATCGAATATAAATCAAGGAAGAATTAGCTCATATAAAGGACTTAATGATGGTGAAATATTTCTAAAAACGCTAGTAAATGATTATATTGAAGAAGATAATCATTTTAGTAATATTGAAAAATTACTTAATAATTTAGTTGATAGTTTAAAATATATAAATAGAGGTGGGAAAAAAGAAGAGACAGACTTATCAAGTATTATATACAATAGGCAAAACTTGTATGATTATCTGTTTGGTTTAGATTTTATTTCAAATGAATTTGAACTCAGACTAAGGAATAAGAAACTTGATCAACTATCTCCTGGAGAAAGAGGAGCAGTATTACTAATTTTTTATTTGTTATTAGACCAAGATACGATTCCTTTATTAATTGATCAACCTGAAGATAATTTAGATAATCAAAGTGTTGCTAATATCTTAGTTCCATATATAAAGCAGGCAAAAAATAGAAGACAGGTCATAATGGTAACACATAATCCTAACTTGGCTGTTGTTTCGGATGCTGAGTTAATAATTTACGTGAATATTGATAAAGAAAAAAATAATAAAGTTAGTTATCTATCAGGAGGAATCGAGAATCCAAAAATTAATAAAAAAATCCAAGATATCTTGGAAGGAACCGCTGAAGCGTTTAGAATAAGAGATACTAAGTATTATATTTAATAGTTGAAGTTACATCGTGAAAGTAATAATTTGAATTCTGAAATAGCTCCTCAAAAACATAATGCCATACTAAATGCCATTGAGTTGATTTTAACTTAATATCATTGATTTAATGTTCAGGTATCATCCTTAATAAACGCTGATATTAAGCTATTTTGACCTTTTTTTAGTATTAAAAAATCTAATGGAAGGGTCAGTGAGCTAATAAATTTAAAGAGTACCAAAACATTGAATTAACAATGTTTTGGGCTCTTTTATTAATGACTTTAGTCAGTTGAGCACGAAATCGTGCGAAACAGAAAAACCACGCGTATTGCGCGTGGAAGAAATAGCTTTAGCGTTAAGAAACTCCTTTCGATATACTAAAAAGTGGCTACCAACCGCAATAAGAGTATCGAAAGGAGTTTCTTTATGTCTAATGACGATAAAAGTTTAGCACACACAAGGTGGAATTGTAAGTATCATTTAGTATTTACTCCAAAATACAGAAGGAAAGCAATTTATGGG
>NZ_NGJT01000043.1 GCF_003950315.1 Vagococcus bubulae
GAATAAGAATTTTCTTGATAAACGGTCTTATAAAAATTAAATAACTAAAAAAGATGATAAATCTGAGATTACTCTCAAATTCATCATCTTATAGATTTAACTCATCAGTCCTATTTGACAAAGAGCCACAAAAAAAGGTTGAAAACAAATGTTTTCAACCTTACGTCCTTACACAACAATGCTTTATTTGAATAGATTAAAAATTAACCTACGATTTCAGTTACAACGCCTGAACCAACAGTACGTCCACCTTCACGAATTGAGAAACGAGTTCCGTCTTCGATCGCGATTGGGTGAATTAATTCAACGTCCATAGCTACGTTATCACCAGGCATTACCATTTCAGTACCTTCTGGTAAGTTACATACACCAGTTACGTCAGTTGTACGGAAGTAGAACTGAGGACGGTAGTTTGTGAAGAATGGAGTATGACGTCCACCTTCTTCTTTAGATAAAACGTAAACTTCAGCTTTAAATTTAGTATGTGGAGTGATTGTTCCTGGAGCTGCTAATACTTGTCCACGTTGGATATCTTCACGAGCTACCCCACGTAATAAAGCACCGATGTTATCTCCAGCTTCAGCGTAATCTAATAATTTACGGAACATTTCAACACCTGTTACAGTTGTTTTAGCAGTTTCTTCAGCGATACCTACTAATTCTACTTCATCACCAACGCGAACTTGTCCACGTTCAACACGACCAGTAGCAACAGTACCACGACCAGTAATTGAGAATACGTCCTCAACTGGCATCATGAATGGTTTGTCAGTATCACGTTCTGGTGTTGGGATATACTCATCAACAGCAGCCATTAATTCTAAGATTTTTTCTTCGTAAGAAGCGTCGCCTTCTAAAGCTTTTAATGCTGAACCAGCAACGATTGGAGTATCATCTCCTGGGAAGTCGTATTCAGATAATAAGTCACGAACTTCCATTTCTACTAATTCTAATAATTCTTCGTCGTCAACCATATCCATTTTGTTTAAGAAAACAACGATGTATGGAACACCAACGTTACGAGATAAAAGAATGTGCTCACGAGTTTGTGGCATTGGACCATCAGCAGCAGATACTACTAAGATCGCGCCGTCCATTTGAGCAGCACCAGTAATCATGTTTTTAACGTAGTCAGCATGTCCTGGGCAGTCAACGTGTGCGTAGTGACGAGTTTCAGTTTCATATTCGATATGAGAAGTAGAAATTGTAATTCCACGTTCTTTTTCTTCTGGAGCGTTATCGATTGCTGCATAGTCATAAGCTTCCCCACCATTGTGTTTAGCTAAAACTGTTGCGATTGCTGCAGATAAAGTTGTTTTACCGTGGTCAACGTGTCCGATTGTACCAATGTTTACATGGGCTTTCGAACGGTCAAATTTTTCTTTTGCCATTTTGTATATATCCTCCTAAAATTAAAAAGTTATTTATTTATATTATAATGATGAAGGAAGAAAATCAATTAATGAGATTCTTGCCCTCACTCATCATCATTCTACATGAAATTTAGAAAAAAGCCTAGTCAAAAATTAATCTTGAGATCCGCCATTTTTCTTGATAATTTCTTCTTGAATAGATTTTGGTACGTCTTCATAGTGGTCAAATACCATCATAAATGTACCACGTCCTTGTGTTGAAGAACGTAATGTTGTTGCATATCCAAACATTTCAGCAAGCGGAACCATTGCGTTAACAATTTGTGAGTTACCATGTGCTTCCATACCTTCAACGCGTCCACGACGACTTGTAACGTGTCCCATGATATCACCTAAGTTATCTTCTGGAACAGTAATTGTTACTTTCATCATTGGTTCAAGAATAACTGGTTGTGCTTTCTTAGCTGCTGCACGTAAAGCCATAGATGCCGCAACACGGAATGCTGTCTCATTCGAGTCAACATCATGGTAAGAACCATCATATAATTTAGCTTTAATGTCAACTAATGGGTATCCAGCAAGAACACCATTAGCCATAGAATCTTCTAATCCTTTTTCAACAGCTGGGATGTATTCACGAGGAACCACACCACCAACGATAGCATTTTCAAACTCGAAGCCTTTTCCTTCTTCGTTTGGTGTAAATTCAACCCATACGTGACCGTATTGACCTTTACCACCAGACTGACGAACGAATTTACCTTCTGCTTGAGTCATAGGTGCTCTAAATGTTTCACGGTAAGAAACTTGAGGAGCTCCTACATTTGCTTCTACTTTGAATTCACGTCTCATACGGTCTACTAAAACGTCCAAGTGCAACTCACCCATACCTGAGATAACAGTTTCACCCGTTTCAACGTTTGTTTCAACACGGAATGACGGATCTTCTTCAGCAAGTTTTTGTAAAGCAACACCCATTTTATCTTGGTCAGCTTTAGATTTAGGTTCTACCGCTACTTGAATAACTGGTTCTGGGAACTCAATTGATTCAAGAACAACTGGTGCATCTAGCGCACACAATGTATCCCCTGTTGTTGTATCTTTCAATCCAACAGCAGCTGCGATATCTCCAGCATAAACTGTGCTGATTTCTTCACGTGAGTTCGCATGCATTTGTAGAATACGACCAATACGTTCTTTTTTGTCTTTAGACGCATTTAAAACGTATGATCCACTATCTAATGTACCTGAGTAAACACGGAAGAATGTTAGACGACCAACGAATGGGTCAGTCATAACTTTAAATGCTAATGAAGCAAATGGTGCGTCATCAGTAGATGGACGTACAGTTTCTTCATCAGTTTTAGTATCAATACCTTTAATCGCTTCAACATCAGTTGGAGCTGGTAAGTAATCTAAAACGGCATCTAACATTAATTGGACACCTTTATTTTTGAAGGCAGAACCAGCTAATACAGGGAAGAATTCAACATTGATTGTCGCACGACGAATCCCTTGTTTTAATTCTTCTTCAGTGATTTCTTCACCTTCTAAATATTTCATCATTAATTCTTCATCAGTTTCAGCAACAGCTTCAACTAATTTTTCACGCCATTCATTAGCCATATCTACATATTCTTCAGGGATATCTGTTTCTTGGATATCTGTTCCTAAGTCATTTGTGTAGATTTCAGCTTTCATTTTGATTAAGTCGATAATTCCAGTGAAGTTATCTTCTGCACCAATTGGTAATTGAATTGGGTGAGCATTTGCTTGTAAGCGGTCATGGATAGTTTTAACTGAGTATAAGAAATCTGCACCAGTTTTATCCATTTTATTACAAAATACAATACGAGGTACTTTGTATTCAGTTGCTTGTCTCCAAACAGTTTCTGTTTGAGGCTCAACACCTGATTGTGAGTCAAGTACTGTAACAGCACCATCTAATACACGTAATGAACGTTGAACTTCAATTGTGAAGTCCACGTGTCCAGGAGTATCAATGATGTTTACACGGTAACCTTTCCATTGCGCAGTTGTTGCAGCAGATGTAATAGTAATACCACGTTCTTGCTCTTGTTCCATCCAGTCCATTTGTGAAGCTCCCTCATGGGTTTCACCTAATTTATGGATTTTACCAGTATAATAAAGGATACGTTCAGTTGTTGTTGTTTTACCAGCATCAACATGGGCCATAATTCCGATATTACGAGTTTTTTCTAATGAAAACTCTCTTGCCATTCTATTCTAACTCCTCTCAAACTTGATTGATTTAAATACAACTGTATTCTCTTCGTTTTAAAAAGAGGATCTTACCAACGATAGTGAGCGAATGCTCTGTTGGCTTCAGCCATTTTATGCACGTCTTCACGTTTTTTAACTGAAGAACCAGTGTTATTAGCTGCATCCATAATTTCTTTTGCTAAACGTTGTTCCATTGTGTGCTCTCCACGTAAACGTGAATAGTTAACAATCCAACGTAATCCTAAAGTTGAACGACGTTCTGGACGAACTTCAACTGGTACTTGATAGTTAGAACCACCAACACGGCGAGCTTTAACTTCAAGAACAGGCATAACATTTTCCATTGCTTGTTCGAAAACTTCTAATGGATCATTCCCTGTAGATTCTTTAATAATATCAAATGCATCATAAATAATGCTAGAAGCAACACCACGCTTACCGTCAACCATTACGCGGTTGATTAAACGAGTCACTAATTTTGAGTTATAAATCGGATCTGGTAATACATCACGTTTTGCAACAGGACCTTTTCTTGGCATGTGTAACTCCTCCTTCCAAAAATTTTATTTAATCAGTTTAATTATTTTTTAGGTTTTTTAGTACCATATTTAGAACGACTTTGTTTACGATCAGTAACACCAGCAGTATCTAAAGCACCACGTACGATATGATAACGAACCCCTGGTAAATCTTTTACACGACCTCCACGGATTAAAACCACACTATGTTCTTGCAAGTTATGTCCAATACCTGGAATGTAAGCTGTCACTTCAATTAAGTTTGACAAACGAACACGGGCATATTTACGTAACGCAGAGTTAGGTTTTTTCGGTGTCATCGTACCCACACGTGTACAAACACCACGTTTTTGTGGAGAGTTCACGTTAGTTTGAGATTTTTTGAAACTATTATAGCTTTTACCTAAAGCAGGTGAGCCAGATTTAGTTGTTTTTGATTTACGAGATTTACGTACCAATTGATTAATTGTAGGCATGATAAAGTTCCTCCTTCCTTATAGAGCTTTTCTAGAGCCACACATCCAGGTGGTTCTTTTTTAAATTTAAAAAATTAATGCAAGAAATCCTGCATCGTAAAATAGGCTTTAATACAGTCGATACATTTAAAAAGACTTGTTCTCAAGCACCTTTGTAATAGTAACACACTCTATTAATAAACGTCAATACTTTAATTTATAAAAATTAACATTTTTGGTATATCTTTTTTTTTAGATAATGCTTACAATAAATTTATAGAATACTAGGAGGAATTTTTTTATTATGAATCTTAAAAAATTAGTTGGCATTGAATCAGCAAATTATGTAAAAGATGGTATGATTGTAGGTCTTGGCACAGGATCAACAGCTTACTATATGGTAGAAGAAATTGGACGTCGTGTAAAAGAAGAAGGATTAAATATTACTGGGGTAACCACATCCAAAGCAACACAAGTACAAGCATTAGCTTTAGATATTCCTTTAAAGAGTATTGATGAAGTAGACTACGTTGATTTAACGATTGATGGTGCTGATGAAATCTCTGATGATTTCCAAGGAATAAAAGGTGGTGGTGCTGCCCTTTTATTCGAAAAAATTGTTGGAACTTATTCAAAGGAAATCATTTGGATAGTAGATGAATCAAAAATGGTGAAACACTTAGGTGCTTTCCCTCTTCCTGTTGAAGTAATTCCATATGGGAGTGCTCAATTATTTAAACTTTTTAACGAAAATAAATTAAATCCAATTTTACGTCTAACTGACGATGGTAATCCTTTGCTAACAGACAGTAAAAATTATATTATAGACTTACACCTAGAAAAAATTGAAAATCCTATAGAATTAGCTGCTTGGTTAGATACTCAAGTTGGTGTTGTTGAGCATGGCTTATTCTTAAATATGGTGAACCGAGTGATTATCGGCACACAAAATGACGGGGTTAAAACAATCGACGTTTCTAGATGATAATTTATATATACGAAGGGTAGATGAATCAGATGAAAACATTAGTTTTTATTCGACATGGACAAAGCGTATGGAATTCTCTTAACTTATTTACTGGATGGGTAGATGTTGACTTAAGCGAACAAGGAGTACAAGAAGCTCAAGAAGCTGGCAGAAAAATAAAAGAAGCCGGTATTTTATTTGATGTTGCTTACACATCCTACTTAAAACGCGCTATCAAAACGTGTCATTATGTTTTAGAGGAGTCAGATCAACTCTCAACACCGGAATTTAAATCTTGGCGTTTAAACGAACGTCACTATGGTGCATTACAAGGATTAAACAAAGCTGAAACGGCTGAAAAATATGGAGCAGATCAAGTCCAATTATGGAGACGTTCATATGACACACTACCTCCATTACTTGACCCAAGTAGTCCTGAATCATCCACACACGACCCAAAATATCGTTACTTAGATAAACGAGCAATTCCTGAAGGAGAAAATTTAAAAGTAACACTTGAACGTGCTCTACCTTTTTGGAATGATCATATCGCCCCATCTTTATTAAAAGATGATGTTGTATTAGTTGCCGCACATGGTAACTCACTACGCGCTTTAGCAAAACACATTGAAAATATTTCTGATGACGATATCATGGCTCTAGAAATCCCAACCGGTCAACCTTTAGTTTACGAATTAAACGATGACTTAAGTGTCGCTAAAAAATATTATTTATAAACCAAAAACCCATCTAGCTTAGACGCTTGATGGGTTTCTTTTAATATTAAAGGCTCTATGTCAAATCGTGTTGATGGACAATAATAGGGATAAAAAGAAGTCTCAAAAATGAAATAGAATTAATTGGAGTGAGGGAAGAAATTCTCTCACTTTTCTTATTTAACCTGAAAAACTTGAT
>NZ_NGJT01000044.1 GCF_003950315.1 Vagococcus bubulae
TAAGGAAATTAACTGCCTATAGGCAGTTGAAAGATACTAATGAACTCAAAAATAAGGATTTAAGAATGATATTTCTATTCTTAAATCCTTATTTCTTTATTTTAAAGACTATTTAGTCAGCCTCTTTTAATGTGTTTGTCGCTTAACTAAATGCGTGACTACTTCCATCTTTATCGGTATATCAATTTCTGTATCTAATAATGTCAGTAGATGACTAACTGCCACACTCCCCATCACTTCAGTAGGGACTTGTATAGTTGTTAAACTTGGTGTTAAATATTTTGCCACGCTAATATCATTAAAAGATATCAGCGCGATATCCTTTGGTACAGTCAGCCCTTTTTCTGTTAAGGCTCGTAAAGCACCAACAGCAATGGCATCACTCTCAGCAAAAAAGACATCAACAAACTCTTCTCGAGGTGTCTCTTCAATGTATTGTGCCATTGCGTCATAGCCAGATGCTACACTAAATGCTGTCTGTAAAATACAATCAAGTGAGTGATGTTTTTCAAGATTATGTTGCAAATGTGCCAATCGATAATCTTCCACAGGCTCATGAAGCGTTTTGGTATACTCTATCCCTTGTAATACACCAACAGAATGATAGTTTTTTTCTTCAATTAAAGAAACAACTTGTTGCATAGCTTTGTTTATATCAACAATAACAGATGAGAAACCATAACTTGTTGCATCAAAATCAATAAATACTATGGTTTCAACTACTG
Organism: Vagococcus bubulae; assembly: GCF_003950315.1. Lineage (GTDB taxonomy): Bacteria > Bacillota > Bacilli > Lactobacillales > Vagococcaceae > Vagococcus > Vagococcus bubulae. The sequence continues at coordinate 726 of NZ_NGJT01000044.1, forward strand.
ACGCCATTTTTTCTATTTCTACTTTGTCAAATTTCCCCAATGCAAGTAGCCCATCTATATTTTCTTTATCAAGGGACTCAATATCACATTTTATTAGCTCTACTGCTAATTCTTCCGCCCGTTTTTCAATCCCTAAACGTATGGCTAAATAGTAAATATCTTCTAATTCTTCATCAGGTTGATACCACTGAATTAACCCAATTCGTTTAGTTTGTCTTGGTTTCTTTTTATGATGTTTTGTATAATTTAATGCTTCAGCTACTTCAAAAATCCGACGCTTTGTTTCTTCATTTATTGATAATGTGGCGTCATGATTTAATACACGCGAGACTGCAGCAGGTGACACTCCGGCTTCGTTTGCTATATCCTTAATTGTCGCCAATGAGTTTCCCTCCTTCTAATTTATAATGTCTCCATGAATCGATTAAATCCTTCTTGACCTTCTTTATTACGTTTATACACGCCAGCGTCTTCTAACACATGAAGAAATACTTCTCCAATCGCGTCTTCTATTTGTTTATCAACTGTTTCTTCTGTTATCTGTTGATTTTCTTTAATAGATGTCGCCCACGACATATGATAATCTTTCATTTGGTGTTTTTTACCTAATAAAAATTGACGAACCTCTGACATCTCTTCTTTCAAACGAGGAGGCAGTATGGCTAATCCCATCACTTCTATCAAGCCAATATTTTCTTTTTTAATATGATGATATTCAGGATGTGGGTGGAATATACCATCTGGGTAAGTATCTGAAATATTATTATCTCTTAATACCAAATCCATTTCATATTTTCCCTCTTTTTTACGTGCAATAGGTGTCACTGTATGATGTGGTGTCTTATCATGACTAAAAGCTGAAATATTTAATGCTTCATCTGAGTATGTTCGCCATTTTGTTAAAATATAATCAGCCACATTAATCAACTCATCTTTATTATCACTTCTTAATCTAATCACCGACATTGGCCATTTCACGATACCAACCGATACATTTGGAAAATTTAGTATATCATAACTTTTTTCAATGGGCGATGTTTCAATCGGAAAATGACATCTTCCTGCCTGATAATGATCATGAGATAAAATTGAGCCGCCTACGATGGGTAAATCTGCATTTGACCCCACAAAATAATGTGGGAACACATCCAGCACATTGACAAGACGAGTAAATGTTTCTTTATTAATCGACATTGGACGATGAACTTGAGAAAATAAAATACTATGTTCATTGTAATAAGCATAAGGAGAGTACTGAAATGCCCATGGTTCACCACAAAGTGAAAATCGAATCACCCGATGATTAAAACGGTTTGGATAGCCTATACGACCAGAGAATCCCTCATTTTCAATACATAACATGCATTTTGGATAATTGGTTGATGCCATTGTTGCTGCTTGTTTTATCTCTTTAGGATCTTTTTCAGGTTTTGACAGATTAATCGTAATGTTGAGTGTTCCATAGTCGCACTCATAAGGAAACTCAATATTTTTTGCAATCGCTTGTGTTTTAATATAATCGTTATCTCGACTTAGTTGATAAAAGTAATCCGTTGCTTGCTTTGGTGATTTATCATAGTAACTATTAAACGTATCATTAACCTGTTTAGGCGTAGGCGTTACAATGTCCATTAATTCTCCAACTAATACATCTTTTTCATGAGCTGTATCGACTATTTTCCCTTGTTGGATTGCCACATTAACTAGTTCATTCACCATTTCTACTGCTAATTTATCTATTAGTTCTGCTTCTTTTTCGTAATCATCAACCCCTATTAAAAACATCACTTTGTTGGTCAAATAAACTCGATCCATCTCATCCCACAAACCTGTTGAAATCGCGTAAGAAACAAATGTTGTCATCCATTGATTTACCATCATACTTGGTCCTCCCCTTCATAACCATATGGATGTGTTTTATGCCACTTCCAAGCTGTCGAAATAATTGTTTCAATATCTGTATGAGTCGGATTCCATCCTAATATTTTTTTTGCTTTTTCATTTGAAGCAACTAATATTGCTGGATCCCCTGCTCTTCTAGGTGACATTTCAAAAGGTATTTCTTCTTCTGTTACACGAACCGCTTCATCTAGCAACTCTTTAACTGAAAAGCCGTTGCTGCTCCCTAAATTAATAATTTGACTCTCATCATGATGGTCTAAATAGTTTAACGCTAAAATATGAGCATCTACTAAATCTAACACATGAACATAATCACGAATACACGTACCATCTGGCGTTGGATAATCATCACCAAAAATATTTAAACATTCACGTTGTTTTAGTGCTACTTGTAAAATAATTGGCAATAGATGTGTCTCTGGATGATGATCCTCTCCAATAGATGCGTCAGGCATTGCTCCTGCAACGTTAAAATAACGCAACGAAACATATTTCATACCATAAGCTTCATCACACCATTTCATCATTTTTTCCATCATCAATTTACTTTCACCGTATGGATTCTTAGGGTTAGTTGGTGTTAATTCACTAATAGGTGTCTCTTTTGGTTCACCATAAGTCGCTGCTGTTGAAGAAAAGACAATCTCTTTTACATGATGGTCATTCATCACTTCCAATAAGACTTCCATGCCATAGACATTGTTGTTAAAATATTTTAAAGGGTTTTCCACTGATTCTCCAACTAAAGAACTTGCAGCAAAATGAACCACTTGTTCTACCTTCTCTTTATCAAAAACACTACTTAAAAATGCTTTATCTCTGATGTCTCCTTCGTAAAATGTGGCACTTGGATGAATGGCTTTTTTATGTCCAGTTAGTAAATTATCAACCACAACCACCTCATGACCACTTTCAACTAAACGTGCCACCGCATGAGATCCAATATAACCTGCTCCACCTAAGACTAAAACTTTTTTCATAAGAATTCTCCTTTTATGATAATTTTTTTGTGCCGTCTCCGATAGACGCTTCATAAAAATCTGCCGCATACCCGATTTTACTTTCATAACCTGCTCCAACAACTTCTTTAAATTCAGCCAGATGATGCTTATTAACCAAAGCAATGGCACATCCTCCAAAACCTGCCCCTGTCATTCTAGCACCTAAAACACCAGGTTGTTTTTGGGCATAATCTACCAATGTATCAAGTTCTATACCTGTCACATCATAATCTTCTTTTAATGATTGATGAGAGGCATTTAATAGTTTTCCAAATGTTTTCAAATCACCATTAGTCAATGCTTTTTTCGCTTCTAACGTTCGTTCATTTTCGGTAATAGCATGTTTCGCCCGTTTTCTTATTACCTCATTATCAATTTTATCACTGTACTTATTAAAATCAGAGACACTCAAATCACATAATGTGTTTATCTCTACATATTGTTGTAGCTGTCTTAATGCTTCTTCACATTCGCTACGACGTTCATTATATTTTGAATCAGCTAGTTCACGGCGTTTATTAGTGTTCATAATCATAATCACATAGTCTCCAAACACTGCTGGAACTAACTCATAAGCTAATGTATTTGTATTCAGTAAAATCGCATGGTTTATTTCTCCCATACCTATAGCAAATTGATCCATAATGCCAGAATTCACACCAATATAATCATTTTCAACTTTTTGTCCAAGTTTTACTAAATCAAGTCTTGGAATATTTAATTCACACTCATCAGACATAATTAGCCCTGTTAAAAGCTCAATAGACGCAGAAGAAGATAACCCCGCACCATTTGGAATGGTACCATAAAATAAAATATCAAAGCCGTGATTAATTTTATATCCAGCTTGTTTTAGTAAATAAATAACCCCTTTAGGATAATTTGTCCAGTCATCATCTTCTTTGTATTCCAATTCAGATAATCGAATTTCTTTCACACCAATTTCAGGAAAATTCATCGAATAAAAACGGATAATATCGTCTTCTCTTTTCCTCACTAAACCATATGTTCCAATGGTTATCGCTGCTGGAAAAACATTTCCCCCATTATAGTCTGTGTGTTCTCCAATTAAGTTTATTCTCCCTGGTGAAAAATATTCTGAATCATTTTTTTCATTAAAAATATCTAGAAACGTTTGTTTTAATTTCGTTAACATTTGTCTTCCTCCTAGTAAATATTTAGTAAATTAATTATAACATTTACTGAATACGGTTGCAAATAAGAACAAAAAAAGATATCAATGGAATGTTTCCCATTAATATCGGCTCTATAATTTAAAGGACTGATGAATCAAAATCTGATTCATCAGCCTTTTTTAGTTTATTTTATTTAAAAACATGTCGTCTATCTAGTAAAATTTAAGTACCAAACAAAAATATCAGATAGAAAG
>NZ_NGJT01000045.1 GCF_003950315.1 Vagococcus bubulae
CTATTGGTTTGACTGATAAGCAGTTTGAACTAGTTGAAAAAATAGCAAAGGAAAAGGGATTCTCAAAATCTGCTATCTTTGTTTTAGCGTTAGAGGAATATGCAAGAAAGGAAGCAGAGCAAAAAAAATAAGCAAAAACTCGTGTTTTTTTGAAAGGAAACGAGTTTTTGCTACTGGTGTTCTGTCAAGGTGATTATAGCAAATGAGTAAAGAAAAGGCTAGATACTTCACTTTTCTTCTGTATCCAGAAAGTATTCCAGAAGATTGGGAAGAAAAATTGGAATTGTTAGGTGTCCCTATTGCGATAAGCCCATTGCATGACATGGATGAAAAAACGAATAAAGCAAAGTGGGCGAGTGATGATGTTGTTAGAAATGGTAAGCATTATAAAAAGCCGCATTATCATGGTATTTATGTTTCGAAAAACCCTGTAACAGCTGATAGTATTCGCCTGAAATTCAAACGATTGTTGGGAGAAAAAAGTGTTAATACTGTTCAGATTATAACTACAAGCATTCATAATACTTACTTGTATTTAACGCATGAATCAAAAGATGCTATTGCTAAAAATAAATATAAATATAAGAGTTCTGATATAAAGCTATTTAATAATTTTGATATTGATCGCTACAATACACTTGACGTCGAAGAAAAGGATGAACTTTTTGAAATAATCTGTGAAATTGTCGAAAAATATCAGATAGCTAATATTTTAGAGTTAGGTAAATTTGTAAGGAAGTATGGGTCTATTTATGGGCTAAATAGTATGAGAGTAGTTAATAAAGTTATTGTGTCTAAAACGGGTTTGATGAGAATTTATTTTGATGGAGCATATCAAGCGCGTAAAAATGGTATTCAAGAGATTGAATTAGATGTCGATTTAGAAACTGGTGAATTGAAAGGGAATGAAAATGAAAATATTTGATGAACACTATGATAATAATGGTTTTGATAAAAGCCAGTATAATGATTTTAGTAAAAAACATTTAGTAATTGAAGCTGAGTATATGCATGATGCTTTGTGGAGTATTTTGAAATATCTTAATTCAGGTGGAACGGATCTAGATGTCATTCGTGCAGAAGTAATGGATGGGATATATGAAAGCCGAATTTAAGAAGCAATAACGATTGTTTTGTTTACCGATTTTTATTACTTTTTTGATAAAGATGAGTTATAAAGATTTTTTTGATAAATAATTTTAGACAAGAGCGAAGCGAATTTTAACAAACACGCTTGACGGAAAAAGAGTATAGTTTCACGTAAGTGATCTGTACTCTTTTTTTAGCACAAACCTATCAATTTTTCGTAAGAAAAATTTGGTGGGTATAAGTGCGCCCTTTGGTATATAAAAATGATAGAAAAGGAGTGGTACTATGTTTCAAGCTATAGCTTTTGAAACTGAAAGACTGAAATTCTGTGCTGCAACACCAAATGATATTAATATAATTATGGGAATGGAGACCCATGTTGATAATGGTTATTAAGATCAAATTATTTATTCGATTTTAGATAGTGAATGGAGAAAGAAAAAATAATTTATTTTTACGAAAAAAAGGCGTCTATAAAATTTTATAGGCGCCTTTTTTTCGTAATTTTTTAATTACTACTCAATTGGAATAGATTTTTTTATTTCTTTGTTACTATCTTTTGGCAAGGTTAGTTTAAGAATTCCCTCTGAATAAGAAGCCTTTATTTCGTCTTCTTTAACATTTTCTAATAAATATTGACGTCGGACACTTGTTAAACTACGTTCGCTACGAATCAACCTTCCTTTTTTATCTTCGGTTGCTGTATCAATTTGGTGTTGGCCACTAATTGTTAATACTCCGTTTTCGTAAGTAACTTGAATGTCTTCTTTAGGAATACCAGGAAGTTCAGCTTCTACAAAATATTCATTATCAGTTTCATGAATATCTGTTTTGATTAAATTTGGCTTAAAATCATTGAATAAATTACGACTAAAGTCTTCGAAAAAATTAAAAGGTGTCATGTTATATGTGTCTGAGTTACGTTTTTGAATCTCGTTTGACATAATAATCAATCCTTTCTATATTTTCTTTTCAATTATTATTTTAGTCAAAAAAGGGCAGTTTTCAAGTATTAAGCTATTTGAAAATTGTGAAATTATTTTTCATGTGATGCTATCAGCATATTTTTTTATCGCTCGTAAATACTCATGATAGGCTTCTAGTTCTTCAAGAGATAATTTAAATAAATTAATTTGATTCATGTTTGATAATTGATTTAGTAAGTTTGTTTGTGGGTTTTTAGAATCACTTTTATCGAATTTATTATTTAAAACAAAGTTCAACATTTTTGAGTGAATCGCTGATTGAAATTCATTGATTATCTCAATTTCAAATGTTTTTCTGTAATCTAATTTCATATTGTTTGCTCCTTTCTGGTTTCGCTTTGCTCAACTAAACATTTACTTTTAATTAAACAGACTTCGCTAGTTTAATCAAAAGTAAACGTGCGAGTAAAAACCAAATTATTTTAAAAGCTCATAAAATGCGTTCTAAGGCATTTTAATTAGAATGGGTATATTTATATTGTTTTGTTTTTAAAAAGCCTGTATCAGCCTAAAAATAGCTTCTAGTTTGATTTTAAATTGTATTGCTGCTAATTGTAAAAGAGAAAACTTGGCTCATTTTTTGAATCATGCTATAATGAATGTGCGAAATGTGATGATTTCGAATAGCATTACAACACGAACGCCCAACCTATGTCGAGTAGGTTGGGCGTTTTTTTACTTGTTGCGACTGCAAGCACGTGGGTTAGTCAGCAACTGCTTTTTAGTTGTCGTCTCGATGATCTAACCAATGATCGACTAGGGTGGTTACTAGCGCCACAAAAAGTGGGGCGACAACCAATGTGATGATTTCTTTAAGCATTACAACACCCCCTTTCGGGGCAGTTGCCATGAATGAGTATAGCATAAGCAAAAGGTTTTAAATGTGTCTGAAATGCGTTCTAAGGCGTTTTAGCGTTTATTTCGTTTAGTTGTCGGCATAATCGTTAAAACAGCGGTTCTCGTAACGTAAAAGCCCTTGAGCGTAGCGTGGCTTTGCAGTGAAGAGGTTCGCTGTTAGATTATGAAAGCCGATAACTGAATGAAATAATAAGCGATAGTCCACTATTTCGGTAGGAAGAGGCTCAAGGGAGTTTGAGGGAATGAAATTCCCTCATGGTCTTATGGTTTAAAAAATTGCGTGCAATTTTGCCGAGCGGTAGCGCTGGAAAATTTTTGAAAAAAATTTGGAATTTGGGAAAACTGGGGGCAAGGAAGCGAATTTTGCTTCCGTACTACGACCCCCCATAAAGTGCCGAGTGCCAAATTTGTTAAAAAATCGATTTTATCCCTACTCTCACAAGGGTTACAGCCTGCAATTTTTCGGCGACATTTTAGCGACATTTTAGCGACATTTTAGGTTGTGTTTCGTTATTTGGTAAAAAAAATTGACAATAATGTGTAAAAAAAGTAAAATAATTGAAAACTCGTAGTTAGGAGGAAGAGCGATGGCTGAAAGTAAGAAACGAGTGTCTATTGGTTTGACTGATAAGCAGTTTGAACTAGTTGAAAAAATAGCAAAGGAAAAGGGATTCTCAAAATCTGCTATCTTTGTTTTAGCGTTAGAGGAATATGCAAGAAAGGAAGCAGAGCAAAAAAA
>NZ_NGJT01000046.1 GCF_003950315.1 Vagococcus bubulae
CATTGCCATCCACAATACCTTCACCTAGTTTGTTGCCATCTTTATCCGTAATCACCACGGTATCGCCTGGTTTACCTGTTCCATTGACCGTTGTATCGCCTTCGGTTGGTTGATTAATCGTTGGTTTGTGTGAATCAGGAGTCCCGATATCTTCTGCTTCGCCTCCACCTACTTCGGGTTTTGGTAATACGGTCGCGGTGCTTGATGTTCCAACATTACCATTGATACTTGGAGTCGCTGTGATTTCTTCTCCACTTGGTAGATTCGTCACTGGAATGCTGTAATCTCCATTACCATCCACAACGCCTTCACCTAGTTTATTGCCATCTTTATCGGTAATCACCACGGTATCACCTGGTTTACCTGTTCCATTGACCGTTGTATCGCCTTCGGTTGGTTGATTAATCGTTGGTTTGTGTGAATCAGGAGTCCCGATATCTTCTGCTTCGCCTCCACCTACTTCGGGTTTTGGTAATACGGTCGCGGTGCTTGATGTTCCAACATTACCATTGATACTTGGGGTCGCTGTGATTTCTTCTCCACTTGGTAGATTCGTCACTGGAATGCTGTAATCTCCATTGCCATCCACAACACCTTCACCTAGTTTGTTCCCATCTTTGTCGGTAATTACTACGGTATCGCCTGGTGTTCCTGTTCCGGTAACTGTTGTATCGCCTTCGGTTGGTTGATTAATCGTTGGCTTGTGAGAGTCTGGGGTACCCATGTTGCCATCTTCGCCACCATCTACTCCGCCAACAATCGCTGTCGTTGGGGTGCCTTGATGGTCTCCTATAGTTGGGGTCGCGGTAATCACATCACCTAATGTTACGTTTGGATTTTCCACTTTATAATGGCCATCTTTATCCACTATAACTTGACCAAGGGTTTCACCATTTTGATTTTTCAGAATCACCGTATCACCTGGTGTCCCTTTACCTGTTAACTCTTTGTCGCCAACTTTTACTGGGTTAATGCTCACCGTGTGACCATTTGGATCAAAGGCAACCGTTGTTGTATCATCAGTTCCTTGATTGCCACCTGTCATTGGTGTGGCAGTTAAAGTTTCATCTACCACTAATGGGCGATTAACTGTAATGTTAAATGTCTTATCTTTACCAACTGTGCCTTTACCAAGTTCTTTACCATCTTTGTCTTTAATGATAATGGTGTCACCTGGAGTGCCTGTTCCACTAACTGTTGTATCACCTTCGGTTGGTTGATTAATCGTTGGTTTGTGTGAATCAGGAGTCCCGATGTTGCCATCTTCGCCACCGTCTACTCCGCCAACAATCGCTGTCGTTGGGGTGCCTTGATGGTCTCCTATAGTTGGGGTCGCGGTAATCACATCACCTAATGTTACGTTTGGATTTTCCACTTTATAATGGCCATCTTTATCCACTATAACTTGACCAAGGGTTTCACCTTTTTGATTTTTCAAAATGATTGTATCGCCTGGTGTTCCTTTACCTGTTAACTCTTTGTCGCCAACTTTTACTGGGTTAATGTTAACAGTATGGGCATTCGGATTAAACTTAACCGTTGTTTTGCCATCTGTTCCTTGATTGTCACCTGTCATTGGGGTCGCAATTAACGGTTCGTCTACCACTAATGGACGATTGACAGATATCTCGAATTTGCTATCTTTACCAACTGTGCCTTTACCAAGTTCTTTACCATCTTTGTCTTTAATGATAATGGTATCACCTGGAGTGCCTGTTCCACTAACTGTTGTATCACCTTCGGTTGGTTGATTAATCGTTGGTTTGTGTGAATCAGGAGTCCCGATGTTGCCATCTTCGCCACCGTCTACTCCGCCAACAATCGCTGTCGTTGGGGTGCCTTGATGGTCTCCTATAGTTGGAGTTGCGGTAATCACATCACCTAATGTTACGTTTGGATTTTCCACTTTATAATGGCCATCTTTATCCACTACAACTTGACCAACTGTTTCACCTTTTTGATTTTTCAGAATCACCGTATCACCTGGTGTTCCTTTACCTGTTAACTCTTTGTCGCCAACTTTTACTGGGTTAATGTTAACAGTATGGGCATTCGGATTAAACTTAACCGTTGTTTTGCCATCTGTTCCTTGATTGTCACCTGTTATTGGTGTGGCAGTTAAAGTTTCATCTACCACTAATGGGCGATTAACTGTAATGTTAAATGTCTTATCTTTACCAACTGTGCCTTTACCAAGTTCTTTACCATCTTTGTCTTTAATGATAATGGTGTCACCTGGAGTGCCTGTTCCACTAACTGTTGTATCACCTTCGGTTGGTTGATTAATCGTTGGTTTGTGTGAATCAGGAGTCCCGATGTTGCCATCTTAGCCACCGTCTACTCCACCAACAATAGTTTTCGTTGGGGTGCCTTGATGGTCTCCTATGGTTGGCGTCGCGGTAATCACGTCACCTAATGTTACGTTTGGATTTTCCACTTTATAATGTCCATCTTTGTCCACTATAACTTGACCAAGGGTTTCACCTTTTTGATTTTTCAGAATCACCGTATCACCGGGTGTTCCTTGACCTGTTAACTCTTTGTCGCCAACTTTTACTGGGTTAATGTTAACAGTATGGGCATTCGGATTAAATTTAACCGTTGTTTTGCCATCTGTTCCTTGATTGTCACCTGTCATTGGTGTCGCAATTAACGGTTCATCTACCACTAATGGGCGATTGACAGATATCTCGAATTTGTTATCTTGGCCAACAGTGCCTGTTCCAAGTTCTTTACCGTCTTTATCTTTAATGATAATGGTGTCACCTGGGGTACCTTCTCCGCTAACCGTTGTATCCCCTTCGGTTGGTTGAGTAATTGTTGGTTTATGTGAATCAGGAGTCCCGATATCTTCTGCTTCGCCACCATCTACTCCGCCAACAATCGCTGTCGTTGGGGTGCCTTGATGGTCTCCTATAGTTGGGGTCGCGGTAATCACATCACCTAATGTTACGTTTGGATTTTTCACTTTATAATGGCCATCTTTATCCACTATAACTTGACCAAGGGTTTCACCATTTTGATTTTTCAGAATCACCGTATCACCTGGTGTCCCTTGACCTGTTAACTCTTTGTCGCCAACTTTTACTGGGTTAATGCTCACCATGTGACCATTTGGATCAAAGGCAACCGTTGTTTCACCATCAGTCCCTTTATTATCACCTGTCATCGGTGTCGCAATTAACGGTTCATCTACCACTAATGGGCGATTGACAGATATCTCGAATTTGTTATCTTGGCCAACAGTGCCTGTTCCAAGTTCTTTACCGTCTTTATCTTTAATGATAATGGTGTCACCTGGGGTACCTTCTCCGCTAACCGTTGTATCCCCTTCGGTTGGTTGAGTAATTGTTGGTTTATGTGAATCAGGAGTCCCGATATCTTCTGCTTCGCCACCATCTACTCCGCCAACAATCGCTGT
>NZ_NGJT01000047.1 GCF_003950315.1 Vagococcus bubulae
AGATTGTTCATTGAAAACTGGATAGTTGAAGTTAGACATCAACATAAACCGAGAACACCGCGTTGAACAGTTTCTTTTAAAGAACTGTGAAATGTATTAACTATTATCTATCGCTAGTTAATAGTTAATGAAAAAACAAGCTAACCGTATGGTTAGAAAAGGTTAAGTGAATAAGGGCGCACGGTGGATGCCTTGGCACTAGAAGCCGATGAAGGACGGGACTAACACCGATATGCTTCGGGGAGCTGTAAGTAAGCTATGATCCGGAGATTTCCGAATGGGGGAACCCAATATCTTTTATAGGATATTATCTAATAGTGAATACATAGCTATTAGAAGGTAGACGCAGAGAACTGAAACATCTAAGTACCTGCAGGAAGAGAAAGAAAAATCGATTTCCTTAGTAGCGGCGAGCGAAACGGAAACAGCCCAAACCAATAAGCTTGCTTATTGGGGTTGTAGGACTCAGCTGTGGTAGCTGTTGTGGATAGTCGAATCGACCTGGAAAGGTCAGCCGTAGCGGGTAAAAGCCCCGTAGATGAAATTGACAACACACCTATGAGTATCCTGAGTACGGCGGAACACGAGAAATTCCGTCGGAATCCGGGAGGACCATCTCCCAAGGCTAAATACTCTCTAGTGACCGATAGTGAACCAGTACCGTGAGGGAAAGGTGAAAAGCACCCCGGAAGGGGAGTGAAATAGAACCTGAAACCGTGTGCCTACAAGAAGTTAGAGCCCGTTAATGGGTGATAGCGTGCCTTTTGCAGAATGAACCGGCGAGTTACGATAGCATGCGAGGTTAAGCTGAAGAAGCGGAGCCGTAGCGAAAGCGAGTCTGAATAGGGCGAATGAGTATGTTGTCGTAGACCCGAAACCATGTGACCTACCCATGTCCAGGTTGAAGGTGTGGTAAAACGCACTGGAGGACCGAACCCACGTACGTTGAAAAGTGCGGGGATGAGGTGTGGGTAGCGGAGAAATTCCAAACGAACTTGGAGATAGCTGGTTCTCTCCGAAATAGCTTTAGGGCTAGCCTCGGATTTGAGAATGATGGAGGTAGAGCACTGTTTGGACTAGGGGCCCGTCTTGGGTTACCGAATTCAGATAAACTCCGAATGCCATTCATTTATATCCGGGAGTCAGACAGTGAGTGATAAGATCCATTGTCGAAAGGGAAACAGCCCAGACCACCAGCTAAGGTCCCAAAATACATGTTAAGTGGAAAAGGATGTGAGGGTGCACAAACAACTAGGATGTTGGCTCAGAAGCAGCCACCATTTAAAGAGTGCGTAATAGCTCACTAGTCGAGTGCCCTTGCGCCGAAAATGTACCGGGGCTAAACATGTTACCGAAGCTGTGGATAGAACCTTTGGTTCTATGGTAGGAGAGCGTTCTAAGGGCGTTGAAGCTGGATCGTAAGGACTGGTGGAGCGCTTAGAAGTGAGAATGCCGGTATGAGTAGCGAAAGACAGGTGAGAATCCTGTCCACCGAATGACTAAGGTTTCCTGGGGAAGGCTCGTCCTCCCAGGGTTAGTCGGGACCTAAGCTGAGGCCGATAGGCGTAGGCGATGGACAACAGGTTGAGATTCCTGTACTCGTTTGTTTTGTTTGAACAATGGAGGGACACAGGAGGCTATGAGATCGTGCGACTGGAAGTGCACGTTCAAGCAACAAGTCTTGATAAGAGTTAAATGCTTTTATCTTTAAGGACAAGTTGTGATGAGTAGGGAAATAAAGTACCGAAGTCTCAATGTCACACTGTCAAGAAAAGCTTCTAGTTAGAAACAAATGACCCGTACCGCAAACCGACACAGGTAGTCGAGGAGAGAATCCTAAGGTGAGCGAGAGAACTCTCGTTAAGGAACTCGGCAAAATGACCCCGTAACTTCGGGAGAAGGGGTGCTGAACGCAAGTTCAGCCGCAGTGAATAGGCCCAAGCGACTGTTTATCAAAAACACAGGTCTCTGCAAAATCGAAAGATGACGTATAGGGGCTGACGCCTGCCCGGTGCTGGAAGGTTAAGAGGATGGGTTAGCAATAGCGAAGCTCAAAATTGAAGCCCCAGTAAACGGCGGCCGTAACTATAACGGTCCTAAGGTAGCGAAATTCCTTGTCGGGTAAGTTCCGACCCGCACGAAAGGCGTAACGATTTGGGCACTGTCTCAACGAGAGACTCGGTGAAATTTTAGTACCTGTGAAGATGCAGGTTACCCGCGACAGGACGGAAAGACCCCATGGAGCTTTACTGTAGTTTGATATTGAATGTTTGTGACACATGTACAGGATAGGTAGGAGCCGTAGAAATCGGAACGCTAGTTTCGATGGAGGCGCTGGTGGGATACTACCCTTGTGTTATGACCATTCTAACCCGCACCACTTATCGTGGTGGGAGACAGTGTCAGATGGACAGTTTGACTGGGGCGGTCGCCTCCCAAAAGGTAACGGAGGCGCCCAAAGGTTCCCTCAGAATGGTTGGAAATCATTCGTAGAGTGCAAAGGCAGAAGGGAGCTTGACTGCGAGAGCTACAACTCGAGCAGGGACGAAAGTCGGGCTTAGTGATCCGGTGGTTCCGCATGGAAGGGCCATCGCTCAACGGATAAAAGCTACCCTGGGGATAACAGGCTTATCTCCCCCAAGAGTTCACATCGACGGGGAGGTTTGGCACCTCGATGTCGGCTCGTCGCATCCTGGGGCTGTAGTCGGTCCCAAGGGTTGGGCTGTTCGCCCATTAAAGCGGCACGCGAGCTGGGTTCAGAACGTCGTGAGACAGTTCGGTCCCTATCCGTCGCGGGCGTTGGAAATTTGAGAGGAGCTGTCCTTAGTACGAGAGGACCGGGATGGACATACCTCTGGTGTACCAGTTGTTCTGCCAAGGGCATTGCTGGGTAGCTATGTATGGACGGGATAAACGCTGAAAGCATCTAAGCGTGAAGCCCCCCTCAAGATGAGATTTCCCATTCCTTTAAGGAAGTAAGACCCCTGAAAGATGATCAGGTAGATAGGCTAGGAGTGGAAGTACAGTGATGTATGGAGCGGACTAGTACTAATCGGTCGAGGACTTAACCAAGATAGCGGTGGACAATTATATTGATACTAACTTAACATCCAGTTTTGAGTGAAT
>NZ_NGJT01000048.1 GCF_003950315.1 Vagococcus bubulae
TCGGTTGTCTCTCGCTTCGCGAGACAACCAATTCTCATTAAAAATAAGAGAATCATCTGTTAAATTGAGTAGTTTTCTTGTATTATTATCCATAGGGGTATTCTCCTTTGTAATTTTGGTTTTAGTCGACTTAATTTTACCAATAAGAATGCCTCTTTTTCTATGTCTAAATAAAAAATCGCATTGATAGAATTTAATCTATCAACACGATTTAGTGTACAGCCATATTAAATAGTAATGATATAATAAGTCCAACAAATGCAAAAATAATCCAGCTTAAACCACTAGTAAAAAATGGAATAGATTGTTCAGAAAAACTCAAAACAGATGAAATCAAACTATTTTGTTGCATCCATTCCGGCAGTGCCCGAATTGCATCTAAAACAGATGAAATAACCGTAAATCCTATCACTATTTTATAACAATTTCTAATATTATCTGTCCACTTACTTAACAATGATAATAAAATCAAAACCATTGCCAAAGGATAAATAAACATTAATACAGGAATAGATGCTGTAATAATCGCATTCAAACCTACATTAGAAATCATCAAAGCTACGGCTAAACATCCTAATACAAATGATAAATAATGTTTTTCAGAAAACATTTCTGAATAAGCTTTGCCAAAAGAAGTTGCTAACCCAATAGCCGTTTTTAAACAAGCTACAATCACGATTAGACCTAATAAAATATTACCAGGTACACCTAAATAATAATCAGCTAATTGGGACAACGTTACGCCGCCATTTTTATTTAATGATAAAGTTCCTAAACTCATCGCTCCCATAATGGATAACAACGTATAAATAACACCCATAAGGACAATGCCAAAAACTCCAGATTTCATTGTTTCAACTGCAATTCTTGATTTTTTTTGAATCCCAAATCCTTTAACACTTTCAATAATAATAGCCCCAAATGCTAGACCTGCCAACGCATCTAATGTATTATATCCACCTAAAAATCCTTCTACAAAAGGGGTTGATTGATAAGAAGCTTGCACAGAGGCATCTTCTATCGATCCCATAGGCTTTACAAAACTCACTATAATAAGACAACTTAATAAAATTAAAAATAATGGCGTTAAATATTTTCCAATATAATCTAAAATCTTACTTGGTTTAAACGAAAATAATAAAACAAATAAAAAAAACACAACACTAAAAACGAAAAGAGGTAATGTTGATTTATCTTCGGGTATAAAATGAGCAAAAGACATTTCATACGAAGTTGTCGCTAACCTTGGCATTGCAAAGATAGGACCTATAATTAAATATAAAACAATAGTAAAAAAATAAGCAAAAGTTGAAGAAACTTTACTTGCTAACTCAAATACTTTATTCGTTCCAGTTGCACCAAAAGATATAATAGCTAGAAAAGGAATTCCAATAGCTGATAATAAAAACCCATTATTTGCTAATAATACATTTCGACCTGCTTCTTGACCCATTTGAATTGGAAAAATCAAATTACCCGCTCCAAAAAATAATCCAAACACCATCATTCCAATATATAACTTTTCTTTATATGATAACTTTTCTTTCATATACTTTAATTTCCTTTCCCTCCTATTTTTGTATAAAAAAAAACTTGAAATTGTATATACAATTTCAAGTTTATGACCCGTACGGGACTCGAACCCGTGTTACCGCCGTGAAAGGGCGGTGTCTTAACCGCTTGACCAACGGGCCAAATAAAAATTACTATGGAGAAGGAGGGATTTGAACCCTCGCGCCAGTCACCCGACCTATACCCTTAGCAGGGGCACCTCTTCAGCCACTTGAGTACTTCTCCAAAAAAATTTAAAACTAATGGGCCTAAATGGACTCGAACCATCGACCTCACGCTTATCAGGCGTGCGCTCTAACCAGCTGAGCTATAGGCCCTATTTAATTTTAAAGCGGGTGACGAGAATCGAACTCGCGACAACAGCTTGGAAGGCTGTAGTTTTACCACTAAACTACACCCGCTAATATAAAAAAAACGGTCCCGACGGGAATCGAACCCGCGATCTCCTGCGTGACAGGCAGGCATGTTAACCCCTACACCACGGAACCTAATTGCGGAGACAGGATTTGAACCTGTGACCTTCGGGTTATGAGCCCGACGAGCTACCTAGCTGCTCCACTCCGCGATATTAATAAGGAGGATAAGGGATTCGAACCCTTGCGTGCTTTTACACACCTGACGGTTTTCAAGACCGTTCCCTTCAGCCGGACTTGGGTAATCCTCCATAATAAAACATGACCCGTACGGGACTCGAACCCGTGTTACCGCCGTGAAAGGGCGGTGTCTTAACCGCTTGACCAACGGGCCAGACTATATTTCTAAAAATAATATAAACAAAATATTATATATGGGCCTAAATGGACTCGAACCATCGACCTCACGCTTATCAGGCGTGCGCTCTAACCAGCTGAGCTATAGGCCCTATTTAATTCTAAAGCGGGTGACGAGAATCGAACTCGCGACAACAGCTTGGAAGGCTGTAGTTTTACCACTAAACTACACCCGCTAATATAAATGGCGCAAGACAGAATCGAACTGCCGACACACGGAGCTTCAATCCGTTGCTCTACCAACTGAGCTACTGCGCCATTAAATACGGTCCCGACGGGAATCGAACCCGCGATCTCCTGCGTGACAGGCAGGCATGTTAACCCCTACACCACGGAACCTAATTGCGGAGACAGGATTTGAACCTGTGACCTTCGGGTTATGAGCCCGACGAGCTACCTAGCTGCTCCACTCCGCGATATTAATAAGGAGGATAAGGGATTCGAACCCTTGCGTGCTTTTACACACCTGACGGTTTTCAAGACCGTTCCCTTCAGCCGGACTTGGGTAATCCTCCATAATAA
>NZ_NGJT01000049.1 GCF_003950315.1 Vagococcus bubulae
GAGGCTGACCCAAAAGTCTACCAAAAAAGAGTAAAAGGAACAAAATTATTTTTGATTTTGTTCCTTTTTTTGACGAAAAAAATAGCACTTTCCTTTATAATTAAGGTGTCTAACCAAATAAAAAGGAGTGCTATTTATGTATAAAGATTATAACATGAATCAAGTCACATTATCACTGGATTTAGAAATTTATTTAGAAAAAAATGATATTGTTTTTATCATCAATGAGTTAGTAGAAAGTATTCCGGAGGAATCCTTTGAGCCTTTTCAGCATAATATGGGTACTTCATCCTATCACCCAAGAATGATGTTAAAGTTGATTCTATGTGGTTATACTCAATCCATTTTTTCCGGTAGAAAAATTGAGGAGATGGCTAAAGATAGTATTCGTGCTCGTTGGTTAACACAATCTCAAATGCCAAATTTTAGAACGATTAATCGTTTTAGAGTTAATCCTCATGTACAAGATTTATTGAAAGAATGTTTTATTCATTTTCGTAACCAATTGGTTACCCAAAAATTAATTGATGAGGAAGCTATTTTTATAGATGGTACCAAAATAGAAGCTAATGCTAATAAATATACTTTTGTATGGAAGAAAAGTATTAATAACTATGAAGATAGCCTAACAAATAAATCAAAAGAACTTTATCATCAACTTGTTCAAGAACAAATTATCCCTGCTATTCAGAATGAAGACGAACCATTACATCTTGAAAATCTAAGAGAGATAACACACTCTCTAGAAACTGAAGTGAGTAATCTTACTGATAAAATAAATAATGAGAATAATGTAGAGAAACGAAAAGCATTAAGAAATAAACGAATTAAACCAAGAAAATATCTTAAACAATTCAGAGATTTTAAAACTAGAACACAGAAATATCAAAAACAAAAAGCCATATTAAACAAAAGAAATAGCTATTCAAAGACAGATAACGATGCCACTTTCATGAGAATGAAAGACGATCATATGAAAAATGGGCAACTTAAACCTGGATACAATGTTCAAATTGCTACGAACAATCAATATGTATTAGCTTATGATGTATTCCAAAATCCAACGGATTTTAAAACACTTATTCCATTTTTAGAAACGATTAAAGATAATTATTTTAAACTTCCAAAATACATTGTTGCTGATGCAGGGTATGGTAGCGAAGAAAATTACCAAGCTATTATGGATGACTTTGAAAGAATCCCTTTAATTACCTACACGATGTATCAAAAAGAAGTAAAAAAGAAGTATAGAACCAACCCTTTTAACGTAACGAATTGGAGGTATGATGAATTATTAGATGTTTATTTTTGTCCACTCAATCGTCGCTTAAAATTTAAACGTTATTCTACAAGAATTGATAAGTATGGTTTCAAAAGAAATTTAAAATTATATGAATGTGAAAGCTGTAAAAATTGTCCGATACGTTCATCCTGCACAAAGGCTAAAAGTAATAAAAATCGAGTCATTCAAAAAAATTATAATTGGGAGTATTTTAAAGCTCACGCAAAAGCACTTATCAATGCAGAAGAAACAGGCAAAATTTATAAACAAAGAAAAATTGATGTAGAACCAGCCTTTGGAAATCTAAAGGCTAATTTGTCGTTCACTCGTTTCTCTGTTAGAGGAAAAGACAAGGTGGTTAATGAGTTAGGTTTTGCATTAATGGCAATAAACATAAGGAAATTAACTGCCTATAGGCAGTTGAAAAGTACGAATGAACTCAAAAATAAGGATTTAAAAATGATATTTTCATTCTTAAATCCTTATTTCTTTATTTTAGAGACTTTTGGGTCAGCCTC
>NZ_NGJT01000005.1 GCF_003950315.1 Vagococcus bubulae
CAAAAGCACTTATCAATGCAGAAGAAACAGGCAAAATTTATAAACAAAGAAAAATTGATGTAGAACCAGCCTTTGGAAATCTAAAGGCTAATTTGTCGTTCACTCGTTTCTCTGTTAGAGGAAAAGATAAGGTGATTAATGAGTTAGGTTTTGCATTAATGGCAATAAACATAAGGAAATTAACTGCCTATAGGCAGTTGAAAAGTACGAATGAACTCAAAAACAAGGATTTAAAAATGATATTTTCATTCTTAAATCCTTGTTTTTTTATTTTAGAGACTTTTGGGTCAGCCTCTTCTTTGTCGTTTTATCTAATTCTCTCTAAAATGCGTTCAATATTCATTGTAACGAATTCGTCATCTTGAATCCCACTCACATATGACTCATGCGATTTTTCTTCAAGTATGCTTCTTAGCTCTTTTTCATAACGTTTAATTTGTGGTGCAAGTAAAATCACATCATAATGTTGTTGTGACAATTTTGTTTCCACACGTTGAACAGGCGCATAATCTACATCGTAGTCTAAACCATGTTCTTTTAAACTTTCTAACATTTTTGAAACAAATAATGAGGCACTGATACCTGACTCACAGATAAATAAAATACTTTTTTCCATGTCATTCACCTTTTATAATTTTTTAACTTTAACAGGCTGACCAGTTTTTAATGATTCATTTGCAGCAAACGCTAAACGTTGTGCCATGATGCCATCTTCATACGTCACAACAGTATCTGTGTCATCTTTAATCGCTGTCAAGAATTCTTCAACTTCTTTAATATACGCATCATTATAACGCTCTAAGAAAAAGTGAAGTGGTTTTTGGCTATGTACTCCAGCTTCATCTGATAACACAACATTATTCACTAGCTCATTTTCTGCTTGAGAGGCACCTTTTGAACCAAATGCTTCTAAACGTTGGTCATAGCCATACACTGCTTGACGGCTATTGCTAATCACACCTAAACACCCATTTTCAAATGTTAATGTCACAATCGCCGTATCAACATCCACACCCTCTAGCTCTGGGTTAACTAATGCATCCCCTGTAGCATAAACTTCTTTTACTTCACTACCAGTGATAAAACGAGCCATATCAAAGTCATGTATCATCATATCAAAAAATAGACCGCCTGACGACTTAACATAAGACAAAGGTGGTGCTTCTGGATCGCGTGAATCAATACGTAATAATTGGATATCTCCAATAGCGCCATCTTGAACATGTTTTTTAACTTGTGCAAAATTACGATCAAAACGACGGTTAACACCTAATTGGAATTTTACACCAGCTTCTTTCACGATATGATAAGTTTCAACTGTTTCTTCATCAGAAAAACTAATTGGTTTTTCACAGAAAATATGTTTTTTCGCTGCCGCAGCTTTTTTAATTAACTCAACGTGTGTATCTGTTGGTGTACAAATAAATACTGCATCTATTTCATCATCATTAAAAATTGTATCAAAATCCGACACTAAAGGGGCACCATATTCTGCTTCAAATGTTGGCATGTTATCTGCAAAAATATCTGCGACTGCTTTTACTTTCACACCTGGCATTTGTACCAAATTTTTTGTATGAAGTTTTCCAATACGTCCGCCACCAATTACACCTACAACTAATTCTTTTGTCATATCATTCATCCCCTAATTTTTTATTTATCTAGCAATCCCCAATGGAGAAAACATTAAATATGTTAAAATAACTACTAAAATGGTAATCACACTCACTAATTTGGTATGTTTCCAAGGTGTGATATCTACCTTTGTATTAAAGACTTTCAACTCAAAATCACCATCTGGCTTAAGTTTTGAGACAGCAAACATGACAAACATGTCTAAGAAAAATAGTACACTTAACACATATAAAAAATGCACATCTTTTAACACAACTTTTGATAACGCATACAAGACGATGTGCAAGTAAATCGTTACTTTTGCTGCAAAGGCTGTTGCTTTTTTAGAATAAAACGCTAATAAAATAATCACTAACAATGGCATATTATACAATCCATTAAACTCTTGCACAAATTGATACAATCCAGCTGGTGCAAATGAAATTAATGGTGAAATAAAGATAGATAATAATCCAATCGCAATGGTAATTCGTTTACCAAAACGCGTGATATCATGATCGGTTGCTTGTTTATTAAAAACAGGCTTATAAAAATCAAGAGATAATAACGTTGATGTGGCATTTAAAGCACCTGAGAATGATGATAAAATTGCGCCAAAAATAACGGCTGCAAAGACACCATAAATCATCTCTGGTAATACGTGTGTTACAAGTGTTGGATACGCATCATCAGGCATCCCCATTAATGCATCGCCAAAAATATTTCTCGCCACAATTCCTGGAAATACTAAGAATAATGCACCAAATACTTTAAAGAATCCAACGATAAATACCCCTTTTTGTGCTTCTGCTAAGTTTTTTCCAGCCAAAGCTTTTTGGACAATCATCTGATTGGTACACCAGAAATATAAATTGTTAAACATCATACCTGTTAATAGCGTTGGCCAAGGAACAATCGCTGAATCAATTGAACCAACAGAATTTAGTAACCACGGTGTGTTATCCACAATATGATCAATACCTCCAATGAAACTGCCATTACCAAGCATTGTAACCCCAATCGTTGGAATCAATAAACCACAAGCTAGTAAGCCAAAGCCATACACTGTATCACTGTAAGCACTTAAACGTAATCCTCCAATAAGTAGATATAAAATACCAATCACACCAATAGCAAGCGAAACAATAATAATAGACGTTATTGGGCGAATACCTAATAACTCATCTATTCGAAAAATCTTATTAAAGACTAATGAGCCTGAATACAACACTACTGGTAAAAACGATGTGATGTAAGTAATAATAAATAATGCCGAAATAATTCGCTTAATTTGTGTATCATAACGTATTTCAATAAAATCAGATACGGTGTTGATACCATACTTCAAATACTTTGGTAAGAAAACAGATGCTAGCATAACAATTGCAATGGCTGATGTGACTTCCCATGCCATAACTTCCATGCCCGCGACATAACTTTGACCATTTTGACCCACAATTTGTTCTGTTGATAAGTTCGTCATAATGATCGAACCCGCAATCGGTAGGGCAGTCAAACTTCGACCACCCATAAAGAATCCTTCTGCCCCATCAACATTGACACCACGTGAGCGTTTATAAGCAAATACCCACACACAACTAATAATGACAACAAAACTTAGAATAGAAAATAGATTCATGACCGTCTCCCTTTATTACAGTTTCGTAACTGATTTGATGTATTCACGAGCATTTTTGGCATAAATAAATGGATTAGCTTTTGCTGGATCTTGTTCTGCCTCTACGACAATCCATCCTTCATAACCATCTTTTTCAATTTCTTCCCAAATTGGCGTAAAATCAATCATGCCATCTCCAGGAACGGTGAACACACCTTCTTTAACACCTTTTAAGAAACTAAATGAGTTGGTTTTAACTTCTTCCATTTTTTCCTTGCGAATATCTTTAAAGTGGATATGTTTAATACGGTCTTTATGTGTTTGATAGATACTAATTGGATCTTCACCTGAGAAAACTAAGTGACCAGTATCATATAATAGGGATACTTTTTTAGGGTCTGTCTCAGCCATCAAACGATTGATTTCATCAGTTGTTTGAACGCCTGTCCCCATATGATGGTGGTAAACAATTGACATATCTTTTTCATTTGCCAACTCACCTAATTTTTCTAATCCTTCTGTTAATTTTTGCCATTCTTCTTCACTGAATTCAGGTTTTTTATCAAAAACAGGTGTATCCATTTGACCTTGTACACTATGTCCTTGTTCTGAAACAACAATAACTTTTGCTCCCATAGCATGTAAAAAATCACGATGTAACATAAAGGCTTCTTTTGTTTCTTCAAATGGTTTGGTTGTTAAAAAGGCACTAAACCATGCACTAGCTACTGATAATCCACGTGGTTCTAAGTAGCTTTTTAATTCTTCTGGATTTTTCGGATATTTGTTTCCAATTTCTGTTCCTGTGTACCCTGCTAATGCCATTTCACTGACACATTGTTCAAACGTATTTTCTTTACCTAATTCTGGCATATCATCATTTGTCCAAGCTATTGGTGCAATCCCTAACTTAATTGTCATAGTATCCTCCCGGCTCAAAAAGAGCGCTTTCTTTATTTTTAAAAGAAATATAGCTAACACCTTTATTTAGCTAGCTATATTCCCCAACCTTAATACTTCCACGCTTTTTCTAACTTTTGTTGTCGTTGTTTCCATGCTTGTGTCACATTAGGATTATCTGATACTTCTGATACCCCAACATTCCACCAACCACCATATCCATCAGTCATGGTTTTTGGTAATACTTTAATGTCAATCAATGTTGACACTGTTTGTTTTTTCGCATCTTCTAATGCGGCAACGAGTTCCTCTCGTGTGGTAACACGATACACTTTTGCTCCGTATCCTTTTGCAACCATCGCATAATCAATTGCCATAATTTGATTATCAACATCACGTAATTCACAGTTGAAACTTCCGCCACCATTAGACATTTGTAAATTATTAATACAGCCATATCCAGCGTTATCAAACAAACAAATATTAATTTTTTGTTTGTACTGTAGGGCTGTTACTAACTCTGTATGTAACATCAAGAAACTACCATCGCCTAATACGGCATAGATTTCTTGATCTGGGTTAGCTAATTTTGCTCCTAACGCTCCTGCCACTTCATACCCCATACATGAGTAACCATACTCTAAATGATATGTATTAACTGTGTCCGTTTCCCATAATCGTTGCACATCACCTGGTAAAGAACCCGCTGAAGCAACGACAACACTGTCATCTGCTACCGTATCATTTAACGTGATGAGTGCATTGGTTTGAGTAAATTCAGTTTGCAATACATCAGCATAATCATTCATGATTTCTTGAGAAAAATGATCCGCAATTTCTGCTTTAAATGTTTCTCTATTAAAGACAATATTATGTAAACGTTGGCGTTCTTCTTGCCATTCTTTTTGCCACTCTTGTAGCTCCTGACCATAACTTGCTTTATAATTACCAAGATGTTGACTAAACCATTCTAAACTAGCTTTTGCATCACCTACTACTTGTAGTGCATCAAATTTATAAGCTTGTACTCGACTCACATTAATATTAATAAAACGTGTTTTATCATAGTCAAATGCTGTCTTTGATGACGTGGTAAAATCGGTATATCGTGTTCCAATACCAATAACTAAATCAGCTGAGTCAATTGCTTTATTGGCTGCTGATGTGCCTAAGATACCTGTTCCTCCTAGGTTATAAACAAAACTATTTGGAACAGTTGATTTTCCAGCATGCGTTTCAACTAATGGGATATTATGTTGCGTTGCAATCTGTTGGATTACCTCACCAGCACTAGAATATCTCGCACCGCCACCCACAATCATCACTGGACGTTTGCTTTCTTTGATTCTATCTAGTGCATCATTCAAGGCTCTTTCAACTGGACTAGTACGATCTAAATAGTGTACACGTTTTTTAAAGAATGAGGCATCAAAATCAAATGCTTCCCCTTCAGTATCTTGCGGTAAACAAATTGTGGCTGGCCCTGCCGTTGCAGGATTTGTCATCACTTCAAACGCTCGAATTAACGCAGACATCAACTGTTCAGGACGTGTCACACGGTCCCAATATCGTGATACTGCTTTGAACGCATCATTTGTTGTTAGTGAAATACTAGATTCATGCTCTAGTTGTTGCAACACTGGATCTGGTTGACGTGTCGCAAAAGTATCTGCTGGTAAAAATAAAACAGGAATATTATTTGCATGCGCTGTTGCGGCTGCCGTAATCATGTTTGCTGAACCAGGTCCAGCTGAAGCTGTCACAGCATAAATTTTTTGTCGTTTCATTTGTTTGGCATAAGCAATCGCAGCATGCGCCATCCCTTGTTCATTTTTACCTTGCATTACGTTTAAATGCCCTGGATTTTCTTCTAGAGCATGACCTAGACCTAAGACATTACCATGTCCAAAAATATTAAATACTCCCTCAACAAAAGGTGTTTCTACACCATCAACATAGATATATTGTTGATTTAAAAACTTAACTAATGCTTGTGCTGTTGTTAATCGAATCGTTTCTCTCATTAGCTTACTTCCTTTTAGTTTGATTGTTCTTCCATTAATTCTTCAATTTGTTCTACTGTTGGCATGGCTTCAGATGAGCTATGTTTACTTACCACGATGGCTGCTGAGGCACTACCATATTGCAATGCTTCTTGAATTGTTTTTCCCTTACTTAAGGCATATAAAAAGGCTGCGGCATAAGAGTCCCCTGCGCCAAATGTTTTTAATACATTTGATTTATACGCTTTACCACGGAATGTTTCGCCCTCTTTTGTATAAGCATATGATCCTTCCACACCATGTTTAATGACGATTAATTCTGGCTCATGTTGGAATAAATACGCTACGGTGTTGTCGTTATTTCCTTCTGTTACGTTTTCCAACATATTAAACTCATCACGCGTACCAATCACGACATCTGATTGTTCTGCAACGATTGAGTAGTAAACAGATACTTCTTCCGCGTTTTTCCATGTGTAAGGACGATAGTCTAATTCAAACACCACTTTGACATCATTTTTTCGTGCTAATGCAACTGACTTTAATACGGCTTCACGGCTAGGACTTTGTGCTAAACCTGTTCCTGATACAACTAACATTTTCGCTTGTTTGATGTAGTCTTCACTGACTTCACTTGGCTCTAAATATAAGTCAGCCACATCATCACGGTACATTAAAATACTACATTCTGACGGACTTAAAATTTCAGTAAAAGCCAATCCTGCTTTATGTCCATCTTTATCTATTGCCATTTGGCTTGTATCAATTCCAATTTCTGACATGTACTTTGAAATAAATCTTCCGTGTTGATCATCAGGAATTTTCCCAATAAATCCACAAGATAATCCTAATTTTGATGCCCCAATTGCAATATTGGCTGGAGAGCCTCCAACGTATTTACTGAATGTTTCTGTCTCTTCCATTGGACGATTGTACTCGACTGCATTCAAATCAATACACGCACGACCAACGGCAATTAAATCATAAGTTGTCATAGTTAAACTCCTTTTTATTAATCTCTACTTAAAATCCATTCATGATCTTTGTCATTATGAAATTGCCATTTTTTGATTGGCCCTGCCATAATATTTAAATAATAACCATCGTATCCATCAGGGACTGATACTGGATGATAACCTTTTGGTACTAACACCACATTTTCATGTTCTACAGTCATTGTTTCATCTAACGAACGATCATCGGTATACACTCGTTGGAATACAAATCCATGTTTAGGGTTCATTTCATGATAATAGGTTTCTTCCAAGAATGACTCGTGCGGTAAATTATTTTGATCGTGTTTATGAGGGGGATAGCTAGACCAGTTACCACTATCTGTATACACTTCAACCACAATCAATTTATCTGAAATGGGACTTTGATCATCCATAATATTATGCACTGTTCGTTTATTTTGATATTTACCACGATGTTCTACTGTATTATCAGAAGCTTTAATTAAAGCTGTTGGCAATGATTTATTACTTGGTGCATAAGCAATTAGCACTCTAGCTTCATCACTTGTCGTAATCTGGAATGATTTGCCACTTGAAACATAGACACTATCAGTCGGTACTCGGTCAAACACGTCTTGTCGTTGTCCAATTTGTGTAAATGATTCTTCACCAACTGTCACATCAACTTTCCCAGTCATTGCAACAATACAGGCTTCTAAATCTGTTAATTCTTCTGTATAAATACCATCTTTAGATAGGTTTAAGACCCGCATTTCAATGTAGCGTAATCCATCGGCTTCACGTGTCACGTGATGGCATTCCACCACGTGTTCAGAAAGTTCTTTTTTATATGGACGTCGTTTTAGCTCAACCATTTTGTTTCCCCCTTTACACATCACTACGTGCATAACGTGCTGTTACGACTTTATTACGTGTATAGAAATCTACTCCTGCTTTTCCATTTGCTGGTAGTGTCCCGTAGAATGATGATTTCCATCCTGAGAATGGGAACATTGCCATTGGAGCAGGAACTCCTAAGTTAATACCTAACATTCCAGCATCAATGTTTTCTCTAAAGTATCGAATAGCTGAAGCATTATTAGTAAACAAACATGCGCCATTAGCAAACTCTGATGCATTTGCTATAGAAATACCTTCTTGTAAATCTTTAATTTTCATAATAGATAACACTGGAGCAAATAATTCGTCTTTCCAGATTGTCATGTCTGTTGTCACACCTTCAAAGATAGTTGGTCCAACAAAGAATCCATCTTCATCTAATTGATCACGGCCGTCACAGATTAAGTTTGCTCCTGCTTCAACACCTTGCTCGATATAGTTTAGTGTACGATCTAAGTTTTCTTGACGAATAACTGGTCCTAAGAACACACCGTCATCTAATCCATTCCCCATCTTGATATCTTTTGTGGCTTTTGTTAACTCAGCCATGAATTCATCATAGATACCTTCTTCTACTGTCACCACTGCAGCTGCCATACAACGCTCACCAGCTGAACCAAATGCGGCACTTACAATAGCAGGAATGCTATCTTTAAGATTTGCATCATTTAATACAATCGTATGGTTTTTAGCACCTGTTAGAGATTGAACACGTTTTAAGTTTTTAGAACCTTCTGTATAAACATATTGTCCAACTGGTTGTGACCCAACGAATGAAATAGCTTTGATATCTGGGTGTTGTAATAAACCGTTTACAACATCATGTGCTCCAAAAACAACATTGAACACTCCTTTAGGTAGACCAGCTTCTTCTAATAAGCTCACCACTTTTTCCATTAACATTGGCGCTTTTTCAGATGGTTTTAACACCACTGTGTTTCCTGTTGCAATCGCCATTGGGAACATCCAGAATGGCACCATCATTGGAAAGTTAAATGGTGTAATCCCACCAACTACTCCGATTGGGTATTTATAAACACTTGCTTCAACATCTGTTGCAATAGAAGATAAATTATCACCCATCATTAAGGTTGGTGCTCCAGCAGCAAATTCTACGTTTTCAATCCCACGTTGAACTTCACCATATGCTTCTGATAAAGCCTTTCCATTTTCTAACGTAACTAATTTGGCTAACTCATCTTTGTTTTCAATTAACAATTGATGAAATTTATATAAAATGCGTGCTCGTCTTGGCACAGCGACTTCTTTCCATGTTTGAAATGCTTCATGCGCTACTGTTGCTGCATGATCTAAATCTTCACGCGTTGATAAAGGGACGTCACACATTGCTTCTTTTGTAGCAGGATTTACCACTGTTTCATAGGTTGTTGTTTGACTTTCTATCCACTCACCGTTTATATAATTTTTTAATTTTCTAATTGACATTAATACCCCTCCATAGATTTACTTAAAACATACCATTTTAATTGTTATATCTTGGTTGTTTTGGTTAACTTCGACTTAATATTACCTTTAATTTAATCAACAGTCAATATTTTTTGTTAATTTTATAAAAATTATTGGTAATTGAAACGTAATTTGATTAACTCTTGATAAACTTATGTTTAAGTGATATGATAAAAGAAATGACAGAAAGCGGAGAAATACTTATGAAAGAGAAACGATTTGAATCAATGAAACAATATATTTTAGACCACAACCATGTGAGTCTAAAAGAATTGGAAGAGGAATTCAACGTATCCATGAATACCATCAGACGCGATGTTAATAAGATACTTAAAGACTCACGTTTTGAAAAAGTTTACGGTGGTGTTAGTGTAAAAGAGGGAACTCTTGTTGATTTTGAATACCGAAACATTGAAAATAAAGAAGATAAAAAAGCAATCGCAAAAAAAGCGGCTTCTTTTATTGAGGCAGATGACTTAATCTATATTGATTCTGGTACTACAACGAAATATATCCTAGATTATGTGGATGAAAACATTCCTCTTACAATTATTACCAATAGTTTAGATGTTGTATTAAAAGCTGAAAAACTAAGAAAAGCAACTATTTTTCTGATTGGTCATATCTTTAAGAAACCTACCCGTTCATTTGTTGGGGTAGAAAATGACGAATTATCCGTTAAATATAATATTACAAAAGCTTTTATGGCAGCAACAGCTGTTTCTATCAATAGTGGATTAATGAATTCTGATATTATGGAATACGAAATCAAGCGACAAGTGATTGATAAAGCGGGTAAAATCTTTTTACTAGCTGATGAAACAAAATTTGATCATTCGACGTTATTAACTTATGCAGATTTGAGTGATGTTGACCTACTCATTACAAATAAAGAGTTTTCTGAACCTTATTCTTCTTATTTTATTGAGCATAACATTGACGTTCTACATTCACTATAAATAACAAAAAAGCGATAAAACCTATCAAGGCTTTATCGCTTTTTATTTACCCATCATAATCTTCCATTAAATCTTTAAATAATCCATAAACAAATTGATTTGGATTGAAGGCTTCTAAATCAGTTATTTTTTCTCCCAATCCAACTAATTTTACTGGTAAATGTAATTCATTTCTAATAGCTAAAACAATCCCACCTTTAGCTGTGCCATCAAGTTTTGTTAAAACTATTCCTGTCACATCTGTGGTATTTTTGAATTCTTTTGCTTGAATCAATGCATTTTGTCCAGTTGTTGCATCTACTACTAATAACACTTCATGAGGAGCTGAAGGGTATTCACGTTCAATGATACGCTTCATCTTTTCTAATTCTTTCATCAAGTTTACTTTGTTTTGTAAACGACCGGCCGTATCCACTAGTAAAATATCATAATGCTCATTTTTCATTTTCTCAACAGCATCATACACGACTGCAGCTGGATCTCCACCGGCATTATGTCGAACAACATCAACACCAGCACGTTCTCCCCAGACAACTAATTGATCAATCGCTCCAGCTCTAAAGGTATCAGCTGCAGCTAACAACACTTTTTTTCCTTCGTCTTTGTAGCGTTTAGCTAGTTTCCCAATACTTGTGGTTTTACCCACGCCATTTACACCAACAAATAACATAATTGTTGGACTATCTTTTTGAATATTTAATTCATTGTTTTCTTCAACGCCCTCAGCTTCATAAATCTCAACTAATTTTTCAATAATTGTCGCTTGGACATCTTTTTTCTTTTTAACATTTTTTAATTTCACTTCTTCTTGCAACTCATCGGAAATACGCATCGCTGTTTCAAATCCAACATCGGCAGAAATCAACGCTTCTTCTAAATCCTCAAAGAATTCATCATCAACCATTCTAAAGTTAGCAAATAATTCATTCATGTATTGACCAAAAGATCGTCTTGATTTTTCTAATCCTTTGTCATATTTTTGAACGGTATCTTGTGGTTTTTCTTCAACCACCACTTCTTTGACTATTTCTTCTTTTGGTTGTTCTTGTTTTGGTTCTTCTTGTTTTGAATCAATGATTTCTTCAACCGCTACTTCTTCTGGTTCTTCGACAATGACAGTTGTTTCAAGACCTTCTTCTTTATCTATTTCTTCAATGCTTTGTTCTAATTCTTCGACAATCTCTTCTTTTGGTGTTTCTTCAACTTTTTTCTCACCGAGAACTGCTTTTTTAATCTTATCAAAAAATCCCATCTAACTGCCTCCTACTCATTAATTAACACAAATTTTTCAACGGCATGTGCCACGCCATCTTCTTGGTTACTTTTCGTAATAAATTGGGCAATGTCTTTCACACCTTGACTGCCGTTTTCCATCACAACACCTAATCCAGCATACTCAATCATTGAGAAATCATTTTCTTCATCACCAATTGCCATCACTTCTGATTGTTTAATCCCTAAATAATTTGCCAATTCATCAATGCCAGCAGCTTTACTCGCTTCTTTATGGATGATTTCTAATAAATTTTCACGTGATTTCATGATATTAAACTCTTCTAATAACTCTTTTGGTAATTGAGCTAATTTTTCATCCAAATAACTTGTTTCAACAGCCACAACCATTTTGTTAAACAAACGATTTTGATCCAATGTATCAAGTGTCGCATGCTCCACCTTAAGCAGTGGATTCATACTTTCATAAATAGAAGAGTAAGGTTCTTTAGCAGTATCTAAATGAATAACCGTATCCACTGAAATAATATCTAACGGTAAATTTAATGCGGTCATCACGTTAGTCACTCGACTAACTTCGTCAAAAGATAAAGAATGAGCTAATAGCGTCTCGCCAGTATCATTTTTTTGCACGGAACTACCATTAAACGTGATACTATAATCCCCTTCATCTCTCAACTCAAGTCTATCCAAGTAAGGCTCAATCGCAAATAACGGACGTCCCGTACAAATGACAACCTTTACTCCTTGTTCTTTCGCTTGAGTTAACACTACTTTATTTTTATCAGAGATTTTTTTATCATCAGTTAATAATGTGCCATCTAAATCAATCGCAATCAACTTAATCATGTTGTGTCTCCTATCTATTTTAATGTGGTTTCTAATTTTTCCATCTCTTCTAAGTGTACTGAAACAATCTTCGATACACCAGATTCTTGCATCGTGACCCCATATAATACTTTAGCAGATTCCATCGTTCCTTTACGGTGAGTAATCACAATAAACTGTGTCGCATCACCAAAATGACGTAAATAATTTCCAAATCGCGTCACGTTTGCTTCATCTAGTGCTGCCTCTACCTCATCTAGAATACAAAATGGGATAGGTCTTGCTTGAATGATAGAAAATAGCAGAGCAATAGCTGTTAAAGCTCTTTCTCCTCCTGAAAGTAAACTCAATTGCTGTAATTTTTTACCTGGTGGTTGAGCCACAATATCTATCCCTGTATGCAGTAAATCTGTTTCATCACTCAAGATTAAATCAGCATGTCCTCCACCAAACATCTTAGGAAATACTTGACGGAACTCTTCACGAATGTCACAGAATACTTCATGAAATTGCTTCATAACTAACATGTCCATCTCATCCATTGTTTCTTTCAATTCATCTTTAGCTAAATTCAAATCATCACGTTGACTCGTTAAAAAGTCATAACGCTCTAATATATCATCATGTTGAGCAATAGCCGAAATATTAACAGGACCTAAGTCAGCTACTTTTATTTTTAATTCTCTAATATTCTGACTCACGTTTGCTACGTCTTCAATCATGAAAGAACGCTCTTTTGCTGCTTCAAACGTTAAACTATATTCTTCTTGTAAGTAAGTTAATAAACTATCTAACTGATTATCACATGTTCCTTGATTAATGTCTAATTCTGTTTTTTGACTAACTAACACTTGAATATCTTGTCGATTTTTCTCAACAACTTTTTCTTGTTCTTTGATACTTGTTGTATAGTGTTCTCGCTGTGTTTTGGCTTCTGTAATTCGAGTTAAAACATCCTCACGCTTATTAGAAACGCTCCCCATCTCTTTGATAATTCTAGCTTCTTCTTCATGAAATTGACTGCTATCCTGCTCATTAGACTGCGTTTCTTGTAGCATGTCACTCATTTTCTTATCCGCAACATCTAAGCGTTCCATGCGTTCTTTTTGTTTTTCGTTCAATTGACTGATTTTTTCTTTCACCACTGCTAACTCAGCTTCTTTTTTAGCAAGTGATTGCGTCAACTCTTCTTTTTTCTCTAAATTAGTAGCCTCTAATTGATCCACGTCAGCCATTTTTTTATCAAGCTCGGCTATTTTTTTTGCTAACTCTTTTTGTTCAAGCTCGTAATTTTCTTTATCTTGTTGATATAACGTTAAAAATTGGTTCAATTCACTTTGCTCATACTCTATCACTTTTTTCTCTTTTTCTAATTGACTCACATCTTGTGTTAAAAGAGACACTTGAGTGCTTAACTTTTGCTCTGTTAATCTCGCTTCTTCGCCTAATTGACGTAACTTTTCAAGAGACTCATCTACTACAATGAGTTCCTCTTTTATATGAGACACTTCTGCTTCTTTTTGCTGATACAAAGTCGTCATTTGAAACAATTGTTTCTCTATTTCTTGTAATTCTTTTGATTGTGAAAACCAGTGCATAGACTGACCTGTTTTACTCATCCCACCAGTCATCGAACCACCAGGATTCATCACATCACCATCTAAAGATACCACACGATATTGAAAATTAATTTGTTTCGCAATGTGTGTCGCAGAATCCAATGAATCAGCCACAATCGTTAATCCAAGTAAGTTTCTCATAATAGTTGCAACTGTCTCATCATAAGATACCAACTCACTTGCTACACCAATAAAGCCAGACATATGAGACACTTTATCTAATACATCTTGACGAATAAAACGAGCTTTGACGGTTGTTAATGGTAAAAATGTCGCACGTCCCAATCGTTGTTTTTTTAGATAAGAAATAGCCTCTCTAGCACTTTGGTCATCAGTTGTTACAATGTGCTGAACACTTGTCCCAAGTGCTGTTTCCAATGCTAATTGGTATGCTTCTGGAATATCAATTAATTCTGCAACAGCACCCACTACTCCAGGAAATTGCTGTTTATCTTTTAATACTGCTCTAACACCTTGATAAAATCCAGCATAGTTATCTTGTAGCTCTTTCAAGCTTTTTTGTTTTGCTTGAGCTTGCTGTAAAATACGTAACGCATCCATTAATTGTGTATTTAATTTTTGAAGTTGCGTATTTAACTGTTCTTTGACTTGTCTTTTTTGCTGATAATCTTCCAAGTAAGTCACGACATTCGCTTTTTTTATGTCATACTCTTTCTCTAAATTTTCTAGGGTTTCTTGTTTTTCTTTAATCACCGAGACAAGCTGTTCATAATGATTGATTTCACGCGAATTTTTATTGGTTTCTTGACTATACTGTTTCTCTAAATGTTTTAACTCATTATTCACATGACTTTGTTGTTGCATATATTCTAAATAATCACTACGCATATCATCTAACTGTTCTTTTGCTGATTTGCTATATTGAACTAATGCCTCTCTCATACGATAAATATCTTTTTGTATCGCTTGCTTTTCTTTCATTAGTTCTTGTTCATCTTGCTTTAATGTATCAATCTCACGTCGTAATAATTCTTTTTGTGTATCTAAATCTCGCAATGTTTTTTGTTGTGATTCTTTCGTTTGGACAGAAAATTTTTGTTTTTCCTCCAACACTCTTTTTTGTGTTTCTAACTGTTCATATTGCGTACTGTAATCAAGCAATCGCTGTTGATGACTGTCTAACATTTGTTCAAGTGTTGCTTGTTCTGATTTTAGTTGTTCTAGTGTTTCTTCCAATGTGATTTTTTCTAATTCTCTAGTCTCTAGAGCTTGTTTTTTTTGACGTAATTGTTCTTTATTTTTTTCCCATTTTTCTTTCGTTTCTTCAATAAGATGGGTTGTCATACTGATATCTTGCTCAGATAAAGTCTCCTTTAAAGCTAGATATTGTTTCGCATTATCACTTTGTTTCTTTAATGGAGCTAATTGCATCTCTAGCTCATAAATAATATCTTGTACTCGACTTAAATTATCATCTGTTTCACCAAGATGTTTTTCAGCTTGTTTTTTTCGGTTTTTATATTTTAATACCCCTGCTGCTTCTTCAAATATAGCTCGACGTTCTTCCGGCTTACTATTAAATATTTCTTCTACTTTCCCTTGAGAAATAATCGAAAAAGAATCTCTACCTAAACCTGAATCCATAAACAAACTAATCACATCTTTTAATCTGCAACGTTGCTTATTAATAAAGAAATCACTCTCACCATCTCGTGTTAATCTTCTTGTGACACTCACTTCAGAGTATTCAATTGGTAAGAAGTGGTCTTCATTATCTAACACAAGCGTTACCTCTGCAATATTTAACGGAGAACGTGAAGAAGAGCCAGCAAAAATAACGTCTGGCATTTTCCCCCCACGTAAACTTTTTGCTGACTGCTCCCCTAAAACCCATCGAATGGCTTCTGTAATATTACTTTTTCCACTTCCATTAGGACCAACTATTGCCGTCAAGCCTTCATTAAATTCTATTATCGTTCGTTCTGCAAAGGATTTAAATCCTGCAATTTCTATTCGTTTCAAATACACAAAAAATAAGTCCCCTTCCTAGGATTCTTCTGCCAAAATGTTAGCTAGTGCTGCTTCTGCTGCATTTTGTTCTGCCATTTTTTTGGACTTTCCAGAACCCTTTCCTAAAGGTGTTCCTCCACCACATACTTCAACATGAAAAATTCTTGCATGTGCTGGTCCTTCTTCATCAATTAAATGATATTCAATTAAAATATCACCATTTTTTTGTAAGACTTCTTGTAAAGCTGTCTTGTGATCCATCTCATGTGAAAAAGCACCTGTTTCTATTTTTGCCACCACTACTTGATAGATAAATTCTTTGGCTTTTTTTGCTCCTTGATCCAAATAAAGAGCCCCTAAAAATGCCTCAAATAAATCACATAACAAGGATGAACGACTTCTACCATTTGAATTTTCTTCGCCTTTACCTAATTTAACAAACTGGTCAAATCCACATTCTTTAGCAAACATTGCTAGACTATCCTCTCTAACAATCGTTGAACGTAATTTCGTTAGTTTTCCTTCTGGTAAATCTTGAAAATGACGGTATAAATAATCAGATACTTCTAATTCTAATACAGCATCTCCTAAAAATTCTAATCGCTCATTATCTTGTAAATCAAAGTGTCGATGCTCATTCACATAGGATGAATGGGTAAACGCTTGTTCCAATAACGTAATGTCTTTAAAAATGATATCGTATTCTGTTTTCAATAATTGTGTTAACGTTTGTTCCATTGAATGTGCCTCTCCCTTTTAACCATAGATACTCTTATTATACGTTTTTTTTGTTTGAAAGAAAACAAAAACTATCAATTTGACCAAATAGCCAAATTGATAGTCATTAAATATTATTTTGTATCAGTTACACCAACGTGAGACCATGGGTTACTTGTTACATCATAAGCCCAGTCAAAGTTAGTTACTTTATCACTTACTGGTAATACAGCATCTCTGAATAATGTTGGGATAACAAATGCTTCATCTGCAACATATTCTTGCCATTCTTTGAATTTCTCTGTACGGTATTTACCGTCAAATGCTTCATTAGAGTCAATTTCATTTAATAATTTAGTGTTTTCATCACTGACAAAACGAGTGTAGTTAAACGCTGCTTTAGGTCCGTATAATCCTGATTGAGATGGATCTGAACTTAATCCCCAAGCTGCTTGGTACACATCAACGTCTGGTGAATCATTTTTTAATTTATCATAGAATGATTGGAATTCAATTAAACGACCAGTTGATAATTTAACATCTAAACCAATTTCTTTCCAGCAATCCATGTAGTATTCAGCTAATGGTTGGGCAGTTTCGCCACCTGACATAGAAGCAAAGTTGATTTCTAGTTTTTCACCGTTTGGATCGCGACGGAATTCTTCGCCATCTTTTTTCTTGTATCCAGCTTCGTCTAATAATTTGTTTGCTTTGTCTTTATCTTGTTTAGAGAATCCAACTAAGCTCTTATCACTAAACTCATCAAAGATTGGTGGAATAATAGTATTAGCAGGTTGACGTAAGCCATTGTAGAATTTGTTTGCTACAGCTTCGTTATCAATAGCATAGCCCATTGCTTGACGTAATGATTTGTTTGCCATTTTAGAATCTGGGTTATAAACAGCTTCACCTTTAGCATCATCCCATTTACCTAATTTAAATCCAATATAAGTATAAGCTAAATCTTGACGTCCTAAGATTTCATATCCTTCTACATCTTTGTAGTTTGGATAGTTATCAGTTGGCATACTGAATACCATATCATATTTTTTAGCTTTCAATGATTCTACAATTGAACTAGATGGTGCAACACGCATTGTAATTTTGCTTAATTTTGGTTTTTCTCCGTAGTAGTACTCGTTTGGAGTGTATTCTACAGACTCACCTTGGTTAATTTTTTCCATTTTGTATGGTCCAAAAGTCACAATATTTTTACGTACGGCATCACTTGATTCCATCCCTTTTACTGGGATATCTTTAAAGATATGAGAAGGCATTGCGTTTTCCCAAACAGTTTCACTTGTTTGTTTCATACCTGGATTCATTTCTTTGTAAGAAATTTCGACAGTTTTATCGTCTACTTTTTTGATTCCTGAGATAGAATCAGCTTTACCATCATGGTACTCATCCATCCCAACAATGTTTTGGAAATCTGATCCGTAACGAACACCTGAATAATCTTTGTTACCAATGATTAAATATGGTTGGATAATATCGTCTGCTACTAATGGTTTACCATCTGACCATTTTGCATCTTTAGTAATTGTGATTGTAATTTTCTTACCATCAACATCGATGTCTTTTTTCGCTACCCCATCTTCTGTTGTCTCAAAGTTAGCATTACTTCTAAACAATGATTCATGAGACGGTTGCATAAATTGTAAATCATAGTTATCTTCGTAAAATGTTTCAGAGAACATTCCTTTAAACTGTGTATCCATTACAACGGCTGCTTCTAATGTTCCGCCTTCTTTGGCTTTTTCTTCATTAGAAGTTTTAATTGGGAATTTTGATACATCTTCTGTTTTTTCTGTTTTCCCACTACTTGATTTTTTGTCAGATTTTCCTCCACCACAAGCTGATAACCCAACTGTTACTGCAGCACCAAGTGCTACGACGCTAAATAATTTTTTGTACTTCATTCCTTCATCCCCCTTAGATTTTTTTATCCTAAACGTTGACGTGCATCTGCTGAACGCTTCAATGCTTGACCAACGTAGTTGATACATAACATCATGACAAGAATTAATATAGACGCTGGCGCCCATACCCAAGTCATATCTGATAAAACGACACCATTTGACGCATACCCAATCAAAGTTCCTAAACTAGGTGTTGATTGTGGTAATCCAAATCCTAAGTATGACAACGTTGTTTCAATCCCGATGTTGCCTGCAAAGTTCATCGTC
The DNA here is from genome assembly GCF_003950315.1 of Vagococcus bubulae. Classification (GTDB taxonomy): domain Bacteria; phylum Bacillota; class Bacilli; order Lactobacillales; family Vagococcaceae; genus Vagococcus; species Vagococcus bubulae. The sequence continues at coordinate 18,975 of NZ_NGJT01000005.1, forward strand.
AAATTTGTAATAATTAATGAGCTTAAGTTTGGCATTAACTCGCCAAACATAATCTTGAAGTCGCTTGTTCCCAGTGTTTTTGAAGCACTGATGTAATCACGACGTACCTCAGATAATGTTTTCCCTCTAAAGAGACGTGCTTTAGCTACCCAATAGAAGGCACTCATAATCATAATAAAAGAAAATACGTTATAGCTTGGAACGATTGTAACAAATACAATAATAATCATCATAATCGGTAAAATCATGATAAAGTCAACAATTCTCATGATAATACCATCAACCATACCACCATAGTACCCTGCAACAATCCCTAATCCCACACCAATGATTGATGTCAAAATAGTGATTGAAAACCCAATAACAACTGAGTTACGAGCACCAATAATTAATTGTCCAAAAACATCACGCCCACCTTCGTCGGCACCTAATAGGTAACCATCACCTGGAGCAGCGTATTTATCTAAAATACTTACTTTCATTACAGCATCTTTATCTAAGACAAGCGCTCCGATAAAAATAACTGCAAAGATAATAACTAATAACGCCAATGAAAATAATGCTAATTTATCTTTTTTAAATTCTCGAGCAATCATTTTAAAACCTGTTGGTGGAACACTAACAGCTTCTACAGTTGCTTCTTTTTTTTCTTTACTCATAGCGAGTCTCCTTTCTTAACTATTGGTTTGTTACTGAATACGAATACGAGGATCGACGATACTCATAACAATATCTGAAATTAAATTTCCGATAATTGTGACAACACCTAGTATTAATACTATGGCTGTAATAACTGAGTAGTCACGTCCATTGATTGCATCAATAAACAATTTACCAATACCTGGATAAGCAAAGGTTTGTTCAATAACAACTGACCCACTAATTAAAGCTGTAATTTCATAACTTAATTGGGCTGCTATTGGTAAAGAGGCATTTCTAAAAATATGATGTGTAAAGACTTTATTAGTCGGTACACCTTTTGCTCTTGCTGTACGAACAAAATCTAGCTGTTTTGCATCAATAACTTCATTACGTAAGTATTGAATCGTTACAGCTGTCGCAAGTAACGCTTGTGTAATCGCTGGTAAAATCATGTGATACAAGCGACTCATCATGTAAGCCATACTTCCTTTTTCTAATCCTGTTGCTACTGACCCTGTTGTTGGGAACCATTCTAAACGGTAACCAAAAACAAATAACATCAGTAACGCAAAGATAAAGATTGGAACAGCAAAACTGACAAAGTTATAAACCACAACTGCTTTATCGAACCAAGAGTTTTGGTAACGACCTGAGAATAATCCCAAAGGTAAAGCAATGGCATAAGTAATAATAACTGTTAATAATGACAAGTAAATTGTGTTCCCAACACGAGAACCAATAATATCACTTACAGGTAATTTATATAAGAAACTTTGTCCAAAGTCACCTTTAAAAGCATTCGTTATCCAATCAAAGTACTGTACGTACCAAGGATTATTTAACCCTGCTGCTTCACGCATGCGATCAATTGTCGCAGGATCCATGTTTGGATTAATTAACCCAGTAAATGGGTCACCTGGCATTGCCTTAGCAATGATAAAGATAAACAGACTCAACACAAAAATTTGTGGAATCATAAGTAACACACGTCTTAATATCGTTTTCCACATACTATTGTCCCCCTCCTTCAGTTGTTTTAACTGCTGCCTGATGAGTTGGGCTAATAGTTTTCAAGTCATACACACGACCATTTTCATCATAATACTGGCTGTATAAGTCTTGGAAATCTTGTTCCACTTTTCGACGCTCTTGTTTGTGCTTTTCACGATTTTCTACATCAATCTTAGGAATGGCAGACAGTAAGCGTTTTGTATAAATATGTTGTGGATTATTATAAATATCTTCACGTGTTCCGATTTCAACAAAACGACCATGATTCATAATCGCAATATTGTCACACATGTGTTTTACCACACCTAAATCGTGAGAGATAAATAAATAACTCAAATTATATTCTTCCTGAATACGTTTCATGAAGTTAAGTACCTGCGCTTGAACTGATAAGTCAAGAGCTGATACTGGCTCATCGGCAATGATTAATTTAGGATTTGTCGCAACAGCTCGTGCCACACCTAAACGTTGTCTTTGACCACCAGAAAACTCATGAGGGTATTTATAAAGAGCATCCGTTGGCATCCCAACGATGTCTAATAAACTTTGAACACGTTTCTTTTCTTCTTGAACAGATAAGTTTTCGAAGTTTCGAATGGGTTCAGCAATAATATCCAATACACGTTTCTTAGGATTTAAACTTGACATTGAATCTTGGAAAATCATTTGCACATCTTTATTGTAACCAATTGATTTTCTTGCTCTTTTTGAAATAACATTTGTGTTTTCAAATAAGATTTCTCCGGCTGTTGCTTTTTCAAGACCCACAATTGTTTTACCAATTGTTGATTTACCTGAACCAGACTCTCCAACTAAACCGTATGTTTTTCCTGCTTCGATTTCAAAGTCAACACCATCAACGGCATAAACATAATCAACAACTTTATTTAAAAAGCCTCCACGAATTGGGTAATGCACTTTTAAATCTTTTATTTCTATTAATCCCATTATGCGTCACCTTCTTCTCTAAAGTGGAAATGTTTGTAACATGTGCATCGAACGAAATGACCTGGTTCAACTTCATGCAACGTTGGTTGTTCCTCATGCGCATCTTCTGGTATCCAAGGAATACGAGCAGCAAATCGGCAACCTGTACGTGGCATATTTTTTAATGAAGGAACCACTCCCTCGATAACATGTAATTCAGAGTCATGTGCGTCTTCTTGTGGAATTGAGTTCAGTAACGAGCGTGTATAAGGATGTTGTGGATTAGAGAATAAAACATCAACAGGTGCTTCTTCTACAATTTGACCACCATACATAACAGCGACTCTATCTGCTGTCTCAGCTACTACACCTAAATCGTGAGTAATTAAAATAATACCGGCTTCTGTTTCCTCTTGTAAATCTCCTAATAAGTCTAAAATTTGTGCTTGAATTGTTACATCAAGTGCAGTAGTAGGCTCATCAGCAATAATAATTGGTGGTTTACAAGAAATAGCGATAGCGATGATAACACGTTGTCTCATCCCACCTGACAATTCATGTGGATATTGTTTTGCAACACGTTCAGGATTTACAATCCCTACTTGGTTTAATAACTCAATCGCACGTTCAGTCCGTTGTTTTTCATCTAAATCTGTGTGATAAAACAACGCTTCTGCAATTTGATCTCCTATACGCATCAATGGATTTAACGCTGACAATGGATCTTGGAAAATCATCCCGATATCATTTCCTCTAATCTTGTTATAAAGCGTTTCGGATAGCCCTACAAGATTTAAATCGTTGTAGATGATATCCCCAGTAATTCTAGTATTTTTTGGATCTTGTAATCCCATTATGGTCATAGCTAATGTACTTTTCCCACAACCAGATTCTCCAACAATTGCTAAAATTTCATTTTTGTCTAATGTAATTGACACGTCATCTACTGCATCATAAAAATTGTCTTTGATTCGAAATCCAGTATGTAAATTTCTCACGTCTAATAATTTGTTGTCAACAAACAATAGAATTCTCCTTTCTTATATTATTCCCGTACTGATTTTATTTATACATATAACTCTTCATTTTTAATATTATCTATATGCTTAATAGATGAAATCTATCAAGATATCTTATAATTATATTAGAAAACAGTCGATTAAGCAATAGTTTTAATAGCAATTAAATTACTTTAAGATTAAAAATAAATGGCATGTGTCTCATTATATACCATTGACCCAATAATTTAAAGTCATTTTTCTTAATTTCACAAACATTCCATATGTAAAATGTCTTTAATATCAACATTTTAACCGTTTTTTCTCAAACTAAGTAAATTTATTTTACAAAAATGGGGCATTAATAGAATTTAATGTAACTTTCTTCAATCAGCTAAACGTATCATTTAAAAATGATACGTTTTGTTTTATTAATAGAAGATAACCTGACTAATCAATCGTTTCATAAAAGTTCCCCATAATGGTTACGTTCTCGGATATACTGACAAATGCTTGTGGATCTGCTTCTTGCATAGCATGCTGCAGCATTGGAATTTGATCACGAGTCAACACTGTTAACAATACTTTTTGTTCATTATGAGAAAATGCCCCTTCTGCATCATTTAAAATCGTAATTCCTCGGCGCATCCTCGATTGTAATTCATCTACAACTGCTTGTGGCTGAGTTGTAATAATCATGACTTGCATTTTCTTTTGCTTAGTGAACACCATATCCACCACTTTTCCATTCACGAAAATGGAAAACGCACTGTAAAATGAATATGGCCAACCAAATAAATAACCTGATGTTAAAATAATGCATGCATTAAAGATTATATTTAATGACCCTACATTTCTTCCGGTTAATTTTCTAATGGTCATACTGACAATGTCTAATCCACCAGAAGATAATCCACTACGAAGAGCTAATCCTACACCTAAACCACATATTCCCCCTCCAAAAATAGCACAAATGATGGGATCAGTTGATAAAACAGTGATAGGAATGATTTGAACAAAAAAAGCCGTCATAAATACAGAAATCATCGTAAAAATGGTAAATTTTCTACTTAACATTTTCCAAGCCAGTATAAACAATGGAATGTTTAGGCAATACAACACAACCCCCATTGGTAATTCAATACCAGATGCTTTTTCAGCTAACGTCACAATAATTTGTCCTAACCCGGTAATCCCACTAGCATAAATGTGTCCTGGTCTCCAAAATAAATTTAGTGCAATAGCTTGTAAAATACCATTAACAACAGCCATCGAAACTTTTTCCATATACCCATTGTCAATCATATATTCTTTATATGTTTTTAATCTTTCCACTGATTGCGCCTCTCCTCGATTTTTTTGACTAATTAAGCGGCATGATCTTAATCTTCTATCTCAACATCTAATGATAACTCAGCTAGTTGTTCTTTTGATGCCATACTTGGTGCAGACGTCATTAAATCAGCTGCTTTACTATTTTTAGGGAAAGCAATCACTTCTCGAATATTGTCTTTTTTAGCAAGTAACATCACCAATCGATCCAATCCTAGTGCAATTCCGCCATGTGGAGGGAACCCATAATCAAGCGCATCTAAAAGGAAACCAAACTGTGATTCCGCTGACTCTTTCGTAAATCCTAGTGCTTTAAACATTTTTTCTTGTAAGTCACGTTGGTAAATTCTTAAAGAACCCCCTCCAAGTTCATACCCATTTAACACAACATCATATGCTTTGGCATAAACTTTTTCTGGTGCTGACTCTAATAATTCAATGTCACTTTCTTTTGGCATAGTAAATGGATGATGCGCCGCAACAAATCGATTTTCTTCTTCTGAGTACTCAAATAACGGCCAATCAATAATCCATAAGAAATTAAATTTATCTGGATCAATTAAATCTAACTCTTTTCCTAAACGATTTCTTAAAGCCCCTAAAGAAGCCGCAACCACTGATTCTTTGTCTGCACAGAATAATAATAAATCTCCAACTTCTGCCTCTGTCGCATTAATAATTTGTTCGCTTGAATCTACTAAGAATTTAGCGATTGGTCCTTTTAATCCATCTTCTTCAACTTTTACCCATGCTAAACCTTTAGCACCAAATTGAGATAACCATTCACCTAGTTTATCTAAGTCTTTACGTGAATACTTGCTTGCTGCTTGTTTCGCATTTAATGCTTTAACAGCGCCACCTGAGTTCAATGCATTTTGAAATACTTTAAATTCAATGTCTTTGACAGCATCTTTCATGTCAATTAGTTCCATTGCAAAACGTGTATCTGGTTTATCACTACCAAAACGAGCCATGGCATCATCATAAGTCATGCGTGGAAATGGTAATGGAATATCAATATTCATGACGTCTTTCATCACTTTATAAAGCATATTTTCAGTATATGCTTGAATATCTTCTTCGGTTAAGAAACTTGTTTCGATATCCACTTGTGTAAATTCTGGTTGGCGATCACCACGTAAGTCCTCATCTCTAAAGCAACGAACGATCTGATAGTAACGATCAATCCCTGCACCCATTAATAGCTGTTTCGTTGTTTGAGGTGATTGTGGTAACGCATAAAAATGTCCTGGATGTACACGAGAAGGCACTAAATAATCTCTTGCTCCTTCAGGTGTTGATTTATTTAAATAAGGTGTCTCAACATCTAAAAAACCATTAGCATTTAAAAATTCACGAATCGTTTGTGTGACATGATGTCTTAATTTTAAATTATTTAACATCGACGGACGTCTAATATCCATATAACGATATTTCATACGAACATCATCACTAATTGTTTGATCATCTTCAATTACAAATGGTGGTGTTTTCGCTTCATTGTATACAACAATATCTTCAGCGATAATTTCAATTTTCCCTGTTTTCATGCGAGAATTAACTGCTGAACCTGTACGTTCAACCACTTTTCCTTTTACACCAATCACATATTCACTTCGACATGAATCAGCAATATCCAACGCTTCTTTTGACACTTCTGGATTAAAGACAACCTGTACAATGCCTTCTCTGTCTCTTAAATCAATAAAAATCAATCCACCTAAGTCACGGCGCTTTTGCACCCAACCTTTTACTACAACTTCTTGGCCTAAATCTTTTTCTGATACTAGTCCACAATATGTTGTTCTTTCTTGCATGTTATCTATCTCCTTTTAAATTAATCATTCATAAAAAAAAGCCCTTGTTATATTATCATAACAAGGACGAATAATTGCTTACACGTGGTACCACCTATTTTTTAAAAAGTTCAAAAACTTTTTTCTCTAAACGAGATAACGCTCGTTAGCGGGGTATCTTACTACCCATCTCCAGAGTGTCAGTCCTTTTTAATGAATGATTTCACCAAGTTCATTCTCTCTTTTAAGAAAAAAAGGCACGTCTCTTTCATCGATACTCTACTTTAAAATACTAAAAATTGTACAAAAAGTCAAGATATAATAGGTTAACTCACTACTCATCTTTCCATTTTTTTGCTATAATATTCTTTATTAATAAACCAACGAGGTAAACCATGTGAAAAACACAAACTCAATAAAACGTACGATAAAAATGTTAATTATCAATATCTTAGTTATCGCTCTTGTTTTTATCGGATTCTATTATATGCGAGGCAATAGCCAAATCGCAACCGTTGGAACAACTGCTTTAAACGTCAGAGAAAAACCCGATGCCTTCTCTACTGTTATCACACAAGTTCATAAAGAAGACAAAGTCACTATCTCTGATCAGAAAAATAACTGGTTCAAAATACAAACAGCAGATAAAACAGTTGGCTGGGTACCAGATTGGTTACTTTTTGATGGAACAAGTGGACCCTATACTAATCTTAGTGCTTTAATATCTAAACGAAACATCGAACTAAAAAAAGAGAATTCTGAAAATAGTAAAACCATTAAAACACTGAAAAAAAATGAACATGTTAATGCCACTCTTGAGTTAAATGGTTGGGTGAGGATTTATAGTGATGGGGATTATGGATGGGTGCCAAACGACTGCTTAACTATCCAAAAAAATCGCCCAAACAAATACAAAGAGAATCAAGCACTTCATGTTGCTACTACTGCTGCTTTTTTAATGAGTGACAATTCAACTTCTAGTAAAAAAGGAAACTTATTAAAATATGGCGATTCTCTTACTTATGTATCTGAAACCGAAAATGGTTGGATGAAAGTTAAAACAAAAGACGGAAAATCTGGTTTCCTTAATTCCTGGCAAGTCACGTCTAGAAAAATATCTAGCAAAGAGAACAAACCTGGTATTCCAATGCCAGAGTTTACCATTATGTTAGATCCAGGTCACGGTGGAGATGATCCAGGTGCTCAAACAACAGATGGCAACACTCTTGAAAAAGATGTTACTTTAAAAACAGCCTTAGCTGTTAGAAAAGAATTACAGTCTCATGGATTTAATGTTTTAATGACTCATGATACAGATAAATTTGTTTCTCTAACAGATATTGGAAAAATTAGTTCTTCTAGTCAAGCAAATGCGTTTATTAGTTTCCACTATGATTCTAGCGCACAACCAAATACCGCTTCTGGAACCACAACATTTTACAGAAAAGATGGCAGTAAAATGTTAGCTCAATCCATCAATGATAGTATTGCCAATATTTTACCACTGGATAATAGAGGCTTTGGAAAACAAGATTACCAAGTTCTAAGAGAAAATTCGAAACCAGCTGTTTTACTTGAACTGGGATATATTAATAATGATTTTGATGCTTCTTATATTACGAATAAAAAATACCATCAAAAAATCGGTGAAGCTGTGTATGATGGCCTCATGCATTATATAGAAGAAAAAAGTAGCCAAGGTGCTGAAAACTAAAAAAGTATCAACCAACAAATGACTTGTTGGTTGATACTTTTTTATTGAACGGTTACTGTGACTGTTCGTCTTCCCCACTGTAAACATTCTGCTACTGTATTAAAATGAACATCAATAATATTTCCTTTAATTGCACCACCTGTGTCTCCAGCAATAGCAAACCCATATCCTGACACTTCTACTAATGAGTTTAATGGAATCACACTTGGATCAACTGCAATAACACGAGAATTTTGTCTTAAATCAATTCCTGTTGCTGTATAAGGAGTTAATCCTGCTTCACTATATGAATACGCTGTTGATTGCATAGTTAAAACCCGTCCATTACCACTTGACGCTGGTTTATCTGTAGATACAGGAGTTATACTTGCGGAATTATTAGCTTCCGTCTTATTACTATCTGTTGCCTGAGCTGTCGCATTAGATGCAGTTGTTGTATTTTCTTTTGTTGCTTCTTTAGCCTCTTGTGCTTTTTTAGCTAATTCTTTTTCTTTGGCTGCTTGTGCTTCTTTTATGACACGTTCTTCCGATAACTTTTTCAATGTTGCTTCGTTATCAGCCAGTTCTTTTTTCAAATCATTTACTTGTGCTTCTAATGCCACTTTATCTGCCTCTACTCTAGATTGTTTCTCAGATAAAATTTGTTGGTCCATTACTAATTCTTCTCTTAATTTTTCCAACTTTTCTGTATCTGTTTCTAATGTATCAATTTTAGACTTTTCAGCTGTTTGTAAAACGGACATCGCATAAGCTCGACTAATCAAATCTGACACGCTGTTCGCATTTAACAGTGTATCAACCATTGTTGTACTCTTTTCGTTGGTTTGGATAGTTTTCATACGAGAAGCTATCATCTCTTTGCGTTTATCCATGCTACGTTTTGTTTTTTCAATTTGTTGTTGTGTAGACAATATCTTTGTTTCGGTATCGACTACCTCTGATTTTAATTCTTCTAAAGCTTTATAATTTTTATTCACATTATCAAGCGCACTATCGATTTTTTGACTAATCTCAACGCTTTGTTTTTTGACTTCATCTTCACTTGTTGCTGCAAATAACGACACTGGCATGCTCGTTAACATCACTAAGCACAATAAACCAGTTACGGCTTTTTTATAATTCAACAATCGCCAACACCTTTCATTTAATAACGTTCACTTTTTATCTTTCCTAATTATACAAGAACGACACATACTTAATATGACAATCTCTTTACAAATTGTTACAAATTAAGGTATTCTATTATACAAATGTAATAGTGAGGAGTAATTTTATGACAAACATCTATTTTGCAAGCCCATTATTTTCTAACATGGAGAAACATTACAATGCATCTTTAGTCAAACAAATTAGAAAAACTTATCCTGACGTTTCTGTGTATTTACCTCAAGAACAAATGGAAATCAACAATAAAGAAAGTTATGCAGACTCAAAAATGATTGCCACCTATGATACAAAAGCCTTACTAGACAGTCAATTAATGATTGCTATACTCGACGGTGTCAGCATTGATGTCGGCGTAGCTTCTGAAATCGGTGTGGCCTACCAAGCAGGTATTCCTATTCTTGGATTGTTCACCGATAGTAGACAGCAAGGTTCTGATAACCAACAAAAAATAACAGCATTAAAAGACGTAGCAGAATCTCAATTTCCTTATGTTAACCTTTACACTGTGGGGTTGATTAAATTAAACGGACAAGTAGTCAATACTGAGGAAGCACTTTTAGACACCATTCAAACCTATATTTAACATTAGCGAACATCTTATCCATCGTTTTGGTATAGGTTGTTCGCTAAAATCATGTTAACCTATTAAAAGAAAGGATGTGACCCCATTGTCAGTATTTTCTTATGCGAAAAAATATAAAAAACAACTTATTTTAGGCCCAACATTTAAACTAATGGAAGCGATATTTGAATTAACGCTACCTTTATTTATGGCTTATTTGATTGATTCTGGTATTCGAGAAAAAAATATGTCCGTTGTCTACTCTGCAACCCTGTATATGTTAGGTTTATCTGTATTAGGATTAGCCTGTGTTTTAATTTGCCAGTATTATGCTTCTGTTGCCTCTCAAGGATTCGGAACTGAATTAAGGCTTGCAGTTGTCAAAAAAATCACGCAATTTTCTCACACAGAAATAGATGAATTTGGACCTGATACTTTTTTAACTCGAACCATAAACGACGTTAACCAACTACAACTCGCTTTAGCGATGTTAATACGGTTAGTGATACGCGCACCCTTTTTAAGTATCGGCTCAATCGTCATGGCTTTTACGATTAACCCTTCAATGGGATTTATTTTCTTATTAACCGTTCCTATTTTTTCATTTATTCTATACCTTTTAATGAGCAAAACAGTTCCTAAATATAAACAAGTTTTAACAACGATAGATGAATTAAATACTGTCACAAGTGAACAATTAACTGGCGTTAAAGTCATTCGCGCTTTTGGTAATGAATCATTGATGGAAGAAAAATCAAATCGCGTCAGTGAGCGACTTGCCGATCGTTATTTGGATATGACCAAACTATCCGCTTTAATGTCTCCTTTAACCCTTTTTATAACAAACATTATCATTGCTTTAATCTTATGGGTTGGAGATATTAATGTTTCTATTGGAAACTTACAAACCGGTGATATTGTGGCTTTAATTAATTATATGTTGCAATTATTAGCTGCTTTGATTGTTGTAGCGAATTTAGTGACTATTTTTGTTCGAGCTTTTTCCGCCAAAAATCGGGTAGAAGAGTTACTCAATACAACACCAAGCATTCCCACACATAAAGCCAATCAATTACTTACTTTTCAAGCTGATATAACCCTTGCATTTGATCAGGTGTCATTTCACTATCCTGATACAACACAAAATGTGTTACAAAACATTCATTTTGACTTAAAAAAAGGACAACAATTAGGGATTGTCGGACCAACAGGGAGTGGAAAAACAACATTAGTGGAGTTGATTCAAAAATTCTACTTGCCATCAACAGGTAATATTTTATTAGATAACCAAAATATCCTTGATCTAACCACTGGTGATATTAAACAATCTATTCGATATGTTTCCCAAAAAAGTGTCATTTTTTCTGGAACAATTAAAAGCAACTTAACGATGGGATTTCCTAATGCTACTGAAGAAGAGTGTTGGACCGCTTTAAAATGGGCTGACTGCTTAGAATTTGTGGATGATTTGAATATGCCCACTGCTGAAAATGGTACAAATTTCTCAGGTGGACAACGTCAACGATTAGCAATTGCTCGTGCTTTAATCAGTCGTCCTGCTATTTTAATATTGGATGATTCATTAAGTGCCCTTGACTATAAAACAGATTTGACTATTCGACAAACACTTGCCTCTTTAACTTTTATTAAAAATAGCATTATTATTTCTCAACGTATTTCATCGGTTAAAGAATCAGATCACCTTTTAGTTTTAAATCAAGGAACCCTTGTCGCTCAAGGAACTCATGCAGAACTTATGGATGAATCACCTTTCTATCAACAAATTGTCGCGTCTCAATCAAAGGAGGAGGAATAACAAATGTTTAAACAAATGATAACTAAATTTTCTCCTTACTTACATCCATTTAAAAAAGCCATTTTGCTGAATGCTCTATTAAGTATCTTTTATGGACTATCAAGCGTGTTGGTTACCATGTACATCGGAAAAGCGATTGATAGCATGAGTCAAACAAATAAACATGACTTAACAAGAAACATCATGATGATTGTATTTCTTACGTTTGTGTCTGCTCTTAGTTTTTACTTTTTGCAACGTATCAGTCAATACATTGCATACACTTCAATGAAACAAGTCAGAAAAGAAGCCTATCATAAATTAAACAACTTACCTATGAATTATTTTGATACACACTCTCATGGTGATACAATGAATCGTTTTAGTACAGATTTAGATTATATTTCTGAAGCATTGCTTGCTTTATTTAACCAGCTATTTCCAAGTATCACGATTATTATCGTCGCACTAGGCATTATGCTTTCTTTAAATGTCATGCTAACTGGCATTGTTTTACTGATTACGTTAGGAATGTTTGGCGTCAATGTCGCGATTGTAAAAAAAGGACAACCTTATTTCAATACACAGCAACAAATACTAGGAGAGATGTCTGGTTATATTAACGAACAATTCAATCAATTAAAAACAATCAAATCTTATGAATACGAAGAAACAGTGATTCAACAGTTTCAACAAATGAATGAGTCCCTTCAATATACAGGACAAAAAGCGCAATTCATCTCTTCTTTAACCAATCCTTTATCACGTTTTATCGATCATATTGGTTATTTGCTGATTGGTTTTGTGAGTGGCATCCTTATCTTACAATTTCCACTTCCACTATCACTTGGTATTTTGTCCAGTTTTATCATCTATTCTGGACAGTTTTCTAAACCCTTGATTGAACTATCTAGTATTACTACTCAGCTACAAACCGCTGTCTCTAGTACCAAACGGATTAACGATCTACTTAATGAAACTGAAGAAAAAACAGGTACGCAACCGATGACAGACACTTTTTCTCCAAAAGGATATGTCACCTTTTCTCATGTTTATTTTTCTTATCAGGCAGAAAATCCTTTAATTGAAGATTTTAATTTAGAAGTCAAACCTGGACAGACTGTCGCGATTGTAGGAAAAACTGGTGCTGGAAAATCAACATTAGTTAATCTCTTAATGAACTTCTATCCACTTGATAAAGGGGAAATCACAATAGATTCCATTCCCATTACTAATCTGTCTAATCATGAATTACGACAATCTTTTGGAATGGTTCTTCAAGAGACGTGGCTTTTCCAAGGAACGATTTGGGAGAATCTTATTTTTGGTAATCCTAATGCAACGAAAGAACATGTCATCCATGCTTGTAAAGAAGCAAATATCTATTACTTTATTGAGCAATTACCAAATGGATTTCAAACACTTTTAGGTAAATCTGGCGTCTTACTATCTGAAGGCCAAAAACAACTATTTACCATTGCCAGAACCATGATTAGTCAGCCTCCTATGCTTATCTTAGATGAAGCAACAAGCTCAATTGATACACTAACTGAACAACATATTCAAACAGCCTTCAACAAAATGATGCAAGGTAAAACAAGTTTTATCATTGCTCATAGATTATCAACGATAAAAAAAGCGGATATTATCCTTGTCATGGATAAAGGAAAAATCATTGAAACAGGAACACACAATGACCTATTAAACAAACAGAATGGCGCCTACTCTAGTTTGTATCATTCTCAATTTAGCCATTAAAAAAACACATACTCTAGATATTAGCTACTTTCTAAGCTTAAACTAGAGTATGTGTGTTTATTTTACAGATTTCATGTTTGCTTCAATTTTCTTTACTGAATCAAGAGCCAACATCAACCCAATCGTTTCTGGTTCACTTGATTTTTCAAATACAGTGATTTCATAAGCATCACCTAATCCTGTCCAACGATTACGGACTTTTGATACTTTACGATAACCTGACATAACATCAAAATCCATTGACCACCAATCATCGTATACTTCAAAATTTTCACTGGTTATTTTAAAAGACATCATTGATAAAGATTCTGACTGTTCTACTGTAAACATAATTCGTTCATTTACAATAACATCTAAACATGGCAATGTTGTGCCGACATGTTTTTCAACACGCGCAATCTCTTCTTGTTTGGTATTAGATACACGATAACAAGTTAAACCATTGTCATTAAAACTGTCAACAGAATAGACTTTATCTCCATTTCTCGTAATAATTTCTTTTTGGTTTTCATTAGTATAATCTTCTTTTAACATAAATAGTTGACGCATAAACGCACACCTCTTTAATAGTTTATTATACCAATCAAACGATTCCCCATACCTAACTGTCACTCTTTTTTGTTAAACCAGTGCTAAAATTTCTGATAAATTATCAACTTTTTTAGTATAGATTTTATCTGTCGTCTCAGCTCCATTACTAAGCCATATGGAATCAATTCCCACACGTTTAGCTCCCTCAATATCTGATGACAAGCTATCACCAATCATCACGGCAGTTGATAAATCTATAATTCTAGCATCATTAAAAATATAATCAAAGAAACGAACATCGGGTTTTTCAAATCCAACTTCCTCAGAAATATACAACTCATCGAATAAATCTGTCATGTTTGCACTAGCTAGACGTTTGCGTTGTGTCTGACCAACACCATTTGTTCCAGCAAAAATGGTATAACCTTGCGATTTTAGTTGAGTTAATAAACTCATTGCCCCATTTATGACATCATTTCTCTCTTCAAGAAAACCTCGATACTGTTTATCAACTAATACACCATCAACAACAATATTGTTTGCTAAAAAGAATCGTTTAAAACGCTCCTTTAAAACAACATCCTTACTGATTTTACCATCTTCTAACTGCTCCCACAAGTCATGATTGATTTCTTTATATTGATTAAATGTGTTTTCATTAAAAACCACACCATAAGTAGCAAATACTTTTTGTAGTGCGTAGTATTCAGAGCGGCTAAAATCGAGCAACGTATTATCTATATCAAATATAATATATTGGTATTTTTTCATGTATACCCTCCTTTTTTTCTACCTATCATACTTTATAACATAAAAAAAAGCAGTGTGTCCATATACACTCTGCTTTTTGTATGATTTTTTTATGAAGCAAATTTAACCAATTGCTTTTGTATGACTTTTACATTTGCTAACCAATAAGTCCCTACAACATGAATCACTAATAAAATAAGTGAACTCACAATACGACTTGGAATATTGGCAACAATCCCTGGACCATACATTAAGTATAACCAAAATGTATTCATCCCTAAATTTACTACAATTGTCACAATCACATTGACTGTGATAATTCGTTTTAATGTCATCTCTTTTTTATAATAGAATAATCCATATAAAAATGCTGATAAAAAGGCTGACAACGTAAACCCTGGGAAAAATCCTGCTGTTACTGGAAATAAGGTGATTCCAATAAAATCAGCTAAGGCATTTCCTATTCCTGCCACAAGTGGCGAGAACATCATACACATCAAAACAACCGCAATAAACGTAAAACTAATACGAACAAACGGTGTTTGAATTGAAATAAATCGTGTTAACACGATTTGCAATCCCATTAATACTCCCATCAATGCGATTGACTTTGGCGTAAAATCATTTTTGCTCATCCTAGCATCTCCTTTTATTTAGAGTTGCTACATCCATTATGCAGCGAATGCAGAAATAAGGCCGCAAGTACTCCACTTGTACTTTTCGTCCACTAAGCAACATCCCATCCTAGTGGCACTTGACGCTATATTTCCTACTCTGTTATTTGTTTTACATTCGTACTATATCATAATGGAAAAAAATTACAATAAAGACTATCTCAGTCAAATTTCCGCCAAATTCTCTAATTCTTTAAAAAGTAATATCGCTGTACTTTTATTTGTTGCTAGAGGGATTTCATAGACATCACTTAGACGAATCAACGCAGTCACGTCTGGTTCATGTGGTTGGGCTGTTAATGGATCTCTTAAAAAAATGATCATATCCATCTCTCCTTCTGAAACGCGTGCGCCTATTTGTTGGTCTCCCCCTAAAGGTCCTGATTTAAATCGATGAACGTTTAGATCCGTTGCTTCTTGAATACGAAGTCCTGTTGTACCCGTGGCAAATAATTCATGTGTACTCAATACTTCCTCAAATTTTTTTGTTAATTCGACCATCTCTTGTTTCTTTTTATCATGTGCTATCAGTGCTATTTTCATCTTTTCCTCTCCCTTTCGTCATATTGCCCAAAAATATAGGCATGTTTACATTGTAAGCGTATTACTAAATTCATTATACTGTATTTAATAAAACAAATGAAAGAAGGAAATACACTATGGTAGAAATTGCTTTAAAACACATTTATAAAAAATATGATGGCAACCCTAATTATTCTGTTACAGATTTTAATTTACATATTGAAGACCGTGAATTTATCGTGTTTGTTGGCCCTTCTGGTTGTGGTAAATCAACAACATTACGTATGGTTGCAGGTCTTGAAGATATTTCAGAAGGTGAACTTTGGATTGGTGATAAATTAGTCAATGACGTTGCGCCAAAAGACCGTGATATTGCCATGGTTTTCCAGAACTATGCTTTGTATCCTCATATGACTGTCTATGATAATATGGCATTTGGTTTAAAACTTCGTAAATATGACAAAGAAGAAATCAGAAAACGTGTCGAAAATGCTGGTGAAATTCTTGGTTTAACAGATTACTTACAAAGAAAACCCGCAGCTTTATCTGGTGGACAACGACAACGTGTGGCATTAGGTCGTGCGATTGTTCGTGATGCGAAAGTATTCTTGATGGATGAACCTTTATCAAACTTAGATGCAAAACTACGCGTGGCAATGCGTGCAGAAATCGCGAAGCTTCACCGTCGTTTAGAAACAACCACTATTTACGTTACCCACGACCAAACTGAAGCGATGACTATGGCTGATCGCATTGTTATTATGAAAGATGGTTTTATCCAACAGATTGGGACACCAAAAGAAGTATATGACACACCAAACAATGTGTTTGTCGCTGGATTCATCGGCTCTCCTGCTATGAACATATTTAACGTTGAATTAACAGAAGATGGTCATATCACTGATGGTCATGATTTAAACGTTCAGTTGCCTGAAGGAAAATTCAAAATTTTACGTGAACAAGGATACGTTAACAAACCATTAATTTTTGGTATTCGTCCTGAAGATATTCATAGTGAAATTTTAGCAAAAGAAGCATCACCTAATAGTATTGTAAAATCTGAAGTTGTTGTATCAGAGTTACTTGGTGCTGAAACGATGCTTTACACTAAAACTGGCGAAACAGAGTTCATCTCAAAAGTTGATGCTAGATCAACTTATCGTCCAGGAGAAGTCATTGAGTTGGCTTTCAACTTAAACAAAGCTCACTTCTTTGATCCTCAAACAGAACAAGTTATTAGATAATACATAATAAAGACCAAATTTTCTATCAAATGAAAATTTGGTCTTTTATTTATTTATTTTTTGCTGCTAAATAAACTGGAAATGAAAATCTTGTCCCTATTTTTTGAGCAATCATATACGCAATAGAAAAATCAATCAAACTATGGATAAATCCACCCAATCCTACTAACACAATGACTGACTGGAAGAATCCCATTGTATAACTTGCTTCACCTAATCCATCTGTCATAAAAAATACTGTCACAATCAGTGTTTCAAATAAAGCATGTACTAATCCTAAAACAATATTAAATACCATCATTTTTTTAGGTGAATGTATGATAGTAGGTCTTTTTTGTAAATACAATGCACCAAAAAAAGCAAAAATCACATGAGATAAGGCTCTCATCCCAATAATAAAAGGTGTTGTCATAAAGAAACCAAATGCTGTCCCTAATGCCACAAGCACTGCAACTAATGGAGAAACGAACATTGCTAGCATGACTGGTACATGGCTCGCTAAAGTATAAGACGCAGGTCCTATCACAATTCTTACTGGCATAACCATTGGAATAACAATCCCCAACGCAATTAAAAAGGCTGCATAAGTCATATTTAATACCGAATTATTTTTCATTTTTTATTTTCACTCCGTTTATCATTTATTTATATGATAAACAATGCACAAATTTTTGTCAATGAACAATTAATCCATTATATCTATTTTTTATTCGTGATTAACACGTTTGATAATTTCCCAAATTCTGCAATGCTTAATGTCTCACCACGACGTTTTGGGTCTATGTCACTCTCTTCTAACGATTTTTCTAACCACTGTTTTGTTTGGTCATCTTTTCCAAAATGACTCGTTAAATTGTTCCATAACGTTTTACGACGTTGTGTAAACGAAGCACGTGTTAATTCAAAGAAAAATGCTTCATCTATCACGTCAACAATCGGCGTTTCTCTTTTTTCTAACTTAATAATCGCTGAATCCACATTGGGTTGTGGCACAAAAGCTGTTTTTGGTACAATAAATGCGAGTTTTGCTTCCATATAAAATTGGACAGCAATTGATAACGAGCCGTAAGCTTTCGTTGAAGGTTTTGCAGTCATTCTATCTGCTACTTCTTTTTGCATCATAACAACCATCGCGGTGATATCTAATGGTGACATTAATAGATGCATCATGATTGGTGTGGTGATATAGTAAGGCAAATTAGCAACGACTTTGATGGGTTGTTCTTCATCAAATACTTTTTTGGCTTCTGCCACAACATCAGCTTTTAAAATATCTTCATTTACGACCGTAATATTATCATAAGGTGATAGCGTATCTTCTAAAACTGGGATTAAACGTTGGTCAATTTCAAAAGCGAGAACTTTTCCGGCATTTCTTGCCAAATGTTCTGTTAAAGCACCAATACCTGGACCAATTTCAATCACACCATCTTCTTTTGACAAGTCTCCTGCTTCGGCAATTTTTCTTAAAATATTAGGTTCTGTTAAAAAATTTTGTCCTAAACTCTTTTTAAATGAGAAACCATGTTTTTTTAGTATTTCTTTCGTTCGACTAGGTGTTGCTATGTCTTTGTATTCATTCATTCGTTTCACCTTCTATTATCTCTTTCATTGCCTCTAAGAATTTTTCTTTTGTTATTTGAAACATACTTAATCGTTTTTTTAATTGTTTTCCATTTGTATAGCCGATATTAAGTAACTCACCAAGTTTTTCTCGTCTAACTCTCGAGCCATTTCCGGCTATTAACCCAAATTGAATTAAATCTTCAATCGCTATCTCAGAATCAAATATGTCTGTTGTTGGTGTGGAAACAGCTTTTAATGCTTGTATGATGGCTTCATTACTGGCATGTTCTACTCCTAAACTACCATGTTTCTTTTTAGGGACACCTTTTTCTCTAGTAATAAAAGCATGTTTAGCCTCAGGCACGACTGCCATGATTTGTTTACGAATTTTTTCACCTGGAAAGTCAGGATCAGTAAACACAATCACACCCCGTACACGTTGAGCGTGTTTAATTTTATCCAGCGTTTCGTTATTTAACGCCGAACCATTTGTTTCTATCGTGTCAACATTTAACACTTGTTGTAAACGCTTCGTATCATCTTTTCCTTCTACTACCACAATTTCTGATATTTTTTCTTTAGTCATTTTCATCCAACCTAAATAATCGATGCGCATTTTTTGTGGTTTCTTTTGCCAATGTTTGATAAGGTAAATCTCTTAATTCGGAAATTTTATCCACGACATAATGTGTATAGCCAGGCTCATTACGTTTTCCACGATAAGGAACAGGTGCTAAATACGGTGCATCTGTTTCCACTAATAATTTATCCATTGGGACAATTTTTGCTGCCTCTTGAACTTCTATCGTCTTCTTAAACGTCACAACGCCACTAAATGAAATATGCATCCCTAAATCTAAAAAACGTTTCGCCCACTCGCTATCGCCACCAAAACTATGCATGATGCCGCCGATATCTTGGATGCCTTCAGATTTTAAAATTTTGTAAGTATCTTCCATCGCATCTCTTGTATGGATACTAATTGGTAAATTCATCTCTTTAGCAATCGCAATTTGGCGACGAAAAACTTTTTCTTGTACATTAGGTTCGTCATTCATCCAATAATAATCTAATCCTATTTCCCCTAATGCTACGACACGAGGATGCGTTAATTTTTCTTGTAAGTCTTTTTCAATGTCTTTTGTATACCTTCCAGCTTCAGTTGGATGCCATCCAATAATACTATGGATAAATGGATACTGTTCACTTAATTCTAATGAACGTTCAATCGTTGGTGTATCAAATCCTACTACTGCCATTTCAGTCACACCCAATTGTTCTGCTCGTTCAATCACTTCTTGATAATCATCATTAAATTGTTCTGCATTTAAATGTGTATGTGTATCAAAAATCATAGTCTTCACTCCTATCACGATGATTTTAACATAAAAAGAGATTGAAAAAGACCACTTTTCCAATCTCTTTAAAAATTTCTATCCAACGATACTGCCGTTTTCTGCTCCCTTAGGTGCTTCAACAACATATAATTTACCATCTGAATTTTCAGCTGATAAAATCATCCCTTGACTAATATGTCCTCGGATTTTTCTTGGTTTCAAGTTAGCTACAATCACTACTTTTTTACCAATTAAATCCATTGGTTCTGGGTAAAATTCTGCAATGCCGGATAAGATTTGACGATTTCCTTTGTCGCCAGCGTCTAATCTAAACTGCAATAATTTATCTGCCCCTTTGACTTTTTGGCAATCTAAAATTTCAGCCACTTTAAGTTCGACTTCATCAAATGTTTCAAATTTTACTTCTTTGTCTTTTACTGATACTAACTCAACGTCTTCTGGCTTCCATTCTTCTTCTTTTGTTTGTTGATTCATACTTTGAGCCATTTGCTCTTTAATATAAGCAACTTCTTCTTCAACATCTAAACGTGGGAAGATTGGTGTTCCTTTGCTGACAACTTTAGTACCAGAAGGAAACTCTCCAAAACGAATATCAATCATAGAAACTGTTTCAACATCTAATCCTAATTGACTAAATATCTCTTTTGGTGCTTGCGTCATAATTGGTTGCAATAAGATAGCAGAAATACGTAAACTTTCAGCTAAATGAACCATGACACTGTTTAATTCTGTTTGTTTTTCTTCGTCTTTTGCTAAATTCCATGGTTCCGTTTCATCAATATATTTATTGGCACGAGAAATCAGACGCCATACTTCACTTAACGCAATGTTAAATTCTAATTTTTCCATCGCTTTGTTGTATTTACCAATAACATCTGCGGCTGTTGTTGACAATTCACTATCAAAGTCCGTTACTTGAGACGCGTAATTTGGCACAACTCCATCGCAATATTTATTAATCATCGCAATCGTACGATTTAATAAGTTTCCTAAATCATTAGCCAAATCATAATTAACACGTGCAACAAAATCTTCTGGTGTAAACACACCATCTGAACCAAACGGAATCGCACGCATCAAATAATAACGTAATGCATCTAATCCATAGCGTCGTACTAACATTTCAGGGTAAACCACATTCCCTTTTGATTTAGACATTTTACCATCTTGCATTACTAACCAACCATGAGCAAAAATTTGTTTTGGTAATGGTAAATCAAGTGCCATTAACATAATTGGCCAATAAATCGTGTGGAAACGAACAATTTCTTTACCAACCATATGGACATCTGCTGGCCAATATTTTTTAAAGTTACTATCATCATCTGTGCCATAACCCAATGCTGTAATATAGTTTGATAACGCATCGATCCACACATAAACCACATGCTTCGGATCACTTTCAACAGGGATTCCCCATTTGAAAGACGTACGACTCACAGCTAAATCTTCTAAACCTGGTTTAATAAAGTTATTGATCATTTCATTTTTACGAGAAACAGGTTCAATAAACTCTGGATGTTCTTCATAATATTCTAACAAACGGTCTGCATATTTACTCATTTTAAAGAAATAACTTTGCTCTTTAACCAATTCAACTTCATGACCACTTGGTGCAAGACCACCTATTACTTTTCCATCTTCATCTTTGAAGACTTCTGCTAATTGATTCTCAGTAAAATATTCCTCATCTGAAACAGAATACCAACCTTCATACTCACCTAAATAAATATCGCCTTGATCAACTAAACGTTGGAATATCTTTTGAACAGATTTTTTATGAGAAGGATCAGTTGTACGGATAAATTTCGTGTAATCAATATCCAATAATTTCCATAACTTTTTAACATCCGTCGCCATCTCGTCAACGTATTCTTGAGGTTCAACGCCTAATTCTTCGGCTTTTTGTTCAATTTTTTGACCATGCTCATCAAGCCCTGTTAAATAAAAGACATCAAACCCTTTCATTCGTTTGTAACGAGCCATAGCATCACATGCTATTGTTGTATATGAGCTTCCTATATGTAATTTCCCACTTGGGTAATAAATCGGAGTGGTGATATAAAAAGTTTTTTTATCTTCCACTGTTCATCCTCCTTTAAGTCACTTTGAATAAAGTCTAGTGACATATAATCACCGTTCATTATAGCATATTTCAATAAAAAAAATCATCCTAAGCAAAAAATTCAAACTGTCTAGTCTACTTATTTGTTATTGATTAGATAATTTTCGGCAAGCTTGATAAATTGGTATAAGTGATAGATAGGTTTCTAAAATAGTATCATATAATTCTTGTGATGTTTTTTCTGTAAATGCTTGTTTCAACATCACACGGCCCACTTGAAATTCTCCTTTTTTAACCTCTTTCCATCTGGTTAAATCTTTAATAACTTGTTCTTTTTCTAATGCATGGTAATTATTTTTTGTATGGTCTGTGTTTACAACAAAATCATTTGGCAATGACTCAAACCACTCGAGATGATCTAAACATGTTTGTGCCATCAAAACTTCATTTTGTGGGTTATCAATAAATGATAACCATACAACCACATATTCTGGCGTAATGCCTAACTGAAAATGAGGGAATTTTTTATAACCTCTTTTATTTCCACCCATTGCGCTCCATGTAAAATCAGGTGCATTTGTAGTTCGTCGTCTGTGTTGTGCTATATGTATAGGTAATTTTTCACCTAGCAAAGGTTCTAACTCTTCAACTACTTTCTCATCAATCGATTGAAAAACAGGTTGAATTTTTTCACGAACCCCAATCATTCGATTGTCTAAACCTTCTATATCAAATACTTCAAAACAAGCTTCATTAAACATTAACATATATCGACTCCTCAATAATTTTATCCACGAAAAAGTGGTCTAAATAGATTACTTTTAATCTATCAGACCACTTTTGTTCTGTCTATTTATTTGTTGTTGGGTACTTAATTTTAGTTAAGATATCAAACAAGTCTTTTGTTGATCTGTTTTCAATATCTTTTACGATTTCTTTTAATTTTTCAGCCAATACTGGATCAATATATCCTTTTGTTAAACGATCAAATTTATCGACTGAGTCTTCCCAAGTAAATGGTCGACAAGGCATACCTGGATAATTGCTTACCTCATGAGTTGTAACAGTACCATCCATTTGTGTAATGGTAATACGTGCACAAAAATCTTTTGGATAACGTTTTGTGAAATCAGCATCTGGTTTCACAATGACTTTTTGAAGAAGTGTTTGAACATCAGGTTTTATAATACGTGATTCTTCAAACTGTGGTTGCATCACTTGTCCATCTAACACGGCAACGGCTAACAAATAAGGTAGAGAATGATCAGCTTGTTCTTTTGTTGTGATTGCTGCATCAGCATTACCATATAATCCACCACCAGAAAAATCATAAGTAATTTGCGGCACATCAGCTTCAATGGATTTTATATTTTCTGATTGAATAGGTGTTTTAGCTAATAATTCTAAAATACATTCTATAGCTGATTGTGTATGAATCATTGCAACAAATTTTTTAATGGTTGATTGTGGCACACCTTCATAGTTTTCATGTTCCCAATCAATATCAATTGGTTGACCTAGTAAATGTTCAATTCCTTGAGGTTCTTCTACAATAGCTAGAGGACCTTCTACCCCTCTTTTAGCTAAATACAATGCATTAAAAGCACCTAGTGTTGATTGAGCAGAGGCTAGACCTTTCCATTCTGATAATGGTTTAGAACGAATACCAGCAAAAGATGCATCACTTGATGCTGCCATAGCAATCGCATTAGCAATTGTTTCACTATCTAAGCCTAACAATTTACCTGACGCTGCAGTAACTGAAAAAGCTAACTGTGCCGTATGGTCAAACCCTCTTGTCATAAAATTAGCTTTTTCAACTAATAATGTTTGAATTGTCCAACCAATAGCAACTCCTAACATTAAATCTTTACCGCTTGAATTTGCAATGGAAGCTGCCGTTAAAATTCCACCAAAATTATCTGCTGTATGTGCGGTTTCTTTTGGGGCAAGAATATTATCCATCGCATCAACATAACGAACAAGAGCTGTATGCCAAAATGCAGCAAAGACTGGGTTTGATGTTCCACCCGCAATAAGAGGTGCTATACCGCTTGGTGAAAATTCTCTTACTTGATCATGACAAGCATTAACCGGACCTGCTCCTAAAGCAGCTATTTGACAGCCTAAAGAATCCAAAATATGTACAGGAATTTGTTTTTTTGATTCATCAGATAAATCCTCGAATTTAGCACGAGTCGCATAATTGGCAATACGTTCAATTTTAGTTAATGTCATAATATATTTCCTCTTTTCTTTTAATTAAACATTTAATAATGCAATAATAGCAGTCACTGTCACAAGCATTCCAACAGTTGAAAAAGCAAGAATTGAAGATGCTTCTTGTTGATATTGTTTGTATCGAGTAGCAAGCAACACTATCATTGGACCTGATGGCAATGCCGATAACAATAACCCCTGATCAAATGTTGTACTGCCCTTAGTCATATGTAGCAATAAAGCTACTCCAACAAATAATAAGGGCAACCCAATATTTTTTAATAACGCAATCGTAACCACTTCTTTAGTTAATTTAAATTTATTCTCAGCAATCGTCATACCTGCTACAAAAATAGCGATTCCGGCAGTGGCTTCACCAATTAATTTTAAAGAACTAGTTACAATGTCAGGCATATGGATATCTAAAAATACTAAAACAAACGCAAGTAACGGCGCCCAAACAAAGGGGGTTTTAAAGATTGCATCAAAAATGGATTGACCAATCATCTTTGTTAATGAAGTCTTTTTATTAGATGATGAAACATTTAGCTTAATAATTATCGTTGCAAGTGGCACAATAAAAACATTCAGCAATAATGCAATAATGCTGACAGATACACCACCTGATTGTCTATATATACTATCTAATAACGCTGGACCATAAAAAGGACCTGCTGAAAAACTAACTGCTAGTCCTGCGATAGAAGCTTCAATCATATTGCGTTTAAAAATATACTTTGCAACAAATAAACCAATAAAATAAGCAACTAGTAAGCTAATCAATAATGAGATAAACAAGTCAGTATCACCTAGTAACTGTGCTCTTGTTACACTAATTGTCCCTACAAATAATGACGCTGGTAAAGCAAAGTTTAAAACTAATTCATTAATAACACTAATTGAATCACTAGATTTACCGAAAGCTTGTTTTTTTCCAGCGAAAAAACCCAACGCCAATACAAAAATAATAGGTGTAACAATTGTGATAGATTGTAGAATATGCGACATTCATAAACCTCCTTTCTTAATTAATTCATAGAATAACTCTCAAATGAGAACGATTATCGGTTATTTTTATGTTTTTATATGAAATTTTTAAAAAATTTTCAGTAATATCACTAAGGCGTTAAGGTTCTTACTATAAATTATTTTTTATACCTTAAATCCCCAAGCAACATAAGTGACAACTTGTTACTTATTGTGCTATTATTTTCCTTAGTTAATGAGTTAACACTTGAAAGGAGGTCATTATATGCCAAAAGATACATTCCTTAATCTATCTGCACCAAAAAAAGAAAAAATAGATATGATTTTGTTAGATACTTTTTATAACCAGTCTGTTAGTCAAGTAAAAGTCTCGCATATCGTTGAGCAGATGGAAATGTCAAGAGGTGCATTCTATAAATACTTTGTTGATCTAGAAGATGCCTACGCCTATATCGTGAAACAACAATCCCTACTTATTCATCAAGATATTTTAGATTACATTGCTCAATATAAAAATGATTTTTTCCATGGAATCGAACAATATTTGATTTTTTGTTCTCACTTAGAAACAGACAGTGCTTACTGGAAAGGGCTATTGTTACTAACACGAGCGGATTATCAACGTACGATGAAACGATTAGATTTAGACGAATCTTCTTACATGTTAAAGGAATGGGTCAAACTACTACATAACAATGAATTTCAAATCCATGAAACTCAAGAAGCCATTAGTTTTCTTTACTTTATTATGGAGGTTGTCATGAATTCGTTAACAGACTTTATTGTTAATGATTGGACACCTGAAGAGTTAATTATGGATTATCACTATAAAATTAAATGGATTATCAAAGGAATTAAATAGGAGGATTTTTAAATGCAAAAGTTAGCAAGAGCAAGTTTAAGTTATATGATTATTGGGTTAATTAGTGGTGTCTATTTCCGAGAATTGACAAAATTTAACGATTTTGATGGTTGGACGCAACTAAGTGTAGTTCACACACATACATTAATTTTAGGGATGTTTTTCTTTTTAATTGTCTTATTATTAGAAAAGAACTTCAATCTGACTCAACACAAAAATTTTAAAAAGTTTTATGTCTTTTATAATATTGGTTTAGGTGTGACGATACTAATGCTACTAACTCATGGAACAATGACTGTCTTAGGTACTGAGAGTTCTGCTGCGATTAGTGGGATAGCTGGATTAGGTCACATTATTTTAACGGTTGGATTAGGGTTCTTTTTCCAAGTGTTATTACAATCAATCAAAAAAGACTAATTGTCTTTTCAACCAATTAGTGACAAGTTGTTACTAAGTGAAATGAAACGGAGGAAATACATATGTTCTTAGCTTTAAAAGAAATGCGTTACTCAAAGTTACGCTATAGTTTAATAGTTGGTATCATGTTTTTAATCGGACTTGTTGTTTTTTTACTTTCAGGTCTTGCTGATGGTCTATCACAAGAATTTAGACAGTCTGTTGACGACTGGGATGCCAAACAAATTGTATTATCTGATGATGCCAATAATATCTTGGCAGCCTCTCAATTAAAATTAGAAGATGAAAAAGATATTTCATCAAATGATAAAGCTCCTTTATCTCTTTATAGTGGGGCGATTGGTAAAAAAAATGACAAAGTCAACATTAGTTTATTTGGTACAACTGATGATGCTTTCTTTTTACCAAAAGTAACAAGTGGAGAGTCTTTCAAAAAAGATAATGAAGTGATTATCTCTCAAAACTTAGCAGACAAAGGATTTAAACTCGATGATACAATCAAAATTGGAAGCAATGATTTAAAAGTAAAAGTTGTTGGTATTTTCCCATCAACCTCTTACATTGCTACACCTGTTATGTATTCTACTATCAAAACAGCGACTGAAATTAAATTTGGGGAAGAGATGGTTAAAACAACTGATAATTACCCTATCAATGCTGTGTTAAGTAATGCTTCAGATACAACCTTGTCAAATGATTCATTAACCAAACTATCAACACAAAAATTTATCGATAACTTACCAGGATATACAGAACAAAGTTTGACACTTGATTCAATGATTTATGTACTATTCGTCATTGCTTCAGCTGTTATAGGTATCTTCATGTATGTCATCACACTTCAAAAAACCGCTATTTTCGGTGTGATGAAAGTACAAGGGATTAACTCATGGTTCATCTCAAAATCTATTTTGGCTCAATCATTCTTAGTTGGAGTGTTTGGCGTATTACTATCTGGTTTAGCAACTTATGGATTAAGCATGGTTTTACCAGACGCTATGCCATTTGCGATTAACATTACACAGTGGGCCATTTACGGTGTTATTTTAGTCATCGTCTCAACAATTGGTGGATTATTCTCCATTGTTACTGTTAACAAAGTTGACCCTATTAATGCCATTGGAGGTTAGATAAAATGAAAACTATTTTAAATATGTCACATATTACAAAAAAATTTGGTAAAGGTCACAATGAAGTGACTGCCTTAAATGATTTAAATTTCCAAGTAAAAGAAGGAGAATTCATCAGTGTTATCGGGCCATCTGGGTCTGGTAAAAGTACCTTTTTAACCATCGCTGGTGGGTTACAAAGTACAACTAGTGGAAACATTAGTATCAATGATATTGACTTTACTGCATTACCTGAAAAAAAACGTGCGAAATTACGTTTTAATGAAATTGGGTTTATTCTACAAACTTCTAATCTAATCCCTTTTCTTACTATAGAAGATCAATTCACTTTAGTTGGCAAAGTAAAAAAAGAGAAGGTCGACAAAGATAAACTTGATAGTTTGTTTAAATCACTTGATATTGACCATCTAAGAAAAAGTTACCCAAGTGACTTATCTGGTGGAGAGCGTCAACGTGTTGCGATTGCTCGTTCATTATACAATGATCCTAGCCTCATCTTAGCTGACGAACCAACTGCCAGCTTAGATACAGAGCATGCTTACAATGTTGTGAAACTACTTGTTAAAGAAGCACATGATAAGAAAAAAGCAACGGTTATGGTCACCCATGATATTCGTATGATTAAATGGAGCGACCGCGTTTTTCAAATGGAAGATGGCACTCTAAAAGAGGTTCATGATTTTTAATTTACACACCTTAGCCTTATAATGGGTTAAGGTGTTTCTTTTTTGTGTAATTGAAAATAGATACGACTATCTTTTCAATTTGTTTTCATTTAAAATGTATATACTATGACGAAATTTGTCACTATTAAAAAAGGAGTATTACCATGTCAAAAAAAATTCTATCCGTTGTTGTTCCATGTTACAACGAACAAGATACCATTCACCCATATATCAGTCGCATGACTGACATAGAAAAACTATTACCAGAGTTAACAATTGAATATTGGTTTATTAATGATGGCTCAAAAGATAAAACCTTAAGCACATTAAAAGAAATCAGTAAACACTCTGAGAAATATAACTATTTATCCTTTTCTAGAAATTTTGGAAAAGAAGCAGCTCTTTATGCTGGATTAGAACATGCTAGAGGCGATTATATTACTGTAATGGATGTGGATTTACAAGATCCACCAGAACTCCTACCTAAAATGGTGGAATTACTTCAACAAGATGATTATGACTGCATCGGAACAAGACGTGTTACTCGTGCTGGAGAACCCAAAATTCGTTCTTTTTTTGCCAAACAATTTTATAAAATCATCAATAAAATTTCCGATGTTGAAATCGTGGATGGCGCAAGAGATTATCGTTTGATGTCTCGCCAAATGGTGGATGCTATACTCGAATTAAAAGAATACAATCGATTTTCTAAAGGAATTTTTAGCTGGGTTGGTTTCAATACATATTATTTAGAATTTGAAAACATCGAACGCGTTGAAGGAGAAACATCATGGTCATTTTGGGATTTGTTACAATATTCAATTGATGGCATCATCTCTTTTTCTGAGTTTCCATTAAAAATGTCGACTATTTTAGGATTTATATCCTTTGTTACCTCGATTATTGCGTTAATTTTCATCGTCATACGAGCACTTATTTTTGGAGACCCAACGTCTGGATGGCCATCACTTGTTTGTATTATTTTAGCATTAGGTGGTTTACAGTTGCTCTGTCTAGGTGTTGTGGGTCAATATCTTGGAAAAACTTTCTTAGAAACGAAACGACGACCAATATACATTGTTAAAGATAAGAAAATTTCACCTTTGAAGGAGGATTGATGGTGTTACTGAGTATTAAAAAAAGAGGAAAGAAGTATATTCCTTTTATCATCATTACCCTAGTTGCTCTTTTTATTTTGTTACCACAGATTAATACTCGCTTCATCCCTGTAGGTTCTGATATCTCATTTCATTACAATCGCTTTTATGATTTATCTGAACAAATAAAAAGTGGTAACTACAATTATTTCATGTCCTTATATGGCTTTAATAGCAGCGGACGCATTATTAACGCCTTATATGGATATGATATTGCCTTTTTAAACGGATTAATCCTATTTTTCACGCAATCATGGTTAAAATTCCAACTCGTTTCATCCTTTATTTGCCTTATCATTGCCGGTATCGGTATGTACTTTTTAATGCGAGTCTTTGACTGTGATAAACGACTATCAACGATAGGAGCAGCTATCTATATGGCTTCTGCTCCTATCATGTATTATGTTAGAGCTCTAGGTTTTTCTAGTTGGGGAGCAGCCTTTTTACCTTATATTTTTATTCAAGCCATCCGCTCAGTAAAAAATAAAGAAAAGCCAATCAATCCTGTCTTTCTAGGATTATCTATGAGTTTACTGGTAAATACACATATACTTAGTGCTATTTTATCAGTGTTAGCAATTATCCCTTTTTATTTAGTTAGTTTTATCCACTCAGATAAAAAATTAAGCTGGATCAAGCAATTATGCTTGTCTATCCTTATTTTTATCCTACTTTCTTTAAATACATTGGTCGCTTACATAGATGTTTTTTTATCCAACAACATCTTGCAGCCATTTATCCCAAGTTCTTTTATTACAAATGCTACTTATATATCCATTACTGAAATGTATGGTAATCGAAACATCGGAATCTTTTTTGGAACCATTTTTCTGTTTCAACTCATTTACTTTATTCGAAATATCAAACGTACCAATACCTTAGAAAAAATAATGACTGTTGTGGGTGGGATTTTTCTACTACTCTCATCCTCTTTATTCCCTTGGGATAATATTGTTAACCATTATCCCTTCTTATCAGTTATTCAATTTCCTTTTCGTTTTTCAATGATTTCCTATGTTTTATTAGTTCCTGTATTTTTAAAGACAATTCACTCGATGGAACAACATCTTTCTATTAAACAAGCTAAAGTCATTTCACTTTCTTTGATGATACTTGTTGGATTTATCCTTGTTGAAGCAAACAGTAACATGGTTAAAAATGCTCAACGTTGGCAAGATGACCCTGTCGCAATGGGAAATAATCGTCCTAATCTAATTGAAAAAGATCCTGATGTGATTCGAAATAATCTTAGAGGGCCTGATTTGACAAAAGTCTTCGAAACGATTGAAAAAGGAACACCTGATTATCTCCCAATTTCAAAAGAGACTACTAGTCAAGAAATTTATGATGCTATGGATCCCTATGAAGTCTATGAAAAAGAAATTTTTAACAATCAAAAGAACATAACCACTACCGTTTTAGAAAATGGAACGATCCAACTTACCTGGGATAATAAAAAAAATTCAACGAAGAAAAAACAACTGCCTTTAATTGTTTATGACCATAGCATTGTTGAACTCAATGGAAAGCTGTTAAATAAATCAGATTATGAAACATCTGACATTGGTAGTTTAATTATTACACCTAAAAAAGGAAAAAATACGGTTGTATTATCTTATAAGCCCTTTGTAGATATGACTTATGTGCTTATAATTAAAGCAGCAACCACACTAATTGTTATCCTATATTGTCTAAAACATGGTTATACACTATTGATAAAAAGAAAAGAGAGAACTTATGACTAAGATAAAGCATTTTTTTACCCAAACGTTAGGTTTATCTGACACATTATTTGAATTATTTATGTATGTTGTGATGGGAGTCTTTACAACAATCATTAATATTGTCATCTTCTATGTAATGGAAAACTTACTCCATGTTAATTACATTATTTCCAATGTTATTGCGTGGATTTTTTCCGTGTTATTTGCTTATTTATCAAATAAAAAATATGTCTTTGCTCATGAAGATAATACGTATTTCATTAATATCAAAGAAATGATGTCCTTTTTTTCATTTCGCTTTCTATCACTTGGAATTGATACGGTCGTATTATTTGTATTAGTCCAATGGCTCAACCAACAACCACTTATCGCAAAAATTATTAGCAATGTTGTCGTATTAATTGCAAATTATCTATTTAGTAAATTTATCATCTTTAAAAAACCATCCAACTAGGTCACATGAACCTAATTGGATGGTTTTACTTTTTAGATGTTCTTTTTTTATATTCATCTACTAATTTTCTTGATTCTCGGATGTTATCCATATTTTCATCATATTGTTCTAATACATAAACATGGAATAATAAATCAATTAAAATAAATTGAGACATCAACGAACTCGTCGCAGCACTTCTAAGCTCTGCTTCTTTTGATTTCACTGTCTGCATAGAAACATCCACATGTTTACTTAATGTATTCATCCCAAATTGAGAAATCCCAATCGTTTTGATATCATGTTCTTTTGCGATACGGTTTATTTCTAACACTTCCGAAGTCTCACCAGAATGCGATATTCCGATAAAAATCGAATCTGGTGCAGCAGATGTTAAACTGGCTATTAACAAATGAACATCTGCTATGCAAATACACACCTTCCCTATACGATTCCATTTTTGAGCGATATTTTCAGCCACAAGATAAGATGACCCTATCCCATAAACATAGACAAATGGTGCTTTAGAAATCAGTTCTATCGCTTCTTTTAAAGTTTCTTCGTTCACTAATTGAATGGTTTCTTGCATAGATTGATAGGCGTTTCCTAATAGTTTTGCCTTCACATCAGCAATTTTTTCAGTTGGTAAAATATCTGAATATTCTTTTGGAACATCCCACTGTCTCTCTGCAGATAATGCAATTTTTAACTCAGGAAAACTTGGAACATTAATGGATTTACAAAATCGAATCACAGATGCAGGACTTGTCTGAGATTCTTTAGCCAGCTCACTAGCTGTCATTTTTGTGACATCTTCTGGTCTTTCTAACACTAAGTTGGCAATTTTTTTTTCTGATTGTGTTAAATCATTATAGATACTCTTGACTCTTTGATGAATATGTTTGCTTTTCATAAGTATCCCTCCAACCTACATAAGCTATTTACTTCTATTATACTATCATTAAATAGATAAAACTATCCAAACAAAAAACTAGATACTTGATGTTACCTAAGTATCTAGCGAATTATCTTATTTATATGCTGTTTCTACATCTTCCATCATGATTCTTGTTGACTCAATCCCACCTGCAGCCAAATACCAAACATCTGGTGTTAAACTAATCACTTTTCCTTCTTTGCCTGCTGTTGTTTCTTTTACTAAAGCATTTTCTGCTACATTATTTTTACTTGCATCCCCACCAATAGCTTTCGTACGATCGACTACAAACAAAATATCTGGATTTTTTTCTAAAACATATTCATAGGATACTTCTTGTCCATGAGGAGACGGTTTAATGGTTTCGTCTGCTGGTAACACACCAAATCCTTCATAGACAATACCAAAACGTGATTCAGGACCAAAAACTGATAATGAGCCTTCATTCACTAGACTCATCAATCCCTTTTTACCACTTTCTTTTGCTGTTTTTTCTAATGCTTCACGTTGTTTATTTAATGCGTCGATTTTTTCTTTAGCAACATCTTCTTTAGCAAATACTGTTCCTAATGTTTCGATATTCGTCATTGTCGATTCCCACGCTTTTTTACTGTCTACAGCAAGATACAATGTTGGCGCAATTTTTTCTAATTCTTTTTGCATATCTTGTTGACGTCCAGAAATAATAATTAAATCTGGTTGCATAGCATTTATTTTTTCCATATCAGGTTCTTTAATCCCACCTGCTGATTCCACATTTTTGTAACTTGATAAATAACTAGGTAATGTTTTTAGTGGTGCACCTACAACAACGTCCGATTTTCCAAATTCTCTGATCGTATCTAAGGCTCCCATATCAAACACCACCACTTTTTTAGGGTGTGACGCTAACTCTAATGTTTTTCCATTACTGTCTGTTACCTTAACAACTTCTTGTTTTTCACTGGAAGTGTTGGTTGTTGTATCGGATGTTTTAGATGCCCCACATGCCCCCAACATCACTAACCCTATTACTACTAAACTAACTAAACGCCATTTTTTTAATCTCTTCATCCATCTATCTCCTTTTATCTATTCATTAAAATATAAACAAAATCGTTTTCCCTCTAATTCACACACACGCATGTTCATATCATATAAGTCATCTAATACTTCCTTTGTAATAATCTCAGCGGTTGGTCCTGCTTTAAATACCTTCCCAGATTTCATCGCCACAATATTATCCGCATAACTCGCTGCAAAATTAATATCATGCAACACAATCACCACAGTCTTATTTGCTTCATCGACTAACCGACGAATAGTTTTCATCAACATAACAGCATGATTCATATCCAAATTATTTAGTGGCTCATCTAAAAAAATGTACTCTGTATCTTGAGCAAGTACCATCGCAATGTAAGCTCGTTGCAATTGACCACCTGATAGTGTATCAATTGTGTCACTTGCCAAGTCATCTAGTCCTAAATAAGACAAAGACTCATCTATCTTTTTTTCATCAATTTGGGTCAATCGTCCCTTACTATGTGGAAATCGACCAAAGGCTACCAGTTCTCTAACTGTTAAACGTAGCTGAATCCCATTTGCTTGTTTTAATATTGATAACTTTTTGGCAAGTTCATGTTGATTCCACGCCTTCACCTCCTCTCCATCTAAATAAATGCCACCTTGATCTTTATCAAGAAGTCGACTCATCATACCTAATAGTGTACTTTTCCCTGCTCCATTTGGCCCAATAAAAGCTGTCAACGTTTGTGGTAAAATATCATAATCAACTGTATCAACCACACGTTTTTCACCATATTTTTTAACCACTTTTTCAATTTTCATTGTCGTGTTTTCCCCCTTTCAGAGAGTAACTTCCATATAAAGTACACGCCACCACTGAACTCAATCACAACACTTAACGTTGTGTTCATATGAAAGACATGTTCCACTAAAAACTGACCTAACACAAGCATTAATATGCTAAGTAGAGCGGCTAATGTAAACAACCAGTAATGTTTGTATACAGGTAACCATTGATACGTCATATTAGCCACTATAAAACCTAAAAAAGTAATAGGACCAATTAAAGCAGTTGATACAGCCACACTCAAACTAATTAAAACTAAAATAAACCAACGAAATGTTTGGACATTAACCCCTAAATTGATTGCCTGACAAGTCCCTAAATGAAAGACATCTAAAATAGGTGCTACTAACCAAAATAACAAAACAATTCCAATCACAATTGGAATGACAATATATAACAAAGACACATCAACATTAGAAAAACTGGCGAATAATTTTCCTTGTAATTTATCGTATTCATTTGGATCCATTAATACTTGAAAAAACGTGCTAACACTTTTAAAAAATGTTCCTAAAACCATTCCTATCATGAGTAGTAAAAACAAATCTTGAGTTTCTTTCTTCAATAAAAAACCAAATAATGTGACACTAAAAATAACCATTAAACCGACATTTACCCCAAACATTAATAAGGGATGTGACGGTGATTGACCAAAATAAAAGAATAAAATAGTTTGAACTAACACATACAATGAATCAAATCCTAAAATACTAGGTGTTAGAAAATGATTTTGTGTAATGGTTTGAAAGCTTATAGTTGATAAACTCGTTAATAATCCCACTATAATAAAAGCTAGTAATTTTTTCCCTCTAATAGATGACGCAAATTGCCAATTACCATACGTTTGATACGTCATAAATAAAGCGATACTAATTAACACGATAATAACTAAACAAATCACCCTTATATAAAGACTTTTTTGACTCATTTCTTTGCCCCCTTAACAAGTAATATGACAAAGATGATACTCCCTAAAGCACCAACAATTAAACTAACAGGTATTTCATATGGCGGATAAACTACACGAGATAAAATATCTGCCATCACTAAAAAAATGCTCCCCGTAATAGCCGTCAACCACAACGTCTCTTTCATATGGTCACCTAGAAGCATAGAGACAATATTTGGGATAATCACACCCAGAAATGGTAACCCTCCAATTGTAACCAAAATAACACTACTAGCAACGGAAATTAATAATAGACCGATTAAATGAACAAATCTATAATTCATACCAACGGAGATAGAGAACTCTTCTCCCATTCCCACAATCGTAAATTGATACGCATACATATAACAAATCAAAAGAACTGGTACAGTGACATAAATCAACTCATAATTTCCTTTTGAAATGGTTGAAAAACTACCTTGTAACCAAGATGTCATATTTTGAATCAATTGATATTGATAAGCAAAAAAAGTGACAACTGATCCAATAACATTTCCAAACATAACCCCTACAAGTGGTATCATCAATTGATTTTTTCCTGGTAGTACACGGATTAATTGAATGAACAACATCGTACCTAAAAAAGCAAAAACAAAGGCTATTATCGATTTTGTCAAAATAGTGCCATTGGGGAAAAATAACATTGCCACTAACATCCCTAAACGTGCACTATCCATTGTTCCTGCGGTTGTTGGTGACACAAATTTATTTTGAGTCAGATGTTGCATAATTAATCCCGACACGCTAATCGTTGCTCCTGCTATGATTAAACTAATCGTTCTAGGAACACGCGTGGTCCATAACACTAGTGATTGCATCTCGCTTAGTTGAAAGATATCTTGAATAGGAATGCTTTGAACGCCAATAAATAAAGACAGGGTAGCTAGTAATAATAAACTAACTATCGGTATACATTTTTTCATCAAAACTCTCCTAATTGATAATGATTTTCATTTACAGTCAATTCTATCCAAAATTTAACTTAATTGCAATATCTTTTCACAAATTTTCCATGGGATGATATGTTATACTAAAAGTAATTGGCCAATAAAGGAGTGAATAACGATGGGAAAAGATATTCAAGACTATTTAGATAAAGGACTATACGGTAGTCCCCAATTAAAACCTGATGAACAAAGGAAGTTTCTAGGTACTTTTAGAGAAAGAGTTGTCTTTATTTTATCCTTGTCTGATTTAACCTCTGCTTCTTACGAAAATTTTGCAATCAGTCAATTTCAAAAATATCCTGGTGGGACATTGCTTGTTAATGCTTTATTAAAACCAGCTATTCAAAAACAGTTAATCCATCTCACACAAACCAATCACGTGTCTCTAAAATTAGTGGACACAGAAAACACCCTATTAGCTGATCAAGCTATCGTGGTGGTTTATACTCTCAATCATGCTGTTAATAAAGAAAATATTGAATTACCCTTACAAACTAAATTTTCAAACACCACTCGCGATATAAAAAAAGCACCGACTACAACAAAATCTGAAAGTTTTTTTAAGTCCTTATTTTCAAAAAAATAAGATATTAGTTGCTTTATAAAAAAAGTAGTGTTAATATTACTAACAATAATAAAAACGAAAGGATGATCATCATGATAGTAGCAAATCACACAAAAACATGGCAAAACTGGCAAAGATGAAGTTGTGTGTATGCTAAATTTGGCATAGATGCAACTTTTAGAGTACTTTCTAAAAGCATCTATGTCGGTGATTATCTTTAAAATAGATAAAAGACCACACCGTCAATACAAGGACGGTGTGGTCTTTTTTAGAAGTACTCTCTTAGTTGAACAAATAAAAAAACAATATAAGGGAGAGTTTTATTATGGAAAACAATCAAGGATTTTTTGGAAATTATGGTGGACAATTTGTTCCCGAAGAAGTAAAAAAAGCATTGGATGAATTAAATGATTTCTATTTAAATACAAAAGACACTGCCGAGTTTAAGCAAGAATTATCAGAACTATTAACAGATTACTCAGGACGACAAACTCCTCTTTATTTTGCTGAATCTCTCACTCGTCAATTGGGTGGGGCAAAAATTTATTTAAAAAGAGAAGACCTAAATCATCTAGGTGCACATAAATTAAATAATGTGTTAGGGCAAATTTTACTAGCGAAACATATGGGAAAAACAAACATTATTGCCGAAACAGGAGCCGGTCAACACGGTGTGGCAACGGCGGCTGCAGCTGCTAAATTCGGTATGACATGTACCGTATTTATGGGCGAAGAAGATATGCGAAGACAACGATTAAATGTTTTTAGAATGGAACTTCTTGGTGCAACAGTTCAAGAAGTCACTCAAGGTAATGGAACATTGAAAGAAGCGGTTGATGCAGCATTCGACTATTTTATCCAATATCTCGACGATACATTTTATGTCTTAGGTTCAGCAGTCGGCCCACATCCTTATCCAACCATTGTAAAAGATTTTCAAAGAATTATTAGTGAAGAAGCTAGGCAACAAATACTTGAAAAAGAAGGTCGCTTACCTGACTATGTCATTGCTTGTGTTGGTGGTGGCTCCAATGCAATTGGTGCTTTTGCTGAATTCATTCCAGATGAGTCTGTTGTATTAATTGGTGCTGAAGCAGCTGGAAAAGGAACTCATACAACAGAACATGCTGCTACCATGACAAAAGGAACGGTTGGTATTATTGATGGTATGCAGACCTACGGATTATTTGATGACGATGGAAACGTTTCTTCTGTTTATTCTATTTCTGCTGGACTTGATTACCCAGGAATTGGCCCAGAACATGCTTATTTAAGCGATACAAACCGAGCAACGTATGTTCCAATTACTGATCAAGAAGCAGTGGATGCTTTTGTCACTCTTTCAAAAGCAGAAGGCATTATCCCAGCCATTGAAAGTTCTCATGCCGTTGCTGAAGCAATCAAGTTAGCTCCTACATTAGATAAAGATAACATCATTATCATCAACGTCTCAGGACGTGGTGACAAAGATGTCGAACAAGTAGCAGAGTATTTAAATATAACCATTTAAATCTTTTAGGTTAAACTATCAATTAAAAAAAACAAAAATCCTGTAAAATCCGTTTACTAGACAACGAATTTTACAGGATTTTTCATTTTAGAACACGCTTAATCCATTTTAAATGGTTAGTTGTATAAGGTGGATAAATAAACGGAGTCTCTATTTTAGGTGAGGATAATACGGCTCGTTTATGTGAAAAAGTATCAAAGCTATATTTCCCATGATAGTTTCCTATACCAGATTCTCCTACCCCACCAAAAGGCAAATGACCAGAGACAAGATGGAAAATGGTGTTATTAATACTAACACCACCTGATGAAGTATGTGATACTATTTTTTCTTGTTCCTTCTTATCTTGACTAAACAAATAGAGTGCTAGTGGTTTAGGTCGGTCATTTATATGATGAATCACTTCATCTAACGATCGATAAGAAATAATAGGTAAAAGTGGCCCAAAAATTTCATCGGTCATTAATGGGGATTCCCATGTAGAATCATATAATGTCGGTTCAATATAACAAGAAGCAGCATCATACATCCCACCACTAATTAACTCCGTTTTTGATTCTTCCATTAAATGAATCAATCGTTTGGTATGTCGTTCATTAACAATTCGTGAAAAACTATTACTCTGTTTAATATTCGTGCCATAAAATTGTGTCACGGTTTTTTGACACTCATGAGTAAATTGATTTTTAACAGAATCATGCACCACCACATAATCAGGGGCGACACACGTTTGTCCTGCATTCATCATTTTTCCATAGATAATTCGTCTTGCCGCTAACGAAACATCGGCTTTTTCTGTGACAATGGTTGGACTTTTTCCTCCAAGTTCTAACGTTATAGGAGTTAAATGATTTGATGCAGCTTTCATCACACTTTTTCCAACTGTGGTACTACCTGTAAAAAAGATGTAGTCAAATGGTTGGGCTAATAGCTCAATAGTGGTTTCTTTTTCACCTAAAAAAATATCCACATAAGACGAAGGAAACACTTGATGTATCATCTTTTCTATCACCATTGAAAAATTTGGAACCAGTTCTGATGGTTTTAAAATAGCCGTATTTCCCGCAGCTATCGCTCCTACCAATGGTTCGATTAATAATTGAAACGGATAATTGAATGGCCCAATAATCAATACAACACCATAAGGCTCACTAATAACTCGGCTTTTAGAAGGAAGTAAGAATAAAGGCGTTGGCTTTTTTTCCTCTTTCATCCATTTTTTTAATGACTTTTGAGTTGTACGAATACTATTTAAAACAAATCCTATTTCTGTCGCATAAGTTTCTAATGGATGTTTCCCTAAATCTTGTTGTAGCGCTTCAATCATTTCTGTTTCATAAGATAATATAGCCAATCTTAATTTTTCTAATTGTTCTAGTCGAAAACTTAATTCTTTGGTTTGCTGTGAGTAAAAAAAAGTACGTTGGTTTTGCAAGACTGTTTGAACCGTTTTAGTCATCATTCTCATTCTCCTTATTTTAGGATGATTACTTACAGTGTAGCAAATAAAAAAGAAAAAAACCGATATCAGCTTTTTTCTTTAATGTTATTTATATCCAACCATTTCTCTTTAAGCTATTAGCAATACCATCATCGTCTGCACTATCAGTGATTTCTGAAGCTATTTTTTTCAAATTATCTGTAGCATTATCCATAGCTATCCCATAATCCACTGCTTCAAACATAACAATATCATTGTCACCATCACCAAACGCAATTGTTTGTTCTTTTGTCATACCTAATTTTTCTAATACAAACTCAATAGCATTTTTCTTATCAACACCTTTTACTGCAATTTCTCCACTTTGTGGACCAAATAATTCGACAGTTGAATGATACATGTAACATTCGTCTCCAAATTTTTCAGCAATATCAGAAAAAGGAACGGTATTGTTGATAAATGATATTTTATTGACTGTTGTATAGTCAACCTCATCATGTTTATGTGATTCCAATACTTCTTCAAACCAAGCCATTTTATTGATTAAATCATCAAATGGCTCACCCGTATTTTCAGAGATTGTTTTCATCTCTTCTCTGATTTTTCGAACACAATTGTCACTACCAAATAATCCATCATTTGTTTCTAAATAATACCCAATGTCATTTTCTTTAAAATAAGTCAAGATATGGTGAACCACTGTCTCATCCATTGTTTGATGTTTAACAACTTCATCATCTATTACGATGTAGCCCCCACCTGCACCAATGATACCATCAAAGCCTACTTCCAAAATGCTGTCTAGAATTTCTGGTTTTGATCGTCCTGTACAAATGTAAGTCAAATTCCCTTTATCTCTAAAAGCTTGAATACTTTCTTTACTTGAAGCTAACACCTGACCACTACTATCACAAAGTGTGCCGTCTATATCAAAAAAAGCAATTTTCTTCATATTTATCTCCCCTTATTTATTTATTTTTTTGAAAAAATCAAGTCTAGATAAATTATCTAGACTTGTTTCATTTATTATACCATTTTATAGGTTTTCGCCATTAGATTCAATCACTTCTTTATACCAATAGAATGAATCTTTACGATATCTTTCTAAACTACCATTTCCTTCGTCGTCTTGATCAACATAGATAAAGCCATAACGTTTACTCATTTGAGATGTTCCACAACTGATTAAGTCAATACATCCCCATGTTGTATACCCCATTAAATCAACGCCATCTTTGATTGCCTCTTTCATTTGTTCCACATGTTGACGAATGTAATCAATACGATAATCATCATGAATTTTACCATCTTCTGTTAGTTCATCTTTTGCTCCCAATCCATTTTCACAAACAAATAATGGTTTTTCATATCGGTCATATAATTTCATTAAAGAAATACGTAACCCGATTGGATCAATTGGCCAATCCCATTGTGATAATTCTAAATACTCATTTTTAATTGGGCTATCAAATGATCCTGCCAACTTAGCTGCATCTTCTCTGGCTTCTGTTACGTGAGACATATAGTAACTAATGGCAACATAATCAACTGTTCCTTCTCTTAAAATCTCCTCATCGCCTTCTTCCATTACAACATGAATGTCGTTGTCAGCGAAGTATCTTGCCATGTAGCTTGGGTATTCCCCTCTAGCTTGAACGTCAGGATAAAACATATTTAATTGATTTGATTTTAATGCTTGTAATTGATCTTCAGGTTTTGTTGTTAACGCATAAGATTCAATTTGATTAATCATACACCCAATCTTAGCATCTGGAATAATTTCTTTACATGCTTTAACGGCTAAAGCACTTGCTAAAAATTGATGATGTGATGCTTGATAAGTCGCTTGTAATTTTTGTCCAGGAGCGATTAAATCTTCTAGTACACCTGCTCCTGTGTATAGACTATTTAAATTCATATTCATTTCGTTAAATGTAATCCAATATTTTACTTTTGATTTGTAACGAGTTAAGATAACACGAGCAAATTTTTCAAATAATGGAATCAATTCACGGCTAACCCATCCATTATATTTTTCTGTTAAAGTAATTGGCATTTCATAATGTGACATCGTAACCAGTGGCTCAATTCCGTATTTCGCACATTCATCAAACACTTTATCATAGAATGCTAATCCTTCTTCATTTGGTTCAGCTTCTAAACCAGTTGGGAAAATTCGTGCCCATGAAATAGATACGCGGAATGTTTTGAATCCCATTTCTGCCATTAGCGCGATATCTTCTTTGTAACGGTGATAAAAATCAATTCCCCAACGTTTTGGGAATAAATATTTTTCTGGATGTTCTTTATATTCTGCTAATTCCTTAGATGTCACGTCAAATGTAAAGTTATCTACTTTACCAGTTGCATAAGGATCTTTGTATGCTGCATAATCTGAAGTTGATAATCCTTTTCCTCCTTCGTCATATGCTCCTTCAATTTGGTTAGCAGCTGTTGCGCCACCCCATAAAAATCCTTGTGGAAATCCTGATTGTAATTGTTTCATGTTAAATTCCTCCTATTATTCTATCTATATATTATTTATTTAGCTAACAACAATTAATACTTCTTCTTCACCAGCAGTCACATTCTCTCCTTCACCAACTGCTTGGACAACATCTAAAAAGTTTGGTGTGTTTGTCACAATGACTGGTGTGTATAAACTTAAACCTGCTTCAGTAATTTCTTGACGATTAAATGATAATAATTTATCACCACGCGCTACGACATCGCCTTCTTTAACAAAGTATTCAAATCCTTTTCCATTTAACTCCACTGTATCTAATCCAACATGTATTAATAACTCCACCCCATCATTTGAAACAAGGCCGATTGCATGTTTAGTTGGTGTTGTCATGGTAACTGTTCCATCAAAAGGTGCATAAACAAAATCACCTGCTGGGATAACACCTAACCCTTTTCCAACAATTCCTGAAGCAAACGTTTCATCTGGACATGTTGCTAATTCTTTTATTTCACCAGTAAGTGGTGCGATGACTTTATGAGATTTATTTTCTACAATAGATGACTGATCTTCTGTAGTTGTTGACTCTTTATTTTCTACAGCGAATTCTTCTCCGGTATCAAAAGGCATAACAAGCGTCACGATTAGACCTACAACAAAACTTGCCAACACTCCAATAACCGCCCATAAGAAATTGTTAGTTCCTTTTTCGATATAAGTCGGTAAAGCTAATAGTCCAGGAACAGCAAAACTAAATGTTTTTACCACAAATGTTCCATAAATTGCTCCACCAACAGCCCCACCAACCATACTAGCGTAAAACGGTTTTTTTAATTTCATCGTTACACCATAAATAGCTGGTTCAGTTATTCCAAATAAGGCTGGGATAAAAGCTGATACGGCAATTTGTTTCATTTTTGTATCTTTTGTTTTAATTAACACGCCTAATGTTGCCCCAGCTTGAGCCAAGTTAGCAACTAAGTTAAGTGGTAACAACATAATGTCATAACCTAATTTGCCAAGACTTGCAAATGTTCCTGGGAAAAAAGCATAATGCATCCCAGTCACAACAATTAATGGCATCAGACCACCCATTAATGCTCCAGCAACCGGTCCAGCAATTCCAAATAGTTTAGTAAAGAACATTTCAAGGTATGTTCCTATAAATGTACCAAGTGGTGCTATAAAGGCTAAAACAAGTGGTGCTGTGATTAACAAGGTTAACAATGGAACAAAGATAATGGTTAAAGACTTAGGCACAATTTTTTTCGCGTATTTTTCAACATAACTCATCAACCATACACCCAAAATAATTGGTAACACAGACGAAGCATAATTATTCATTGGGATATTTAAAAATCCTAAAAATGTCACACTACTTACTTCTCCGGCATCAGCTAAAGTCATAATCTGTGGATACATTAAAATACCGGCTAACGCTCCTGCCAAAGATGGGTTCGTCTTAAATTTATTTGCTGCAGAGAACGCAACTAAGAATGGTAAAAAGTGGAACGTTGCATTCGATATGGCATCTAATATCATATACGTTGAGCCTTCTGCGTTTAGCATATTAGCCCAAACTAAGATAGCCATAATTCCTTTTAATAACCCACTACCTGTAATCGCTGCTAAAATTGGTGTGAAAATACCTGATATCACATCAAATATTTTATCTAACACATTTCCAGAAGATGATGGTTGGGCAGCTTCTTCACTGATACTTCCGTGAGTGATTTGATCCACTTCTTGGAATACATTTGCCACTTCACTACCAATAATGACTTGGAACTGTCCACTTTGAAATTGCGCTCCCATCACACCATCTAATTGTTTGATTGCTTCAATATTAATTTTTTTACTATCTGCTACGTTAAATCTTAGTCTAGTAATACAATGCCAATTTTGGGTAATATTTTCTTTGCCACCCATTTCTCTAACAATATTTTCTGCTAACTCACGATTATTCATCGTTTTCTCCTCCTAGGATAACTCGTTAAGTTTTATTTTTTTTCAAACAAAAAACCTAAACAAACAAACGCAACACAACACTTGTGTTTACGAAATGCTTGTTTAGGTTTATGCCAATAACTGTTGCACGCCTAATCCAATGCTTGAGTATCAGAAACTACTCGTTCAATATGTATAATTAAATAAACTAACTCATCATTACTCACTTCTAACCCATAATCCGATTGCAACATTTCTTTGATAACTAAACTACATGCGTAACTCTTAGGGTATTGTTCTTTTATAATGTCA
The DNA here is from genome assembly GCF_003950315.1 of Vagococcus bubulae. Lineage (GTDB taxonomy): Bacteria > Bacillota > Bacilli > Lactobacillales > Vagococcaceae > Vagococcus > Vagococcus bubulae. The sequence goes on from NZ_NGJT01000005.1 coordinate 63,909, forward strand.
AATAATTTCTCATTTTCATTACTTTGTTGCGTTTGATTATGTAACTGTCGATTCATAAAATAACGTATATGGGTAACAAATCGTGAATAATTTAAACTGTCTTTTTTTAGCGAGACATTAAATAATGTCTGGATACTCTTTACTATACTTTTTAAAATTTTGGTAATAAAAATGGTTTCATCCATTGTTTCCACACCGTCTTGAGCATTCACAAAGTGAAGGGCCATAAACGCTGCTTCAGATGGTGGTAATAGTACGTCTAACTCTAATTGAATTTTCTCTAACGCACTTTTTCCTAATTCATATTCTTTCGCGTACAAGAAAGGGATTTCCCATTGCATCGTATTTTCTGGTAAATCAATTCCTTGTTTTTGTCTATCAATCGCACATTGGATATGATCAGCCAAAGCGATTAATAAACTCGCATTTAATTTTTTATTCAGCTCTTTTTCAGCATATGACACAATCTTTTCTGTCACATCTAATACATCTGGTTGAATATTTTCTATTATGGCAACCATGTTTTGATTATCTTTGCTTAAAAAGGTTTTTGTAATGAGTGATTCATCAACTAAATCATTCTTTTTCTTTTTAAAGCCAATACCTTTACCAAATAATACAAACTCTTCATCGTTGTCATTAACTGCTAACACTAAGTTATTATTTAAGGATTTTACTATCGATAGAATTGACATCACCTCATTTTAGGAACAAAAAAACACCAAATCAAAGTAGTCCTATCTACAATGAATTTGGTGGTGCCTGATCGTATCAGTTACACTCCATCTGTTCTGTAAATTAAATATACCACCTTTAGAAAACGGTGTCAACCACAAAAATAAAATAATCTAGAAAAATATTCTAGATTATTTACTGTAAGATAGTTAGTTATTCAACTGTGGGTATAATAACATCAAGACATCCATTGTCAATCGTTGTCCTACACCAGCATAAGGATAAATATGCATATGCATTGCTGGGTTGAAATTAGCCTCAATGATACCATATGTTTGAGCATCTTGTTTATTACCATGAATCGTACTATCTGGAATAATTAAATCTATCCCACAAATTTTAGCTCCTAACGCTTCCACAGCAGATTCGGCTATGTGTTTATAACTATCATTCATCTCTTCTGTCACATCTAGTGAGTCGCCACCTGTACTAACATTTGAATTTTCACGAAGAGACACACGTTGATCTTTTTCAGGAATACTCATTGGTGTTAGACCTTGTTCTTTTAACATCAATTGTTCAATATCACCTAGCTGTATTTTTTCTAACGGTGCTCGGTGATGTGTACCACGTAAGCTATCTTTATTTTTTTCTGCTACTAGCTCAGCTACCGTCTGTCTACCATCCCCTAATACATTGGCCGGTGTTCGTAACATAACGGCTCTTGTCTTTCCATCTAGTACAAAAAAACGATACTCTGTTCCGGGAAGAAATTCTTCCACTAAAATACTATCATCTTCACTAAAGGCAATCCGAACCGCTTCATCATAATCCTCTTTTGTTGCACCTTCTTTAAAAATAGAAATACCCAATCCATAATTAGTTGATTTAGGTTTTACAACAATGGGACTATCTTTAAAAATAGGATAAGAGATTAAGGCTTCATCCACTGTTGAAAATTCTTTTCCTCCAGGTACATGGTAGCCAGCTTTAGCTAGAACTTTTTTTGTGACTGTTTTATTTTCCATCATAAGTGGTACAACATATGAATCTCGACTCGTCATATTAGCATTTTTAACATATTCAACTTGACCATCAAATGATAAACGTAAAAATTGATCCACCCGATCCATCACTTCCACTTTGACCCCTTTTTGTATCGCATCAAACATAAAAATTTGAGTTGATAACTCCATATCTCGATAACCTGCTAATTGATACGGTTTTTCAAAAGCTTGGTCATAATAAAGATTCGCAAAATGACGTCCAAATTCTTCGTTAGTCCAACTTTTTTCTGTCATTACTTCTAACATTTGCCCTGCTAATGTTTTATTAGGATAAGCTAATACTGTTTTTGCTTCATTCAATAAATCAGAACAATCAAAAGGTGTGGTTAATTGAGTGTTTAGTTGCATCAGTTTTTCTAATAACCACTCACCTTCTTCTTGAAACATGGTTTTTTCTAGTGGATGCTCTAAAGATACTTTATTGTTGTATTCTGTCCCTAAATCGAGCATCTGTTTGGCATCAGTTGATTCTTCATCTAAAAATAATAATGTCAGCAAGAATAAATGTAAAAATCGTAAGGTACTTTCTGAAACACCAGTACGTTCAAATGGATTCAAATCAATATTACGAATTTCAATGTAACTAACACCATGTGTCAATAATTCTTCTACATTATCACTACCACGTAAACGAACAGAAGAATAAAATTCTTTTGTTTCAATCAACTCACCATTATCGACCAACTCTTCCAAATCTGAAACATATTGATCGATGGTTTGATAAGACACTTCAATCTCCGGTCGGTTTGTATAGCCATACTCACTATTTCGAATACTTCTTACAGGTTGTTCTGGTTCTTTATCTGTAAAATATCTCTTATCAGCATAAGGGCTTGCGCCAAATAAATAGGTGATTAACCAACGATAACGTAAATATTGACGTGAAACTTTTAGATAAACATCTGTTCTAAATAACGTAAAATCACTATACTCTGTTTGGATTTGAAATAAATTTAATAATAAATCATGAGAAAATTCAAAATTATAATGGATACCACTCACCATTTGTTTTCTTTTGCCATAAACTTTTGCTAGATAACGACGATAGTTAATATCCCCTTGATTTTCTAATTTTGCAATTTTAATATCACGATCATCTTCAGGTAAATCTGGCGGCATACTAATAGGCCACAATCTTTCGCCATTTTCCATTGAACGCACTACCACATCATGCAACGCTTCTAACTGCTCGATAGCTCCTTTATCCGTATCAAAAACTTGTGTTATCAGTTCTGTTTGGGTCTCACTAAAATCTGTTTGAATATATGGATGAAAACTACGACTACCTAAAGAAGTTGGATGGTCTGTTGTTGCTAATTGACCGTCAGATGTGACACGTTGACTTTCTTTTTCTAATCCTATTTTAAATCCAGAAAGAACGGATTGGATTCTTTCATCTGTTAAATGTATTTGTAAACTTTTCATTGTCTTTGACCTTTTCCCTTTGTCTTTTCTAGTGAATATTATATCATTCCATGTTTTCAAACCATAATTTTTTGTTTATCCTACCAAAAAAAGTCAGCCATTTATGTTTAACATAAACGACTGACTTTTAAATGATTAATTAAGCTTTTGCTTTCGCTTGTTTTCTTTTAAGTAATGTTCCAAGAACAATCGCACTAATAAATGCTCCTAAAATAATGAATAATAGGTACATCAGTGGATTACTTACCAACGCAATAACAAAGATACCACCATGAGGCGCCATTAATTTAATCCCTAACGCTCCCACTAAACCACCAGTTACAGCCGCTCCCACAATAAAACTTGGAATCATACGTAATGGATCTGATGCGGCAAAAGGAATCGCTCCTTCAGTAATAAATGAGAATCCCATAATTAAGTTTGGTATAGCTGATTCTTGTTCTTTTTTAGTAAATTGATTTTTAAACAACATAATTGCAATAAAGATTGCTAATGGTGGAACCATACCACCCGCCATAACTGATGCCATCACCACACTACCACCACTTTCAACAGTTGCTGCAAGTGTTCCTGTACCAAATAAGTAAGCTGCTTTATTGATTGGACCACCCATATCAATAACCATCATACTTGCAAGTAACGCACCTAATAATGCTGCATTTCCACCTGAAAGATTAGCTAAGAAATTATTCAATCCATTGTTAATAGCAGACATTGGAATATTAATAAATAACATTAAAAATCCGGTAATCAATAAGCCAAATACTGGATAAAATAGAATAGATTTAATCCCATCTAATGCTTTTGGTAATCCTTTAAAAATAAATTTCAAGAATACAATCACATAACCGGCAAGGAAACCACCAACTAAAGCGCCCAAGAAACCTGAAGGAATAGTGTCAGTTAATTGACCAAATGCCACCCCACTTGCTGACATAGCACCTGCAGCAAAACCAACAACCAAACCTGGTCGATCAGCAATACTTGACGCAATAAATCCAGCTAAAACTGGTAACATGAAACCAAATGCAGTGTCCCCAATTGTTTTAAAGTAAGCCGCAATTGGATGATACGTTCCTAATTGACTTAATTGATCTTGTGGCACACCCATCATTTGGTCGATTAGGAAGGCTAAAGCAATCGCAATCCCACCACCGATAACAAATGGTAACATGTGACTAACACCGTTCATTAAATCTTTGTAGATTTTAGCTCCAACTGAACCTGACGTTGTTTCTTCGCTAGATTCTTCATTTCCACTTGATGAGTGGTGATAAACAGAGGCACTACCGTCAGTTGCTAAACGAAGTAATTCTTCTGTTTTCTTGATTCCATCACTTACTGGACGGTTAACTAATTTTTTACCTTCAAAACGAGCCATTTCAACATTTTTGTCAGCTGCGACAATAACACCTGTTGCTCTTGCGATTTCTTCATCAGTTAATTTGTGTTTAACCCCTTCAGAACCGTTTGTCTCAACTTTAATGTTAATACCCATTTCTTTTGCTTTGTTTTTCAATGCATCTTCTGCCATATAAGTATGAGCAATACCTGTTGGACAAGCAGTAACAGCCACAACAAATGGAGCATCTTCCACTTCTTCAACAACTTCTTTTTCTTCTTCGTCTAATTTTTTCTCTGCTTTATCAACAATTGATAATACTTCATCAGGTGTATTGGCTTCTTTCAAATCAGCAATCATTCCTGGATTTAGTAATAAACGAGAAAGACTAGCTAATGCTTGTAAATGGGTATCATTTGCGCCTTCTGGAGCCGCAATCATAAAGAATAAATAAGTTGGTTGCCCATCTAATGCTTCATAATCTAAGCCTGCTTTGCTTCTAGCGAATAAAACAGTTGGTTTAACTACCGCTTTATTTTTAGCATGAGGCATAGCGATTCCGTCACCTAAGCCAGTTGTTGTTTGTGCTTCTCTAGCTAATATCCCTTCTTCAAACACTTCTTTGTCATCAATACGGCCTGTTTCATACAATTTGTTTACCATCTCTGTGATGGCGCCTTTTTTATCAGTGGCTTTTAAGTCCAAGATCATACAATCTTTAACTAACAAGTCATTAATTTTCATTTTATTTCCCCCTAGTATTCTTTTAAAACGTCAATTTCAACACGTGATAACTGGTGTTTAATTTCTTCAGCTGTCGCTAAATCGGCACTAAATGCTGTCGCGCTTCCACACGCAATCCCTGTTTTAAATGCCTCTACAGCATCACTACCTTGACTTAGCTGACTAACAAACCCTGCAACAACAGAATCTCCTGATCCTACTGAATTAACTAATGTTCCTGTTAATCCTTTGGCACGATAAATACCTGTTTCATTAAATAAGACAGCTCCATTGGCACCCATTGAGATAATCACATTTCTAGCACCTTGTTGAACTAATTTTTCCCCGTAAGGCAACATGTCTTCAAATGTTTTAAACTCAACATTGTATAAATCGGCTAATTCATGTTCGTTTGGCTTAATTAATGATGGTTTGTACTGTAATACATCAAACAGACTAGCATCACTAATATCTACTACAAATGGAACATTTTGTTCATGTGCCATTTTTGATAATGTGACATAAATATCTTTTGGCACGCCCATTGGTAAGCTGCCTGATAAAATCAACCAATCTTTTGGTGTTAAACTGCTGATTTGGACATTCAAATCATCTAAATCTTCTTGTTTAATAGAAGGTCCTAAACCATTAATCTCAGTCTCTTCTTCACCTTTTAATTTGATGTTAATTCGTGTGTCACCTGATACATGGATAAAGTTATTTTGCAGACCATGATTGATTAACTGCTCTTCAATAAATTTACCTGTAAACCCACCAATAAAACCAAGATTTTGAGATTGGACACCTAGTTGTGCCAATACTCTTGAGACATTAATTCCTTTACCACCTGGAAATTTGTACTCTTTCGTCGTTTTATTCAACTTACCTTCTTCAAATCCTGGCACGCTAATCACATAGTCAATAGCTGGATTTAATGTTAATGCATAAATCATTTTATTACCTCCTTTATTGTTGCAACCCCTTGATACTGTGAGCGTTGTTTCTCTGTTAACTGATTTGTCAAAATAACCCCTGTGTCGATTGACTCGATTTGAGAAAAATTTAACTTATCAAACTTTGTATCATCTACTAAAAAATAAACTTGCTGTGCTTGATGAATCGCTGTTCGTTTCATCATGGCTTCTTCTGGGTCTGCCGTAGTTAACCCATAAATCGGATGAACACCATTCGCCCCCATGAAAGCCTTATCAAAAAAATACCGTTGCAATTGCTCGCCACCTAACTGACTGACTGATGCTGTTGTATTTTTTCTAATACTACCTCCAATAATGATCGTATCCATTCCTAAATCCGTCGATACACAAGCATGGTGAACTGAATTTGTCACAATCGAAACGCCTTTATCTTTAATAAGTGGTAGTAACTCTAATGTCGTGGTCCCAGCATCAATGTAAACAACATCTCCTTCTTTTACTAAAGAAGCTGCGAACTGAACGATTTCTTGTTTCTTATGAACGCTTTTGGATGATTTTTCCTTCATAGTTAATTCAGGTTCTAATCTAAAAACTTGCTTAGCCCCTCCATGAATACGAACCAACCAACCTTCTGCTTCCAATTCTTGTAAATCTCGTCGAATTGTTGATTCAGATACACCTAGTTCTTCGATTAACTCTCGAACTTTTATGACTTTTTTTGATTTTAATTCATCTAAAATTTTTGATTGTCTTTCTTCAGTTAACATAGTTCTCACTCCATACATGCATTATACAATCAAAAACATTCAAAATCAATCAAAAACATTCAAAGTAGAACAAAAAAAGAAGAGGTTTCCCTCTTCCTTCCTAATTTACATATTATCTGGTGACTGAATACCTAATAAACGTAATCCTTCTTTAATGACAACAGATACTGAATAAACAAGAGCTAATCTAGCCTCTTTTTCATTATTATCTTCTAAAATTTTAGTTTTAGAATAGTATTTATTAAATTTTTGAGCTAAATCAATTAAATACTTCGCAACAACAGATGGCTCATATTTTTTATAAGCTTCTTGAACTTTGGCTGGGAAACTATATAATGCTTTCACTACTTCCCAAGATTCATCATCTGATAAAGAATAATCTTCATGGGCTGTTGGTGCAGTCCAGTTTGCTTTTCTTAAAATACTTTCACATCTTGAACGAGTGTATTGGACATAAGGACCAGTTTCTCCTTCAAATTGAATAATATGATCTAAGTTAAAATCAAAATTATTCAAACGATCGTTTTTAAGGTCGTGGAATACAACTGCTCCTACACCTACTTGATGCGCCACTTCTTCTTTATTTTCTAACGTTGGATTTTTTTCATTGATAATATTTTGTGTCGCATTAATTGCTTCATTCAACACTTCTTCTAAAAGAATAACATTTCCTTTACGTGTCGATAATTTTTTACCATTAGATGTGATTAAGCCAAACGGAATATGTTTAATATCATCTGACCAATCATAATTCATTTCTTTTAACACAGCTTTTAATTGTTTGAAATGAATCGATTGTTCATTTCCCACCACGTAAATTGATTCATCAAAATCATAGTTTTCTTTACGATACATTGCAGCAGCCAAATCACGTGTAATATAAAGTGTTGCTCCATCTGATTTTCTAATCAATGCAGGATTTAAATCATATTTTTCAAGATTGACAATATCAGCACCATCATCTGAAACTAATAAGTTTTTCTCAAGTAAGATATCAATCACTGGTTGCATTTTGTCATTATAGAATGCTTCACCATTATATGAGTCAAACTCAATCCCTAACATATCATATACTTTTTGGAATTCTTTTAACGACTCTTCGCGGAACCATGTCCACAATTCAATCGCCTCAGCATCGCCATCTTCTAATTTTTTAAACCATGCACGAGCTTGATCATCAAGTTCTGGGTGTTTTTCTGCTTCTTCATGGAAATGGACATATAGAGAAAGTAACTCACTGATTGGGTTTTCTTTAACTTTTGCTTCGTCTCCCCATTTTTTGTATGCCACAATTAATTTACCAAACTGTGTTCCCCAGTCACCCACATGATTAATTTTTACTGGTGTGTATCCTACTTTAGCCGCCAATTCAGCCAATGAATTTCCAATAACTGTTGAGCGCAAATGACCCATTGACATAGGTTTTGCTATATTTGGTGAAGACATATCAATGACAACATTTTTATCTTGCCCAAGTGTTGAATCACCATAATGATTTTTTTCAGATACCACTTCATTTAATACTGTGTTACTCACTTCTGATTTTTTAAGGAAGAAGTTGATGTATCCCCCCATTGGTGTAATTTGTTCGTAATTTTTCGTCTCAATTTCTTTAGATAGTTCTTCTGCAATCACATTTGGTGCTTTTCTTTGGATTTTAGATAAAGAAAATACTGGAAAAGAGTAATCTCCATGACTACTTACTTTTGGTTTTTCAATCAAATTTAAAATATCCTCATAACTTAATTGCTCACCTAGTACGGCTGTTAAATCTTTAGCAATCATTTCTTTAAAATTCATAAAGTGAATCCTCCTCATATTAATAAAAAAACGTCATCCTATTAAGTTAGTGTCTTAACAGGAGACGACATAAATAGTCATAAACTAGTTTATTTATTCAATAGTTACTATATTGATATCGCTCTTACGCGAACAAGCATCATTCCTACTCGGTATATTATAGCAATACTTCACTTAAAAATCTAACTAAAAATACAGATTTATTCCTGTTTTTCTTTAAACACTCATCTCTGATTTATCATAAATTGATCAAAGTACTCATACACTTCCGTTGCTTCATCTTTTGATTGAGATAAAATTAAAATCGTATCATCACCAGCAATGCATCCAACCATTTCTTTAAACGTTTGACGAACATTGTCAATCAATACGCCCATTAATTGTCCGTTCCCTGGAAGGACGTTTAATACATTAGTAAATTCGATTTGAGTAAGCGATACCCCGACCTCTGAAACTAATTTTTTTAAACGCTCCTCATCAGTTAATTGTGTGGCGTCTTTCAACTCATCACTACTAGTGGTTAATATTTTATAGTAAGAAATACCATCTTGACCATGACTTTTTATAATATTTAATTCACGCATATCCCTAGAAATAGTTGATTGTGTTGTGTGAACGTTGGCGTCTTCTAAGTGACGAATTAAATCGGCTTGATTTTCAATTATATTGTCAGAAATCACTCTTTTTAAAATATCTTGGCGCTCTTTCTTATTCACGTGCCTCTCCTCTATCTTTCATAATAAATAGGTATTCATTATCTTACTAAATACAACGCTATTTCTCAAGACTTTCTTTTAACTTATCTGTATTTAAAAAATCATATTGAGAGAAAAATGGCGATAATTTTTCTAATACTAGTTGATTTTTCCCAACTTCATCATTTTCAACTTGAAGGACCAGTAATGGCTCATGTAAACTCATGCGTAGTAAAAACCAACCTGAACCAAATTCTTCACTAACATTAACACGAATTCCTTCTTCATTATCCATATCAATACTAAAACCTTGCGTTTCTGCTACCAAATCATGCATCGCAGCAATAACCGATTCTCCTGATATTCGGTAATCTTCACCGCTAATTTTAAATCGAATTTCAGTTGTTTCTTCAGGTTGTTTTAAGTTGGCAATCAGGTCACTCAATTCTTGATTATTTTCTTTTAATTTTGGCAATAACATCAGAATTTTAGCCACCACATAAGCACCATCATCTAAGAAATAATTTTCTTTAAACGCAGCATGACCACTTGTTTCAATAGATAGTGGTACATCGATTCCCTGGTTGTTTAATTCAATGCCTTTATTAATAACATTACGATACCCACATAAGTAACGCACTTGTTTTCCATCTAAACTTTCAATAAAATCTTTCAAATGACTAGATGTTGGGGAATTCGTTACAATCGTTGCCCCAGGAGATTCTTCTAACACAATGTGGGATAACACGGCAATCAAATTATTACGATTAATCACTTCGCCTGTTTTATCCACTACAGCTGCTCTATCAACATCTGTATCAAAAATCACACCTAAATCGGCTTGTTGATTTAAAACGGCTTGTTTAATACTTTCCATAGCTTCTTTGTTATCAGGATTTGGAATGTGATTAGGAAAATGTCCATCAGGATTTAAAAATTGGCTACCTGTTGTGTCTGCTCCTAACGTTTCTAACACTTTTTCAGCAAAGAATCCTCCCGCACCATTTCCAGCATCTAATACAATGTGAAACCCTTTAAGTGGTTGTTTATTTCCAGTTTCTTTTTGTATTTTCTCCACTAAATCATTTGCATAGTCCGAAATAACTTCTTGTTTTTCAAGCGTTCCTTTTATCTCAGTATCTTCTATATATACAGGAGCATGTTCTAAAATGAACTCGATATCTTCATGCTCTGCTCCACCATCTTTGGTAAATAATTTAATTCCATTATAATAAAAAGGCAAGTGGCTTGCTGTGATCATGATACCAGCGTCTGCATTGAATGCGTCAAATTGCGTAGCCATAAACATAGCTGGAGTTGTTGATAATCCTGTATCTATCACATGAACATCTTCTGTTAATAACGACTGAATCAGTCCCTCTTTTATCGAGTCTCCAGATAAACGGCTATCTTGCCCAATAGCAATTCTTATAGGTGAATGTGTCACTTTTTTTTCTTTTCTTAACCAAGCAACTACCCCTTTAGCAATTTGTTTCGCTTGCTTTGCTTCTAAATTAGCTTCAAACCCCTCAGCAGAAATTGCTATACCTCGAATATCAGAACCATTTTGTAATCGTTTTAACTCTGTCATATAAACATCCTCCTAGTTAGGTACTTATTTCACCTTAACACTATATCTATGATTTCTATAGTCATGTGTCATACAAACATTATATCAAAAAACACCTGACTTTTCCTTTTTACTTTATTTTCATAAACGCTTAAAAAGACGATAAATTCTGTTTTAACAAAACCTATCGTCTTTATTATTATTTATCGATAAAAATTCTATCATAAATTTGATTAAATTGAGTCACATCAACAGAACCAGTCGTGTCTTCCATCGCATTCAACATTCCTAAAGTCATCGCATACTTTAAAGTGTCTTCTATGGGTAACTCTTTAGCCAGTCCAATCGCAAGCCCTGCCACACTTGAATCGCCACTACCTACTGGATTTTTGACAGAAATTGTTGGAATCTTCACTCGGTAAAACGAGTCTTCATATTTCACAAACGCCCCATCTTTCCCTAGCGATACCATGATTAACGCAACACCATCAAATAAGGGATGCGTTAACATATCTGGTAAATTGGTGTAATCTTCTGTTACTTTTTCTCCAATTAAAGCCTGTAATTCGTCACTATTGGGTTTGATGGCATAAGGTTTATGTTCCCCTGTTAAAGCACATTTCAAACTATCTCCTGATGTGTCTAAGATTACTTTTGTTTGACTGTCAGATAACAACGTCAACAACTGAGAATAGTAATCTACTGGCACACCTTTTGGTAAGCTCCCTGATAACGTCACGACTTGACTTGTCTTAGCTAAGTTTAAAAAAATGGTTTCAAACGCGACAAGTTCTTCTTCAGAAATAACCGGACCAGACTCCAACACTTCTGTTTGTTTTCCGTCATCATGTAAGATAGCAATACAATTTCTTGTGTCACCCTCTATGTCAGAAAAGTGATGGTTGATTCCTTCTTTCGATAAGTTTTCTCGAATAAATGCTCCTAGCATCCCACCTAAAAGACCGGTACTTACTACTTTCTCATTCATCTGATGAATCACACGCGTCACATTTAATCCCTTACCACCGGCTGTTTTTCTCACCTGATCACAACGATTCACATCATTTATTACGAGCGTATCTAATGGGTAAGAAATATCGACAGATGGATTCATCGTTACTGATACAATCATCTGGTCACCTACTATGATAATTTAGTGTGCCAAGATGAGGCAGTCGCATGCAATGCCTCATTTAGCTCGTCCATATTTTGTTTTCCTTGTGTGTTTAACCACTTAATGGCGGCATCTTTTCCTTCTTTGACAAAGACTTCGACACTATCTTTCCAAGTGGCACGTCCACAAAGCACCCCATTAAATGTTGAGCCAGCTTCTTTTGCAAAGTATAGCGTCTCTTGGAATAACTTGGCACTAACACCTGCACTTAAAAAGATAAATGGTAGATGTGTGCTCTCACTTTGTTCTTTGAAATAACTTAGTGCTTCCTCTTTTGTATACACGACATCAGAGGCCTCTTTTGCGAATCCTTCAACATAATTCATGTTCACTGGTACTTCCACTTTCAAGACATCCACTTGATAACGATCTTTTGAGAATTCCTTCATCATTTCATTGACTTTATGTGGTTTAACTTTTGCGTAATCTTTTCCTTTTGCATCATCTATTAGGGCGTCATAAGTTAATAGTTCAAGATAAAACGGCATATCTTCCGCTACACACTCTGACCCAATGCGCTCTACAAAAGCTTGTTTTCTTTCATTAATCTCATCTGACTCGTCCACATCATAATAAAGTAAAAATTTCACCGCATCAGCACCTACTTCTTTTAATCGCAAAGCTGACCATTCCGGTAATAAATCAGGAAAGCGACCAGGTTCAGTGGCGTCATATCCTGTTTTTTCATAAGCGAATAGAAGACCTGATTCTTCTACTTTTACTTTAGAAGCAGGTAAGCCGTATTCTGGGTCTAATAAAATAGAAGAAGAATAGGGAGTTAAATACTCTGAAATAAGTTCTTTAAATTCGACAATTGCAGATTCAACATCGCCATTAAACCCTTGTTCTGACAACATTCGTTTTAATGCCCCACGTTGATCAATCGCAAGTGCAGCGATCACACCCTCTTTTGTCGACAAATGATTCATTCGTGCTAATTTTTTTTCACTAATTTTTTTCATCATAAACCCTCTTTTCTATTTTATTTAAATGGATGAATGGTCACGCCTTGAACGACGCGATTTACTGTACCACTTGGTGAAGGGGTATCCGGCTTATTTTCTACTTTAACAGAAGTTAAAAGTGCGATTACTTGAGCAATCATCACTAATGGTAATGCTAAAAATCCGTCCGACAATTGATAATCGTTTGTTAGAAAGATATTTTTTCCACTGTAATTTGTTTTATTTTGTGACAAAGCAATGGTTTCAACTGCGATGCCATTACCCTTAATTTCTTCTAAAATATCTAAATCATATTGTTTTGTGTAATCGTCATTACTAATAAAGCCAAATACCAAAGTCTTGTCATCAACAAAGGATTTAGGACCATGTCTAAACCCTAAAGATGAATCAAATACTGTTGCAATTTTTCCAGCTGTTAATTCTAATAATTTTAACTGCGCTTCTCTAGTCAATCCTGATAAACTTCCAGACCCTAGATAAACCACACGATTAAACTCATTTGCAACAATGTCTGCCAAAACATCTTCCATATCTAGAACTTGTTGACCCATTTCAGACATAGCTGAAACAATGGCATCATGTTCTTTATGAACACAATCAAATGCTAATAAAGCGGTTAGCGTCATACATGAAAAGCTTCCTGTCATGGCAAACCCTTGATCGTTTGAACGTGACGGCATTAGAATAACAAAAGAATTAGCGTCTTCTTTTGCATTTACTGCTAGTTTTCCTTCTGGAGCACAGCTAATAATCAAATGTTTAACATTTTTAACGACTTGATTAGCTAGTTCGATGGTCGCTATACTCTCTGGGCTATTTCCACTTCTAGCAAATGATACAAGTAACGTTGGTTCATCTTCTTTTAAATAATTTAAAGGAGACGATACAATATCCGTTGTAGGAATAGATTCAAATATAAATTGAGAAGTATCACCATAACGTCTTAAATGTGGTTGTGCAACATCTCCAACATATGCAGATGTTCCGGCTCCAGTAAAGATGACACGTATTTTGTCTGTTGTTTCTTTTTTGAACGCTTCCAAAAATTGATTTAGTTTTTCTTTATGGGCATTAAATATATCTAATGCCTCATTCCACAACTCTGGCTGCTGTTTTATTTCATTCGTTGTAATCACAGCACCTAAGTCTTCTAATTGTTTATCTGTCCAATCTAACATAATTATGCACTCCCTCTAGTTAATTTCTATTATGTAATACTTTATACCTAAATTGATCTGCTCGAGCCACACTAAGCGTATACTCTATAATTTCATTTTCTTGATTGACTGTTTTCCTAACCAAATTAAGTGCAGCAGAACCTAATGGAACTTCAATACATTCTGCGTCTTTATCACTTACAATGCTGGCATAAAACTCTTCTTCAGCGTATTTAATTCGTTGATGATATGTATCAAAAAAAACATCATACATTGGTTTATTTTCTAGCATTTGACTTGTCAATCCTTCAAAACGCTTATAAGGTAAGTACGTTCTTTCTAACATCATTGGTTCATTATCTGCTAATCTCAAACGCTTTATTTTTATTAATGAACTCCCCTTCAGTACACCCAATTGATCACTTAAATACTTATTGCTTTCTACAACAGAAAAGTCAATTATTTTCGTTGTGGGTTCTTTTCCTAATGATTTCATTTGTTCTGTAAAACTATATGCACCTGTTAAGTTTAAAATACTATTTGAAACACTTGATACAAAAGTTCCTTTACCGTGTTTTTTATAGATAAAACCTAAGTTTTCTAACTCTTGTAAAGCTAGCCTTACTGTCGTGCGACTAACTCCATATATTTCTGCCAATTCTCTTTCTGATGGTAATAAGTCATGTGCTTTATGCTCTTTTTCAATTGACTCTTTAATATCATCTACTAACTTCCCATAGAGTGATTGTTTTTTTGATTCCATATTCCCTCCTAATACCACTTTAATACCAACTGGTAGTAACCACTTGCATTATCTATGATATCTATTTTTTTGTCAACCCTTTACAATAATACTCCCTTCCGTTCGTAAAACGCTTTATTTTTGGTCAGTTTTATTGTACAATGACTTTAACTTAACATGTTAATATATGGAGGTAATAAAATGGCGAATAAACAGGCACTCATATCTTTAAGTAAACATGTCACATTAGATTGGCTTACATCAGAAATTGATTGGTGTATCAGTAAAATTAGAAAAAATATGACTCGCTACGGGGAACACTTTCCATCTGCATGTGCAACCAATGGTGTATACAGAATAAAAGACAATGACGATTGGACAAATGGTTTTTGGACAGGAATGTTGTGGATGGCTTACGAATGGACACACGAAGACTCTTTTCTAACATTGGCTAAGAAAAACATTGATAGTTTTCAAAAAAGACTGGACGATCATTTTATTTTAGACCATCATGACATTGGCTTTTTATATAGTCTATCTGTTGGAGCTGGGTATAACATAACAAAAAATGAGCACTATAAAAAAGAATTAATACAAGCAGCTGATGTGTTAGCTGCACGCTTCCAAGAAAAAGGTGGCTTTATTCAAGCTTGGGGAAAATATGGTGACCCTAATGAATATAGATTAATTATTGATTCATTACTTAATTTACCTTTATTAATTGAAGCATCTCATCTCACCAACAACCCTAAATATAAAAATATTGCTCAAACTCACTATAAAACGCTCCTAAATACAGTCGTACGTGATAACTATTCAACCTATCATACTTTTTATTTTGATACCGAAACAGGATTGCCTACCTATGGGGCCACTAGACAAGGAAATGCAGATGATTCTATTTGGGCTCGTGGACAAAGTTGGGCCATTTTAGGGATTCCTTTATTCGAACGATTAAATCCATCTCCTACTTACCCAACAATCTACCAACATATTGTTGATGTCTTTATTGATGGGCTACCTAAAGACTTAGTACCTTACTGGGATTATGATTTTAATGATAATAATCCATCTGATAAAGATAGTTCTTCTTTAGCAATAGCTGCATCTGGCTTACTAGAAGCAGATAAACAAGCTGTTTATCCAAACGCAAAAGATTTAGCAAAAGGAATGATTTACCGTTTGGGACAAGATTACACATCAAAAGATGACCCTGAAAACGAAGGATTGTTGCTTCATGGTGTTTACTCTCATAAAGAGGGAAAAGGGGTTGATGAACCCAATCTATGGGGTGATTATTTTTATTTAGAAACTCTAATGAGCTTAGCAAACCCTAATTGGGAAAAATATTGGTAAAGGAGAAATTGGTATGCAAACTTTCAGCATAGAAAAAGAATTTTTACTAGATGGTGAACCCATGAAAATCATTAGCGGGGCCATTCATTATTTTCGTATGACTCCTAATCAATGGGAAGACAGTTTATTTAACCTAAAAGCATTAGGTGCTAATACTGTTGAAACATATATCCCTTGGAATATACACGAACCAACTGAAGGAACATTTGACTTTAGTGGCATGAAAGATATAGAATCTTTTGTAAAATTAGCACAAAAAATGGGACTATATGTCATTTTGCGACCTTCTGTTTACATTTGTGCAGAATGGGAGTTCGGCGGCTTACCAGCATGGTTACTAAAAGATGGCATGATTCGTTTACGCTCAACTGATACCATCTTCATGGAAAAAGTAGCGAACTATTACCATGAGTTATTACCAAAGTTACGTCCTTTACAAATTACCCAAGGTGGCCCTGTTATCATGATGCAGATTGAAAATGAATACGGCTCTTATGGAATGGAAAAAGACTATTTAATTGCGACTAAAAAGATAGTCGAAAGTTATGGTATTGATGTCCCTCTCTTTACTTCTGATGGATCTTGGAAAGAAGTATTAGATGCTGGCTCATTAATTGATGAAGATGTTTTTGTCGCCGGTAATTTTGGCAGTCAGTCCATTCAAAATGCTGCAGTTTTAAAAGAATTCATGGCTGAACACAACAAGTCTTGGCCCATCATGTCCATGGAATATTGGGATGGTTGGTTCAATCGTTGGGGTGAAGATATTATTAAGCGCGATCCAAAAGATTTAGCGAATGAAGTGAAAGACATGCTACAGCTAGGGTCTATTAACCTTTATATGTTTCATGGTGGGACAAATTTCGGATTTTATAATGGGTGTTCTGCTCGTGGTAATACAGATTTGCCACAAGTAACAAGCTATGATTATGATGCTCTTCTTAATGAAAGTGGACAACCTACTGAGAAATATTATTTGGTACAGCAGGCGATTAAAGAAGTATGTCCTGATGTTTGGCAAGCAAAACCACGAGTGAAACAACTCGTAAATCTAGGGTCATTTCCCATTCAAAAAAGTGTGTCATTTTTCCATACAAAAGATGATATGATGACTCCTGTTTACTCTTCCTACCCTTTAACAATGGAAACAATTAGTAATGGATATGGCTATCTACTATATGATTTTGAATTAAAAAATTATCATCATGACAATAAATTAAAAGTTGTAGAAGCTAGTGACCGGTTGAAGATTTATACTGATGGTTCACACTTAGCTACTCAGTATCAAGAGACAAATGGAAATGAGCTGATATTAAATGGTGATAACAACAAAGAGACCATTAAAATGAGTATTTTAATCGAAAATATGGGACGGGTTAATTATGGGTATAAATTAAATAATCCAACACAAATGAAAGGTATTCGTGGTGGCGTGATGTATGATATCCACTTCCATCAAGGATTTAAACACTACCCTCTTACCATGTCTTCAGAACAATTAAACGCTATCGATTTCAATAAACAAAGTAATCCTAATCATCCCTCTTTTTACCAAACAACTTTCCACTTGGATGATATTGGGGACACTTATATTGATTGCTCAAATTATGGAAAAGGCGTCATCATCGTCAACGGAGTAAATTTAGGGCGTTATTGGAATCGCGGCCCTTATCTTTCCTTATACTGTCCAAAAGAATTTCTACATGTTGGTGAAAATGACATCATTATTTTTGAAACAGAAGGAAAAAATATCACCAATGTCTCCTTCTCAGACTCCCCTCTCTATCTATAAAAAAAGAAGTCGAAGCAATTATTCTGCCTCGACTTCTATTTTTGTTTTAAATGCCTTCCAATGCTTATAACTTACAATATATTCAGCCACACTATTATCCGTTAAATAAGTACACTTTTCTTGAAGCACAGCCGGTTCTCTAAAGCTCAGTCTTAGTTCATTTGTAATAAACGAATCGTCTGGAAAAACAATTTCATTCGTTTCAACAGATGCTTGTGTAAATAAATCAACGCCAAAATCATTTCTAACTCGGTCATAAATACTAATGTAATCGTCTAAATTTTGGCTAATAGGTTCTTTCATTAGTTTTTTAGGTAGATGAGTCATCGTCAAAATAAATGGTACGCCTTCCGATGAACGAACACGCACTATTTTATAGTAACTATCTGTTTTAGCTAACTTTAATTTCTTTAAAATTTCTGAATGATTTTCTTGAGTAACAGATAATACTCGAGTTTCTTCTGTATCTATTGAATGATTTTCGATATCTGAAAATCGGACTGTTTGAGAAATTTTTGCTTTTGAAACAAACGTTCCTTTCCCTTGAATCCGGTAAAGATAACCCATTGCGGTTAATTCATTTAATGCTTTAACTGCTGTAATCGAGCTAACAGAATATCGTTTTTTTATATCTGCTTCTGAATAAAATTTATCCCCTGGTACAAACACATGATTTCTTATTTCTTCCAATAAATCTTTTTTGATTTGTTGATATTTAGGAATCATCTTTTCACTCCTTTCAAAAATACGCCCTAACATATTAAGTTGTTATTATAAATATACCTTATTTTTTTAATAAAATAAAGAAAGAAAGTGTTTACAAATAGTATATTAAATGATATATTAATATTGTAAAAACCTAACATGTTAAGTTATCAACTTTAGTAAAATAGGAGGGGTTCAATTGAGAGACATCATTTTAATTAGTCATGGCGACATGGCTCAAGGTGTTAAACATAGTTTAGAAATGATTACAGGAAAACAACCATCTGTACATATTGTTTCATTAAAAGACGATGGAGATGACAAGCAATTTAAACAAGATCTCATTAGTACAATGTCAACCATATCTGGAAAAGCACTCATCATCGCTGACTTACTAGGAGGAACGCCATGTAATGTCGCATTAAAAGAATATGTTGACAATGAAAATGTCGAGATTATTGCCGGAATGTCACTTCCTTTGGTGGTAGAAGCCACTCTTAATGAGCAAGCAAGTACTAAAGAGCTTATTGGAAGCGCTAGACAAAGTGTTATAAATGTCAAAAACCAATTAGAAAAAAGCACACAAATTAAGGAACAAGAAGAAATTAATTTAGATCAATATGCTGAATTCAGAGGGAAAGAAAACATTGTGAATATCCGAATTGATGAACGGCTCATTCATGGACAAGTAGCTGGTATTTGGTCTACAAGTTTAAATACCCAACGCATCATTGTCATTAATGATGAAGCGGCACAAGATCCATTACAAAAATCTTCTTTACGAATGGCTGCTCCCACATCTATGAGGTTATCAGTATTGACAATTAAAGAGGCTGTTAAAAATATTAATTCGGGTAAGTATGGAAAACAACGTTTGTTCATTTTGTTCAAAAATCCTACTGATGTTTTACGTTTTATTGAAGAAGGCGGACATATTAACCGGATAAATGTTGGAAACATGAGTCACAAAGAAGGCGCTCGAGAAGTTACTAAAAGCATCAAAGTGACAAAAGATGAAGAAGTTGTCTTTAAAAAAATTGCAGAGCATGGAGTTGATATTACAGCTCAACTTGTACCAAATGATCCAATCATCAATTTTATGGAAAAACTCACTCGTTAAAAAATAAAGATTTAAAAGGAGGATAATCATGCATAGTTTAGGAACATTTCAAATTATATTAATTACGATTTATGCTTTTATTGCTATTAACGACTCTCTTATTTCAAATACATTAACACAACCAGCGATTGCTGGGATGATTTCTGGTCTTATTATGGGAGATTTAACAACTGGTTTAATGGTTGGTGGAACGCTTCAATTAATGCGTTTAGGGATTGCAGCGTTTGGTGGGGCATCTGTTCCCGACTACTTTACAGGGGCTGTACTGGGTACTGCATTCGCCATTATTTCAGGTAAAGGTGCCGAATACGGGATTGGGTTAGCCGTTCCAGTATCCTTACTGATGTTACAACTAGACGTTATTGCTCGCTTTTGTAATGTGTTTTTACTACACAAAGTGGATACAGCAATTGAAAATCTACAAGTAAAGAAAATTTCTCGCTTAGTGTTATCTGGATCATTTCTTTGGGGATTCTCTCGTGCGATTCCAATTTTATTAATGCTTTTAATTGGAGATAATGCTGTTATCGCGATTACAAACGCGATTCCTGAATGGTTAATGAATGGTCTTAAAACTGCCGGTGGAGTATTACCTGTTGTCGGAGTTGGAATTCTTTTACGTTACTTACCAACAAAACAATACATTCCGTTCTTATTACTAGGTTTCTTCTTTGCTGCTTATTTACAAGTACCTATGTTAGGGGTCACAATCATTGGACTAGTTGCTGCTATCTTAGTATTTAAACGTGACTCTGCAAAAGCTGCTAACGGAAATGCCACTGTAACAAGTCACTCTACTAGTTTAGAAGGAGGTTTTGATGGAGATGAGTAATAGTAAAAAATTAACTAAAAAAGATTTAACTACCATGAGTTGGCGTTATATTTTAGGAAGTCAGTTAAACTGGAACTATGAACGTATGATGAGTTCTGGATACTTATATGGTATCATGCCTGCTCTTCAAAAATTTTATGGCGACAATGATGAACAATTTAAAGATATGATGAGAACACATAATCAATTTTTCAATACTAACGCTATCTTTGGGAACTTAATCATGGGGATTGATGTAGCGATTGAAGAACAAGATGGATATGCTGCAAAAGACACCATCGTCGGCTTAAAAACAGCTTTAATGGGATCGTTAGCTGGTGTTGGAGATTCACTATTTCACGTTATCTGGGGTACAGTATTTGGTTCTATTGCTGGTACATTGGCACAAAATGGTTCAGTTGTAGGATGTCTTATCTGGATCGTTGCAAACATTGCGTTATTATTTGGTCGTGCTGCTTTACTTCCGATGGGTTACAAACAAGGGGTTAAGTTAGTTACGACATTAAAAGATAAACTAGCTGCTTTTACAAATGCTGCGACGATTTTAGGGGTCACAGTAATCGGTGCCTTGATTCCTTCAGTTATCAAAGCAAGTGTTCCAATGGTTTATAAGAAAAACGGTGTTGAATTAGTTATTCAAGACACACTTGATTCTATCTTACCTGCGCTAGTTCCTGTATTATTAGTCATGTTAACTTACTGGATGTTAGGTCAAAAGAAATTAAACTCTACACGTGTTATTTGGATTATTCTAATCCTTTCAATTGTATTAAGCGCTTTTGGTATTTTAGCCTAATATCATGTCACCTATTACGCCATTTAATGGTTCTGTTAAACAGAATCATTAGATGGGTTTTTTTGTCTATCTAGTCACTCTTTTATCAAATGATTTCTCACATCAAAACGATGAGGTTCTGCTATAATAATGAAAAGGAGTGTTTATATGACGTATCTTAAAAACATATTTATTCAAAAAAAAATTGATGATTCTTTTCTTCGTCCTCTCGGTGCAGGTTTTGCAATGTTTATTACACTTCTATTTGCCGTTATTCTAGACGATACAAAAATCGCAACCATTGGGATTATGGGCGCTTTTTCATACCTTTATTTTCAATATACTTCCGTATATCAAAATATACGATTCATATTTTTTCATGGTATTAGTTTATATATTTCATTTACTATAGGCATTTACGCCGGGTTTCATCCTGAAACTATTCCATTTTTAATCAGTATCCTATCCTTTTTTTACTTTTTAGTTACTAAATTATTTAATGTACCAAAACCTGATTATTTTTTCATTTTAATGTTGTTTGCAACAGGAACCAATCTAAGTGATATTCAGCATATTTTCACAACAAGTAATTATCTATTATTTGGTATTTTTGGAGCTCTCATCTCTGGTGGGGTAATTTCTTTCTTGTTAAAGCTTCCTCTAAAAAATTCCACTAAAAATTAGCCTAGCTTAACATTAAAAGATAACTATTATGTAATGATTTATAGAGATCCTGATATTATTTTAAAAGCCATACACTTTTCTTCCATTATTTTTTGTTCAGTTCAGCATATGTGTCAACTTTATTCAATGAACAAAATGGTTACTGGATTCTCATCATATCTGTCGCCATATTAGGTGGAGAAAAAATTGATGAAATTAGAATAAGGTCTCATCAACGAATGATTGGCAGTATCATTGGACTAGCATTGGGAATTATTTTAATTAACTTAAACCTTTTTGAACTGCTAATTTATTTAATTATCGTCCTTTTAAATATCTGTGTGGTGTTCTTTGTTCCTAGAAATTACACGATTGCTAATTTTTTTACTAACCCACAAATTTTATTACTTAGTTCCTTGAATACTACTTCTGTTAATCTTTCTCTTATCCCATATCGACTATTTAACACTATTGTTGGCATCAGTATTGTTTTAGTCCTCATGCTATTATTTGAGTATGGACTCTCTGTATCAAAGAGACAATATTAATTTTTTTAACTTCATCACAATAATAACCTATTAAATCCTAAATAGAATAAGGATTTAATAGGTTATTATTAGTTATACATTTTGATTTAGCCATGCTTTAAGAAGCAGAGTCTTAAGTTGTTAGCTTAAACGTTTATTGCATTTTGATGCTGCTTGAACAGCATTAATAACAGCAGAACGGAATCCTTGATCTTCCAGCACTTTAACAGCTTCGATGGTGGTACCTCCAGGAGACGTAACCATATCTTTTAATTCACCTGGATGTTTCTTAGTTTCTAATACCATTTTTGCTGAGCCCAAAACGGTTTGTGCGGCAAATTCATAAGCTTGTTGACGTGGCATCCCCTCTAATACAGCACCATCTGCTAAAGCTTCAATAAACATGTAAACATATGCTGGTGCTGATCCACTTACACCAACCACTGCATCAATTAAATTCTCACTTACTAATTGAGCTTTTCCAAAACTATTGAATATTTCTAACACTTCTTTTTCTTCTGATTCTGAAACATTAGCATTACAAGCTAGTGCAGACATGCCTTCCCCTACTAATGCGGGTGTATTAGGCATGACTCTAACAACTTTATGCTGAGATGTTAATGCTTGTTCAATCGTTGAAATATTAACACCTGCCGCAACAGATATTAACACCTGACTTGTTGTTAAATTTTGTGATAATTCTTTTAATAAATTAGGCAACACATAAGGTTTTACTGCAAATATAATCGTATCACTTTTTTCCGCTAGGTTCTCTGGTCCATCTGCTGGTGTAACCCCTAATTCCTTCACTAATTTTTCTACGATAGGTTGATAGACATCATAAATCAAAATATCTTTTGCTTCATATAATTTTGATTGAATTAACCCCTGAATCATCGCACGTCCCATATTTCCTGTTCCATAAAATCCAATAGTTTTTGTCATTATTCTATTCCTTTCTTATGTTAAAAAATCAACATATACGCATAATTAGCCACTAAACCGGCTACTAACCCTCCGATAAAATGAGAAAACATCGCGTAAGTTAAAATTGAACGAGTTTTCATCGCATCTGCCATTGATGCATGGCTTGATAAAAAGCCTGCCCAACAATAGGCAATCGCAAAGTAAACGGCCATATCATGACCATTTAATAAACCTTGATCAGCTAAAGATTTCGCTCCTGCAATCGAAGCACCACATGCACCTAAAGAAGTCAGTGGTAACCCTAAAACTTCTGGATTAGCAAAACCAAATAATGGAGTTAAGATAAATGATATCTTCTCACATAAATATGGTAGCAACCCTGTCCCTTCATAAGCTACACCTTGATAAATAGCCTGTCCATCCACGATACTTGGACCATTTGTCAACATCATAACCAATGTTGTAAAGATAAGTATACCTGGTATAATGCCTAAGCCCAAATCCACTCCTGCTTTACCACCATCAAAGGTTGCATTTAACCCTCTCTGGAAAGGACTACCATCACGTACTTTTCGGTATCCTGCAGGTGTTTGTTCTGTTTTTGCGTCTAAGTATTCATCTGAAACCCCTTCTTCAGTACCATAGATTTTTTTCGTTTTGCGCATTAACAATCTATTACTCACAACCCCACCAATAATGGCACAAATGAGACCTACTATCACACTATTAGCATACTTTCCTGATTGAATTCCTAAAATACCACCAGTTATGATAATCCCCATTCCAAAAGTTGTTCCAAAATTTATCATAGTTGCCCACTGATACTTTTTGAAATATTTAGCATATCCTGGATCTTTCGCAATTAAAACAATGGCTGGGTTATCAGAAAAAAAACACGTAACTGCACCCAATGCAGAGGCTCCTGGTAAACCAAATAAAGGTTTCATGATAGGTGAAATTAATTTATTTAATAATGCCGTTACACCAAATTCAGAAAAAACAGAAGAAACAGCTCCAGCCAAAACCGCTACACCCATAATATAAAAACATGTATTAAGTAATAAATCATGAGCTGTTTTCATAATAACACTAAACATGACGCCTACGCCCATAACACTACCAAAGTATACTGCTATCAACACAACAAACGCAATACAGATAAAGGTTCCCTTCGTTATTTCCTTACGTAATAACGGATTGTTTTCTTCCGTTAACGATACAACATCTTCTTGTTTCCCATCCATAACATTCTCCTTATAAAACATATTTTATAAAATTAGTCACACCATAACCTTATATGATGTGACTAAATTATTTTTAAGCAAATTCTTGTTCTGTTCGATTAATAATTTCATCTTGCAATGCACGATCTAAATTATTAAAGTAATCTGAATAGCCAGCTACACGAACAATCAAGTTTTCATATTCTTTAGGATTTTCTTGAGCTTTTATAAGTGTTGCACGGTCAATCACATTAAATTGCATATGATGCCCATCCATTGCAAAGTATGAACGAATTAAACTAGCCATATGACTAATTCCCTCTTCACCTGCTACCACTGCTGGAGTGAACTTCTGATTTAACAAAGCTCCACCAGTTTTTAGTTGGTCTAGTTTTGAAGCAGATTTTATTACAGCTGTTGGACCATTTCTGTCTGCTCCTTTTTCTGGAGAAATACCATCTGGTAAAGGTATATGAGCGTGACGACCATTAGGACTTGCCTCCATCACTTGTCCAAAGTATACGTGACAGGTAGTAGGTAAAAATTCTACAACGGTTGTTGCTCCTTTAGGTGTCTTTCTACCTGCAATCGTTTCTTGTAGAGATTCTGCGACGTCTACCATTAAGCTATCTGCATAGTCATCATCATTTCCATATTTAGGGGTCTTATTATGAACAAGGTCAAATATGTCATCATATCCTTTAAAATCAGCTTTACAAGCAGCTAATAATTCACTGATAGAGACAACTTTATCCTCATAAACGTTTTTCTTAATTGACGCTAAAGAATCTGTTATCGTTGCAATACCAACACATTGTACATAACTTGTATTATAACGTGCTCCACCTGCATTGTAGTCCACTCCTGAACTAATACAATCATCTGTTATAACAGATAACAATGGAACAGGCATAGATTCCATATACATCCGTTCAATAATATTATTTCCAGCAATTTTAACATCAACAACATACTTCAATTGTTTAAAGAATGCCTCATACCATTCTTCATATGAAGAAAATTTGCATGGATCACCTAAGTCTAGCCCAACTTGCTGGTTGCTATAGGTATCAAACCCTCTATTTTGAACTAATTCCAACACTTTAGGAACATTTAGATAACCAGTTAAGACATATGCTTCTTTACCAGCCACTCCTGTTTCGACACACCCACTGGCAATGCCACTTTCTCTGATATCATCAATTTCTTTACCAAGGAAAAGTAATTCTTGAACAATCGCTTCTGAATTATAAAATGCTGGTTGGCCCCAACCTTTTCGAGAGACTTTTATCGCTTCTCTTAAAAAGTGTTCTGGGCTTTTTTTAGAGATTTGAACGTTTGAACTAGGTTGTAACAGCTTCATTTCATCCATTACTTCTAAGATTAAATAACTCACATCACTCACTCCAGATGTTCCATCTGGTCTAAGTGCTCCAGTATTAATATTACAAAAATCTGTATAGGTAGCACTTTCTTTAAGTGTTATACCAACTTTAGGGGGAGCTGGTTGGTTATTAAATTGAATCCATAAGTTTTCTAAAATTTCTCGTGCTTCTTCTCGAGTTAAGTCACCTGAAGCGATTTCTTGATTATAGAAAGGTTCTAAATGTTGATCTAATTTACCTGGAGAATAGGCATCCCAATTATTCATTTCTACTGTTACACCAATATGAGTAAACCAATACATTTGAACTGCTTGGCGGAAAGTTTTAGGCGCATGTTTAGGGACAACATCGCAAACCTCAGCTAATTCTAGTAATTCTTGTTTCCATTGTTCATCTGTTTCAACTGCTGCTAATTCACGTGCTTTTTGAGCATAACGTTCACCAAAAATAATCATAGCCTCACAAACTAACTTCATACCTTCAAGTTCTTCTTTTTTATTTAATGCTTCCAAATCGTTATTATAATCTAAATTATCAATACTTCTTTGAATATCGTCGATGAAGTCAATATAACCTTTTTGGTATATCTTTCCATCTGCAACAGTATGACCTGGTCCTCTTTGCATTAAAAATTCTGTATACAAGCCGGCATTAAATAATTTATGCCACTCTTCTGGAAGTAAGCTCTCCATCCTTGTCATCAAAGCTCTATCTTTCCAATAAGGTATAATGACGTCTTCTTGAATTTTTCTATCCTCTTCAGAAACACGGAAAAATACTTTTTCACGGTTATTCATGTTATCCATATCTTCTAATGAGTGACAACATAGTTCTGGGAAAGTAGGAGCTGCCCAAGGCTTATGACCTTTTTCCCCAACGATTAAAGAACCTTTCTCAATATAGAGCGTTCTATTTTCCATAATGTATTTAAACGCTTTTCCACGTAGTACTGGAGCTGAAACTTTTCCTTCATATTTTTTATAAGCTTCTGTTAATAAAACCGCTCTTTCCATAGATACACAAGGTTCACACTGATTATCACTAATATCCCTTAATTTCTTAATGCGTTCGGTAGAACCTCTTCTATCTTTTTCCAATGTTAAGTGTGTCATCATATTTCCTCCTCATTTTTAATATATTAACCGCCAATTTTGACGTTGTATCCTTCTTGTTGTAAATAGTATTTAATATTCAAAACGTGTTGTTCATCAGGTACCTCGAAATTCTGAGTACATTTTCTTCCTAATCGATTATACTTATCTCTTCCAAAATCATGATAAGGTAGTAAATCAATTTCTGATATTTTAATATTATTTTCTTTTAACCATTCCACTGTTTTTTCCATGGTATCCATCGAATCATTGATGCCTTTTAATAAAATTAATCGTAAATAGATAGCCCCACCATTATCCGAAATAAATTTTAAATTATCTTTTACTAATGAATTATCTTTCCCTACATATTTGAAATGGTCTTGTGAATTTATGAACTTTAAATCATATAAAAAACCATCAGCATAAGGTAATATCTTCTGATAATTTTCTACCGGAGCAACCCCACACGTATCAATCATTAACGATATACCTAAACGTTTTATTCTGCTAGCTAACTCTACAATGTAATCTATGGGTTGTGTCATGACTTCACCACCAGAAAACGTTACACCTCCTCCAGATTGGTCATAAAAAATCTGGTCAGATTGAACTTTTTTCACAATTTGTTCTATAGTATAATGCTGACCAACAATTTCTTCCTCCCCTTCACTCGTTAACATCACCTCTTGATTGTACTTCTGACTCTCGGGATTATGACACCACAAGCAACGAATAGGACATCCTTTAAAAAAAATAGTTGTTCTTATACCTGGTCCATCGTGTACTGAAAACTTTTGGATATTGAAAATATATGGCGCTTTCAAATCATTCACCTCGATTTCTCTCTACACCCATATTGTATTCACTTAAGTGAAAAAAATCAATATTTTTTTATGAATATGAATTAAATAACATAGACATTCATCATAACTCTTTGTAAAGAAAGCGTTACCCGATTTGTTTTTTTTTAATATTACTTTATACTTAATAAATACAAATAGACACTTTGGAGGTACTTATGGAATTAGGAGAAAAAGTTAAATACTTACGGAATAAAAAAAAAATGACTATTAAAAATATGTCTGAGCTAACAGGGCTGTCCACTGGATTTATTTCACAATTTGAACGTGGAATTACTACAATTGATGTTAAGCATTTAAATAAAATTGCCGAAATATTGGAAACAGATATCACGACTTTTTTTACAACAGAACATCCACTGCAACCATCAGTAGAACAAGATATTATTGTCCGTGGTTACCTTCGTCCTTATATTCAGCATGTTAACAGGGTGGTCCATTTCAATCTAGGAAGATTTAATGATGACTTAACCATGTCCCCAGAATATATTGAGATAATGCCCAATGAAACCAAAGAAGTCCCTGCCCCCTACACACATGATGGGGAAGAATTTTTATATGTTTTAGAAGGTGTCTTAACTCTCTCTTGGGGAGATCAAGATATCAAACTTTACGCAGGAGACTCTGCCCATTTTAATTCAGATTACCCTCATAATTGGGATAATATGTCAGATGTTGTCACGAAAGTTATTATTGTTCATGCTCCTAAATCAACTAATTAATTTTAACTTGAAAATATTCACGTACATGAATATAATGAGAGTATCAATTTGAAATGAGGTTAGTCTATTATGAGCAAAAAAATTAACAATGCTACAATTGTCCAAAATGCCAACGTCTATTTCGACGGAAAAGTAAATAGCCGTACTGTTGAAACAGCTGATGGTGAAATCGTGACGTTAGGTTTCATGCAACCTGGTTCTTATGAATTTAACACCTCTTCTACAGAATTAATGACGGTACTTAATGGAAGTATGGTGATAAAAAGAGAAAACGATGATGATTGGAAAGAATTTACAGCCGGTACGTCTTTTACTGTGGCTAAAGACAGTAGTTTCCAAGTCAAAGTAGATACTTTTGCAGATTATAGTTGTTCTTATTCTTAATCAAAAACTGAATAGTTGTGCATACAAAAAATACTTCTCAACAAACGAGAAGTATTTTTTGTTACTATATGATTAAAACAAACGTGTGTATCCTAATTCTTGTTCACTTTTCACTTTAACCACACCCAACTGACCATATACTTCATGGTTATCTATTAAATATAATTTATGCCCTGAGTAGGTATCTTCAATCATGGAATAAATAAGCCACTCTTGACTTCCTTCTGTTACCTTTAAAGCAAAACATTGATTATCTTCCACCAATCCATTATCTGTTTTACTAACATGAACCTTTTCTAAAGACACATGTTTATGTGGTGTCACTAATAATGCTTGAGATGGCTGTGTACTTGTTGTAATAATCTTTTCATTCACTACTAGTTCATTATATTTTGGAGAATACACGCTTGGTTCTATCGTAAGATTACTTTTACCAAAAGAAAGATAGTAGTCATCGTCTCTTATTGTCAGTACCAGTTTAGTTGATACTTTTTTAATACCCACATTGGGATTGAGATGAAATTGGCGTGTCAGGTGAGAAAATACGCTTGATGGTGTTTCTATCACCTGATCTAATATAACGAAACTATCTAATTCTTTCAAATACAATACCGTTCTGACAACTTTAAATGTACCATATAGTTGATTGTCTAAATACATACTTCTAACTGACCAAAAATATGAATCTTCATAAGAGCGATTAGCTAAACTTGTCGGAACCTCACTATATCCCCATGAGTTTATTGCGTTACCAAATGGTTGATCATTTATGACAACCGTATTATGTTGCATACTTTCTTTTAGTGTTTCTCTTAATTTTGACTCCGTATATGTCAGTCGACCACTGTCAACAAAAAGATTATCTCCTCGTAGTGACAAATCAACGTGCCCTAAACTCAAATGACCATGTCCACTACCTAAGTTCCCATTATATAAATGACAATAGGAGGCAGATGAACTCCAGTCGCTTCGAAAATAATAATTCCCAGTGTAATCATCACTCATACTGGTCACGCTATTTTTACTAATATTATTTTTTATTTCTTTTTTCCAGGTTGTAATAGTTAATTTTTTTTGACTAAAATATAACATCATATAATCAACCGATACAGACTCTCCAAATAGGACAGGCAATGGTTGTTTATAAATGAGTGATATCGTTTGTATCACATCTTTAACTCTCATTTCATCAGTATCACCTTGTAAAATAGTGGTGCCATTGGGTGTCACAAAATGTGGCATAAAGCGATACATAGAAAAAATTTTTTCTTCTAGTAGTTTTTGTACGGGGTCATCTCTTAACACTTGGCTTTGATGAATAAACACTAAACTTCGTAACACTTCCATAAAATATAATGGTGATTGTTCCCAATGATTACCTGATGGCTGTATTTGTAATCTCAGCTGCTTTTTTAATCGACTAAGCATTCTGTCATGTATTTCTTGAACACAACTTTCTGAGTATCCTTGGGTCATGATAAAAAATCCAGTTGTAATTAAAATCCCCCAATTACTCAGGTCATATTTATCAATATAATTATCATCTAGATAAGTGATTTGCTGATGAATACTTTGCTGTACTGTTTCTTTTTCTAACTCACTTAACAGTGATTCCTTTTTTAAATAGGACAACATAACTTGCCAATAAGTTAAACGAATCCCAGTATCAATCGTGCGCCAATTTATTGTCGTCCCATTTTTAGAAATCCAGTCAAAAATAAATTCTTTTCCCTTTTCCAAATATTTTTTGTCACTCGTTATGTCAAAACTCACACATAAATCAAGTAAATATTCTTGACGATTTAACATGTAGTTCCACTCTTCATCATCAAAAGGTATGTATTCCCAGTCAATCCCTGCGTCAAATGCGACTACCTCTTTACATGGTTCCATGTCATATGGATGGATAAATTGAAAGTGATTTTTTAAGAGTAACTGACTATTTTCAAACAGAAGCACACTGTTTGGTTCTTGATTGTCAAAAAATGATTGAGCCATATAATATTCCTCCTCTAATAAAAAAGAAGCTACGTTTATCTCATGCTTAGCATAGAGTGATCGTAACTTCTTTACTACTTATTTTTCTTCGTTGTATCGGCCAATAAGTGAATGTTTATCCACTCGAATAATGGTATCTGTTGCTACTTTAAGATGAACAATATGCTCATCTATTCGATTAATTTTCCCAATAATGCCACTATTCATCATCACTTGGTCACCAACCGACAATTCATTTAAAAAAGATTGCATATCGACTAATTGCTTTTGTTGATATCTTTTCTTTGCAAGGGGTAAAACAACAACATAAAGTATGACAAGCAGTATGAGTAAGATAATCCCGACTGTTTTCATGTTTTAGATACCTTCTTCTTCAGTAACAGACACATCTTCCACTTTTTCTTCAGAAATATCAGGCATTACCATCAACATTTCTTTGCTTTCAGCCATACTATTTGATAACTCAGCAGACACATTGTCTGTCGTTAATACACCCATGCTGTTTTTCATGTATAAATCTAAAATCAGATTTAATGACACACTAGATAAGATAAATTGATTTTTTTTGCCTAGTTCTAATAATAAGCGTGTCGCGATTTGATGAGGTGCTCCCCCTGTCATATCAGCAAAAATCATGACATTGTCATTTTCTGTTAAAAAGGCTGTTAATTGTTGTTCGTACTCTCCATGTGTTAAATTGTGATCTAAATCAAAATAGTGTAACTGTTCATTGCTTCCTGATAAAAGTTTTAAGGCTGAACAAACACCTGATGGGAAGTTCCCATGACCGACTATGCATACTTTAAACATTTTTATTCCACCCTACTATTTTAAGATTCCTAGCATTGATAACGCGATACCTAACACAATAAGCAATGCAATCAAACGGTATGTTGACCATTTGTATTTTCTGATTAATACATATACCCCTGCTGTAACTAAGACTGGTAAAAGGTTTGGTGCGATTTTATCAAATACTGTTTGAAGTGCCACCACTTGATCTTTACCTTCAACTTTTGTCACGTATTCCAATGCCAAATTAGCTTTAACAAATGATACGGATAGTCCTGAAATAACGGTCACGCCAATTGTTGTCGCAATTTTGGCGATACTTG
This sequence comes from Vagococcus bubulae, assembly GCF_003950315.1. GTDB lineage: Bacteria > Bacillota > Bacilli > Lactobacillales > Vagococcaceae > Vagococcus > Vagococcus bubulae. The sequence goes on from NZ_NGJT01000005.1 coordinate 96,424, forward strand.
CCATTTTTTCACTTAAAGTATCAATAACGTTAGTACCTAATTTATAGCCTAAGTAACCCATTAACATACGTAAACCAAATGTGATACCAAACATACACACGATAAAGAAGATAGGTCCTGCAATCAATCCATCTAATGCCATACCTGCTGCAATGGTCGAGAATAATGGGGCTAAACCAAATTGAGATAATGAATCACCAATCCCTGATAAAGGTCCCATCAACGCAAATTTAATCGCACGCGTGTCTTCTTCGTTTTGTCCACTATCATACATCGCTAACTGCATACTTGTAATAAATGGAACTAACTGAGGATTTGTATTGTAAAACTCTAAGTTAGAGATTGTCACATCTTTTAATTTTTCTTCGTCATCTTTGTAAATTTTTCTAAGAGAAGGGAAAAGAATATTTGCATACCCTGTTCCTTGATAATTTCCATAGTTAAATCCATTTTGTAACACGTATGAACGTAAACTCGCTTTAAAATAGTCTTTTTTAGTTAATACTGGTTGTTGGTTAGATGCCATCTTCGATTACCTCCTCTTGTTCTTCTGCTTGACCATTGCCTTTATTATAGAAGTTGTTTAATGCTAAGATTGCTCCGGCAAATGCTAACCCAATAACTGGCATTGCTAAGTAAGAAATACACACATAGCCTAATAAAATAGCTGGAATGAATTCTTTTTTCACCATAACGTTTAAAATCATGGCAAACCCAATAGCTGGTAGTAAACCTCCTGCAACAGATAACCCTGAAATAAGCGCTTGAGGAATAATATTAACAAACGCGCGTAATACTTCAATACTCATTGTCGCAACTAATCCAATAATAAAACCAAATACCCCAAATCCGATAAATGTTAAGTTTGATGTTAATTTAAATGATTTGTAATTTCCTTCTTGGATAGATTTTGTTGCCCAAGAAAGTGATCCAGCATTTAATGAATAAATAAATGTAATCACAAATTGAATCATTACAGCAAACGGGAATGATAAAGACAATGCTGTTGGCACGTCCATCCCTGTGTCTTTTAAAGCAATTGCCATAATGGTTCCAACTACCCCTGGTCCAATTGGATTAGGCGGAACAGTTCCTCCTGCTCCAACACCAAATCCCATAAAGGCTAATTCAGCTGTAGCTCCCATTAATAACCCTGTTTGAACATCACCTAAAATAAGTCCGACACCAAATGATAAAAAGATTGCGCGGTTAGTATAGATACCAATTAACTGACCGATTAAACAAAATGAAACAAATAACCCAACTAATAATGCCTGTACGAATGTTGCATCCATTTATTTTACCTCCAACGGTTAATTTTCTTCGACGTATTTGTTTAAATCTAAACCACCACCAGCGTCGCCGCCCATTGGTGTTGTTTGTGTATTGAACTGTACCCCATATTCATTGTGTAACGTTTTTAATGCTGCTAAATCCTCTTCACCAAGTGAAATGTAATTGGTTAATTGTTTTTTACCTTCTGCAAAGTGAATGTTCCCAACGTTTAATTCTTTTATTGGCACGCCTCCTTCAACTAAACGTAAAACATCTTTAGGATTTTTAGCTACTAGGAAAATCGATTGTTTAGGTGATGCTTTATGGATTTTGTCACATGTTTCTTCAATGCTGAAAAAACGCATCCCAATTGATTTTGAAATTAGTGATTTCATTAATGTTTGTTGAATACTGCTTGTTGATACCTCATCATTGGCTACAATTACTAAATTTGCTCCAAGTGAATTAATCCATAATTGCCCTTGTCCGTGAATCAAGCGTTCGTCGATTCGGACCATTTTAATATTTGGTTCTGTCATTGTTTTTTCCTCCTACCAATATAATGTCCAGTCTTTATAAAAACGAAGAAGTGCTTCCATGTAGAAATAATCTCCCCAGATATTTGCTTCATCAACACCTTTTCCTGAGTGCCATGAGTAAACACCATGAGTTAATAAGCCATTTTCTTTCTCTAAATTAGTGTATGTGTAGTTCTTAATCAAACTGCCTAGCATAGCATGAGACGCGTAACGATACGTCATTGCCAATTCATCTGATTCTGGTAAATATTTCAACATCTCATTCATTCCACATACTGCAATCGCGCCAGATGATGAATCTCTTGATTGCCCACTACCATCAGTAAAGATTAAATCCCAATAAGGTACCAAATCCTCTGGCAAACGATTTAATAAATAGTTTGTAACAGCTTTAAAATCTTCTACAATGTAATCATTGTGTGTTTGATAATATTGAAGTGCCATACCATAAACAATCCACGCTTGTCCTCGTGCCCAACTGGAATCATCTGAATAACCTTGACGAGTCACGCCTTTTAATGGTTCACCAGTTTTAGGGTCGAAATAAAATGTATGGAAACTTGAGGCGTTTTCTCGAATCGCTGTTTTTAAAGTTGTTTGGTAATGTTTATCTGCAATCTCTGAATACGTCATATCACCTGTTTCTTCTGATGCCCAGTAAAGAAGAGGAATATTTAACATACAGTCAACGATTAAACGGTAGTTATCTTCTGCTCCCAGCTCACCCCAAGCTTGAATGAATTCACCTTTTTCTTGGTATCTTGAAATGAGTTGGTCGGCTGCTAAAATGCCAGCTTTTTTAGCTTCTTCATTCCCTGTTAATTTGTATGCGCTCACACAAGAAGGGATATAAAGAAATCCTAAATCGTGATGGTCGACTTCTATTTTTTCTTCAATACGATGTAAAAAATCTGTGACATGTTTGTCAGCTAATTGACGGTATTTTTCATCACCAGTGTATTCATAAGCTAACCATAACATTCCAGTCCAAAAGCCATTTGTCCATTCAATATTTTTCATTTTCTCGTAAAAGCCATTTTTAGTAGCAGGACTTGGATACGTTTCACCAAATTTTTTAATATTCTCATCTACTAAAGCCACTGCACGATCCAATGCATCGGTGATATCTTTTTTAGATAGTAATCCTGATCCATAATAACGTTGTGCATTTAATAAATCTTCTTTTATCATCGTCACTTCGCTCCTTTATTATTCTCACTTTATATTAAGCAAGTAACGTGCCAACTTTCAAAATAACTATTTAACAAGCTTTTTATCACGATAAATTGGATGTATAAACAAAAAAATTGGATGTACTTTATTAAAAAGTAAATCCAATTAGATTTGCTTGAAATAATTGATGTAAGTAAGATATTTCACCTAAATCAACTGATACATGATACACAGACTCAAATTTTTCCAAGCCTTGTTTTATCACATCAATAAAATAAGGATGCTCTTTCGTAAAGTCTGCTTCATCTAACAAGGTATTCTGTACATATTCTCTTGTAATCACTCGCTCAATCATACAACTAATGTGTATATACAAAGCCGTTTTTAAATTATTTGGTATTTTTATATCAAAAGCTTGCTCCCAATAGTCAATCATTTCTGATATTAATTCTATCGTCTTTTCAGGATTTAAAATACTTAACATAGTGACTAAATTTTCAAGAGATAAAGTTTTCATCACACCGTTATTTAAATGTTGAATATCATGTGGGCTTAAATAACTTTCAAAAATAGTGGATAAATACTTATATCCTTCTTCAGACACGATATCATCAATCCCAATGTATTTAACGTTTTCTACCTGTGGATTTGCTGTCCCTAAAATACCAATAATTTCATATCGATTAAACATAGTTGTATTAGTCTTCATTTTTTTAAGATGGGCATAATCTGATAATACCAGCTGAATCGGTGTATTCTTAGGTAAATTTTCTGCAATAACTTCTTGAAGTTTTTTTGCTGTCCCCATACCTGATTGACAAGAAATAATTAACGCTGGTACTTTTTTCTTATCCGGCTGAAACATAGAATAAGTCGAATAATGCTGACTAGATGACTCTTTTCCTATCATTTCAATGTGTTCATTGTTCACAATTCTAAATCCCACATCTAATGCTAGTTGTGTCGATACATTATTGATAATCACAATAGATCCATCTACACGATGTTCTAATGCTTCTTTTAAATCTTTTGTGTGACCAATATCAATCAGTATAATCGTGCCATTTGCTGTTTCATGAAGTGATAAATAGCGTTGTAGCTTCACAATAATCTCATTAAAACTGACATCTAATGACATATCAATGCCCTGATAAACTTTTTGTCCAATCATGGCATTGGTTGTTTCTGCTAAACTAGACGCTGTACTTTTACCATGACAAATGATGACACCGTTAATTTGTTCTTTATGCTTCAATCGTCTGTAATAGGTAAACACCATATTTAAAATCAAATAATCCCATTCATTCAACTCAATATGACCAATATTGGACATTTCTTTAAACAAATACACAAATAAATCAACCGTATTCGTGACGTACTCTAGTTTTTCTTTAAACAATTGATTGTACTGTGTTGCTTTTTCTAGCTCGTAATCACTTTCAGATTCTCTAGCTAATAAGAGTTCAATAAATAATAATAAGATGTCGCGAGTTTCTGGTAGTACTTCGATTTGATGGGTTTCATACATCACACGACAAACCTCATCAATCATAGAAACCAATTTAATTTTTAACGGCTTATCAATCAATGACCGATTATTAATTGATTTAAACTGTTCTTCTATTTTTTCAAATGACACATTAATCCAGTAATGAGAATTTAACTCTTCTCTCATATACTGTTTTCCGATACTATCTAATTCTTTATATAGCGTATCAAAAAATGTCGCCATAGAATGATAGCTTGGGTCAACAATTTGACCTGTTGGTGTGATTTTTATTTTTTCTTTTGGTGTAAAATCAATGTCTCGAAAAGCCTCTTTTTTCATTTTTTCTGGTAAATCACTAATTGACACAACCAAGTCTTCCCCTAACCCTTGGCGAACATAAGCATTCCCACAAATATATCGAATCAAGTTCTGCAACTCACCGACATTTCCCATAAACTGATACGATAATAAAAAATGAAATAACGCCTCTTCAATCAGAACATCTTTTTTTAATAACAAAGCTTCTTGCTTAAAAAAATGATAAAGAAATTGACGTTTTTCACGAATACCCCGACTTTCAAGTGATGGTACTTTAGCGACTATTGGGATACGTCTAGTAAAGGTATCAAGTAAATAATCATCTAACGATTCAGTTGTTGCAAACATCAGGCGAACATCTGCGTGTGACCATATTTCATTTTCCCCTACTGGTTTATACTTTCCTTCATCAATGAAATAAAATAACTTCTCTTGGTTTTCAGGTGTTAAACGATGAACTTCATCTATAAATAACACACCTTTGTCAGCTAATGCTAATAATCCCTTACTATCTACATCAGCCCCTGTAAAACTCCCTTTTTTATGACCAAATAGTTTTGATGATAACAATTCTGGATTATCTGCATACTCTGCACAGTTAAATGTAATTAAAGGAGCCGTTTCTTCTAATAAATGAGTCTGTATGGCATAATCATAAAAACGCTTAACTAAATATGTTTTACCCGAACCAGTTGGCCCAGTTAACAGAAAAGGCATTCCTTTAGGTGGGTAGCTTAACGCAATCTTCCCTTGCTTAATCACATGATTTAAACTACTTTGATTTCCTATTAACTGATTAAACACATCTGCTTTATCTGAAATCAATTCTTCAAATGACTCATAAATAGATTTTGATAAGTCTTGATTTAAAAAATCCGTTACCAGTTGTTTGGGTAGATAATAAACAGGTTTCGTATTAATTTTTATTAACTCACCTTCTTTAAATAAATTATTTAAATGGTGATTGACAATATTGGTTTTCTTCCCTGTTTGTTCTGATATATAGTGAGTTGTCGCAAAAATACATGAATCTTCATTTAATTCTTCAACTGATTCAAATCCTTGTTCTAAAAGCAGTAAATAATTTACCTTAGTCATCTATATCATCCTATACTTTGTCATTCTAGTGAAAAATATCCACAAGAACTATTGTCTTGCGGATATGTCTTGGATAAAAGAATTATATGCTATCTTTACCCCATTTGTAAATTATAAATCAAATTCTTGGCTATATTCTTTTCCAAACACCTCTATTTGAGTCAATGCTGGAAACGGTGAATCATCTTCATGTTTAATTAAATCTTTCAAAGTAACTCGTGTTACGACTGTTGATGGTATATCAAAAAATTGACGTTCTAGTGAGTTAGTTGTTTCAAAGACATATTCATCTCCTGTTGAAAGTTCTAACGTTACATGAGTCCAATAACTATCATGTGGGTAATCCCCTCTTAATACTAGAGCGATTTTATCAATTAAGACTTCCCGAGAAAAATCAATGGTTATCTGTGCATCCGCACGCTGATTAATCCCCCATGATTGATAAGGATATGAACCATGATTTTCATTTGCCACAATCCCATCAATTGCATTTCTTGCAAAAAAAGTCGAATCATTTCGCGTTTCCACATTAGCAAACGCATGAGGGTATCCTTTTGAATCGTCCTTTTGATCGTGTGAATTTTTCGCTAAATTTCGATAAGCATTGATTTCATCTTCCGTTGGTAACCACGCTTTAACAAAATGCCTCGTTCCTTTAAATATATTTGGCGAGTAGGCTAAACCTAATTTTTCATCTAAAATCACGTCATAGTGCCAAGTTGTCCCATCGATATAAATTAAACTTGGTTCAATCGCTGCATCCATCTGAACCCAAACTAGTTGATTCGGTGCTGATAAGGTTAATTCAAAATAATCGCCTAATTGATAGGGATAATTTTTAAACACCAAATAAGTTTCACCTTCTCTAGAGCGTTCTTGTTTTACAGTACCGTTATTTTTTAATGCTAACGTTAACATTTAATCATCCTTTCAATTAGCGGTTTATTTTACTTGAATCACTTTGAATAAAATTTTCTACTTCTTCCTCAGAAATATATAACGAATCTCCTGAGTAGGTATGTTTTAAAACAGACATCCCTGTCGCAAATTCAATACTGTGTTGATATTCATCTTTTGTCAGCAAACCATGCAACAACCCTGCTGAGAAAGCATCTCCGCCACCAATTCTGTCAACAATATAAGGGACATGCATATTACGAGATTGATATAAGGTATTATCTATCCATAAATTTCCTTGTAAGTAATTCTCATCTGTTGAAACCACTTCTCTAGTTGTTGAGTAAATGACCGAGATATTAGGGTAAATTTCTTGCATTTTTTGACTATAATATGTCAGCTCATCAACTGTTGATGCTGTTTCTTCAAGAGGTGTAATACCTAATAAATTAATCGCATCTAGTTTCCCTGCAGAAAAAATATCAACATAAGGAAGTAATTGCTTGTACACACTTGATGCCTTTTCTAAAGACCATAATTTAGCACGGTAGTTACTATCAAATGATACTCTTACGCCTGATTCTTTAGCTCGTTTCATTAAATCACATGTAATATCTACCAACTCGTCACTCAACGCTGGCGTAATCCCCGATACATGAAACAAGTCAACTCCTTCAAACAAAGTATCATCTTCCCACAATGTTTGCGTTAATTCTGCTAAACTCGAGTGTTTCCTATCATACACAACACTTGTGGCACGTGGACCTGCGCCAACTTCAACAAAATAAGACCCTAATCGTTCACCTGAATAATAAACATCTGACGTTCTGACACCATATTTTCTAAAATGTTGTAAAGCGCCTTGTCCTAGTGGATTATTGGGAACAACAGACAAAAGTGACACATCATGAGATAACCCACTTAACCCAATACTAACGTTCGCTTCACTTCCACCATAATGGAAAAAAAGGCGTGAACTATCTTCTAAGTGCTGACCTTTCTCAGTTGAATAACGAATTAATATTTCACCTAATGTGACAACTTTTCCCATATTAGTTTCCTCTTATTTCATTCAATTTTTTCACGTAAACTCGTGCATTTTCTGTCACGATATCATAATTATCTCCAGTTAAGCCTTTAGTCAAATTACTACCAATCCCTACAGCAAGTACACCATTATCAAACCATTCTTGCATGTTTTCTAAACTCACACCACCTGTTGGCATTAAATTCACGTGAGGTAATGGTCCTTTCACATCTTTAATAAAACGTGGACCGACAATATCTCCAGGAAATACTTTAATTATATCTACACCATGTGTTAATGCTGTGTTAATTTCTGTAATGGTCATGCAACCTGGTAAATAAGGCGTTTGATATAAATTACAAACTTTTGCTACTTGTTCATCAAATGATGGACTCACGACAAAATCTGCACCTGATAAAATCGCTAACCTTGCTGTTGTAGCATCTAAAACTGTTCCCGCACCAATCACAACTGAGTCATCCTCTTTATATTCACGTTTCAATTCTTCTATCACACCACTAGCATCAGGTGTGGTATAAGCTACTTCGATTGCTTTTATATCACCTTCAACTGTTGCTTTTGAGATGTTAATACCATCTTCTTTTGAATTACCTCGAATCACTGCCACTAAACCACATTGTTGTAATTTTGTTAACACTTGTACTTTTTTCATCCTAGTTCCTCTTTTCTTTGATTAACAAATCGATACCAAAAAACACCTAATAACATCATGAAAATGGCTAAAATAATGGCTGCCATTCCCCAAAAAATTGTAAAAGTTTGAGCAAGATACCCTGTAACAATTGGCATTGTAATGCCTCCTAAACCACCAATTACCAAAATCCATCCTAAAGACATGGGATGTTTTTTAATAGATGAACCAGCAATTGTCATGGCTGTTGGGTAAATACCTCCCATTGAAACCCCTAATCCTAATACAGAAATTAAAATCATGGTGACACTATTACTAGCCAGTAATAATCCATAAAAAATGGCACTACCAATACTGATAACAGTGATTAACGTTCCTCTTGATAATTGACTTCCTAAAAAGACACAACCCAGTCGTCCAATCAGTATTCCCACCCATAATAGTGAAGAAATCATTTGAGACTGTTGAATCGTCAATAAATCAGATTGAATAAAATAAGTCACTAGCCAACCTGTAATAGCTGATTCTGCACACAGATAGAAAAAAATAATGAGAATGGTATTCCAAAAAAGAGAATCTTTAAAAAAAGAATAATCCTTTTCTTTAGACGATTGATTTTTTTGTATCAGATCTGCTTCAATCGGCATATTAAAAAACATCACTTGTGAAATAAAAATTAACCCAATAATTCCAACTAACAACCATCGCCAACCATTTAATCCAAATAATTGACCAAATAAAATCACTAAAAAAGGAGATAGTAATGCCCCTACGGCAAATAAACTATGCAAAAAATTTAGTGCAGATGGATTACTATCTGTGATGTCATTGACTGTTTTATTATTGAAATTAGAAATACTTCCTCGACTAATACCAGTGAAGAAAAAGGCGAGCAGTAATACCCAAGGCGTCCCAACACCTATCATTAATAAAAAACCAATAATCACAAAACTACTTAAAAATAAAATGGATTTTTTCCGACCATAATAAAGCGGTAAAATCCCTGCGACAAATCCCGCAATCAAATTCCCTGCTTGATGACTTGATAGCAACATGCCACTCATTGTTTCATTAAGTGAATACGCATCACTTAGAAGGGGTAATATGGAGCCAAATACCATCGAATATAGTCCATTAACAAAAAAAATAAAGAAACAACACCATAGTATATATTTATCTACTTCATTTAATTTTTTATAAAACGTCATTTTTTCTACTCTCTACCATCTTTCTATTTAAAATAAAAAAGTAGCACGAGAATCGTGCTACTCGCGTGATTAAGGTTGTTTTCCTATATACGCTAAAATTCCACCATCCACATATAAAATGTGGCCATTTACAAAGTCAGAAGCTTCAGATGCTAAGAAAACTGCAGAACCTTGTAAATCTTCAACTGTTCCCCAACGAGCTGCTGGTGTTTTGGCAATAATAAAGTCATTAAATGGATGACCCTCTTCACGTAATGGTGCTGTTTGAGGAGTGGCAATATAACCAGGTCCTATCCCATTACATTGAATATTGTGTTCTCCAAATTCTGAACAGATGTTTTTTGTTAGCATTTTTAGTCCGCCTTTAGCTGCTGCATAAGCACTCACTGTCTCGCGTCCTAATTCACTCATCATTGAACAAATGTTAATAATTTTACCGTGACCTTTTTCAATCATACCTGGCAACACAGCTTTAGACATAATAAATGGACCATTTAAATCAATATCAATAACTTGTCTAAAGTCTTCAACTGACATATCTAACATTGGAATACGTTTGATGATTCCAGCATTGTTTACTAGAATATCGATTGTTCCAACTTCTTCTTCAATTTGTTTAACAGCTGCATTTACGGCTTGTTCATCCGTCACATCAAACACATATCCTTTAGCGTCAATTCCTGCTGCTTTATAATTTTCTGCTCCTTGAGCCACTGATTCTTCATTAATGCTATTGTAGACAATCGTTGCGCCTGCTTCATGCAACGCTTGAGCAATACCAAAGCCAATACCATAAATCCCACCAGTTATTAATGCCACTTTGCCATCTAATCTAAATGAATCCATTGAAAATTTTGTCATTTTCTTACACCCCTATTATTTTAAGTCATCCATAGCGACCATATCCATGTCACCGTATGTGATGTTTTCGCCACACATTGCCCAGATAAATGTATAATCTGCTGTTCCCACACCTGTATGAATTGACCAACTTGGTGAGATGGTTGCTTGTTCATTTCCCATAACTAAATGTTTTGTTTCATCAGGTTTACCCATAAAATGGAAAACTTTTGTATCTGGATCCATATCAAAGTATAGGTAAGTTTCCATACGACGCTCATGTGTGTGACATGGCATTGTATTCCATGAAGAACCTTCTGCTAAAATAGTATATCCCATTTGTAATTGACAGCTTTCACATACATTTGGATGAATATATTGATAAATTTTGCGTTTGTTCAATGTTTTTGATTCGCCTGTTTCCATTGGTGTAATATCATCAATACTAATTTTCACATTTGGGTAAATTTTATGTGCTGGTACTGACACACAATAAAATTTTGCCGGATTGCTGGCATCATCTGATTTGAATTGAACTTGTTTTGTCTCTTTACCTATATAGTAACCATCTTGTTTCTTCATAGGTTCTTCTGTTCCATTGATAATAATAGAACCAGGTCCACCAATATTAATGACACCTAACTCACGACGTTCTAAGAAGTAATCAACACCTAATTCCGTTGATAATTTAATTTCTAATGCTTCATTGGTTGGTGTTACCCCACCAAAAATCATACGATCATTATGAGTATAAGTTAATAACACTTCTCCTGGGACAAATAACTTTTCAACTAAAAATTCATCTCTTAATTGTTCTGTTGAAAAATGACGAATCATTTCTGGACTGCTTCCGTATCTTGTTTCCATCTTCATGCTAAATTACCCCTTTTCTTATTTGGAAATAATATTTCTTATTAAGAAATTTATAAGTTCATTATAGCGACTCAGCTAAAAAAATGCAACCATTTTCATTGAAATAAAAAAAGAAAACGCATAATTGAGAATTAACCCAATTATGCGTTTATTTGGTCATATTATTATAAGAAAAATTGTATCTGTGATTGAAAATTAATCCATAAGATAATCGCTAATCCAATTTCTAAAATAAAGAAGAAGAGAAACAAACCATCCATCACCAATGTACTTCGCTGCCAATAGCGTCTTTCTTTTTTTAAATCTTTGAAAAGAAAATATAACCCGATAGCTAAATTTACTAAGCCAATAATCGCCAGTATATAAACCCATATTCTTGCGTCCATGTGCGACCTCCCTTATACAAAATAAATATCTTTGTCTTCCTCATCTCTTTGTTTACTGATACCAAAAATAAATAACATCATAACAATTAATAAAACACCATTAAAAATTAACCAATAATTAATGAGTTCCCCTGTTTGAGGCAAACGACCAGTTGTTTGAGGCGTTTTATTGTTCACCCCATCCGAAGAGTCTCCGCCATTTGGTGGAACGACACTTGGTTTATCTGGCTTTAATTCAGTATCTTTAACAAAACCGATACGAATATCTGTTTTAGCTGTGTCTACTGCAAAAACAGAATGATCAAAAATAACCAGTGAGAGTATTAAAGTAAAAATAGTTATTATTACATGCCTTTTCTTCATTTTCATCATCACCTACTTACTCATCTTGTTTTTTACGTTTCTTTTTCTTTTTGACTACATTCACTTGTTTTGGTGGCTTTTGCCAACGAGAATTAGTTAATCTTAATACCAATAATATAGCATTTAAAAGTAAGACAATAATGATTAAAATAAGCATTTTCTTAGTGATAGTAAATTTATTAACTGCTTTTTTGTTCACTTTATTTGCTTCAGCTGCCTCAATGGTAAAATCTTCATCCCATTTCCATTTTCTATCACCTGACTGGGCTATAATATGCATGGTATAATCACCAGGCTTTATCGATTCCATCCCCCAAGGAATACCAAAAATATAACTTGAATTAGGAGCTAAAGAACGATCCGTCAATTCTTGCTCTTTCAATACTTCTTTTGACCCTTTTTTAGTCATCTTTGCTTCGATTTTTAACTTTGATAGAATTTTAGGTTCAGGATTTTGAAAGGTAATATTAATCATCTTCATCCCATTTTCTAGTCCAGGCTTTATTGTTTTTAGTTTTAAATCGGCCCCTTCATTATAAGTGGTTCTATCTTCTGATAAAATTAAGCCTATTTTATACCCATAACGATTGGAAATACCTGCTCTTTTCTTAGCATTTTTATCTTCTGCTTTCATAAACGTCAGAGCACCTAATTTAATTCCTGAAAATTCTTCTTTTGGTGGATGTATTTTTATTTTAACAATTTTTTCTTCAAAATTTTGTACCGTCACATGCTCTTCATTTTTAGGAATACTGACCATAGTTGTTAAAGGAACCTTTAGTGACTCATCAAGAACTGGTTTTTCTTGACCATAATCAATCACTCCAGAAGTACTTGTTACAGCATTTGTCACACCTAAATCAACTGTCACAGGGTCCTTAATTAAGCTTTTTACTTTAACACTAATTTCTTGTTCCTTATCAGGCTCTACTGCTAAATGAAAATAAGTTGCATCTTTATCAATTTGATTATCTGGTATTACTGGTTCTACAGTAAAACCAATTTGAGATTGATTGTTATCTGCTGCATGCACTTTTAATAGGCCAATTTGAACCCCTAGTGCTAAAATGCCGGTCAACACTATCAGTTGTCTTATCCATCGTTTCATTTCCATATGCGTCCTCCTGAGAATCGTTCTATCCTTTTAAAACATGAATACTCAATCACCTCTTAAAAGACGTGATTGAGCATCGTTAATCTTGTGGTGTTGTATCTAATGACCAAGTAATTGTGCCACTATAGTGTTCATTTGGCTTACCTGAATTTTGTGAAACAATCAATGACATGTCATTAATCCATGTATTGTACGATGTCGGAATTTGAGTCTTATCTGTCATACTATAAAGGACATGGCTTGAATTATCTGCTGGTAATACTACTTGTTTATCAGAATACGTTATCCCTTGAATTGGGACATTAGTATCTGATGCTGACGTGATACTGAACTGATAACGTGCTTGGTCTAAATCATCTAGCTTATCGCTTTCTAATTTACTCGCCTTTACACTTAAACTCCAAATATCCTTTTGTTCACGATCATCTCTTATTTCTACTTCTTGTTTGCCTGTTGATTGAGGTTTCAATATTTGTATAATATCTTTAATAGAATTTTTATTACCAAAATCATATAAATCAGGAACTTTTACTAAATGTAATGCACTCTGACGTCCCCAAATATATGTTCCAGCTTTTCCAGCTGTATTTTTTAAGAAGTCAGGTGTTTGCCCTAAATTTACATTTTTATTATCGATGTTTACCCAGTTACCATTGTAGCCATCTGTTGTTGAAACATCATTTAATTTTGTACTATTACTTACATCAGAAAATGTACTTGGTAAGGTGATTTCTTTAAGTTCATCACCAGAGAACATACCATTTTTATCTGACACATTTGTAAAATCAAAACTTCCTAAGTCTAATGAAGAAATACCGGACAAATCTCTAAACATTTCTAACATATTTGTCACATTTTGTGTATTGAATTTAGAAACATCAAGTGTTGATAAACCTGAAACTCCGTTAAACATTCTTCGCATCACTGTGACATTGGACGTATCAAAATTAGAAACATTCAATTTAGTTAATGATTTATTATTTTCAAACATACATGCCATATTGTTCACATTTGAGGTATTAAAATGACTCACATCAATTTCTTCTAAAGACTCATTATCAGCAAACATTCCCTCCATAGTCGTCACTCGTGAAGTATCAAATCCTGAAACATCTAAGTGTTTCAACTTTCTATTTTGGTAAAACATTCCAAACATATCTGTCACATTGGAGGTATCAAATCCTGAGACGTTCAATTCTTCAATATTAAATAAATTAACAAACATACAATACATTTTAGTAGCTTTTGATGTGTCTAGTTTAGAAACATCAAGCTGAGTTAATGAATTCATAAATCCAAACATATAAGTCATGTCTGTTGTATTAGATGTATTCAATTTATCTAAACCAGTAATTTTAGTCACATTTTTCAAACGTTGATTTTCGGTTTCACTAGGACTAGAAAATAAATATTGTGAATCACTTGGAGCATTAACAGGCTCTGTAAAGACAATCTCTTTAATATTAGATGCTTCAATTCGATACTCTGGTCTGTTCCATGGAGAATTTCCATATGTCCCTAAAATATTATCGCCATTTTTATAAAATGTTAATACTCCTGTACTTTCATTAAACTCATATGGAACGTCTCCCCATTTTAAGTATTGTCCCCAAGTATAGGTTCCAGCGTCTGTTATCCCATTATAATTTTGTAAAAATTCCTTAGTTTGACCAAATAGTTTACCTTCACTGTTTTGCCATTGACCATTGTAGCCATCTGTTGTTGAAACTTTATTTAATTTTGTTGTATTTTTAGGATCCGAGAATGTTGCGGGTAATGTAATTTCCTTCAATGCATCACCAGAAAACATACCATTTTTATCTGACACATTTGTAAAGTCAAAACTTCCTAAGTTTAATGCCGAAATACCTGTCATACCTGCGAACAAGTTTGACATGTTAGTGACTTTAGCTGTATTAAAGTGACTTAAGTTTAACGCCGAAACTTTTCGGACATTTCTAAACATTGATGCCATTGTGGTAACACTAGATGTATCAAATTTTGACGTATCTAAACTTTCCAAACTAGACATATTATTAAACATATTATCCATTGTTTTCACTTTTGCCGTATTAAATTTTTTATTGTCAATCGTCAAACGAGTCATTGCACTGTCGTTATTAAACATTTGACTCATATTATTAACATTTTTGGTGTCAAATGATGAAATATCCAATTTAATCAAACTTTTTAAATTAGCAAATGTACTAGACATGTCATTCACATTACTAGTGTCAAATGATGAAACATTTAATGACTCCAAACTAGACATACCATAAAACATAGAGCTCATATTGATAACATTGTTAGTCTTAAAGTGCGATAAATCTAATTCTTTTATGCCAGACATCCCATTAAACATTTGAAGCATATTAGTTGTTTTGGATGTATCTAAATTTTCAAGTCCAGAAATTTTCGTTAGATTAGTCAATTTTGTTGCATTGCTAGAAAATAGCAAAGCTGAATTCACTGGAGTACTTGTTGGCTCTGTAAAGACAATTTCTTTAATTTTCGAAGCATCAATCTTATTCGTATCATTCCGATTCCACGGAGAATTAGCATACCCTCCCGGATGTTCTTTACTATTTTCTAGAGTACCACCCTTAACAAAAGTTAGCACTCCAGTACTTTCATCAAACTGATAAGGAACAGTTCCCCATCTCAGCATGTCTTCTGATTTTTCTCCCCAAATATAAGTACCAGCTTTTCCAGCTGTATTTTTTAAAAAATCCTCAGTTTGACCTAGTTTTTTAGATTTATCATTAATATTAACCCAATTTCCATTATAACCATCTTTTGTAGATACATCATTTAATCCTGTACTATTACCTACATCAGAAAATGTTTTAGGTAACGTAATTTCCTTTATATTATCCTCTGCAAACATGTTTAATTTGCTTATTACCTTTGTAAAATCAAAATTCCCTAAATTTAGTGAAGAAATACCCGTCATGCCTCTAAACATTTCCTTCATGGATGTTACTTTACCTGTATTAAAACTTGAAACATCTATAGATTTTAAACTTTTAACACCTTGAAACATAGACGTCATATTAGTGACATTTTTTGTATCAAAATTTTTCACACTTAAATCGGTTAGGCTAGAAGCACCATTAAACATGCTGTTCATACTAGTAACATTAGACGTATTAAAACTAGATACATTCAATGCTTTTAGATTTTTCATTCCATTAAACATCTTAGACATATCTGTTGCGCTAGACATATCAAACTGACTCAGATTTAAATTGGTTAGACTGCTGACATCTTTAAACATTCCACCAAAATCCTGCACTGTTTTTGTTTTAAAATTGGAAATATCCAAATTATTTAAGGTTGACATTCCATTAAACATGTCCGACATTTTAGACACTTTACTCGTATCAAATAAAGCATAATTTAAATTAAGTGAGCTAATACTCTTGTTAATATAAAACATCCCATGCATCGTTGTAACATTTCTAGTATCAAATTTCGACAAATCTAACGTTTTAATACTAGATAGTCCAGAGAAAAATGAGTCCATGCTAGTAACCTTTGAAGTATTTAAATAATTTAAATGTTCAATAGACGTTACATTTGATAAATAATCTTTTCCAGTCCCTGAACTAGAGAATAAATCTTTCGAATTTTCTGGAGCATTTACTGGCTTTGTAAAGACTATTTTTTTTATTTTTGTTGCATTAATTACTTTATCATCTGGTCGATTCCACGGAGATTTATCTGCTTCACCGAGTGTTCCACTATCAGTGAAAGTTAACTCTCCTGTACTTTCATCAAACTGATAAGGAACAGTTCCCCATCTCAGCATGTCTTCTGATTTTTCTCCCCAAACATAAGTCCCAGCTTTTCCAGCTGTATTTTCTAAAAATTCCAAAGTTTGACCTAGTTTTTTAGATTTATCATTGATATTAACCCAGTTTCCATTATAACCATCTGTTGTTGATACTTTGTTTAAATTGGTACTATTTGTTTTATCAAAAAATGTCGCTGGTAATGTGATTTCTTTCAATAAATCATTTGAGAACATATCTTTTTTACTTGTCACTTTTGAAAAATCAAAATTCCCTAAGTTTAAAGACGAAATACCTGTCATGCCCTTAAACATTGATTTCATATTTGTCACATTACTTGTATTAAAATGTGATACATCCAATGACGTTAAACTAGATACCCCTAGAAAGAATCCTTCCATATTAGCAGATTTTGATGTGTTTAAGTAATCAAAATGTTCAATTTCAGCTAAATTCGATAGCTGACCACGTCCAACAGGATCTGATGCACGAGAGAATAAAAATTGTGAATTTTTAGGAGCCGTTACCTTTTCTGTAAAAACAATTTTTTTGATGTCTTTTGCGTCTATTTGGTGCTCGTCATCTCGGTTCCAGGGTGATTCATCTGATTCAGTGAAAGTTCCACCATCTATAAAAGTCAATACCCCATTTTTTTCATCAAATTGATATGGTACATCACCCCATGTAAGCTTCACTGTCGGTGGATTGTCTGGTAAATAAGTGGTATAAGTTCCAGGGTGACCTTCAGCAAGGTAATTTAAAAAAGTATTACCAAGTCCAGTTGTAGAACTACCTACCACAACTTTATCTTTGTTGTACCATTTTAGAAAGGCTGGGAAATCCCCATAACTCGATCCAACAAATAACGGTCTCAAATCAAATTGTTTTCCTACAGTAATCTTATTAAATTTAGCATCCAAAAACATCGAATTTTTTCCTTCAAGGTTAGACGTTATACGAAAGCTTGATACATTTAAAGCAATCTCATATTCATCTGTTTCAAAATTTCCAAATGCACTTTGAAACATGAGGGTTACGTTTGTAACATTTTTAGTATTCCAGGAAGATAAATCCAATCCTCTTAAATTTATTGCTCTTGAAAACATAGAGCTCATGTTTTTAACTTTACTAACATCAATGTTTTCAATGCCTTTGATAGATCGACAAGCACTTAAAGGATAATCCTGATTATTTCCAAGAGTGTTACCAGAAAATAAATAACTAGAATTTTCAGGTGCTTTAACTATTTCAGAAAATACTATTTTATTAATAGCTAAATTATTAACTTTACGAGTATTCCAAGGAGATGTACTAGCTTTTCCCAGATTTCCACCACTTGTAAAGGTTAATGTTCCTGTATTTTCATTAAATACCCAAGAAACTGTCCCCCATGTACCAGTATTTGTTTCAACATCTGCTATTTGGGTTACATCTGCACTTCTAGCTGCTATTTTATTGTCAGTTCTATTTCTCTGTTGAGCAGGATTTGGTTCATTTTCATTACTGCTATCACTATCTTTTTCTTGAGTCGATTCTTCTGATAACTCCATATTAGTTGTATCTGTTGTTGATTCACTTGTTGTTTCTGACGTTGATTGTGTATCATATGTTTCTTGGATACTTTTTAATGTCTGCTTTATCATATCGCTTTGTTCGATACTTTCCCTTGCGTATGTCTGAGATGATTGAGAAATATTTTTTAAAATTTCTTCAGATTCAGTTGTCGGTGTAACCGCATGAACCATCAATGGACTGACTAAAGCAGACAACAGATTTGCCGTTAATAATATAGACCATCTTTTCTTCATCCTATTCACTCCTAAGCATCTCTAATTTATATAAACAGCTCTAGTTTTATGTCCATTCTATTTACATACAAAAGCAAACAACTCACACAGTTGTTTGCTTTTGTATGTAAACTGAGCAAACTTTAATTTGCTCAGTTACTAATAACAACAAATTAACCTTGAGTTACATTATCTAAAGACCAAGTTACTGTACCAGTATACAATGAATTTGGAGTACCAGTATTTGCTGGAACATACAATGATACATCAGTAATTCGAGCCCCAACTTCTTTTTTACCTAAAGCTGAAGCATCAATTGTATCTAATACTTTGGCTGTTTGGCCAGCACCTAATTTAGAAACTGATGATACACCAAATTTTTCATTTGAATAAGTTACACCATCTGCAGTTGGTTGTTTAGCCACAGGATTTTCAAAAGACACACCATTAGATGTAAATGAAATATTAGCACCTGTTAATTTATCGTCCACTTTATTTTGATCCATATTTACAATTTCAGAAGCAGTTGCATTAACTTCCCATTTTCCTGATGGTGCTTCACGTAAATCATTTACTGCTAAATATTGTGGAGCAGAGTTAGCATTATGTGTTTTAATTACTTGTGGTTGATCAATAATACGGTTTGATTGACCAAAATCAAAAGCTGTAGGAATTCTAGATAGTTCTATTTTTCCATTTTCAGTTGGTCTTGTAGTTGAATCATTTTCAAACCCAATACGTACGTCTGTATCACCTTTTTTACCATCCATACTAATGCTACTTGCTGATACACTTAATCCAGCACCAAGAGCAATTAGACATACTGCTGAACTTGCAATAATTTTTTTCATATCTATCCTTCTCCTTTATAATACATTTTTCTCCCTATTCAATAAGAAGATTAACTTAATTATAGTAAAATATTCATATTCTATCAATCTATATACTTTTATTTTATTTCATAAACACCATTAAATGAACTTAAAAATGATTTAAAGTTTACAAACAAACATTAAAATTAAACTTCTATACAAAAACAAAAAAGCTATAATCAAACGAGATTATAACTTTTTTATTTGTCTCTTTATTTAAAAATCAATCATTATTATATGAATTTATTTTTTACAAAAATAACCGTTAAATAAACTTTTCTTAACTTTTCGTTAATTTGTTTTTTCTATTTAATTTCAATTTTATTTAACATAAAATACATAATCGCAATAATTATTCATACTTTTTTCTTAGTTTAGATTGTTTTCTATAAGCTGTTTTGTCACTTTCATTTTTTCAATCACCTTATCAATCATGGGTTGATTTGCTCTAAATTTAGGCATACTGACACTAAAAGCCCCTTCTAATTGTCCTTGCTTATTTTTTATTGGCATTGCCACACAAAAACAATCTTTCTCCATCTCTTCATCATCATATGCAATATCCGTCTCTTTAATATTTGCTAATTCCTTTTCCATCAGAAATTTATTTGTGATAGTATTTTCTGTATAAGCTTTTAGTGGGATGGTTTCAAAATAGCTCTCTAACCTATCATTATCATAATCTGATAAAAAAACTTTTCCCATCCCTGTTGAATACAATGGTTTGGTTGCTCCTATTTTTGAAGACATATAAATAGACTGCTTTTTAGGTTCTAATTTATCAATATAAATCAGCTCATCATTATTCAACATACCCAAATGGATGGTTTCATCTATTTCTAATTGTAGTTTTTCCAAACTTGATTCAGCAATGTTTTTTAACATTGAATTCGTTGAATAAGCTTGACTGTATTTTACTAATCCTGGTCCTAAAAAATAAGTTTTATTTTTTTCATTTCGTGTCACATACCCAATTAATATTAATGTATCTAAAATTTTTAATGCCGTTGAAGTGGTTAACCCTGATAATTCTGCAATTTCTTTTAACGTCACGTCTCCTGTTGTCTCAGCAAGACAATCTAATATCTTTGAAGCTTTTATTAAAACTGTTCCATATGGTTTTGGATTCATCTCTGTCATTTTTAACCCCTCGTTTTTTCTATATAAGAAACCAAATGTTTATATAGGAAATTCTATCACACTTTACATAAAATAAACAGTCACATCTGACTAGATAAATTTCAGACTCTAGATGGATAACAACTGAAAAAATCTTCGCTAGAATACAAAGTGGTTAATTTAATAAAAAGAGAGGTGCTTTTATGACTAAAACAAAAGGTTTGACAACATTTGACCTTAAAATAATCGGAATTATTTTCATGTTTATTAATCATGTTCATCAAATGTTTTATTGGACAAATGTTCCAGAATGGATGGAATGGTGTGGTAGACCTGTTGCGACGTTATTTTTTTTCGTTAGTGTCATCGGGTTTACACACACGCGAAATAAATCAAAATACTTAGGACGTTTACTTATCGGATCATGGGTTATGACTTTAGGTACCATGCTTGTGACACACTTTTTCTCAATAGGAGATATGGCGCTTCAAAATAATATCTTCAATGATTTATTTTTAGGTGTTCTAGCAATGTACGGAATTGATAAGCTAAATCAATTTAGGCAAACAAAAAACCTATCGACCTTATTACTAGGATTATTTTGTCTTATTTTTCCTGTCCTATCTTATTTTGTTATCTTATCGCTAATTACTGTTGTACCAATCAATATGGCACGTTTTCTTTTTCTTATCCCTTCTGGTATGACAGCAGAAAACGGCATGATGATTTACTTAATGCCATTGATGTATTTAGCTAAAAATAAAAAAGCTATTCAAATGTTATTCATTGCGTTAGCAAGTCTGTTCTTTTTAACGAGAGATCCTAGTGCTTTTATGACCACAAACACACAGTGGATGATGATTTTTTCATTAATTCCAATCTTCTTTTTTAATGGCCAAAAAGGACGTAGCATGAAATCCTTTTTCTATGTTTTTTACCCAGCACACATTTGGATTTTATTTATTATTTCTGCCATTATTTATCAACATTTCGGTTAAAACAAACGCCTTGAATTAAATATGTTCAAGGCGTTTTCCTTATTTATCGTATTGATTCAACCAATCAATTAATAACGTTTTATATTTTACCTCTTCGTCCACTAAAGGCAAATGACGACTATGTTGAAATAATTCCCATCTGGCATGAGGTATTTCATCAAACATTGTCTTCGCAATCAATGGGGTACTTAAATCATCTGCTCCGCTAATAATCAACGTTGGCGTTAAAATATTCTTCAATTCGCTAGTATAATCAAATGTTGATAGTGTTCCCATTGGAAAAAATTCATTTGGTCCCCAAGCATGTAAATAGGCTTGTTCCCCACGTTTTTTAGGCCTTCTTAGAGGCTCTGGAGAGTTTTCACTTGGCACATCACCTGCATGGCGCAACATGAATAGTTCATTAGCTTTTAAATAGTCCGGCTGAGAAAAATCATGCGTCAATTCTGCCTGTTCAATGGCTCTTTGATCTTCTATACTCATCATGTTTATTAAGCGATGTTGTTCTTCTTTCCACAATTCAGCGGAAGATAAAGTACTTGATAAAATAATACTTTTAACACCTTTAGGTAATTTGTCACACATATATTTAATGAGTAACATTCCTCCCCATGATTGTCCTAAGATATGTACTTTATCTAACTTCAGGTAATCTCTTAAAGCGATTAATTCAGCTAGCCAAGTTTCCGCTGTCCATAGTTCAGGTTTATCCGGCATGGAAGACAACCCACAACCTAATTGGTCATACATAATGACTTGTCTATTATCTAAAGATAAATCATCTAATAATTCAAAATAATTATGTGTTGATCCTGGCCCTCCATGTAATAACAACAAAGGCGCTTTATCGGAAGGCTCTCCCACAATTCGGTAATAGGTTTGATACTCTAAAAATGGCATATATCCTTCTTTTATGATCATCTTTTCCCCACTTTCTTACATAATTTATTACTTTCTGACAAATGTCACTCTGGATAAATAATTAAAAAATACGGCATCTCTTTTTTGAATCCAATCTTTTATCAAGATGATTCCAAAAACAATCCATACCACAGAGGTTATAAGAAAAACACATACTTGTAGTAAAATAACAGATACACTATCAGAATAAAAAGCATAAATACTTTGTGACACATGGCTAACTAGCGAAGGTGTATAAATCAAAATAAAGCGATAGATAAGAGATTTGACTCGTTTTTTCTCTGGTAATAACAATTTCAATCGGATGATTTTCCCTCCGATAGTGGTATCACTTCCTATAATAGGTAATACAATCATAAACACCACACTGATAAGTAACTGGATAGGATACACATAATTCCCATGACATAAAAAAGTTGCGATGATAGATCCTACTAGTTTGGATATAACCAAAGTTAACAAGGCTTCCACCAGTTGTGAGCCATATGATGCTAAATGATCAGACGAATAGACCTTATCTTTTTGGTGTAGTTGGTCACGACTAGGGATGAAAAATAGCAGTACCGGTGCCGTGAAAAAGCCAATCAGACCACCTAATGTATTCATCATTAAGTCATCTACATCAAACAAACGATATGGATAGGTATAATAGCCAAATAAAGCCGTTAATTGAGAGACTTCAAAAAACAATGTGACACTAAAAATAATCGGTAAGGCAATATACCATTTTTTTGCTTTTTTGAAAAAAAATCTCAAATAAACACCCAAAGGAAATAGTAATGCTACATTAAATAACAGTTGCAAAAAAGTAAATGATTTTAGCATTTTGGGATATGTGTTTAGTTGATAGGGCTTAAACCCTGGAATTGTATTAAAATCACTCAAAAAGTTAAATGGTTTAAGCTGGGTATAGACATGATGTTTAAATTCAATATCATTTCTATTTTTAGGTAGTGGTAAGCTAACTAAAAAGAAAGCCGTTAAACAATAATAAATAAAACTAAATAACACTATATTTCGCCAAATATTAAAATAACCATATTTTCGGTACTGGTATATCGTCCATGGTACTGTTCCTAAAAACGATAAAACAGCAAACCAAATAAACGCAGTAGATAGTGGTATAGCATAAGATGGCATAAAACCCCTTCTTTCTATCATAGATTTCTCTTTCATCCACTATACTATCATTCACACCATAAAAAAACCGAAGAAAAAAATTTCTTCGGTTAATTCATTATTTTTTATCAATCACTTTATATAAATCAACTATCTCTTTCGCTAAATCTGTAAAGGCAATCCCTGTCATCAAATGATCTTGGCTATGAACCGTTAGAAGAGTTATTTCTGTTGATTCGCCTTGTGCTTCTTTTGTTAGCATCTCTGTTTGAGACTGATGTGCTTTTACTAAAGATTCTTTGGCGGCTTCTAATTTTTCGTCTGCCATTGAAAAATCAGATGCTTTAGCTGCTTGAATAGCCTCAACTGCATTGCTCTTAGCATCTCCACCATACATGATTAACCCCATGATTGCTTGCATTGTTTTATCGTCCATATCCACTACACCTACCTATTTCATTAGTCCTTCTGCTAATTCAATTACTTTTTCACCATTCATCATACCATAGTCAGTCATTGGGATAACGGCTACAGGGATATTTTCCGAATGAAATTGTTCTTCAAATTGTTTTAACATAAATCGGACTTGTGGCCCTAACAATACCACATGAACTGGATGGTCTTTAGCGTAGCTATCTACCTCTGAAACAGGCACTGCTAAAATATCAACATCTAATCCTTTTTTCTCAGCCGCTTGTTGCATTTTAGTAACTAACAAACTAGTACTCATCCCTGCTGCACAAGCTAACATAATTGTTTTTTGACTCATTAATCGTCACTCCTTATCTGTTTATTGATCTAGCTATCATGGATACTGTGTGTCTCATACCGCGAATTGCTTTACTTAAAGCAAAAATATTTTCAACTGGCGCAACTCCGGCATAGCCTGCATCTCCAATATGTTGGATATCGACACCACATATTTTATTCGTAATGGCGATTTGTTTAATGGTATCTGCATCAGAACTTTCTTGACTTGTACCAATAGCTGATAGTACTAAACCATCATGCGCATGCACAAGTTTCACTACTTCTTTTAACTGTTCCTCATCAAACCCAGGAACTGTTCCTACTGCTGGTACTAAAATGACATCTGCACCAGCTTGGACAAACGATTTAATAGCTTCTAAATCTGCTACTGGTTCATTTACACCTGCTCCATGCATTTTCCCTGCAATAATTAAGCCTGAGTAATACTGTTTTGCTTTTTCAATTGCTTCTGTGATTTGAGTATTAGTAACACCTGTACCCGGGTTTCCTGTCAAACAAATAAAATCATATCCTTCTGATTCTACTTGTTTAAACGTGTCAATTGTTGCTTGTCTTCCTTCATCTATTATTAATTTATCTTCGGCCATATCTGCTGATAAATCGACTGGTTCTAAATTAACCCCTATCGGTCTACCTACAAGTTCGTGTAAACGATCAACAACACTCCCTTCACCTTCAGGCAACCCAAATACGCAAGGTGTTAAAACATTTAACCCATTTAGTAAAATCATATCTGCTCCAAATGCTCTTGCCATTTCTGCATTTGTGATGTCTCCAATATATGACTCTCTTGGCGCAACATTTTCTGATAAAATCACTCGACCTTCACTTGCTTTAATACTTTGTTTTAATTCTTTACTTGTCATTGCCAATATATCTGATGAATTAGCACTAATTAATCGCTTAACCATGAAATCTCCCCTTATCTTTCATTTGTGATTGTTTTTATAATTTTAAGCCTTCCTCTTCTTGTTTAAAACGCTTCTCAACATTCATAATAAATGGTAAATAAATTAAAATATCTAAAATAACACATACTAACTGTAAAATTGAGGCTTTAATATCACCTGTGGCTAAAACCCCACTAATAACTGGTGGCATAGTCCAACTTGGTGCTGTATAAGTTAACGATACTAATCCTGTAGCCATCGCTGTATAAGAAACAATTAAATTAATTACTGGAGCTAAAATAAATGGAATGATTAATAATACGTTCAATACAATTGGTATTCCAAACATAGTTGGTTCGTTTATATTAAACAATCCTGGAACAACCGTAATAGGAGCCAATACTTTTGACTGTTTACTAGCATGTTTTCTACGAGCTAAATAACCTAATGCTAAAACCAATCCAATGGTTGCTCCTCCACCACCCATGTAAACAAAATTATCCATAAATGGTGTTGTAAAAATATGTTTCAATGAACTTCCTGCTTGATAAGCTGCTCTATTAGCATCAAGATTAGATAGCCAAAGCGGTTGCATAATAGAATTCACAATATTCCCTCCATGAATTCCCACAAACCAAAACAAACTATTAAATATGACTAATAATCCAACACCAACAACATTATTTCCTAATAACCCTAAAGGTGTTCCTAAAACAACTTGAGCAATATCATGTAACCCTGGTAACGCAAGCGCATCCAAAACTGCAAACACAATTAACCAAAACGTAATAATCACTGCCCCAGGAATGATGGCACTGAAACTTTTGGAAACGGCTGGTGGAACGCTATCTGGTAATTTAATTTGAATATTATGTGTGATAAACCATTGATAGACATATCCATTAATTAATCCTAAAATAATTGCAACAAACAATCCTTTAGAGGCCATAAAAGCTGTTGGCATACCTGCTCCGGCATCTGATACAACAAAAGGTGTCACTGTTATAAATGCTGATAATGAAATAAGACCTGCTGGAACCCCTTCTACTTTGTATTGTTTAGCTAAACTATAAGCTATACCAAAACTTGCTACTAGACCAATTAACCCAAAACTACTGTCGACACCTTTCCATAAATAACCACTAATCCCTTTATTTCCTAACCAATCTTCCCAACCAGGAATTGGAAAACTTGCAATCACCATAAACAATGACCCAATGATAATCAGCGGCATGGCTAAGGTAATACCATCTCGAATAGCAATTAACGCTTTATTACTTCCTAATTTTACAGCAACAGGCATTAATTTTTCTTGCACAAACTTATTCTCTTTTTCCATAACTTACACCCCTTTTGAATATTTATTATAATTAATAAACCCCTTACAATTATTTATTAATTATTTTTTATAACTAATTACACTATAGTACGCCCCTTATTTATTGTCAATAATTATTTAAATGAATCTTGTTACAAGTTCATAGATATCATATTATAAATTTGATTTACTATGAAATAATTGATTTTTTTTTATCATTTATTTCGTATATATGGTACACTATTGAATGAGAAATGGAGGAATATCATGACTTTAACAAAAAAACAAAAAGAATTGCGTTCAGCCATTCTTGATAAAATATATGGAAAACGTCCCATCTCACGAATTGATATTTCTAAAGAAACAGGTATTACTCCTGCTACAGTCAGTACTTTAACTGGTGAAATGATAACTCAAAACTTTTTACTAGAACTAGGTGAGACGGATGAACAAAATAATAAAGCCGGACGAAAAAAAATATTATTAGACATTAAACATCATCATTCATTTTATGTGGGAGCTGAAGTGGCAGAAGATTTTATTTCTTTTGTTTTAACAGATAACATTGGTGAAATACTAAAAGAACAAACCATTGATATTAGTCAAAAAAACTTTAATTATACTAGTGATTCTTTTATTCAACTGCTTCACTCTTTTACCAAATCAATCAAACAACCTATTTCAGCATTAGGTATTGCTATTCCCGGACATTATAGTAAAGATTATCCTGATAAAATATTAACTAACAACAAACGTTGGCAACTATTCGATTTAAGCGACATCTCTAAATCTGTTTCTTTCCCTGTTTTTTTTGCCAATAATGTTAATTGTATGGCTTTATCGGAACGCTTATTTCAACGACATAACGATGATAACTTTGCCTTATTACATATCGGTCGTGGATTGCATTGTTCTTATATGTATCATGGGGATATTTTCAGTAAAGAAAATTTACTAATTGGCGAAATTGGTCACACCATTGTGGCTGCGGATGGTGAATTATGCGAATGTGGTAAACGTGGCTGTTTACAAACATATGCTAGTGAATCATGGTTAATAAAAAAATCAAAAATCCTTTTTAGAAATTCTGCTAATACCTATTTAAAGCAACTTGTCACTTCAGAAGATGAGATTTCTATAAAAATAATTTTAGATGCTTACGAATTAGGCGATGTTGGGATTATGTCTATCGTTAATAGCGCTATTCAATATCTAGCTATCTCACTTATTAATCTAAACATGATGATTGACTCTAAGCAGATTGTGGTTCATGGTAAACTTTTCGAAAAAGACTCACTTCATAAAACTTTAAAAGAACTCGTTGAAACAGAACCCAAATTGATGTTTTTACCACATCAAGAAATTTTATTAAAACCATATTCTATCTATAATGGTGCTATTGGAGGTTGTGCGTTATGCATTCAACAACTGTGGCTACAGTAACTAAAAAACGAGGCTGACCCAAAAGTCTCTAAAATAAAAAAACAAGGATTTAAGAATGAAAATATCATTTTTAAATCCTTGTTTTTGAGTTCATTCGTACTTTTCAACTGCCTATAGGCAGTTAATTTCCTTATGTTTATTGCCATTAATGCAAAACCTAACTCATTAACCACCTTGTCTTTTCCTCTAACAGAGAAACGAGTGAACGACAAATTAGCCTTTAGATTTCCAAAGGCTGGTTCTACATCAATTTTTCTTTGTTTATAAATTTTGCCTGTTTCTTCTGCATTGATAAGTGCTTTTG
>NZ_NGJT01000050.1 GCF_003950315.1 Vagococcus bubulae
AAAATTATTTTTGATTTTGTTCCTTTTTTTTGACGAAAAAAATAGCACTATCCTTTATAATTAAGGTGACTAAACCAACTAAAAAGGAGTGCTATTTATGTATAAAGATTATAACATGAACCAAGTCACATTATCACTGGATTTAGAAATTTATTTAGAAAGAAATGATATTGTTTTTATCATCAATGAGTTAGTAGAAAGTATTCCGGAGGAATCCTTTAAGCATTTTCAGCATAATATGGGAACTTCATCCTATCATCCAAGAATGATGTTAAAGCTGATTCTATGTGGCTATACTCAATCCATTTTTTCTGGTCGAAAAATTGAGGCAATGGCTAAAGACAGTATTCGTGCTCGTTGGTTAACACAATCTCAAATGCCAAATTTTAGAACGATTAATCGTTTTAGAGTTAATCCTCATGTCCAATATTTATTGAAAGAATGTTTTATTCATTTTCGTAACCAATTGGTTACCCAGAAGTTAATTAATGAAGAAGCTATTTTTATAGATGGTACTAAAATAGAAGCTAACGCCAATAAATATACTTTTGTATGGAAAAAAAGTATTAATAATTACGAGGAAAGCTTAACAAATAAGTCGAAAGAACTTTATCATCAACTTGTTCAAGAGCAAATTATCCCTGCTATTCAGAATGAAGATGAACCATTACATCTTGAAGATTTAACAAAGATAACAAACTCTCTAGAAAATGAAGTGAATAACCTCACTGATAAAATAAATAATGAGAATAATGTAGAGCAACGAAAAGCGTTAAGAAATAAACGCATTAAACCAAGGAAATATCTTAAACAATTCAGAGATTTTAAAACTAGAACACAGAAATATCAGCAACAAAAAGCCATATTAAATAAAAGAAATAGCTATTCAAAGACAGATAATGATGCCACTTTCATGAGAATGAAAGACGATCATATGAAAAATGGACAACTTAAACCTGGATACAATGTTCAAATTGCTACAAACAATCAATATGTATTAGCTTATGATGTTTTTCAAAATCCAACGGATTTTAAAACACTCATTCCATTTTTAGAAACGATTAAAGAGAATTATTTTAAACTTCCAAAATACATTGTTGCTGATGCAGGATATGGTAGCGAAGAAAATTACCAAGCTACTATGGATGACTTTGAAAGAATACCTTTAATTACCTACACGATGTATCAAAAAGAATTAAAAAAGAAGTATAGAACTAACCCTTTTAATGTATCTAATTGGCGGTATGATGAATTATTAGATGTTTATTTTTGTCCACTTAATCGTCGTTTGAAGTTTAAACGTTATTCTACAAGAATTGATAAGTATGGTTTCAAGAGAAATCTAAAATTATATGAATGTGAAAGCTGTAAAAATTGTCCAATACGTTCATTATGTACAAAAGCTAAAAGTGATAAAAATCGAGTCATTCAAAAAAATTATAATTGGGAATATTTTAAAGCTCATGCGAAGGAACTTATGAATACAGAAGAAACAGGTAAAATTTATAAACAAAGAAAAATTGATGTAGAACCAGCCTTTGGAAATCTAAAGGCTAATTTGGCGTTCACTCGTTTCTCTGTTAGAGGAAAAGACAAGGTAGCTAATGAGTTAGGTTTTGCATTAATGGCAATAAACATAAGGAAATTAACTGCCTATAGGCAGTTGAAAGATACTAATGAACTCAAAAATAAGGATTTAAGAATGATATTTCTATTCTTAAATCCTTATTTCTTTATTTTAAAGACTATTTAGTCAGCCTCTTT
>NZ_NGJT01000051.1 GCF_003950315.1 Vagococcus bubulae
ATTCCTCAATATTTTTGAACAGTGAATGTTTGAAGTAACTTTTTAGTCAAAATCAGTTGATAGGGATATTAGTGATACATATTTCAATAAAATGTGCCAAAGAATTAAAGATATGAATTATTCAGGTAGTAGTGTTTATCCTTAAATTTTTAAAATATCCTTTGGTTCCGATGTCTGTCCATAGCCCTATACTACCTTTTTTATTTTTCCCATGTTTGAGGTCATTAACAATTAAGCAAGGTTCTTTAGTATTATTAATAAATAATTTTGCTTTATCATCAATAACTTCAATTTTCATATGAATCCACTCATCAATATCAATACTTACATAGGATTCATATTCTCCAGGTGCTTCTTCTCTTAATCTGTCATATTTATAATCCGGATAAGAAAAATATTGAGTTGCTCTATTTCTTCTTAGTTGAACTGGGGCAGAACCATTTGTAGGTCTAACATAAATCCCTTCAAAAGTATCATTGCTTTCATCAATTCTGAAAGTTATACCAATAAAACCACGAGCATATTCTGGTGCATTACTTAATAGTTTGCTATAAACATCTACTTCAATTATTCCATTATGAAACTCACAGTCTATTAATTTTGCAAAAGTTGGTTCATCTTCTTTGTCAATAACAGGATCTTTAATTACTTTTAAAACTTCTTGATTATCTAACTTCTCTGCTGACATAAAAACATCATTTGATACAAACTTATGACCAATAACGGTTAAATTACTTTCTCTCATGGAAATTACCTCCAAATATTTATTAAAGCCATTATAAGCAGACTACAAAAAAATAGTAAGTAGCCACTTTTTAGTTAGCTACTTACTTTTTGGTTAGTTTTGAGATATTTTTTCTTGATATTCTACTCCCCATAACTTCATTGAATTTATAATAGGACGTAGAGTGTCTCCAATTTCTGATAAAGAATATTCGACTTTTGGGGGAACTTCAGCATAAACGGTTCTCTTTATCAATTTGTCTTGTTCCATTTCTTTAAGACTTTGACTTAACATCTTTTCACTAACACCTTGAATATTTCTTTTAAGCTCTCCATACCTTTTAGTCGTATCTAAAAGTTCTCGAATAATCAGTATTTTCCACTTATTACTTAGTAAATTTAAGGTAGTCGCTACAGGGCAATTCTCATGTGTATTTTTCTCCATATCAATACTCCTAAATAAAAGTTATTGTTTTAATTATAACATCAAAAGCAACTCGGTATAATGTCTCATTATGTTAATCACACTTTAAATTGCTAAAAAATAGTTAACATAATGCCTATTAAAACAACTAGCACTGACCACGTGCTTAAAATGACTAACTTTGTGATTTGAAATTGGTCTAGTTAAAAATGTTAATTAGAACATTGATTTAATCACTTTTTCATTTTTAAATAGATTGTGATTTTTTTAAAAATAAATGTCACTAATTAGTTATTTAATTAAATGTTTTTTCTGATTCATTAGTAGATTTTTGAATGTTTACCAGGTCTCAACATAAACGACCATAAAATGAACCCTAACTTATATATAATTATCACACACCCTAATAATACGTTCAAGAGCTTATAAAATCATTCTCACTATCTGTATGATAGCGTAAAATATTTTGTGTAAATAGAAATTTTAGGTAGATAAAAAGAAAGTCCATTCTGTAAAATTAAAGTTACCACAACCGAAATTTTATAGGAGGACTTTCTCATGACTAATTTTACTACAG
>NZ_NGJT01000052.1 GCF_003950315.1 Vagococcus bubulae
ACCTGAATAATTCATATCTTTAATTCTTTGGCACATTTTATTGAAATATGTATCACTAATATCCCTATCAACTGATTTTGACTAAAAAGTTACTTCAAACATTCACTGTTCAAAAATATTGAGGAATAAATTTTGGGTGTAAGGCATTTTGAGCATACTTCTCCCTGGATAACTTCCCAGTAAAAAAATCGTTAGATTGTTGGATTAGATCCATTGACTGGCTCGCCTCAGGCGAGCAAAGACCCTGTAGAATTCATTCTGATACACATGATAACTAGATAATTTGAGATAGACTCGTCTACCCGTTTGGACTAATTTCCCAGCAACTTTCAGAAACTTCAATCGAATAGAATGAATGGTCATTCCCTTTTGGACTTCTTCAAAGCCAATCGTTCTTAAGAAGTTGACTAAGTTGTAAGCTATCAAGCTGAGCATCATTCGGACATGATTCTCCAAAAAGCGAGGACTGTCTGTTTTGTCAAAGTAAAAGCCAGCTTTCGCTTCTTTAATGAAGTTCTCCATTGTGCCACGTTTGGCATAGAGAGAAAAGATGGTATCAGGAGAAACATTTTCTGATAGATTCGTCACGATAAATTCATGTCGAAAGAGTAGTTCGCCCGCTTCACGTGTTGAGCGTATACACACGCGACGACTTTGTGACCAGGATTGTGCTTGATAAGTGGTCGAGAAGTACTGAACTTCTCGTTCTTCCCACTTTTGATTATCGCCATAAAGTACTGATTTCTCAGCTATTTGACCTAGTCTACGATTATTCTTCAGTCGAATAACATAATGACTCTTTTTTGATTCACACGAATCATACACACCAGGTGTAGCGAACCCGCTGTCTCCACGAACCAAGATGTCAGTGTTTGGTAGAGAGTGATTATAGTGCTCTAATAAAGGTGTGAGAAACTCCTTTACGCCTTTTGATGTATATTGATTTCCTGAACGTAGTTCAGCTTTTAAGAAGTCACCAGTCAATCCGTCAAAAGCTACCAATGGATGGTAACCATAGGTTTGGTAGTGTGTATTATAATTCGTTTGTTCTTGGTGACCAAATGTATCTGAATGGGTCGAATCTAAATCAATGATTAATTCCGTATCATTACGGATGAGGCGTGCTTTATCGATAAGTTCTTGGTTCAAAGCTTGAAGTTCATGGATATTCTCCTCAGATAGTCGATCTAAAAATCGGGAAAGTGAAGATTGAGAAGCGAGTTCTTTCCTATCTAAAACAGCTTTAAACACAGGATCTTGTCTCAGGAGATTAGCTGCAGAATCAGCTGAGTAACCAGCAATTAATTGCATAATGAACTGCTCAAGTATGGATAAGTTGTCATGAGTAAAATACGCTCGTTCGTCTTCAATGTGAATGTGTTGCTTAGCCAGTTCAGAAAAACCAAAGATGTTCATCAGCTCTTTCACTAGGACGAGACCCGAATCACTCGATAATTGACCACCTGTATGAGAAATAGTGATATTTGAATTGAATTTTACTTGGTTTTTGTGTAAGCTAGTCATGAAAAGAACTCCTTTCTTTTGGTTGGTTTAGTCACTTTAACCATAGCAGAAAGGGGTTCTTTTTTCATCACTTAACGGGTGAAGATGAAAAAGTAATTGTAAGCTGCCGTGAGGCAGTTTCACATGGTTTTAATTAAAAGTATGAATTATTCAGG
>NZ_NGJT01000054.1 GCF_003950315.1 Vagococcus bubulae
TTTTGGCTCTCCGTCAAATGATGTGGATGAGTAAAATTTAGTGAATTTAAGCAACGAAAGACAACAGGTTTTCGTTGCTTATTTATTTACCTTGAAAACTAAGTAAAATTCTATATTTATAGTTTTGGAAATTTCTATAGCCATAGGCTATTCGTTTGATTAGCTTAATTTTATTGATGGTCCCTTCTAATGGTCCGTTAGAAAATGGAAACTTGAAAGTATTATTAATTCTTGGAAGATGTTTTTTTAGTGTTCTGATAGATGTTTTCATTGGTTCAGAGATTAACTCATGACTTAATAATAGTAGATCTGAGAAAGCCTCAAAATCATTGTTTTTACTACAATATAATAAGTTTTGATAGAGTCCGTATGTCTCAGATAGTTCTTTGCTTAAGCTTAGTAAATAATCCATAATATCTGTTTCAGGTAAGATATTTTTAAATAATCGTTGATAACGATAGTCTTTATAATTTAATTCGTTAGAGTCTTTTAAAAATAGCTTCCAATATCTCTTTAGTTTTCTATAATTCTTTAGATCATTAAGGTTTGATGTCTTAAACTTATTCATTGTTCTAATTCTTGTAATATTTAATGAACGACTAATTAATTGAACTAAATGAAATCGGTCAATAACCACTGAAGCATTTGGAAAAAGTTTATTAGCTAGTTTAAAATTGCCAGCATTCATATCAACAACGATAGTTGCGACTTTATTTCTTACTTTCAAAGGGTATTTTGAAAAGTGTTTTTCTAACGTAATCCTTTTATTATCTGGTAAAATATCAATAATTTTATGTGATAAGGAGTCTGAGTAGATAAAACTGTACTTACCTTGATTGTTTTTTACAGATGTAAACTCATCAAAACATAGGTGTTGAGGCAAGTCCGTAAATTTATTTGACAGTTCTTTCCCAAATAAATTAAGAATTCTACTGATTGTAGTAGTTGATACAAAATGTCTTTTAGATAAGTCTTTCAATGAGATAGCATCGGATAACTCCATGCCAATAGACTGTTTCACTCTGTTAGCAATAAAGCAGTGCTTATCAATTTCTAAAGATTCAGCTATAAAAGAGGTGTGACATTTACGACAAAGGAACCGTTGTTTCTTTAGTGATAGATAGGTTGGATAATGGGCAACACTTAGCCATTTTATTCGAGAAGAAATAAAACCATTTTTTACAATAGAATAGTTTTCATTCTTAATTCCACAACAAGGACAAGCCAAAGGCTTATAAGTAAGTGTTCCGCTATAGATTTTACTTCTAACTCCTTTTATCATTTTTTCTTCACAAAAAATAGAATCAAAATAAATGTTTGTGTCTTTCAAATCCAGCGACACTCGGATACAATGGTTGTGAGACATATGAATCTTCCTTTCTAAAATTTGGTTTGGTCACTTTAATTTTACCTGGAAAATTCGTATGTTTCTTTTTTTATGTAAAAAAATAGATGCAGATGAATTTCTTCATCCACATCAAAAATTATACAGCCA
>NZ_NGJT01000055.1 GCF_003950315.1 Vagococcus bubulae
GACTAAAACCAAAATTACAAAGGAGAATACCCCTATGGATAATAATACAAGAAAACTACTCAATTTAACAGATGATTCTCTTATTTTTAATGAGAATTGGTTGTCTCGCGAAGCGAGAGACAACCGATCCGTTAACATGATTACAGGTAGATTAGTTAATAATGATAGACAATGCAAGCAATGTGGATTTTATCAATCCGTTAAAAACGGAACTTATCAAACCATTAGTCAATTGCCTGAAGTTGAACGTCGCCCAACCTATCTGAAACTTCAAAGAGAACGTTACCTTTGTAGAAACTGCGGATCAACTTTCAGTGCTTCTACTTCTTTAGTAGATGACTATTGTCAAATTTCTAAACAACTTAAATATCAAATTGCTTTTGATTTAAAAGAGAATCGATCACGTAAAGAAATTGCGCAATTCCACAGTGTCTCTGAAAATACTGTTCAACGTGTGTTATTCTCATTTACCAATAATCATCAACCGAATTTTAACTTCTTGCCTACGGCTCTTTGTTTAGATGAGTTTAGCTCTACTTCTGATTGTCATACTGGAATGAGCTTTATTTGTGCTGATGTGACGTCTAAAAAAATAATCGATATCTTACCTGATAGAAGATTACATAAGTTGGTTTCTTATTTTATGAAGTATTCCAGAAAAGCACGCTTACAAGTAAGATTTTTGGTCATGGACATGAATGCAAGTTATGGACAACTATTAAAGACAGTCTTTCCAAATGCAAAAATTGTCACAGATCGATTTCATATCATTCAACATATTAACCGATCTTTCAACGCTTTAAGAATAAAAGAAATGAATCAACTAAAACGCCACAATCAAGAGGAAGGAAAGCAGTACCGAAGGTTAAAGCGTTATTGGAAAATTCTTTTAAAAGACAATTCCGAATTAAACTATAAACACTTTTATTATCGTCCTTTATTCAAGAGAAATATGTCATCTACCGAGTTGGTAGATGAGTTACTTTCTTATAGCTCTCTATTAAAAAAAGCGTATCATTTTATCCAAGAATTGAAGTATGCTTATAAAACAAACGATTATGTCTTATTTTTAGAGCTATGCTCAAAGATATCTGTTGAATTACCAAAGTATTTTAGAGATAAATTCAAGATATTTGGTAAATTCTCACAAGGAGTCATAAATGCCTTTAAATACTCTTATTCAAATGGCTTCTTAGAAGGTATTAACAATAAAATTAAAGTGATAAAACGTGTGGCCTATGGCTATCGAAACTTTTTACTATTCAAACGACGTATCTTTTTAATTCAAAATCAAGTTTTTCAGGTTAAATAAGAAAAGTGAGAGAATTTCTTCCCTCACTCCAATTAATTCTATTTCATTTTTGAGACTTCTTTTTATCCCTATTATTGTCCATCAACACGATTTGACATAGAGCC
>NZ_NGJT01000056.1 GCF_003950315.1 Vagococcus bubulae
GGTTGCGTCAAGAATTATGTGTAAATGGAAAAAACCATTCTGTCGGTTAAGTTAAAACATTGATTCTAATGTATCTTGTATTTCTTTAAAACCTTTATGAATCCGACACAAAAATTTCTGATTATAGTTGTTGAATTGAGAAACTAAGAATCTCTCTAGAGATTCTTCATTAGGGAATTGTTCTTTTCTTTTTGTATATTTCTTTAATTGTTTGTTAAAACCTTCAATCAAGTTAGTTGAATAAATGGTTCTTCTGATTGATGGAGGAAAATTATAAAAGGTTAATATAGCAGGATTCATGAGTAATTTAACTACTCGTGGATACTGCTTTTTCCATTTATCTATCATAAAACTTATTTGATTCATAGCTTCTTCTTTTGAAGCTGCTTGATAAACCAATTTAAAATCATTACAGACTTCTTGTCGATCACTAACACGAACCTTATGAGCAATATTTCTAGAGATATGGACACAACATTGTTGAAATTGAGCATTTGGATAAATACTATGGATACTATCGTCAATGCCGCTTAAACCATCAGTTACGACTAATAAAACCTCTTCTAAACCACGGTCTTTTAGGTCTTGAAGTATTTCTTTCCAAACATACGAAGACTCAGTTGGAGCAATACTAAACCCAAGAACCTCTTTGGTCCCATCCAGTCGGATACCTATGACAATATATACAGCTTCTTTTGAGACAGTTTGTCTTTTTAAAGGAATGTGAGTAGCATCCATAAAAATGATTGAGTATTGGGATTCTAAGGACCTTTCTTTAAAAGCAACAACATCTTCAGATACTATTTGAGTGATATTGGAAATGGTTTGTGGTGTATAGTAATGACCATACATTTTTTCAATCAACTCAGAGATTTCAGACATAGTGATTCCTTTTTGAAATAATTGGATAATGGTGGTTTCTAAAGAGTCGTTACTTCTTTTATAAGCAGGCAACGTTTGTTGAGAAAACTCTCCATTTCTATCTCTAGGAATTGCCAAATTTAATTCTCCATACTCTGTTTTAAATGAACGAGAATAATTCCCATTTCGGGAATTACCTGAATTAAAACCAGTGCGATCATATTTCTCATAATCAAGAAAAGCCGTTAATTCAGCTTGTAGCAGTGTATTGATAGCTAATTCTAGATGACGACGGAATAAGTCATCCAAATCACCTTTATTGATTAGTGTTTCCATAATTTCTGTAGTAAAATTAGTCATGAGAAAGTCCTCCTATAAAATTTCGGTTGTGGTAACTTTAATTTTACAGAATGGACTTTCTTTTTATCTACCTAAAATTTCTATTTACACAAAATATTTTACGCTATC
>NZ_NGJT01000057.1 GCF_003950315.1 Vagococcus bubulae
GAAAAAGATAATTGGAAATATGAATTTACTAATCTGCCAAAATACAATCAAGGTAAGTTAATTCGTTACACCGTGACTGAAAATACAGTGGAAGACTATTCCACAACAGTGAATGGTACAGACTTAACAAACCGCTATACACCAAGTAAAACAAGTGTGACAGTCACAAAACGATGGAATGATAACCAAAATCAAGACGGAATACGTCCGAATGCTATTAGTGTTCAGCTTTATGCAGATGGCAAAGAAAGTGGCAAACCAGTTGAATTAAATGATGGGAACGAATGGACATATACTTGGCAAGATTTAGCTGAAAAGGCAAATGGAACCACAATTAAATACACTGTTAAAGAAATCAATGAGGTATCAGGCTACGCAACAAATGTGCTAGATGATAACATTGGAAATATCATTATTACAAATACCCATGATCCAGAAATCACTGAAATTAAAGGTGAAAAACACTGGGATGATGCCAACAATCAAGATGGGAAACGCCCGACATCAATCGAAGTGAACTTGCTAGCTGATGGGAAAGTCATTGATACTAAAACGGTGACTGAAAAAGATAATTGGCAATACGACTTTACTAACCTACCTAAATATCATCAAGGTCAATTGATTAAATATACTGTGACTGAAAATACAGTGGAAGATTATTCCACAACAGTGAGTGGTGCTGATTTGACCAATCACTACACACCAGGAAAAACAAGTGTCACCGTGACAAAACGTTGGGAAGATAATCAAAATCAAGACGGATTACGACCAGAGGCTATTCAAGTTCAGCTTTATGCAGATGGCAAGGAAAGTGGTAATCCAGTTGAATTAAATGACAGTAATAAGTGGCAGTATACTTGGCAAGATTTAGCTGAAAAGGCAAATGGAACCACAATTAAATACACTGTTAAAGAAATCAATGAGGTATCAGGCTACACAACAAATGTGCTAGATGATAACATTGGAAATATCATTATTACAAATACCCATGATCCAGAAATCACTGAAATTAAAGGTGAAAAACACTGGGATGATGCCAATAATCAAGATGGTAAACGTCCAACTTCAATTGAAGTGAATTTACTAGCTGATGGGAAAATTATTGATACTAAAACAGTGACAGAAAAAGACAATTGGAAATATGAATTTACTAATCTGCCAAAATACAATCAAGGTAAGTTAATTCGTTACACCGTGACTGAAAATACAGTGGAAGACTATTCCACAACAGTGAATGGTACAGACTTAACAAACCGCTATACACCA
>NZ_NGJT01000058.1 GCF_003950315.1 Vagococcus bubulae
CTTGCTTTAATGAAATTATCTAAAAATAAACTATTCAAAGGTATTGCTGTTGTCTACATTGAATATGTTCGTGGGACACCTTTACTTGTTCAAATCTTTTTAGTGTTCTTTGGACTCAATGTAATCGGCGTTAACCTAAGTGCCTTAGCATCAAGCTGTGTGGCTTTATCCCTAAATAGTGGGGCTTACGTCGCAGAAATTATACGTGCTGGTCTCAATGCTGTTGATAAAGGGCAAGCCGAAGCTGCTCGTTCACTTGGCATGAGTCAGAAAAAAGCCATGCAGTATATTATTATGCCACAAGCCATTAAAAATATTTTACCTGCGTTAGGAAATGAATTTGTCACGGTCATTAAAGAATCATCTGTGGTATCTGTTATCGGGGTATCTGAGTTGATGTTCCAAGCTGGTGTTGTTCGTGGGGCAAGTTTTAAACCATTCTTGCCAATCTTAATTGCGTCATTTATTTATTTTATTTTAACGTTTACCCTCTCTCGTTTATTGGGTGTAGCGGAAAGGAGAATTGGTGCCAATGATTAACATAACAGACTTAAAAAAATCGTATGGAGATAATGAGGTATTAAAAGGGATTAACTTAACCATCAAAGCTGGCGAAGTTGTCGTGGTAATTGGGCCATCTGGTAGTGGAAAAAGTACCTTTCTACGTTGTTTAAATTTACTTGAAACACCAACAAGTGGTGTTATCGAGTTTGAGGGAACTAACTTACTTGATCCTAAAATAGATATCAACCAATTGCGTCAAAAAATGGGCATGGTATTCCAAAATTTTAACCTCTTTCCTCATAAAACGGTGTTAGAAAATTTAACCATTAGTCCAATCAAAGTAAAAAACGAATCAAAAGAAACCGCCGATAAGGAAGGACTTGCCTTACTTGAACGTGTTGGATTACGTGATAAAGCCAATCAATACCCTTCTAGTTTATCAGGTGGTCAACAACAACGTGTCGCGATTGCGCGTGCCCTAGCGATGCATCCTGACGTGATGTTGTTTGATGAGCCAACCAGTGCCCTAGACCCTGAAATGGTTGGAGAAGTATTAGCCGTTATGAATGCGTTAGCCAAAGAAGGCATGACCATGGTGGTGGTGACTCATGAGATGGGATTTGCCCGAGAAGTAGCCGACCGTGTCATTTTTATGGATAAAGGTGTGATTCAAGAAGAAGGCACACCTGAAGACATCTTTT
Organism: Vagococcus bubulae; assembly: GCF_003950315.1. GTDB lineage: Bacteria > Bacillota > Bacilli > Lactobacillales > Vagococcaceae > Vagococcus > Vagococcus bubulae. The sequence goes on from NZ_NGJT01000058.1 coordinate 1,206, forward strand.
TACATCCAAAAAATGACAGAACACAAGACTTTTTAGAAAAAGTACTATAA
>NZ_NGJT01000059.1 GCF_003950315.1 Vagococcus bubulae
GTGAAATTAGTGGAAACGTAGCCGAAGGCTTTGTGGTACGCAATACGAATACTGAAACAGTATCCATCCCAGTTGAAAAACGTTGGGTAGGAAAAGCTGGAGAATCAGCAGAGATTCATTTAAAAGCAGACGGTCAAACTATTGCGAGTCAAACCTTAACAGCGAAAACAAACTGGGAACATACATTTAAAGAGTTGCCAAAATATGATGCGACAACAGGCGAAGTCATTGATTACACGATTACTGAAACGCCAGTGGACGGTTATAATACAACCATTAGTGGGACAGCAAGTGACGGATTTGTCGTAACGAATACTATCACGGGTAAAGTCAGTGTAGGAGTCACAAAAGAATGGGTAGGCCCCAAAGCGAAAAGTGTGACGATTCAATTATTAGCGAATGATAAAGAAGTGTCAGAAGCGACATTAACAGCTGAAACAAATTGGCAACACACATTTGATAAGTTAGATCAGTATGACAAAGATGGAAAAGAAGTCACATATCGAATAACCGAAACGAGTATCAAGGGATATGACAGTGAAATTAGTGGAAACGTAGCCGAAGGCTTTGTGGTACGCAATACGAATACTGAAACAGTATCCATCCCAGTTGAAAAACGTTGGGTAGGAAAAGCTGGAGAATCAGCAGAGCTTCATTTGAAAGCAGACGGTCAAACCATTGCGAGTCAAACAGTGACAGCGAAAACAAACTGGGAACATATCTTTAAAGAGTTGCCAAAATATGATGCGACAACAGGCGAAGCCATTGATTACACGATTACTGAAACGCCAGTAGACGGTTATAATACAACCATTAGTGGGACAGCAAGTGACGGATTTGTCGTAACGAATACTATCACGGGTAAAGTCAGTTTAGGAGTCACGAAAGAATGGGTAGGCCCCAAAGCGAAAAGTGTGACGATTCAATTATTAGCGAATGATAAAGAAGTGTCAGAAGCGACATTAACAGCTGAAACAAGTTGGCAACACACATTTGATAAGTTAGATCAGTATGACAAAGATGGAAAAGAAATCACATATCGAGTAACCGAAACGAGTATCAAGGGATATGACAGTGAAATTAGTGGAAACGTAGCCGAAGGCTTT
>NZ_NGJT01000006.1 GCF_003950315.1 Vagococcus bubulae
CTATAATCAGAAATTTTTGTGTCGGATTCATAAAGGTTTTAAAGAAATACAAGATACATTAGAATCAATGTTTTAACTTAACCGACAGAATGGTTTTTTCCATTTACACATAATTCTTGACGCAACCCATCAGTATTTTTTATAAAAAATAAAATACATAAAAAAGATATGATTTTTATTATAAAATTAATTAATGATATTATCTTAAAGTCTTCAATACCGTAATAAAACCAGCTTATATCAAACAAAGTTGCTAACAAAGTTATACCTGAAATTAAAAAAAATAATCTATCATTTAAAAGTATTAAAAATAATATATATATAAATAGAATTGATATAGCAATTATAATATTAAATAATTCTAACTCCCAAAATTTTTTTGATAAATTTTTTTTATTATTCCTTACTATAGAAATCTCCCTTATCCCATAATTTGCCAAACCAAGTCCTGCAAAAAGAACAAAATAATTAACAATAGAACTAACATAATTATATACACCCAAACCTTCTACACCTAAATTTTTAGAAACAATGGGTATAGTTATAATAGGTAAAATAATTATGGTAATTTGATAAATTAATTGATACATAAAGTTACTTATTATTTTATTCATTTAATCCTCCATTAACATTCTATTTAATTTCTGAATTAAAAAAAATATTTGATTTTTCTAAAAAATAATCCACATCAAATGGAAATCTTTCTATTTGATTAATAACATGATCTCTATAAAAGCTAAACTCCTCTATATAGTCTTCATAATTATTAATTATATCGTTGATAAGTAAACATATTTCCAATACATTTTCTAATTTTTTTTCTATCTTAAAATTTTTATTTATTGGGACATCATATTCATTACCAGCACTACCTTCCAACCCTGTAATTATTGTACAATATCTTAACACAGCTTCTCTTGGTAGTCTTTCAGGACCAGGAAAATTTCCAAAATCAATATAAATTTTAGAAATATCCATTAAATCCATACACTCATCCTCTGTCAAATTTTTTAATGGTATAAATTTCACATTTTGATTAATTTTTTTCATTTCATTTATAATGTGATGTATAAAAGTATTATCTTTTTTAGGATTATAAATTATTATGTCTTGTTTTTTATCTAAATTAATCCACTTTTCATAAAATTTCTTACTAATAGGTCCACAAAGAAACTGCTTTCCTCTATTTGAAACTTCATTTTCATTTAAATAATTTTCTACATATTTACAATTAAATAAATGATATATATTTTTTTCTTTAAATTTAAAATATCTTAATTTGTATTTTCTACAAATAAATAAAATAATATATGAAGGGATAGTCGGGATTTTTCTACTTTCAGAAAAATTCTTAGTTCTTCTACTTACTTTCTGATCTAAATAATAATCTAATGACAACCACCATATAACTTTATTTATATTTTTAAATTTATTAAATATTTCAGTATGAACTTCAGGTGTTATTATTATATTATCACTAGAGTCTTCTATTTCAGTGCATACTTTAACACCATATTTTTTAAATTTTTCAGGTACTGATAATGTTTTCGTATCAATATAATATATAAATGTTTCATATCCTTTTTTCATTATTTCAGAAGCTAATTGGTGCAAGCTTTCTGGCCCTCCTGTAACAATCGAATTAACAGATACTATATATACTCGTTTATATATTTTTTTCATAATATCTCCTTTTTCAGTTCTATAGTTGAACTGATTTTATAATCTGAATAACTACATGATTAAATTGGTTATTGTATAAAAATGCAAATCCTATTGCTAAGCTAAATATAAAAAATAAAATTTGTGAAATATTCAATTCAGGACAAAGTAATGTTTTCCTATTATAAAAAGTATTTGAAAATAAAATATAATTCATGATTATTATATTTCTATATAATCTAAAAAAATCAACATCCATTGATATAAACATAAATGATAAGAATATAATAATGTTTATTTTATAAACAACCTCTACAAATTGTATTTGACTTTCTGATAAATAATTCCAATTTTCATTATATTTTATTATACCTGTAACCATCATATTAATTATAAAAATATTCAACATAAAGAAAAATATAAAAAGAACTACTGTGCTCGGTTTACTTCCCTCTAAATATCTAATATATTTACTTCCTAGTGGAATTATACGAACAATAAAGTTTATAATAGCATCTTTAAATAAAAATGAAACTGAAACAATCAATAAGACTAATCGAATTAAATTCTGTTTATTATTTATACAAACTAGTAAAAAAGATAAATAAAAAATAGATGTATTATGAAAAGAAGTTGCTATCAAAACTAAAACTACGTATCTCAAGTATTTTTTTTCTGATAATAAACCTACTCCATATAAAATTAATAACATCGCTATTGAATTTCTAATTTGGACAATATCTAAAAAAAAGGGGAAAAAAATATAAAATACTAGAACTATAGACGGATTAACTGAATACCGCTTAATATATTTATACAAAAATATACAAAAAATCAGCGCTATAAATAAAATTAAGTTAAAATAATCTAACCCAATAATACTGAAACATTTTATTAATAATGAAAAGCCTGGTTCTATATAAGGATAAAAAAATGTATTACTATTATTCAAATAATCAAATATTTGTAAATAATTTTGAATGTCTGGATTGCTTTTACTTAAACCAAAAATAATAAAAATAGTAATCAGCATTGACTTAAAAATAATATTTTTATTTGTATTTTTAATCTCCATTAATCCACCCAACTTTTTTTAGAATCTCTAATACCTCTATACATACTAGATAACTTTCTTTTTTTATTTGTTTCATATAGACAAACACCTAAAATATCATGAATAAATCTTTTATACATTAATACTTTAAGTCCTGGATAATTTTTTCCATATGTTCTAACTGTATACATACCATTTCTAAAAATATAATATTTTCTTACCTCTGAGTGATGATTAGGTTTAATTGTTAATCCTAAAAAAAACTTTTTTTCTCTATTCCCAATTGTATGATTTAACAAAACCCCTGAAGTAGCTACAACCTTATATCCATTTTCCCTCATCCTTAAACAATACTCTGTATCAATTTGATCTATAAAAAAATCTTCTCTAAATAATCCGACTATATTTATTACTTCAATTTTTATTAAGCTACCAGAAGATATTGCAAATGACACCTCTAAATATAGTTCATTTTTAAATTTTTTATCCTCATAACCTCTATCAGTTAAAAGAGCATAATGAGCATATTCTTTAGTATTTCTATCAAAATAGTTTGGCGCTAGTATTCCCAACTTATTTTCAGGATATAATTCTTCATATTGAGTAAATAAATTTATCATACTACCAATATAACCATCAGGGATAATAGTGTCTTGATCAAAGAAAAATATGTATTCTTTCCCAAGTCTTTTACTTATTTCAATCCCTTTGTTTTGTGCTGTTCCTAAACCTTTATTTGTATCAAACTTGACATATTTACTCTCAGTTCCTACTAACATGCGTTCAATTTGTAATATCACTTTATTTGTATTTTTTGTACCATTATCAACTACTATTAAATACACATCCATCTCTAACATTTTTTTTATACTATTCAATGTAGATTGGTCTGGATTATACGTTACTATTACTACTGATGTTCTATTTTTTTCCTTTAAATTCACTACCATCTCTCATTTCTTTTTCACTAAAATGTTTATATATATAATTTTCTAAAATTCTATTTACAAATATTTTTTAGATTTTAATTATAAATAGAAATGATAATATTAATCGTAATTAAGTTCCCTCAAAATTTTATCCATTTTATTTGTAAAATTGTCTATCGAAAACATTTCATCAAATAATAGTTCAACACCCTGTTGCATTTTTCTTAAATCTTCTAAATTATAAACTTCCAATATTTTATTAACGGATTTATTAATATCTTCAGTTACATTCACTCCAGCAAAATATGTTTCAACCATATCCTTTGTATCATAAGAAATATTATTAATAACTGGTAACCCAAACTGAAAGTAATCTATAGATTTCATCGTTAAGCCGACAAAAATATCTTGTTTCATTATGTTTAAACCGAAATGACATTTTTTCAATATGATTTGCTTATCTTGAATATCATATATCTTCCCATAAAACTGGTAATTGATTTGATTTTTAACTAACATTGTTAATAATTGTTCTTTTTTCTCGCCATCACCTATAATATGTAAATGAACTTTTTTATATTTATTTAACTCTGTAATTAAACTTACAATATACTTGATATCTATAATGTTATTAATAGAACCTAAATAACAAATATGAATATCATTTTGATTTATTTTAGAAATCTCACAACTATTTAATTTATTACGAGTAAAATATACGGTCTCAATATTTTTTACATTGCCTATTTTTACAAGTTCATTCTCAAATAATTTACATTCAGTAATAACATAATCTGCATTACTTATATATTTATTTCGCATACCACTCCATCTATTAATCAGTTTTATCTTATTAACATAGGGAATTGGTAATGTTTCAGGCCAAAAATCCATCACATCGAATATGATTTTAGGTTTATTCTTTAATCGAACCAAGTCCTTACACAATTTATTAGGAGGAATAATGACATGCAATAAGTCAAAAGAATTAGTTTCTATAAATTCTTTTACTCTTTTTGAAAATAGTATATGTGAATAGATACGTTTTATACTTAAATTTTTATTATAGGTTGGCACATCAATAATTATTTCATTTTGACGTTCTTTACTATACTTTTCTTTGGACATATGCAGAAAACTGGACTTAACAATAGTGACTTGATAACCTCTAGTTTCATAATAAATAGCCATATCTTGTATTCTATTATTATATGTTTCAAATGCACTGATAATAGCAACCTTCATTTTATCCACCTTTTTCTGTTTCTGAAATTGTTTTTTCAAAGTTTAAGTAAAAAGTTTTATTCTTTTTTTCATACACCAAGTTTCCAAACGCTTTATTAGTTAAATCTCCAATTTTTCCAGGGATATAAGATAAAAGATAAACTGACCAGTTCATAAAGCTAAACAGCTTGATGTTTTTTCCATTTGCTTTGGCTATCTCTTTAACCATGTAACTAGTGCGGATATAATCGTTGTTTTGTGGAAAAAAAATGCCAGTCTTAGTTTCTCTAATTAATTCCTCTATAAACAAATTAAGATTACCTATAAAAATCATGGATCGCTCATTTGGTATATCTGGAAACACTGGTAGAGTTAAGGCTATTTTTCTTAGTAAAGGATAATTCCCTTTACTCCCTTTTCCATATACCATTGGTGGTCTGATAATGGAAAGTAAAAATGTTTCTGTTTCTAATGTTTTTAATTTTTTTTCAGCACACCATTTACTATCTCCATAAAAATTACTCGGTGTAGGAAGTGTCTTAGCAGTGATCACTCTTTTTTTTCTTATACTAATCGCTTCTCCATAAACAATAATCGAACTTAAATAGATAAACTGTGACTTCTTTTCTTTTCTATCTTCTTTATATTTATTAGCAATGTCATATGACAAATCACAATTAATGTCATAGTATTTTTGTTGTTCTTCTTTACTAACTTTTCCAACATCAGCATGTGCAATACCGGCACAATGTAGGACTACATCATACACAGAAAAGTCCTGAGTCTTCCAGTCATCTCCTCTAACAGAGATAGTGTCGACTTGATACTCAGGATTTTTTTCTATATGAGAAACAAATGATGAACCAATATAGCTTGTTTTTCCAGTCACTAAAATTCGTTTCATCATTTACGCTCCTCTACCTTTGTCATCACTCCTGTGCCACCTTCAACTACTCCATCTGATTTAAAGACTGAAATAATTGTCCCAATAAAACATTTGACATCCATCAAAAAACATTCATGTTCCACATAATAACCATCTAATGATGCTTTGACATCTATATCCAGCTCATCTCGCCCATTTATTTGAGCCCATCCAGTCAGTCCCGGTCTGATATTATTAGCGCCATATTTATCTCTCTCTTCTATCAAGTCATATTGATTCCATAATGCAGGTCTCGGTCCAATAACTGCCATATCCCCTCTTAAAATATTAAATAATTGGGGCAATTCATCTAGGCTTGTTTTTCTCAATAGCTTTCCAACTGGTGTTATAAACATATCAGGATTTTCTAATAGGTGTGTTGGCATCTCTTTTGGTGTATCAATTCTCATCGTGCGAAACTTATAAATAAAAAACAACTCTTTGTTTTTACCGACTCTTTTTTGAACAAAAATCACTGGTCCTTTAGAATCTAGCTTAATCACAACTACTAATAAGATCAGTAGTGGTGACAACACAATAATGCCAAGTAATGATAAACAAAAATCCAATCCCCTTTTTAAAAATGTCTTATACATGTCTACTCCTCACTTGATAAATTAGCAAATAGTACCAACTCTTTTGCTAATTCACTATGGTCTTCTGGCAACTCCTCTAATTTTTCCATTACTTCATCATAAGCAAATCCATTCACATTTCCCACAAAAATCTTGTCATGGACTTGCTCTTTTGATCGTTCTTTATCAACAAGCAGCTCTTCATATAATTTTTCACCTGGTCTAATACCAGTTTCAATAATTTCAATGTCTTCTTCACTATAGCCACTTAATTTAATCACTTTTTTAGCCAAATCAATAATTTTAACGGGCTCTCCCATATCTAAAATAAAGATTTCGCCACCCCTAGCTAACGCACCTGATTGGATGACTAATCGACTCGCTTCAGGTATCGTCATAAAATACCGTGTCATTCGAAAATCTGTCACTGTTAATGGACCACCACGCTCAACTTGTTCTTTAAATAAAGGAACAACACTTCCCCGACTTCCTAATACATTTCCAAAACGCACCGCAGAGAATTTTGTTTTTCCTCTACCATTTAACCCTGTTACAATCATTTCAGCAATGCGTTTGGTCGCTCCCATAACGTTTGGCGGATTCACTGCCTTATCAGAAGATATCATGACAAAGCTTTCCACATCATTGGCAAGAGCGGCTTCTGCCACATTTTTTGTTCCATAAATATTATTTTTTAGAGCTTCAGATGGATTATATTCCATCAAAGGGACATGTTTATGAGCTGCGGTATGGTACAAAACAGTCGGTTTATGAACACTCATCACTTCAAAAATTCGTTTTGCATCCCGAACATCTGCAATGACTGGGATGATTTCTGTATTTTTATCAATAAACGTTTGTCTTAATTCTTTTTCAATTAAATAAATTGAATTTTCTCCATGTCCTAGCAAAATAATTTTTTTAGGGGAGAACGTCATGACTTGGCGGCAAATTTCTGATCCGATTGAACCACCAGCACCGGTAACTAAAATAGTTTTATTGGTTAATTGATTTTTAATCATATCCATATCTAGCTTGACTTCTTCCCTACCAAGTAAGTCAACCACATCAATCTCTCGAAGTTTTGTTACAGCGACTTCACCTGTGGCTAAATCTTCTATTGAAGGAATAGAGTTTATTTTAACATCTAATTCTCTGGTTATATCTAGTAATCGTTCATACTCCTCTGCCGTCATGGAGGGAATGGCAACAGTCAACACATCCACATCATAGACTGCTACTAACTCTGATAATTCATCAATTGAGCCAACGACTTTCAACCCAGATAGATAAGTATTTCTTTTATTAATATCATCATCAATAAACCCTTTAAAATTTAGTCCAAGTTGAGACGATTTGTATTTCACCGTATTATAAAGCAACTCGCCACCATCACCAGCCCCTATAATAAAAGCATTGTGGCATTTTTTATTGGTCTTACTATGATACATATTTATATAATCAAATATTAGTCGCCAAGTAATACGAGAGCTAATTATGACAATCAACACTATAAAATACGTTAACATAACATGTAAATTCATGTAAGGCTCTTTAAAGAAAAAACCTAAAATAATATACTCTAAAATACTTGATGAACTAACCGCAAAAAAAATAGACGTAATAGCAGTGATACTGGTATATCTAGTTAAACGATTAAAGACTTTAAAAAACATACCAAATACTAAATACAAACAAATTTGTAATCCTATAAACAACTGATTTATAGGATTATCTATATTATATAAAAAATTAATATATATTGTGACAACGATATTCGCAAGTATAATAATGCTAATATCGACTGTCATTAAAATTGACATTTTCACTTTGCGACTCACTAACAAAACACCCAATCTCTAATAGAATACCCATATTTTTTTATTATTTGTGATGGGTTCTACAACGACATTATCCCCATTAACAATATCTTTTGTTATTTGTTCAAACCGTTGTCTTTTTTCACTACCAAACTCTTTTTCTAACTTGTCATAAGCTGCCCTTGTATAAAAACCTCGGCTTGATATATTATGTGCATCAGATGATAACATATGCGCATAATTGTATTTAATCATCTTCTGACTCGCTTTTTGAATTTTTTTACCAAACTGACCTAAGTAACTACCATTCGTTATTTGCGTTAAGCACCCCATATTAACAAATGGTTGTAATTTTCTAGGTCGTTCTAAAAAAACATTGTTTCTTTCTGGATGAACAATAATTGGTGTGTGTCCTTTACGACATAACTCCAACAACATTGCTTCACTATATTCTGGTACCACTGTTGTCGGAAACTCGACCATTAAATATTTATCTTTTAAATCAGCAAACAAAATATCGCCATTATTCATTCGATCGAACAAATCATCAGAAATACGTACTTCTTGTCCTTCAAATAAAGTCAATGGGATTCGATGGTGGTCTAACACTCGTTGAAGTTTTGCAACTTCTTCTATTATATCTTCTTTTTTATTGGTGTAGTGACCATTATTATAATGAGGAGTACAGAGTATGTGAGATATCCCTTCTGAAACAGCTGTACGTGCCATGTAAATCGAATCGTCAACTGTTCTTGCACCATCATCTACACCTGGTAATATATGACAATGTAAATCAACAAACACGATACTCTCCCCTTTCTTAACTATAATAGTAATCTTGATAATTTTTCGAGTTTTTCTTCTCCTCCATATACACACAACCTAAAATATTCGCATCTACTTTATTTAATAAATCAATGGTTCGAAGTAACATTTTTTTATCTGTTACATTTTCTCTTACCACGACAACAACACCATCTAGATACCCTGAAATCAACTGAACATCTGTCACCGCTGTAACAGGTGGCATATCAAAAATGATAAAATCATACATTTGATAAAGTACTTTTATTAATTTTTTCATTCGATTACTTGCTAGTAACTCTGAAGGATTGGGCACTTTAAAACCACTTGTCATCACATCAAGATGCGGAATATTTGTTTTTTGTATCACTTCTTTAACCGACATTTTCTTTATACTCAAAATATTACTTAAACCTGTCCGATTATTTAACTCAAATGTTAAGTGAGCTGTTGGTCTTCTCATATCAACATCAACTAGTAATGTTTTTAATCCTAATTTGGCAAACATAACAGCAAGGTTTGCTGCTGTTGTCGATTTTCCTTCACTAGGTCCTGATGACGTCACAGCAATCCCTTGCACTTTTTTTTCACTTTGAGCGTATTGAATATTGGTTCTAATCGTCCGAAATTGCTCTGAAATTTGAGAGTTAGATTCAACCACTGTAAATAACGATACTGGTTTTGTCGGAGATAATCTGTTAGGTTTCTTTTTATCTTTTATTCTAGCTTTCATATATCCTTCTCCATTTCCAATATTAGTTTCTATTTACTCTATGACGTTTTCTTTTTTCATTGACCATCAAATCCATATCAAGACCATCTGCTTTATCAGAGAGGTTATCAATCGATAAATTCATGTTATCTAGATCATTATCTAACGTCACATCATAGAAAAAGTCCTCGTCAATCAGTGGGTTTTGTTGAATTTTCATTACTTCTCTCATTTCTCTTTCGTCTACTATTGGGATAGTCCCTAATAATGACAAACCTAATTTCTCTGTGATAAATTCTTCTGATTTCACACTTTTATTAAATAGTTCTGTTACTAACGCTACGATCAATCCTGCAATTAATCCTAACATAGCCCCAATAGCGATGTTCACTTTTTTATTAGGTGAGACAGGTTTCTCATTAGGTGTTGCCTTAGAGGCGATTGATATCTTATCTGTATCCGTCATTTTTACCGCTTCTTCTTGGAAAAACTTAGATATCGTATTGGCTATTGTTGCGGATTCAATCGCATTTGGTGTCACAGCTTTAATGGAAAATAACTGTGAATTTTGACTTTGTTCGACAGAGATAACACTCTTCAAATAATCTTCTGTCATATTGGTCATACCATCTTTTACTAATTTATCTTTTGCTTTTTCTGTTACGGCATCACTTTTTACTAAATCTTTATATGTATTGATTAGTAGTAAGTTTGAATTGATATTATCCGTATTAATATTTGAATCTGATCCTTTTGTTTGAACAACAAGTTGGGTTGTCGCAGCATACTTTGGTGTCAAAATAAAAAAAGTCATTATGCTAGATATAACTGTTCCAAAAACTAACATACTAACAATTAATACCCACTTTTTTTTCAAAAGCTGCAGTATTTCATCTAAACTAATTGTCTCTTCCATCTCATCCTCCAATTAACTATCGTTTCTTTTAAACTCGTATCGAGATAATGTATCACATTATTATAACATAAAAGGTACGATATATGGAGGTGAGTTAGATTTTTTTAAGTCTTATTCTTTCACAAGATTATCACAAAACTGTTGCAGTGCTTTTTCATTGTATCTATAAGGTTTAAACGTTTTAAATTCTTTTTTCTTATTTAGTATGGCTTCCATTGATTTGAACACGCCATGTGCATCGTTTGTTTTAGTCAACATCCCATATTTTCCACCATCTAATACATTGCGACAAGCTGGAATATCTGTTGAAATAACTTTCATTTTAAGAGTTAGCGCCTCTAATAACACTAAAGACTGCCCTTCATAATCCGACGTTAGAACAAATACTTGGCATTTCTTCATAAAGTGATAAGGATTTGACACTTGACCAAGCATCGTTATTTCTTTTTCTAAAGCGTATGTTTCTATTTTTTTTCGTAAATGGTTTCGTTCAGGGCCATCGCCGATAATATATAAATGCCCTTGTTTATATGTTTCATAATATAACTTAAAAGCATCAATCAATAGCGCTTGATTTTTTTCTTCTGAGAGTCTACCTACTGTCACAAAAGTTGGCTCTGTTGTTTCTGGGTAATCAAAAAAGACTCCCTCACTATTCATGACACCTTTTGATAAATCATAAGTTAAACTCTCTTCACTAACCCATACTTGTTTATTTTGTAGTTGAACTTGGTAAAATACTTTAGCAGAATTCGTTTGAATTTTTTGTCGTACTTTCATCTCTTTAGGAACTCTTGATAGTAACCCTTTGTGATCAAAAATATCTTCTATAGAGGCATAAATCATGACTTCAGATTGAACAAAAATCGCCGAAAAATTCATCTTCTCTTTTGACAAAATAAATGGCTCATCCAAGATGTCTAATGATAGATTAGATTGTTTTGTATACCACTGTTTATCATCTTTTGTTTGTAATTTTAACCAATCTGTTGTGATATTTTTTGATAGTAGTATCACGTTATTATTCGCTGATAATGTTTTGGTCACAGCATCCTGACTAGGTTTATCAAAAACACTTACTGGTTGAGTCAATCTTGCTAGTTCATTGATTGGGTGTTGTCTAGACAATATGCTCAACTTATCCAATCTTTTTCGATTAGTAGCTGAAAATATCGTATTTAACAGTTTTTTTACTGGTTTTTGATGGAACATCGCAACAGAACTCATCTCTCTAATGGTTGATGGCTTTATCCACCCAAGCGGTTCTTTGCCATTAGATACTTCATAGCTCGTTCCTGTATGTGTGACAACTTTTTTTGTGAGCAGTACATATAACTCATCAAATCCATCAAGCGAGCAAATCACTTTGCTTTCTTCTAATCCTAATGGTTGGCTATATAATTGACTATTTTTACCAACTTGTAATTTAGATAGCTCGTAGATAGCTTCTTCTGATTGAATACTATCCGGCAACAACGTCACAGACTTTTCTTTAATCCAACCGATATAACAACCATTCTGACTGATTTTCACATAACTTTCTTCTTGATAAATAAATCGACCTAGCACAGTTATGGCTTCTTCAGATAGTATTTTAGTGGTATCTTTTGCGTATCGACTATCAGGACGTGTATCAAAGACCGACACTGTCTTTTGTGGGTTGATTAATCGTGCTTCTCTAAATAAGCGTTGGGTTGGTTTTGTTTGACTGACTTCTTGCTTTGTTTCAGTGGATAAAATTTGTGGAATATTTAATAAATTTTCTGCATAAACAAATTTTGAGTCCTCTGCATAGTTGGATAAGTTTTTCTTATTAATATCGCATATGACACTCGAAACAGACACTAACTTATCATAAAAATCATACACACTAATAATACCCTTAACATTCATACGATGGATTTTTTTGCCATTTACCTCACGATCCATATCCGCCAACATATCACTATGTAAATAACATATTCTCATGGCTGAATTGGTCCCTAAAATCGTTTTAGTCCAATACAAACTATATCCACTAAAGTCGATACTCACATCAAAAGTTGTTTTACCTAGTAGTCGTTTGGCATCTCTTTGATAAATGTTTAAGGGAAATTTTTCTTTTTTATCTTGATTCACTCCACGTATATGATAATACAAATCTTGATAACTCTCGCTAAAAGTATATACCGGTTGCCCAAAATTAAATAATAAAGACGCTTCTTTTGGGATGGATTGGATGGAGTCTATTTGTTCTTGTGATTTTGGGTTATCCAATAAACACGTCACAGCATATTTTTCATAATCAATGTTCGATAATAAATTTAAAAAGCTTGTGGTAATCCCATTTTTTCTTAGTCCACCCGGATAAATAAGTAATTTTTTCTTATCTGGATTCTGGCGAATTTCTTTGATTTTTTCTGATAGTGGTTGATTAAACAATAAATAATCCACATAACGCTGTGTGACATTACCATCGTCATATGGGATGTACAATCGTTTAAACCTTTCGTAATTCCAATGTGTTTCTTCGATTCTTTTTTTAAGGTGTTGTAAAATATCGATCAACTCATCCAAGTTAAATGCAACTGGTCCTGGTAATTCATCATAGTCAAAATACTTTCCACGCTCATGACTATATAAGTCATCATCCCAACAATAAAAAATAATCGGCTTATCCGTCACTAAAAAATCAAAAAAGATACTCGAATAATCAGTTACTAATACATCAACCATTGCTAATAGTTCATTTGTATCAATCCCATCAGGAATTAAGTAAGAATTCAGTTCTTCTTCTTTTTTTGCTTTGTCATAGATAAAAGGATGGACCTTAATCAAGATATTGTATGTATCGCCAAATTTCTTTCTTAACACAGTTGTTTCACTAATCATTTGACGAATCTCTTGTTCGGTATAAGATGCCTCCCCACTTTTACACGTTGGGGTATATAGTAATAACTGCTTGCTTAAATCAAGCTTGATACCTCTTTCGTGGAGTGAACGAATCAGCGTATCGTGATTATGACTAAAGGTCGCATCCATTCTAGGGTAACCACCCTCTAAAATTACGCCTTGATAATTATTTCTTAATCTAAAACTGTCCAAAAACATATTCGTTGTGTGAGCATTTGGGCTAAGTAAAACATCGGCCATAAAAAAATTACGAACCACATTACGAGCATCGCTAGGATTTCCAGGTATATCAAATCCCATCGTTTTTAATGGTGTCCCATGCCATGTATTAATATACGTTTGTTCTTTTTTAATCGTCACAAATGACTGAAACGTGGCATTATTAATTAATACTTCAGCTTTTGTTAGCCACTTTAAATACTCATCAGAATTTCGCTCAACAAATAAGACATTGTCATACTCTTTAAATCGAGTCATAAAATAAGTCATCTCTTCAGATGACTGAATACTCCATATATGTGTGTATTGCTTATCCACATCTTTTTTTAATAGATACAAGCACATCCATAACGGCGAGTCAGTAAAAGACTTTCCATCACGACTTTCATAAAAAATCGTCTTTTTTTCGACTGATTCATTAATGAAATAATGGGTGTATGTTTCCACTCGTTTTCCAGTAGGAGATAGCTTTGTTTTAACGAAAGGTTGAGCTATCCTTTTTACGGGTGATAGTATACTCATGTTTGTTCACTCATTTCTTTTTTTATTATCTCGGCAACTACTTGCGCTGAAGTTCCTGTTTCATTGTTACAAAATGTTTGTTTAAACTGTTGATACTCTTTTTCATAGTCCAATGTATCCAAGTTTTGTAACTGCTCAATGACTTTGTGTTGTTCTTTTATCACTGGTCCTGGCAATAACGATTGAATGGGTTGATAAAATCCTCGGATATCTTCTTCATACTGTGTCGAATCAGGCATAAAAAATAGCATTGGGCGATTGGTTAAACTAAAATCAAACATACATGATGAATAATCTGTTATTAACACATCACTCATCAGCAACAAATCACTCATATCATAACCTAAAGAAACATCTATCAATTTATCTTTCGGCCATGTTGAGGTGTCTAATGTCTGAGCCACTAAATAATGCATCCTAACAAGTAAAACCATTTCTTCGCCACATGTTTTTAAAAACTCCTCATAAGGAAAATCAATACTAAATTCGTATCCGTCAGCTGTTTTATGGTCTGTTTCACGCCAAGTTGGTGCATATAAGATGATTTTTTTATCTGTTTTAATTCCTAAGCTAGCTCTTAATTTCCCTATTTTTTCTTTGTATTGCTCTCTATTAACCAATTGATCATTTCTTGGGAACCCTTTTGAAATCATCTGACCTGTATACCCAAAAGCCTGATTAAAGTGTTGTGTGGTATAGTCACTTGAAGAAGTTAAGTAATCCCAACGTTTACTCTCTTCTAAGAACTCTTGATCATAACTCTCTTTTGTATAACCGGGAATATTCACTTCTTCGATATCCACTCCAATACGTTTTAACGGGGTTCCGTGCCAAGTTTGTATATAGGTTGTGTGTTTATTTTTACTTAGCCATAATGGTGTTCTGGTATTAATCACCCAGTATTTTGCTCGTGGCATAACAAAAAACCAGCGTAAAGAAAAACGTGAGATATAAGGAACCTTTTTTTCGATAAAGGTCTCCTCGTATCCACGCGTTACTCCCCACACTAGTTCAAGTGTTGTGTCTTCTTTTTTTAGATAATCATAAATCGCTTTAGGATTATCACTAAACTGCTTACCATGAAAACTTTCAAAGTAGACAAGATTTTTTTTCGGCAATTGGCCCAATAGTTTAAACCAGATTGAAATCACTGTTTCTATTATTTTTTTCATGGTAATCTCCTTTTACATAAAGTCCATAAATCGTGCTCTGAATTTCATATGGATATGTGATCCTAAGATAAGTAATACCCCAACAACTAACCAGAAAAAGATAGTTTGAACACCCTTTTCCCAGAACCATTTTCCATATAACAATGAATCTCTAAACCCATCAATAATATAATAAATAGGATTTAACTCTAGCAATCGTGTCATCCAAGCATGTCTTGTTCCAGCAAAAATACGTTGAAATTCCCAAATAGGGCCTGATAAATAAAATAGCAATCGTAAAATTGACTGAAGCATAATATGATAATCTCGCACTAATACTGAAATCGTCGAATTCAAAATACCAAACGCAAATAAAAAGGCAAACATGCAAAATAGGTAATAGAAATATTGAACCCAATAAACATTAGGATAAATTCCTACAGCAAACATTGAAACAAATAAAATCAACATCATCCAGCGATAACTTTTAAAGTTACTTGCCATATTGACAGTTGGCAAAATACTAACCGGGAACTTCATTTTTGATACCATACCAATTTGTTTATAAATACTGTTGGATTCCCCTAATATTGAGCTATTGATAAAGAACCAAGCAATAATCCCAACAAGCATCCAAATAATATAAGGAACACCATCTATGTCTTTTCGCTTCATACCTAGGCCAAATACTAGGTAATAAATGCCTATTTGAATCGCTGGATTTAACACTTGCCACAATAACCCTAGATAGTGACTTTGATAAGTCGCTTTTTCTTCATATTTAGAAATACGACGAATAATCCCAAAATTTTTAAATTGTTCTGTAATTACGGTCTTTACGTCATTCACGTTTTTGCTCTCCTTACTGTTTACTTTGTTTTAAATGCCACACTAATCCTTTAGTGACAAACAAAGGTACTTGAAAAATACGATTTAGGCGTTTTGGGTTACTCACTGAGCGATATAACCATTCTAAATTAGTTTTGATAAATAATTCTGGCGCTCGTTTGACTGCACCACTATAAACATCAAAACTCCCTCCGACTGTTTGAAAGACGGTAGCATTTAGTTGTGGCATGTAGCGTTGTAACCATTCTTCTTGTTTAGGTGAGCCAAGAGCAACAAATAACACATCTGTATGTGCCTTATTAATCATGTCAATCACTTCACCACTGCTTTTTTTCTGATAGCCATCCAACCACCCAGCAATGACGACACCTGGATAATCAGTTTGAATATTTCTCGCAGCTTGTGCCACAATCGCTGGTTTAGCACCATATAAAAAAATAGATTTTTTGTTAGTCGCACAAAATTCCAACACACTTGCCATCACATCAATACCTGCAACCCGTTCTTTGATACTTCCTTTTGTCCATTTTGACATCTTAACCACACCAATTCCATCAGCAAAGCGGTGTGTCGCGTGTTCAATAAATGATTTCACGCATTTATTTTTTTCAGACATTAAAATAATTTGTGGGTTGATACTTGCTAACACCATTTTTTGATGGTGCTCAAAATACCAAGACAAATCCTGTTCAATATCAGACATCATTAAATGGTCAACCGGTGTATCTAAAATATATTCTACCTTTTTAGTCATTTTTCTCCATCCATTACTTCTTTTATCTCTCTTACTACCCGACTTGTTGCTTTACCATCATTGTATGTATTCCATAATTGATTAAATTTTTGATTATCTATTTTTTGAGTGTCATTTAACTGGTTTAATATTTCTAATGTTGTATACGCAACCGGCTGTGGAAAATCTTGTTTAATCGCTTGTTGTATACCAGTTGTTTTGTTATAAATCATCTCATCAGGCCAATACATGATTAATTGTTTTTCTGGATTAGCTAGCGTAAAATCAAACGCAACCGAAGAATAGTCTGTAATTAACACATCTGCTTGCTTGATATAATCATCAGCCGATTGAGTCGATACAATCCATTCAACGTTTTTAGCAGCGAATTTTTGTGTCATCGTCACATGTGGATGCAATTTGACTTGCAAAAGATCCTGTTGACTTAACTGCCCTGATAAATACTCTATATCCAATAGCCAATTTTCTAATGAACTATTTTCTCGGTAAGTTGGTAAATATAAAATATGTCGTTTATCTGTTTGTTGTGTTTGTTCCATTTGATTAACTAAATAATCTGTCCGAGCAAATCCTGTCAAAAGAATTTGTTCATCAGAAAAACCATAACTACGTTTAAATACGTCACCCATTCTCTCTGACGCCACAAACACATAGTCAAATGCATCATAAACTCGTCTAAATCGTTCTTTATCTTTTTTCGAACGCTTCATCGCCGTTTTATCTTCTAACCCAAATTGCTTGATAGCTCCAGTCGCATGCCATAGTTGATACACGGTCTGTGTCTCTTTAAACGATATATCACCCAAACAAGCAAAATAGTTATCTGCTATCACAACTTTACTTTGAGATAATTGTCTCACTCCACGAACTAAACCACTCATCGTGTCTAAACAATAAATCGACACTCCTATATTCTGTAAATACCTCGCTTCTTCTTCGCAACTTTTAGTATACAATACAACAACATCATACTCATTTTTTAATGCTTCAATCAGTCCATGATTATTATTAGGAAAACTCATTAAATAGCACACTTGTTTTAGTACGTCACAGTGTTGGTTTTTTTTTGATAGTTGGCGTATGAACCAACTGTATCTTTCTTTCAAGAAACTAACCAATAAATGTTTCATAAATTTGTTCCGATGAAAGATTGTGACCTATCTGCTTATCTAGTTTAGATGTTTCTTCCTCTGCAAAGTAGGATTTAAACGAACGCCCCTTAACATGAATTGTTCCAAATACCACAAGTGCGACAATCATAAACAGTAGGGCAATCTTAGTAAAAAGTGACATAGTCCCAATAGATGGTCCCCTTAAGGCTGATTTTCCATGTCCACGCTCAGACGCGATTTCTTTTAAATCATCCACGCTAAACTCTTTTTGTTTTTCTTTATAGCCATTCTGGTATTCTTTTTTCTCTTGTTCAGGTAACGCTCTAAACCACTTAATGAATTCATTGTAATGTTCAACAACTTCTTCCGTTTCCCCGTATTCACGTAATTCACCATAATGAATCCAGGCAACTTTATCACACAGTTTTTTTACTTGGTTTAAAGAGTGTGACACAAAGAAGATGGTTTTTCCCTCTGCTTTAAATTGTAAAATACGGTCAACACACTTTTGATAAAAGGTGTCATCCCCTACTGACAAAGCCTCATCAATGATTAAGACATCTGGATTGTTATGAACAGCAATCGCAAAACCTAATCTTGAACGCATCCCACTAGAATAATTTTTTACAGGTTGATTCACAAAATCCCCAATATCAGCAAATTCTGTAATATCTGGTAAAATCTCATCTACTTGTTCATTGGTTAAACCAGTCATAAGACATTTTAAACGGATATTTTCCAATCCTGTTAGTTGAGGTTTCAATCCTGCCCCAATGGCAATAATTGAGGTTTCACCTTGTATCGTCATTTGACCTGTTGTTTGTGGGATAATTCCTGCTAAAATATTTGATAAAGTTGATTTTCCTGAACCGTTGATTCCAATCAAACCAACTGCTTCACCTGGATAGACTTTTAAATCAATCCCTCTAAGTCCCCAAAAATGAGGAATGCTTTTTTCTGAAAATTTAAATAATGCTTTGATTTTATCTGATTTTTTCTTATATAAATCATATTCTTTGGTAATCATCGCTAATTCTACTTTTGGATTTTCTTTTTGATTCACGTTGACCCATCCTATTCTTTTTCAGTTCATTAAAACTACACCATTTTACACTATTATAAGTATTTTATCAAAGTTTCATTATAAACTTAAGCCATTCTTCATTAATTTAAAAAAAGAGTTTAAGGGAGACTCCCCTAAACTCTTAATAGTCATCTATTGCATATCCGTCTTGTGGATAAGTTCTTGGATCGACAATGCCATCTGTTTCAAAGACATAACTTGCATCATCACGATTATCTGTTGATTCTAAATTAAGTGATAGGCGTAATTTATGCGAGATATAATCAATGCTATCTTTGTGCAACCCAACCATACTTTGATCACCATATGTATAACTCATCCAAGAAAAAACATAGGAATTAAATTTATAATCTTTTGTTAAACCCGATTGAGCAACTGCTAAAATACGATTAGGTGGCATATCTGTTGTAATATGTCCATCTAGTGCGTTTAAAATACTTTTGTACTTAGCAATTGAGCCAACTTCCATCGCCTTTTTGGCAATAGCTTCTAATACTTCCTGCTGCCTTTTTCCACGTTCCACATCGTTATCGACATAACGTGTTCTAGCAAATGCCAAGGCTTCTTCACCATTTAAATTATGTTTACCTTCTTTTAATTCAACAACTTTTTTACCTTGTGCATTTTGTTCTGTTAGAGTAAATGGTACATCAATTTCTACTCCACCTACTGCATTAACCACATCTTCGAACGCTTTAAAATCAGCTGTTGCATAATAATTAATCGGAATATTTAATAATGTTTCCACTGCTGTAATTGAGCCTTCGATTCCACCATGAGCATAAGCAGCATTAATTTTATCGTTACCATCAAAATTTTTCGTCTGAATATATGTGTAGGTATCTCTTGGGATGCTGACCATACTAACCAACTCTTCAGAAGGATTAATAGTCAGTAAAATCATGGAGTCTGTTCTAGCTCCTCCTGTCCCTCTAGTATCCTCTGCGTCATCATCTAATCCCAGTAATAAAATAGAAATAGGGTCTTTTTGGACATCGATTTTGTCATTTTCAGCTTGCATGGTTTCTCTAGGTTTGTATGCATCATTTAAAAATTTATTGCCATCAAGCACCATCTTAACACCATATACCACTACACCCAAAAGACTAATCAGTAATAGAACACCTAAAATTTTCCCTAAATTAATCATTGCTCTCTTAAAGCCTGATCGCTTTTTTCTATTCGCTTTTCTAGTATTAAGAGGCGTAAATTGTTCATCTGGCTTATATTTTTTTGTTGGAGTTTTTTTTTCTTTTTTTCTTTTCACTCTATCATTCTCCTAAACATATTTAAAATAAAAAATAATTTCAATCTTAGACAGTATAACATAATCTTAATTTTTTAGAAAAACTAATCAGGAGATTTAGACTTTTTTAAAGAAATCTTATAGTTAGAATTAAATTGTTTATTAAATAAGGAACGTGTTATAATATGTTTTGAATTCTGAAAGTAGGTAAGAGAATGGACTTTATGTTAGAAATATCTTTTCGTTTAATTTTAACGATGCTCTTTGCTTTCCTTATAACACCTTTAATTCGCAAATTAGCCTTTATTATTGGCGCAGTTGATCAACCTAATAAAAGACGAATCAACACCAAACCTATGCCAACTGCTGGCGGGCTTGCTATTTTTATTTCTTTTTCTTTATCTATCTTGTTTTTGTTTGATGATATTATTCCAACAAGCTATGCCCTACATTTAATTATACCTTCTGGAATTATTGTGATTACTGGATTAATTGATGATATTTTCGAGATATCACCTAGACAAAAAATGATTGGTATTCTTTTAGCAGCTTTATATGTTTGTTTTGTGTTTGACATTATTATGCATTCTATCACATTGCCTTATATTGGCACGATTCAATTTGGTTGGCTAAGTTATCCCATTACAATTTTATGGATTTCTGGATTGACAAACGCCATTAATTTAATCGATGGCTTAGATGGATTAGCATCTGGCGTATCAATCATTGCCTTAACAACTATTGGAATTATTGGATATATTGGAGCATCAACTGGTGCAGTAAATATAGTTGTGCCTCTTAGTATTTTTATTTTACTAATGAGCACACTTGGGTTTTTCCCTTTTAATTTTTACCCAGCCAAACTTTATTTAGGAGATACTGGGGCTTTATTTTTAGGGTTTTTAATTTCTTTATTATCCTTACAAGGACTTAAAAATGCAACATTTATCTCACTGATTACGCCTTTAATTATTTTAGGTGTCCCATTAACTGATACGGTTTTTGCCATGATCAGACGATTATTAAATAAAAAACCTATTTCATCAGCTGACAAAATGCATTTGCATCATCGCCTTATCTCGTTAGGCTTTACCCACCGGGGAGCTGTTCTGATGATTTATTGTATGTCTCTGATTTTTTCACTTATTTCATTTCTATATTTATTTACCAATACTTGGGGGACAATCTTCTTGACGATTGCGTCGATTCTTGGTTTGCAACTATTTATTGAATTAATCGAACTAAGTGGTGAAAACAGACAGCCTTTATTGCACGCTTTAAAATTTGTAGGAAACAAAGCGTATCGGCAAAAAAAGTTATTAGAGAGAAAAAAAAAGAAAGAGTAACTCGTTAATTAACAGAGTTGTCTTTCTTTTTTTCATCTCTTTTTTCTTTTACTTTTTGCATAGTACTTTCAACATAATTTCCAACGAAACTTTCTCTTGGTTGAATTCGTCCATAACGTAATCGCTCAATGGTTACATTTAATACTCCACCAATTATGATAACTGAAGCTGCAATATTTAACCAAAACATAAATAAGATAAACCCACCAATAATACCATAACTAGATAATCGACCTGAAAAATGAGTCACGTAGAGACTAAATAGTTGCGTCACAGCCATCCATGCTATGGATGTAAAAACTGCTCCATATAATATAGTTGTAAAATGAATCTTCGCACTTGGTAAAAAATAATAAATGCATGTCATGACTACAAACAATACTGAAATCGTCACTGGCCAACGAAGTGTTTGGAATGTCGCTAAAATATTATCATCCGGTAATCCTAGTATAGGTATGACATGTTCTATTATCACTTGACCAAATCCCATCACAAACATCAAGATTACTAAAGCTAACATTAGAAGAAATATCATAAAAAACGACAATACTCGTCTAACAATCTGAACTTTCCCTTTTGAGACACCGTAAGCATTATCTAGGCTGATACGAATCGCGTTAATCCCCTTACTAATTGCCCAAAATGTTCCTAATGCTGATATTGATAACAATCCACCATTACTATTACTCAGTAAATCTTGTATGGTATCTTTTAGAATCCGATATATATCAGGTGGCAATAGTTCTTGAATGTACGGATACAACGCGGCATCATCAATATTTAAATAGGGTAATGTGTTCCCGATTACAATAAGAAGTGGGAAAAAAGAAAGTAACATATAATATGTCACAACAATCGAATAGATTCTCACATCAGATTGTTTCAATGTTAGTAAAAAATCTTTAAGAAACGATCGCCAATCCCTCTTTTCTTTTGTTTTTCCCATTCTTTTAAGCGCTCCTATTCATCTTGTAAAGTTAAAATTCTTGGTCCATCTTCTGTTATAGCGATAGTATGCTCATACTGGCAACTTAATCCACCATCTTTTGTTCTAGCAGTCCAACCATTATTATCCATTTTCATTTGCCAAGTTCCTGTATTTACCATAGGCTCAATCGTAATCACCATGCCTTCTTTCAAACGTGGTCCTTTTCCTGCTTGGCCGTAGTGAGGAACAGATGGTGCTTCATGAATTGTTGGTCCAATACCATGACCTATAAAATCACGTACTACAGACAAGTCTTCACCTTCAACATATGTTTGAATGGCATGACCAATGTCGCCAATACGATTGCCAACTTTGGCTTGTTCAATTCCTAAATACAATGCTTTTTTTGTTACTTCCATTAATTTATCAATCTCAGGTGTTGACTCTCCTACAACATATGCCCAACATGAATCAGACATTGCCCCTTTTAAGTCAATACACATATCCACTTTGATTAAATCACCGTCTTTAAGTGGTGTTTTTCTAGGGAATCCATGACAAATTTCATCATTAATACTGCAACATGTTGCATACTCATATCCTTCATAGCCAATTTGTGCCGCGATACCACCATTTTTTTCAATCATATCTCGAACAAATACTTCGATATCCCAACTTGTAACACCTGGTTTAATAAAATCACGTAACGCTTCATGAACGCTTGCTAATAGTTGCCCTGATTTTTCCATCTCATCTATTTCTCGTGCTGATTTTAATGTAATCATTTTTCTTTTTCGCTCCCTTTCATTCTTTGCTCCCCTATTCTAGCATAAAGGCAAGCATTCGACAAAATTCCAGACAGATAAAGGTATTGAAAACTATCTTGTATTTGTTATAATTTCTCTAGATGATTAATTCACAGGAAAGAGGAAAAAAATGGCTGTTGCAAAAATAGTTTATGCAAGTCTGACGGGAAACACAGAAGAAATTGCTGATATTGTCGCTGAACAATTAGAAGAAAAAGGAATAGATGTTGAAATAAATGAATGCACACAAGTAGACGCTGATGATTTTTTAGATGCTGATATTTGCATTGTCGGAAGTTACACTTATGATGATTTACTTGTTCCAGATGAAATCGCTGATTTTTACGAAGATTTATTGGAACTAGACTTATCAGGTAAAATATATGGTGTTGTTGGTTCTGGGGATACCTTTTATCCGTGCTTTTGCCAAGTCGTGGATCAATTTGATAAAGCCTTTCAATCAACAGGCGCAAAAAAAGGCGCTGAGTCTGTTAAGGTCGACTTAGCCGCCGAAGAAGAGGACATTGTTGCTCTTGAAGCTTTTGCTGATTCCTTAATCCAACATTTAGATAACTAACAAAAACAGGAAATAACATTTCCTGTTTTTGTTTATCTAGTTAACGTCACATCAGGATGCTCGATAGACATATTAATCATATTTTTAATCATGTGTTCTAACTCTTCATTTGTCGGATTAGCTCTTTTAGATGCAGCAAGAGAAGATAACCCAACACTCATTACCCAACAATTAGTAAAAATAGCTTCTTTTACTTCAGTGCTTAATTTGCTATATTTTTCATCACTGTTAACTTTTTCAAAAAACAAATCATGACTAAATTTATTTAATTTTTCTCCACTTTCATGATTATCAACAAATAATGATTTATAAAACACACTATTCTCTGAAGCAAATTTAACATAGTTAATCGTTAAATCCACGATACAATCATCTGTAAATCTACGTTCGTATACTTCATTTCTAAGACCTGCAGTCACTCTATCAATAAAAACATTTCTTAGCTCATCCATATTTTTAAACTCTAAATAAATTGGTTGAGTGGATGTTTTCATTTTATTCGCAATATTTCTTGCAGTAAAGCCACTGAACCCTTCTGTTGAAACAACTTCATACACGGCAGCTAATATGTGTTCTCGTGTAATTGTTTTCTTTCTTGCCATAAAAATCTCCCCTTTGTTCTTAAAATGTTTATAATACGAACATTGCATGCCACGCTATAGTTATTTAATTACATTATAACACGAACTACTCATCAAACAAGAGTATCTATCAAAAAACATAGATTTTTTTGATAAAAAAATCACATTTTACAAAATAACTAGTGAATACGATTACAAAAACAAGTTTCATACTTGATTTCGTTTGTCCGAAACACCTTCCTATGCTAAGATAATACTATTAATGTACTTGGAGGATGATACGATGGTTTTAAATAATTTTGATCATTTATTACAAAAATATGCCGAATTAATTACTAAAGTGGGTGTCAATGTCTCTGATTCACACACAGTAGTATTAAATATACAAGTAGAGCAAGCACCATTAGCTCGTTATATTGTAAAAGAAGCTTATAAATTAGGAGCTAAACAAGTTGTTGTGCAATGGTCTGACGATACAATCAACAGAGAATTTTTCTTACATGCTGATGATGAAGTCATTTCAACTGTGCCTCACTATAAGATAGAAGAAGCAAATGATTGGGTAGAAAAAGGGGCAAGTCGTATTAGTGTGGTTTCTCAAAATCCGGACGCTTTTTCTGGTGTGGATGGAGAACGTTTAGCTACTTTCCAATCAGTTAACGGAAAAGCGATGATGCCACTTAGACAAGCTACTCAAGCAAATAAATTAAGTTGGACTGTTGTTGCAGCCGCTGGTAGTGACTGGGCTAAAAAAGTTTTCCCAGAGTTGTCTTCTAACGAAGAACAAGTCGATGCTTTATGGGATGCTATTTTCAAAGCATGTCGTATGTACGAAGCTGATCCAATCGAAGCTTGGCATAAGCATGATAAAACGTTGGAAACAAAAGCAGCTGAATTAAATGCCCAACAATTTGACGCTCTACATTACACTGCTCCAGGAACTGACTTAGTGATTGGTCTTCCAGAACATCATCATTGGGAAGGTGCTGGTAGTAAAAACGCACGTGGCGAACGTTTCATGGCGAATATGCCTACTGAAGAAGTGTTTACTGCACCTGATCGTCGCAGAATTGACGGCGTTGTTTCAAGCACTAAACCATTAAGTTATGCTGGAAATACAATTGAAAACATGGTATTTACTTTTAAAGAGGGAAAAGTTGTTGATGTGACTGCTGAAAAAGGCGAAGATGTCTTGAAAAAATTATTAGAAACAGATGAAGGAGCTAAAAGTTTAGGTGAAGTGGCTCTTGTGCCTGATAGCTCTCCAATTTCTCAATCAGGTATTACATTCTTTAACACATTATTCGACGAGAATGCTTCAAATCATTTAGCTTTAGGTAGTGCTTACGCTTTTAATATTGAAGGTGGTACTGACATGACTGAAGATGAATTAGCTGAAGCTGGATTAAATCGTAGTCAAACCCATGTTGATTTTATGGTTGGTTCAAATAAAATGAATATTGATGGGATTAAAAAAGATGGCTCACGCGTTCCTGTATTTAGAAATGGCGAATGGGCATAATACAAAAAAGAAGTGGACGATTCCACTTCTTTTTTTACTTTTAAAATAGATCATCCATCTCTTGTGTACTTGTTTGTAAAAAGGTATCACTTGATTTAACTTCTTCAACAATAATTCCTTCTAATGCTCTTTCAACTAACCCATCAATATCCAATCTTTCTTCGTACTGACGAACTTTATCCACTTTTGGTTTGGTTTTTGGCTCTGGTGGGGCAAAAATCGTACAGCAATCTTCAAATGGCTGTGTTGCTAACGTGAATGTATCAATTTTTTCAGCAATGTCAATGATTTCAGATTTATCCATTGTAATAACTGGACGAATAATTGGGGTTGTTGTCACATCGTTAATTGCTAACATACTGTACATTGTTTGAGAGGCAACTTGTCCTAATGACTCCCCATTGACAATCGCCAAACCTTGACGCTTTTCTCTGATTTTATCAGTTAATCGTAACATAAAACGTCTTGTCACAGTCATCCAATAGCCTTGTGGAATCCCTCTTTTAATTTCTTCTTGAATTTCCGTGAATGGTACTGTAATAAATTCTATTTGACCAACATATGGCGTTAATTTAACGGCTAAGTCTTTGGCTTTATTTAATGATTGCTCACTTGTATATGGAGGACTATAAAAATGGACTGCTTCTATTTCTACCCCACGTTTCATTGCTAAATAGCCAGCAACTGGTGAATCAATCCCTCCTGATAGCATCAACATGCCTTTACCACTTGAACCAACTGGTAACCCAGCAGCGCCATAAATCGTTTCACAAGATAAATACGCTGCTTCATTACGAACTTCTACTTCCATACGAATATCTGGCTGAACCATTTTGACCTCAATACCATCAATGCCATGAAAAATAGCAGCTCCTACTTCTTTATTGATATCATTACTATCCCAAATAAATCCCTTATCTGAGCGTCTACTTTGTACTTTAAACGTTTTTCCTGGTTTCCAAATATCTTTTACCATCTCGACTGCTGTTTGACAAATTAACTCAGTGTCTTTTTCTAACCGAACTACTGGTGAAAAACTTTGAATACCAAAAATAGGTTTTAATTGTTTCATAACCAATCGATCATCTTCGCCATTTAAAATCAAATGCATCCTGTCTCTATCTGCTCTTACTTTTACATTTGGGTAAGCATGCAAACTTTGTTTCACATTATAGGCTAATTGATTAATAAAAATACGTCTGTTTTTTCCTTTTGTTGATAACTCGCCATAACGAATCATAATTTCTGTTGCTTTCATTTGGGGCTCCTCTTACAAATAGATTTTCGAAAACTTTTTGTATAATTGATTAAAAATCACTAAAAATTGTTCCACTTCCGCCATGGTATTTTGATGATTTAAACTGACACGAACGGCCGTTTCTGCATATTGATGCGTAACGCCCATTGCATGAAGTGTGCTACTATCAGTTTTTTGACGACTTGAACAGGCACTCGTTGTCGAAATATAAATATCTTTGTCTTCAAATGCGTGAACTAATACTTCACCGCGAACTTTTTTTAACCCAAATGTCAGAATATGAGGGGCTGATGACTCATCATCTAATGAAGAAAAAATCGTCACATGTTTGTACTGTTGCAATCCTGTTGCTAAGGCATTTTTTAGATGACGAATTTTTTGTTCTTTCATCTCTTGATCATCTGTCGCAATACGCATCGCTTTTGCCATGGCAACAATTGCTGGTGTATTTTCTGTTCCACTGCGTTTATTATGTTCTTGTCCTCCACCAGTCAATAAAGGAGATAACTTTGCTCCACTTCGCCAATAAACAAATCCAATCCCTCTTGGTCCTTGAAATTTGTGAGCAGAACACGTCATGAAATCCACACGGGGAGTTAAAAATTTATCAACAGGTAATTTAGTGATGGCTTGAACAGCATCCACATGATAATGAATCGATGGATAATTTTCCAATAATGTACTAATCTCTTTAATCGGTTGAACCATACCTACTTCACTATTCACTACAACGGTTGACACTAAAATAGTTTCTTCAGTGATTAATTGTTTTAAGTCATTGCAATCAATCATTCCATTTCTATCAACGGGACAAAAAGACACTTTAAACCCAAGTTCTTCTAGTTGTTTCGCTGTATTAGAAACAGATGGATGTTCCACACTTGACACAATAATGTGATTGCCAAAAGGACGTTTTTCTATCGCAGTTCCTTTTAAAACCCAATTATTTCCTTCTGTCCCACCACTGGTAAAAAATATTTCGGACGCATTGACTCCCAGTAACTCTGCTATTTGAGTGCGTGATTTCTCTAATAACACGGACGCTTGTTGACCTAAACGGTGTAAACTTGATGGATTTCCTATAAAACGCTGACTCACTTTATTATAGGTATCTAATACTTGTGGATGAATCATGGTTGTGGCACTATTATCAAAATATATCATATCGTCACTCTTTCTTAAAAATTCCTTACTCATTATAACGTGCTACTATTAAATCATCAACTTTACCTAATGACAAAATAAAAAACCAAGAAAACACATTTGGCTTTCTTGGACTTTTATTCTTAGACTGTTGTCTCTTTATTATCAAAATAATATTTTCTAATACGTTCTGTTGCTCCTGGTTCGATTCGTTCAATCGCTTCAGAAATAACATCTAAAGCATCTTTGTATTGATGCTCTCTTGAGAATAAACTCAAACTGCGATCAATTGCGTGTTTTATATCTGGATGAGAGAAACGGAAACGGTTAGCGTACTGAATCATTTGCTCTGTTAAAGCAGCACTATCAATCAACTCATTCGTTTTTTCACGAAGCGTGCGCATGTCTTCATCACATACATCAACTAAGCGATCGATATGATTCATATCTATTCTAATTTTATTAAGCTCTTGGCTTAGTTCTTCGATTCGTTCTCCAGTTACAAAGAAAAATTCTAAATAACTGCTTGGTATTCCAGGTAAGCGTTGTTTTTCAACATAGCGTTTTAACATACGCAATTCTAATTCATAGTCATCAATTTTTTCGATAGCTTGACGTTCTCTAGGAGCAAAGTCCTTAATCGAACGGCCTATCTCAACTTGCCCATTTTCGATATCTTTCAATTGGGCTAGACTCTCGCGGTAAAAAGAAGCAACTTGTGAGAAAATTGCATCTTTATTTTTCATTTTTTCTTCAGTTTCGTCAAATTCTTTTTGTATTTCTTCCATCTGAGCTTGGAAACCTCTGACGCTTCCCAATTCGTTGTTATTTAAAATATAACTTTGAGAGACATGATCCAATTCAATCATTAATAAATGATTGTTTTTGTCGGCATGTTCCAATAGGCTTTTTAGTTTTGCTTTATTATCATTAACATACACTCTTGAAGAAATCTCTTTCTCCATAATGTCATACAAATGATCAATTTCTTTAGCAATTTCAGTGTTTAATTTTGAAACATTTTCAATTTCTAATTTTTCTAAATTAGATAATGTTGAATCAACTTTGGTTTCTAGTTTTTCAACATTCACAGCCACCACATCGTTTTCAAATACATAGTGGTCTTTTTTCAATGTTTCATAGCCTTCTTTTATTTCCTTTAATTGTTTTGGAAACACATTAGTTAATGTGTCAACTAAAGGTGGAATTTGCTCTACAATTGTTTGGATTTCATACGTTCTCTTTTCAGCATTTTCTAATACAGTACGTGCTTCCATTGGATCACCTGCTGTATTTAATGCAACAAATTGAGTAAAATCACGTTCAACATTTTGAATTTGTTTTTCTAGTTCACTATAAGAGACACCGTATTTTTCAGGATTTTCAGATACTGTATCACTAATTGACTCATAAGCATCTAGTGCTTTTTGGACTGCTTCGGAGTTACGTTCTTCACTTTCACGTAATTCCTTTAGCCCTTGACGAATTTCTTCAACTTCTTTTTCCATTCCAGTCAACGTGTCATTAGCTTCTACAATGGCTTCTTTAACCTTCATTAAGCGATAGGTCTCATTTAAGTTTTCAATTTCAAAAATTAGGCTTTCTAGTTCAGCAAAAGATATGGTAGATATATCAATCCATTTTTGGTTCCATTCCCTAAATGTATTTTGGCTTTGGCCTACTAAGTGCATTTTCTTTACTTCATCCACTTCTTCAATCACTGGTAGGTCGAATAACGCGATTTTACGTTGCTCCAACTCCTCCAATTTGTCTTGATTTCTGCGTTTCATAAAGAACGCAACTAGGTAAGCAGCTACTGCTAGGATAATTACAAAAAGTAATACCCACAACCAGGTTTTAGTATTCATGAAATTTCCTCCATATATGTTTGTGACCACTACCCTTTCGACTCACCAGAAATACGAGGACTAAATGTCTGTTTTAAGTACACTTAAAACCTCTTTTTCATACAATTGATCAATATATTAGAAAATTTACATCTAAGAAAGATTATAGCACATTCACTACTTTCTATCACTAGTTTATTCTAAAAAAGTCATTTTTTCATTCTTTGACCTTTAAAGTGCCTACTAATGATTCATGTTCCTGTTTAAGTATAACTTATCTATTTCAACTTTAGCAATTAAAAAGATGTTTTTTTATCCAGTAGTATAAAAAAAGTTACAACTTTGACAAATTTGCCAGTTGTAACTGTCTTTTTATTTAAATGTTGCTGTTTCGACAATATTTATTTCGGTACCAAGTGACTGAATGACAGGGCAATTCTTTTTAATTAGTTTTAAACTTCGATTGGCACGTTCTTGAAACTCAAGAGGAACACTTAATTCAAAATGAATGGCAATCGAATTAACTGGATGACTTTGTCGTTCACTATCTCTTGTATATGTCACGATTGTCTTTTCAAACGTAAAAGGAATATGTGATTTATTCAAAATGGATTGGTACACATAAGCGCCACAGCTCCCAACAGAAGCTACCAATGTCTGAATAGGTGAATACCCTTCTTCTTTTAGTAATACCCAGTTCCCTGTTTCAACTGGTAGTTCTATTCCCTTTTTTCCTTGGATTAATTCGATGGTTTCACTTGTCATAGCTTTTCTCTCCTTATCAAGTTTTTAACTAGAAAATACCCCACCTCTTATCATATAAAAGGTGGGGACATATTAAAATGCTGGAATGGCTGTTTTACTATGCTCTTTTTCTATGTAATCTTTTACCGCTTTACTTGTCATCGCTTTTTTCAGTGCTTGAATTTTTTCAGATTTTTCATTATCTTCTCTGGCAACTAAAGAAATCGCAAATCTTTCATCCACTGTATTTTCTAATAAAATGGCATCATCTGGTGTTAATCCAACTTTTGCGATATAAGCTGGGTAATTGTATACCATCGCAACATCTTTTTCATTATAAGCTTCTGCTAAGTTTAATAAATCAACTGATAAAAACTCTAATTCTTTTGGATTTTGTTCAATATCTTTAAGTGTCCCGTTAAATCCAACCCCCTCTTTTAGCGTGATTAAGCCTTTTTCATTTAAGATAGCTAACGCACGACCTTCATTAGACACATCACTTGGTATCGCAATTTTAGCGTTATTTGGTATTTCCTCTACTGATTTATAATCTTTTGAATAATAACCAACTTTTGCATTATAGATTGGTTGAATCACGACTAAGTTTGCATCTTTTTCTTGATTAAATTTCATCATATATGGTTTATGTTGAGCAAAGTTCGCATCCACTTCTTTACTTTTTAACATTTCATTGTATTGAATGTTATCTGTCACTTGTACCAATTCAATATCCCAACCATCTTTTTTCGCTTCTTCTTTTGCAACAGTTACAATGTCAGTCATTGGTGGTGCTTGAGAAGCCACTTTAATGATTTTATCTTCTTTTGGTGTGTCTTCTTTTTTACTTTCTTGAGCTTTTCCACACGCCACTAACCCTAATGTTAACCCTAATAATACTGAATACTTTAAACTTTTTTTCATTATGACAACGTCCTTTTATCTAATTTTTTTGCTATTTTATACCCTACTAACTGAATTAATCCAACCAATACAATCATCATCACAATAGCCATCATCATGACCGTATATTCATAACGTTGGTAGCCATATCGAATGGCGAAGTCTCCAATTCCTCCACCACCGACTACCCCCATTACAGTCGAATAAGATACCAAACTAATTAACATGGATGTGGCACTTAATACAAGACCACTTCTTGCTTCTAACCATAAAAAATGAATCACTTTTTGCCATAAACTCACGCCTAGTGAATCAGATAAAATCAACACACTATTTGGAATATCTAGTAGCACTTGTTCGCAAAGTCTAGCAAAGATGGCAATCGCAACTAAACTTAACGATACAGAAGCTGACTTTGGACCAAATCCTGTTCCCACAATTACTCTAGTAAGTGGAATTAACATCACGACCAATAATAGAAAAGGAAATGAACGAATAATATTGACATAACTGGATGCCATATTATATACCAACTTTTTTTGCCATGTTTCTTTTCCTCGACATAAAAATAAACTCGTTCCGATTATTAAACCTACTAATGAACCAATCATCATACTGACACCAATCATATACAATGTTTGTTTAAGAGCTAACATCAGTTCTGGAAAATAAATCATCGCATGCGTTATAGATGTCATGTTGTTAACCTCCTGAATGCTTTTTCAGGATAAGATGCCAACAATTCATCTTTTCTATGATGAGTCACATTTACAATATGACTAATATTTCCTTTATCTAAAATCAAACACTCCTGGCAAAATGTTTTAATTTTATCCAAATCGTGACTAACAAAAATAATGGTAGGTTGATACTCAGTGTGAACTTCCGTCAATACTTGTAAAATCAACTGTGCGTTATACTCATCTAGTGCACTGGTTGCTTCATCTAGTAAAATGTATTTAGGTTTTGTCACTAATGCTCTGGCTAACGCTACTCGTTGTTTTTGCCCACCACTTAATTGAGAAGGATAGCTTGTGTGATACCCTGAAAGACCTACTTTTTCTAACCAATAGATAGCCTTCGTAATATCTTTTATCCCTTTTAATTTTAATGGCAGATGAACATTTTCAAGTACGGTCAAATTGTTTAATAAGTGATACTCCTGAAAAATCATACCCATTTCTTGTTTTAACGCGCGTTGCTGACTTTTAGTCAATGTTTCACAGTGTACCCCATCAATAACTAGTTCTCCCTCATCAATTGGTGTGGTTAAATTTAAGATACTTAATAGTGTAGACTTTCCCGAACCACTTTCTCCCACTATTCCATAAATAACGCCTTCATTTATTGTTAAAGTGATATCTCTTAAATGAAAGTCACCATAAGATTTTCTCACTTTTTTTAATTGAATCACTTTTTCGACTCCTTTACGTATACGGTACTGCTTATCGACATCACACATAGTAAAGGCTCTCACAGAAAAACGCAAAATTATGAAACAAAAAAAGAGAGTAACCATTTGATTACTCTCCTATATCGATAAAAAGCATTGATATTATAGCATGTTCATTTAAGGTATTCATTTATTTAGCAAACAATTTTGTCTTTTTGTGAAATATTTTTAAAATAAATTTAATTGAGTCGGATTCAACCCTTTATAATCAATTGCTAACTTATTTTTTAAAGTTAGGGCATTTTCACCTGCATCGCCACCTGAATTATTATTAAACACAACCACTGTTTTTTCAGCTTCTATTTGTTTGATGTCCTTTGCCAATTCATTTAACTCCAAATCTGAATAACGATAGAGTGTTCGCTTTTTTCGCCAATCTCCTGATTTTTCTGTCCAGTAGCGTTTATTTCTTCCATGTAATCTCAAATAAGCATAATCTTCTGTGGTTACTTTAGGTAAAAATGGCACCGAATGATGAGCGACTTGTGGTTCATCTACTGTCACTAATGTGTAGTGATATTGTTTCATAAACTCAATCATATCTTGTTTGACAGATTCGTTGTACCATGTTCCACTTCGAAATTCAATTGCCATGGGAAATTCTTTGAAACGTAACCTTAACTTACGAAGATATTCCACGTTTTGTTTATTACAAATAAAGAAACTTGGAAATTGACACAGTATCGTTGATAAGCGATTTTGTTGAATCAAAGGCGTTAAAAACAATTTAAATGCGTCATCCATCTCTTCTTCACTTTGATA
Organism: Vagococcus bubulae; assembly: GCF_003950315.1. Taxonomy (GTDB): domain Bacteria; phylum Bacillota; class Bacilli; order Lactobacillales; family Vagococcaceae; genus Vagococcus; species Vagococcus bubulae. The sequence goes on from NZ_NGJT01000006.1 coordinate 34,318, forward strand.
AAACTCTTCTAGCTTGGCGTGTTTCGTCATGACTTTGAACGCTTTAACACTAAATGAAAAACTTTCAGGTGTTTCCTCTACCCATTTTTGGCTAACAGTTGATTGTTTAATCCCATAAAAAGAGGTATTCATTTCTACCACTGGAAATAAAGAGGCATAGTCAGATAGCGTTAAAAATGATTTGTTCAATAATTTACCATGCTCTTTAAATGTTGTTAGACCTATTTCTATCAACTTTTCTCATTCCTTTTCGTCTATAAAAAAAGTACCAGATCAATAGACCTGATACCCAATCAATATGCGAGAAAAGGGACTTGAACCCTCACGAAGAATACTCTTCACAAGATCCTTAGTCTTGCTCGTCTGCCAATTCCGACATTCTCGCTAATCGTAGTGTTATTTTACCATATAATACTTAGTGGTTGCCACTATATTTTCATTATTTTGTTAAATAGACTAATTTTCCACCACACTGACAACGATACTTTGCTAAATTCAAACGTTTCTTTCGTTGAAACTGTTTATGACACTGACAACATTCAATCATGTAAAGCTTTGATTGTTTCTTTTCACAAAGTGGTGGTGTAAATCGTAACCCATCAACTTGTTTGAGTAACTCTTTAAACTCTTTGTCTTTATGTTGATAACCCTTATTTTCTAAATGAAGATGATAATGACAGAGTTCGTGCTTAATAATCCCTATCAGTACGTGTTCATCATAAACCGCTAATATTTTAGGATTAAAATCTAACTGATGGGAGGCTAAATGATACCTTCCACCAGTTGTTTTCAATCGCTTATTGAAAGAAGCTTGATGAAGAAATGGTTTACCAAAATATGTAAGAGAAACATCTTCTACTAATGTTTGTAACGCCACCTCATTCATCGATACTCTCTCCTTATTTTTTCGTTGGTTCAATCATCGTTAACGTAATACGTTGTTTTTGGACATCTACGTCAACAATCCATACCGTTACCACGTCTCCGACTGCAACAGCATCTGTTGGGTGTTTAATATAAGATTGACTTAATTTTGAGATATGAACCAATCCATCTTGCTTCACCCCAATATCCACAAACGCACCAAAATCGACCACATTTCGGACTGTTCCTTCTAATTGCATCCCAGGTTTTAAATCTTCCATTTTAAGAATATCTTTTCTTAAAATTGGCGCTGCTAAATCATCACGCATATCTCGTCCTGGTTGTCTTAAAGCCTTAATTACATCTTCTAGTGTTTCTTTACCAATCGATAACGTCTCACTCATTTTATCAACTGATACTTTTTCTAATTTTTCATTTGTTTCATCTGTGCCAATTTCAGATATATCAATCGCTAATTCTTCTAGCAACTGTTTTACTAATCCATAACTTTCAGGATGAATTCCCGTTGTATCTAAAATATTTTTAGCATTTGGAATACGTAAAAATCCGATTGATTGCTCGTAGGCTTTTGGTCCTAAGCGTGGTACTTTTTTCAAGTTAGTACGGCTAGTAAATTCACCGTTTTCTTCGCGATAAATCACAATGTTTTTCGCTGTTGTTTTATTTAATCCAGCCACATGTTGTAGTAGTTGAGCACTTGCTGTGTTAACATTTACTCCGACTTGGTTAACGACCATTTCAATGACGAAATCAAGTTTTTCTCCTAAGCGTTTTTGTGACACATCATGTTGGTATTGCCCCACTCCAACTGCTTTTGGATCAATTTTCACTAATTCTGCTAACGGATCTTGCAAGCGGCGACCAATACTAACAGCACTTCGTTCTTCAACTTGTAAGTCAGGAAACTCTTCTCGTGCCGTATCACTGGCTGAATAAACTGACGCACCTGCTTCATTGACGATTACATAAAAAACTGGACGTTTCATTTCTTTTAGGCAATCTGATACAAATGCTTCTGATTCACGGCTAGCTGTTCCATTACCGATTGCAACCATTTCAACTTGGTATTCCTCTAATAATTTAATAAACTCTGGTTTAGCTTCTTCGCGTTTTTTTGCATTTGCTGGTTTATGTGGATAAATGACATGCACAGCTAATAATTTACCTGTTTGATCAACAATCGCTAATTTACATCCTGTTCGATAAGCTGGATCAAACCCTAATACAACTTTTCCTTTTAAAGGCGGTTGTAATAATAAATTTTTTAAATTTTCGCCAAAAATAGTAATAGCTTGTTCATCTGCTTTTTCAGTCAATTCATTCCGGATTTCTCGCTCAATTGCTGGTCCTATAAATCGTTTATAGCTATCTTCATAAGCTGCACGAATATAAGGTGTCGCAATACTTGTGTCACTCTTAATTAAATGACGTTCAAAATACTGATACACACGGTTGCTATCTATTTCAATCGCAACTTTCAGCACGCCCTCTTTTTCGCCACGGTTTGTCGCAAGCACTCTATGTGACACCATTTTTTTCATAGGTTCTGAAAAGTCATAATACATTTCATACACGCTTTTCTCATCCAATGATTTATCTTTTACTTTTGTAGTATAAAGACCTGTTTGTTTCGTCATATCCCGTAACCATTCACGGTAAGACGGCTCATCACTAATCACTTCTGCGATAATTTCATGTGCTCCCATTAATACATCTTCTGTTGTTAAAATATGATGTTCTTCATTAATATATTTTGTAGCTTCCTCATCAATGCTTCCTTCTTTAGGAAAAGTTAGCAACCAATTTGCAAAAGGCTCTAACCCATTTTCTTTAGCAATAGTCGCTTTAGTACGTCTCTTTTGCTTAAATGGTCGATACAAATCTTCTACTCGTTGCATTTTTTTCGCAGCATTGATTTTTTTTTCTAAATCTTTCGTTAATTTTCCTTGTTCACTAATTAAACGAATCACTTCTTCTTTACGTTTAACCAGTCCCTCGATATAAGCATGACGTTCTTCAATTTCTCGAATCTCAACTTCATCAAGACTTCCCGTTTGCTCTTTACGATAGCGCGCAATAAAAGGAACCGTATTTCCTTCACTTAATAAGTGTAATACGGTATCTATTTGTTTTCTTTTTATGTTTGGTAACTCTTTTTCTAAAATATCAAAAACTTGTGTGTCTTGCATAATTATTCTGCCGTCTCCCTATAAATATATCTTAACTTTTAAAATAATGTCTTTCTATATAGTCAGCTAATGCTTTATAAGCTTTCAAACGTAACATTACTTCCTTATCCATCATAACATATTTTTTTGATAACATTGGTATCTTGACGATTTTTTCTAATTCTTCAAAGAATTCTGCTGACTCTTCAACATAGATTTCACTCCATGCCAAATCACTTTCGCCTTTAGTCTCTATTTGATTCGTGTTTGCTTGATACCATCGATATTCTAAAAATTTTAAGGCTAAGCAGTATTCTTTATACTTATCTACTGGTACCCTAACTTCCATTCTTTCAGTTCGATCAGCTGACACAAATAAATTAACTATCTCTAATTGTTCTTTGTTAAGATTTTTAGTTTTAACTTTCTCTTTAGGATCATTTATTACTGAGTTGGCTTCTTTTTTTACTATTGGCTCAGCGATTGGTGTTGTATTTTTTTTCTCTTTAGGATCATCATATTCTGTTAAGTTATTCCTTAACATAGGCGAATCACTTATTTCTGTCACAACACTTTGACTTATTACTTCTTCAGGTTCTTTACTCTGCAAACTTTTAATAATTCTTGTTTTTTCTTTTCGCTCATTTTCTATAATGGTAATTAACTCTTTATTTTTTTTCTCAAGCTCTTGAATTTTTTGTTCTGCAGAAGCTAATTCACTTACTTTATCTTGTACTAATTGTTCATTTTTTTTCTGATCTTCTTCAAACAACACCAACATTTTATTATTTAATTTTTCTAACTCTTTTACTTTATTTTCTAATGTAATAAATTCTTCTACTTTTATATTCATATCTTGCAAAAGTGATTGCTTTTCTTTTTCTAATATTTGAAATAGCTCTTTGGTTTTAATTAATTCCTTTTCTAAAAACTTGTATTCTTCCTTTTTCTTCTCATATTTTCCAGAAATTTTCTTTTTTTCTCTCAAGGCTGATTTCAAATTATGTTTGGTTTTGGTATTATCTGAGCTTAATACTTCAATTTGCACATTAGCTTTTTCTATCATGTCTGTATAAACTAACATTTGGTTTTCATACTCATTTATTTTTTGCATAAATTGTTCTTTTTGCTCTATTTCACGTGATAGATAAACATTTAATTCTTCCATCTGTCGTTTATTTTGATTTATTTTATTTAGATGCTCTTGAAGTTGCTTGTTTTCTTGTTCAATTAAACTTAGCTGATTCATCAATACCATTTGCTCTTTTTCTTGGTTTTCACCCCATTTTTGCATGATTAAATCTTGTTCAATGAATTCTCGTTGTAAACTACTTATTATCTCATCGTATTTTTCTGTTTGTCTATTCATTCTTATACCTCATTTATTTGGCTTTATGACATCTTTCTTTACAACAAATACTTTTAAATGTTCGTTAAAAAAACTAAAGGCTAAACTTATTTGTCAGACAATGTCATTATACTAAAAAAGTGTTGTTTAACAACAACACTTTTTTTAATATTTGTTATCCCTCTTGAGAGAAGTTAAGTTGTACACCTGGTTTGTCTAAAGCAATCTCTGTTACTTCAAAAGTTAATCGCTCGATAAGTAAAAACAATGGTCGAACCAGTGTATTTACCTCTTCTTGTGTTAAATCTTCAATTTTATCCACTTTTCTTCCCACAGTTTGGACAAATTGTGCCACATCACCACTAACAGCAATATTATTTTCTAATACAATTTTAAATTCTACTCTTAATCCTAAAATTGAATTATTACTTGCGTCAATATTCATTTCCTCAGTAATTTCAAAAGGATTTAAACTTACACTAATAGATGTTTCCTCATTATGTCCTTGTGCTAAGGCGTCATAATGATATGTTTGTACAAATTCTTGTTGTCTGATTAATTCCATTTTATTCTCTCCTAAATATGTTATAACTTTAAATTTATTTTAATTCTCTACCTTTTATATTCTACACGAAAATTTTGTAGATTTAAATGTAAATCTACGTTTTTTTGTACAATGATTCAATTAATTGACTAAAATATTAATTTTCATTATTTTCTTCACGTTCAACTGCTCGATAATTTTGCATCTTTTTGCTAAAAAGCATACCGTTTGAAGGTGGCGTATATGTAATGGCATTAGCTCCTGCTTCAATGGTTTCCATAATAGACTCTTCTGTTGGACCACCTGTTGCCATAATTGGAAACAATGGATATCTTTCACGAATCGTTCGAACAATATGTGCGGTGTGTTTTCCACCACTGACATTCAAAATTTGAACTCCTGCCGCAATTTTTTCATCAATATCAGTAAACTCAGAAGTCACTGTCCCAATAATTGGAATATCAATTGTCTGCGAAATATCATAAATTGTCTCTTTAGGTGTTGGTGCATTGACTACAACTCCCAATGAGCCATTTGCTTCTGCGAACATGCTCATATTCACTGAACGATTTCCTTGCGTTAACCCGCCACCTACACCAGAGAATACTGGAACATCTGCTGACTCGATAATTGCTTTTGTAATAGTTGGATGTGGTGTAAAAGGATATACTGCAATAACCGCATCCGCATCAATATTTCGAATAATTGCGATGTCTGTTGAATAGCAAATTGATTTAATTCGCTTTCCATAAATTTTTATTCCTGAACAATTTCTTATAACACTTGGTACATGAATCAAATCTTTTCTTAGATTTGTCACAATTTCAGGGGCAATTCGTTTTTCTCGATGCATTTTATTTCTCCTCCATAAACAAATTGAACTTTAATTACGCCATTAAAGTTCAATTTTATTGATCATATTGATCTAGATTATATTCTTTAATTAATGACACTAACTTTTCAGCATAACCTGGGTCTGTTGCGTATCCAGCAACTTGTAAGGCTTTTGCTGCAGTTTGATAATCATCTGCTAACAACACACCTTGATATAGATACGGATCCCAGTCCACACCTTGAACAAATAGTAACGTGTGATCTCTAATACAATCTGACCAACTTGCGTATACTTTAAAATTAGCCTTGATTGTCTCCCACTTACCATCTTTATATTCTTTGGTTTCAAGTTTTACTGAATGATCATTTGAGCTAAATGACTTAATACCAAATAAATTATTGTATTTAGCACTCAACTCACTTGTACCCCAATCTGATTCTAAAATTGCTTGTGCTAGTATAATGCTTGGCATAATGCCATGACTTGCTTGCATTTCTTTAGCAACAGGTACAATTTCAGCAATAAACGCTTGCTTATCTATTGAATTATCCGCATCAGACTGAGCTACTGGTGTTGTGTCACTTAACCCTCCCAAACTTAATAAAAAAACAATTAGCCCAACAACTAAAAGCACTGCTCCTAAAAATACGGGTAACGTTAATTTACGTTGGTAACCATATCTTCTTGTATATTTTTTCGCCATAAATTACCTACTTTTTAATCATTTCTACATATTCTTCTAGCGACAAATTGTGTTTTTTCATATATAAGGCATTGGCTTTACCAACATATCGAATGTGCCAAGGCTCATAATTAATACCTGTTAATGATTCTTTTCCTTTTTCATATCGAACAATAAAGCCATACTGACAAGCATTTTCTTCAATCCATTTTCCAGCTTCTGTTTCTCCAAATTCGCCTTCAAGCATATTGCCTTGGTTATACCATTCTTGCTCTAAAATATCAATAGCTAACCCTGTATGATGCTCACTTAGTCCTGGTTCTGTTAGATATTCCATAGCTTTTTTCTTGGCTTCTTCATCTGATAACCCTTGTGCTTTATAACTTGAAACATCTCGTTCTACAATGGCAGTTTGTTCTGCTACAGACCGGTAACCTGAAATAGTTACGATTTTAAATCCTTTTTTATCTGCTGCGTCAACCATTTTATTAAATGAGTCAAAAATCCGACTGTCTATTTTTTCTCCATTTGGTAACTCTTTTAAATTAGTTGGTTCTTTTTCAATCTTATTATCTTGATTAACTAAAATCAGATTCCAATCAGTCGCTTTTCCAGGATAGATTTCTTTTGTTTCTATTGCTGAGGTCTCACCTGTCTTAGCTGACTGTGTTGTTTGTTCCACTGCTTCCTGGCTTTTCCCAACTTTAAACCATAGTCCTAGTGCGATAAAACAACAGATAATACCAATAAATATTTTTTTAGCCATGATGACTAGTCATTCCCTTTATTTTGTCCATTTTCTTCTGCATAAGTGTCTGTTAAGTTTTCATCTAACCATTCAAGCAAATCGACTTTTGATTCTTCAATTTGTTGTTGAACAACTCCTGGCATAAAGAATTCTAATATATCATCATATCCCCATTCTCCATAGTTCATGACCACACGTAAAACGACCACATGTTTTTGCGGAACGTTTAATAATTCTTGATTACTAAAACGTTGTTGGGTAATTAATTCAACATTGGCAACACCTGATTTAATCCAAGTGTTAGCTATGACTGTTTTTAAACGTTTATACTCGACACCTGCATAATTTCTTTTTTCTGGAAACATAATGGTTTGACTCACGATTTTTTGAATCAGCATCCACTCATAATCAGAAAATAAATTTTTAATCTTTTGCATTTTATCATTTGGTAATTGTACTAACCCTTTTTTCCAGTCTGACCATATCTCTATTGGTAATTCTAAAATATTCTTACAAAATGTGTCTTCACTAATAAATTGATCTCTGATACGGTCTAACATAATATTAACCATTGCTTGATGCATAATACGTCATCCTCTTTTCTTATCTATTAAATCAACTAAACAATATAATATCCCTTTCCATTTTACTATATTTAGCAAAACTTTTGAATCAAATACACCGATTGGTCAAATAAGTTTAAAAAAACTACAACATTTTTTCATTCATTTGGCTAAAGTTTACTTTTATATCAATGAATGTTTGAATTTGTAGTAATAATTGATACAATTTCGCACGATTTTCAAATTCTGTTCGTGATTTTGGTAATGGTTTTGTTTCATACATTTGAAAGACTTCTAACACATTTTCTTTTAAAGACAACGCATTGTTATCTTCAGCATATGTTTCAGCAATATTTAATAATAATGTTTCAACACTTTCTGCCACATCTTTATCAACATCTATTTGTTTAATTAAATCATTCATATCTTCTAGTGTTTCAAATTGACGTAATCTCATATTGAAATAACTTAAATAATATTCATCTTGTGATAACAACTGATTTTCCATATGACGTTTTGATAATTGCTTTCCCTGTTTAATCGATTTAGATAATCCTTCTAGTAAGGCATTACACTCATTTGCTACATCTTTTCTGTAAAGTAATTCTGAAAACTGCAACAATAGTTTTTGAATGGTCCCGTCAACGACTTGTTTATTTTCTTCAATGTCTTCCTTGACACTTGGCATATGTAAATTAGCAATTAGAGCCAATGTGATTCCTATCAGTAATAAACCAAAAGCATTTAAGACTAACCATGGTGCCATTGATTTTTCATTTAAAAAATGCGTCATCAAAACTGAATTGATTGGCACAATTTCAGGCATTTTCCACTTACCAGCAATTGGTATATAAAATAATAACAACAAACAATAAGCCAATGGATTATATCCTATCACGTGATACCAAAAATAAGCCATGATGGTTGCTAACATAAAAGCTAAAATTCTTCCAACCCCTATTTTGACAGATGAACGTTTCGTATTTGTCACACTTAAAATGGCAACAACCCCAGCTGTTGAGGCATATTTAAATCCCAGATATGTTGCCAACCATATACCAATAGATGCTGTTAATGCCGTTTTTATGGTACGTAATCCAATTTTCATAATATTCCTCTTTTCACAATTTCTCCTTACTCTATTTAAAGTCAAAATTTGTTTCTCGTCAAATACTAGAAAAATACGTCTCTTTCGTTTATCATAGGAATATATCGAGGGGGTTACTTTATGACACGTATTAAACCAGTTTTAGCTGTATTTGTGCTTCTGTTCACTTTAAGTGGGTGTGGTATCACACAAGAATTAGATCAATCAGTCACAGTCACAAAAAACATCAATCAACAATTAAAAGAAGAAAAAACAACGATTTCCTCTTTAAATACACTTCTTGAAAATTTTTCAACAACCTATGACAAAGATGTCCATGAAAAAAAAATAACCGATATTTTAGGTAATGAAACAAGCAGTTTAAATAAAAGTTATGAAGAACGTGAAGCATTATTATCCACTCTAAAAAAAGATAATAAACTCATCAAATCCTATAATAAAGAACTAAAAAGTATTATATCTAAAAAGGCAGTTGATGTGGATAATACGAAATTAGTTTCCATTCAAGGAAGTTTAGACATTATCATCAATAATATTGAATCTCTTCAACTTTATATTGAAACAGGTCTCTCACAAGAAAAAGAGCTATATGATGATGTCTCAAGTGATACAGCGGATGCCCTATTTTCTGCTATTGATAGAGCAAATGGTGCTATGCTCCTAGTGACAAATGAAACCTTACAAAATATTTCTTATACCACAAATTTAATAACTGACTATCAAAAATCAGTTCCATCAAATAATAAATAGGAGAATGTTTATCAGATGGTTATTGGAAAATATCGAATTGGCTTACGAACACTGAAAACCTCAGTTGCTGTTATGTGTTGTATTATCTTCTTTCACCTAACACATCGCGGTTCCCCAATGGTGGCAACGCTAGCAGCTGTTTTTGCTTTACGCGAAGACATGTCAACTACTATGAGTTTTGGTAAATCAAGAATATTAGGTAACACTATTGGTGGGATTGCTGGTATTTTATACTACATTTGTTTACTCAAACTTCCGAATCAATCCATTGGTGAAATCTTTCTTGTTCCTTTTTTTGTTTTAGTTACTATCACTGTTTCGACCCGTTTAAATAATCAAAAGGGAATTATTGGCGGCGTTGCAACCTTGTTATTTTTATGTTTCTCAATTCCTAAAACAAGTTCTTTTACCTATGCAATTGATCGTGTAATCGATACGTTTATCGGAACACTCTTTGCTATTTTATGGAATTACTTAATTAAATCGCCATTAGAAGATAAGGAAGAAACCTTAGAAGAAAAAAAAGAAGCTTTAGCTCAAAAGAAAGAAGAAATCAAAACCTTGGAACAAGAAATTCAAACACTAGAAAAAAATATTCCACCAGGTACACCATTAGACTAAAAAAACACGCTCACAATCGGAACTGACCCCAAAAGGGAAGACAAATATAAAAACACCCTTGTTGAATATCAGAAAAAAGTAATCGCATAGGTCTTTTTATTACTGTCTCATTTTAGGGGTTCAGTCCCCTTCGCTATGTTTTTTTATTTATCAGTATTTTTGATATTACTGAATAGGATGAAAATAATATTATTCATTATAGTGATGTTGAAATAGTTCATCTACTGTTATATCCAATTCAGCAGATAATTTAAACGCTAGAGAAAGGGTTGGATCATATTTATTATTTTCGATCGCATTGATTGTTTGTCTAGTGACACCTGTTTTCTTTGCTAAATCTGCTTGAGAAATTTTTAGTTCCTTTCTCTTTTCTTTAATTCGATTTTCCATTACTAATTACCATACTTTTTCTTATAATACAAAAGGGTTATAAAGTAAATAATAGCGACTACTGTTAGAAATGTTAATGGATTTGTTCCAGTATATGAATTAGAAAATAAATTCCTTAACACGTCACCAATCAACGTCAATACCACAATCAATAAAGTATAAGTACTAGCTTTCCAAATAATCATTTGTTGACGTTCATCATTTTTTTTAATAAGAGAAACAACCATTGAAACATCTAACGAAACTATACCTAATATAAACAAAATAAACATCATTAATCCAAAATCCATTATTAAATCCTCCTTAATATGTCAAAACTTCTTTACATTTTTATTTTAAACAACCTTAAATGAAATGTCAAAACCTTTTTACATATACAAATCAAAAAACCTCTATCACCGTATCATGATAGAGGTTTACTTTTGTTTTAAAAAATCATCCGATAAGAAATCATCATCCATTTATTGTCTTGTTTTTCATATACCGATTCAGTTTTCTGAATAAACGGGGCACCATCATTAATAGATAAAGAAAACTGAGTAATAAGTTTCTTTTTATTACCACCAATTTTTTGAATATCTGTCGTGTGCAGTTTTGTTACTTTTGGTTTAGGGAACTCACCTAGCATTGCTTCAGGAATAATGGGACAAACTGCTTTCATTACACTTTCAGTCATTTTTGTTTCCATAAACGGAATACTTGCTTTATAGTCTTCATAATTACTAAAACTATTAACCTCTTTTAACAATTCATGATGTGATGCTATCAGGCCTTCATTTGATTTTTCAACCCATTTATTTCTGACAAATCCTCCTAATATGACACTCCAAACAACTAGATTTATCACCACTAAGACAACACGACTTTTTTTATTAAATAAACTCATTTTGAAATACCCTCAATCGCCATTTTAAGTGTTTCAGCATTAATCCCACCAATTGCTCGGTTATGAATATTTCCCTCAGCATCTATAAAATACGTGGTCGGCAATCCATTTAAAGCAAATTTAATGGTGCTTGCTTGTGTTTCATCAAATTGAATTGGCATATCCAATCCTTCATTTTTAAGAAATTCATGTGCTTTTTGTTTTGTCTCTCGTCGACCATCTGCTTGGTTCATAAAAAGAAACGTCACATCAGGATTATTTTTTTGGAATTCTTGAAAAATAGGCATTTCTTCTCTGCATGGTGGACACCAACTAGCCCAAAAATTAAGGACAATTGGTTTTCCTTTATAAGAACTCAGCATGACTTTCTCTCCCTTTTCATTCTCAAAAGTAAAATCAAATGCTTCATCAGCTATATTATTAAGTACAGTCTCATCATTTTGCTGTGCTTCATCAACTAATGCACTTGGCTCTTCTTCGTTGGCTGTTAAATTTTGATATAATACATAACTGCCACCTATTAACACAACCAATCCCACTAAACTAAAGATTAACTTCTTATTCATTTTGTCTCCCCTATCTTTGAACTAATAATTGTAAGTAATCAACCCAACCAGTCATCATCGCAATTCCCACAATAATCATCAGAATGGCTGAAAAAATATTAATTTCCCTAAAATGATTTTTAATCCAAGAAAACGTGCTCTTCAATGAATTTAATAAATAAGTACTCAGAATAAATGGTAAGGCTAATCCTAAAGAGTAAACTAATAATAACAGGCCCCCTTGAAGAGATGATCCTGATTGAGATGCCATCATTAAAGCTGTCCCTAAATATGCACTTAAACAAGGAGTCCAGCCGAGTGCAAATACGGCACCAAACAATACCAAATATCCTCTACTAGAATTGCTGTGTAGTTTTAAATTTATGTTAGGTCCTTTTATTAATGTCATTCCTGATTTCAATTTATCAAATACACCTAGCATGTTTAATCCTGTAATTACGACAAATCCACCAGCAACTAGCTGAATTACCCGTTTATACTGAACGAGTGTTTGAGCAATAAAACCTGACAACAATCCCATCGAAACAAACACAATAGAAAAGCCTAAAATAAAAGCGGTTACTCTTATAAGTGCTTCTTTTTGCTTGTTTTCCTCTTGAGCTGTTTGGTCTCCTAAAAAATAAGACACGTAAACAGGTAGTAGCGGTAAAATACAAGGTGAAATAAATGTTAGAATACCTTCTAAAAATAAAATAATCGCAAATGTCGCGGTCATATTTTCCTCACTTTCATACTGAATTAATCGATAAAAATTTATCACTTTCATTTTGTCATTCAGTAAAATCGTTTTTAAATCGTTATATAATATCTACCAAATTAAACATATCATTTTTACTGTTCTTTTTCAAATTAATGAATCCTGGTCATTTATTACGATAAAAGAGACATCTCTTTTTCAAAAGATATCTCTAATTTATTTATCTAAAATGTCTTTATTAATGGTTTTACTTCCATCCAGGGATTTTCAACTAACACTGGTCCATTGATAGTTTTTAATAGGATTTTTTTCTACCTTGATGTAACTCTAATAGTGAGCATCAACCAAATGGTGTCATAATTTGGATGTCTACTCTGGTTTCAAGTTGCTGGCATACTTCATACAGATAATCTATTTGTTGTTTATTCATCTCACTCTCTACATAAACTAACTCATCTAGATCGCTACTTTTTTACAGTTGGCTCTTTACTGACTAACTCATATGCCAAACTCCCACCAATTCCCCAAACATAATCTTTTAATAATCTTTTTAACAAATCAAATGATTGGAAAATCTTAAACGATTGTTGTCTATACATAGAAATGCCTTCTAAAAACTCATTCTTTATCAATTGAGTTGGTCTGACAACTTGATTAATCACACTTTCTTTTACGAAACAGCTGTGACGTTTATTTCGTTCGTTTCCTCTAACACCAACTGGAATTGTCTCATCAGATAAAGAAGCTCGTCTGACAACGACCCAATCCCAGTCATTTTTTTCATCAAACCAATCTGGGATATCATTTAAATGGATTAAATCCTCTAGTTTTACATAAAGTAAGTCATGTGAGGTTATAGATTCCATTGCTCTACCATAGCTTTTCTCACTTTATTTATTGCCACACGTCCTTCTTCAATGGCTTCTTTCGTTTGATATCTGAAAGATAAAGCGTTTGACTTATCAACTGTGCTATTGATTGCTTCATCAATGATTTCTTCCATGCGTTTGACATCTTCACTGGTAAAGTCGTCACCATTTATGCCATCAACTAACTTGTATAAAGCACCTAACTTATTGAAATTTCCTATATCATAAGCCATGGCAGGAACTTATTCGGTTGCTTTTTCTAGTTCTTCAAGCGTTCTATTTGTGATACGAGCAGCACTTTCTTTAGACATTGCCTGTACATTGATTGCTGAACCATTCAAGGCAATCAAACGATTTGATTGAAGTCCGTGCGCTAAAAAGGCGCCTAATATAGCATTCCAGACAATCACACCAATCACCGGGTGACCATTTTGTCTTGCAGTCGCATAACTTTGCGCGCTTGAAGCAAGTGATAAATGAATCCCAACTAACTCTTCATTATAACCGTAAGCCTGGCTAGGCACATCAATGACAAAAGCAATTGGACGTTTTGTTCTTTTTCTTTATCTTCATCTATCCATTCATTGACTTTTTTTGCAATCTCAACCCCTTCAACTAATCCCATTTCTCCATTTCGCACACGATAAAAAGAATTGTTAGAATCTGGCACAACTGAAATATAACCATACTTTTTCACATCTCTTTCGACAACTTGACTTAATATTGTTGAAAGAGATGAATTAACAGGATTCTTATTGTATTAAAACCCTTAACAGAATTATCTCTAAACCGTACAATATATCTTTGTTGGACTGATACAAACGAATACTTAGAAGAACATGAAGAATTAATCCAGATCATCCCACAGTTTTATGGAGAAATATTGAAGTAAGATAAAAAGTAGCCTCTCAAAAAAAAGAGAGACTACTTTTTTATTTATAATGATATGTCATCACTACCTGATACTTTCATAAATAATAATAACGAAAGAACGGTAATAACAGTGAGTATGGTTGATAATGCTGCCGCAATTCCATAATTACCACGAATTACTTCAGTATAAATCGCAACAGTCATGGTTCTAGTGCGAATATTATATAGTAAAATAGATGTTGATAATTCTGAAATCATCGTAATCCATGATAAAATAGCACCAGATATAATCCCTGACATCATCATAGGGACCGTAATTTTGAAAAAGGTATTCATTTTAGAACTACCTAAACTTTCAGCTGCTTCTTCTATACTCGGTGAGACTTGTTGCAAACTCGCAACAGATGAACGAATGGTATAAGGCAATCGTCTAACAGATAGTGAAATAACCATAATACCGACTGTTCCTGTTATAGCCAAAAATCCTGATCCACCAATTCCTGTATTGAATGATGTGATAAATGCAATACCAAGTACTGTTCCTGGAACGATATAAGGAATCATACTTAAACTATCAATCACATTTGTAAAAAAGTTTGGTTTTCTTACTGTTAGATAAGAAATAAAAATGGCTAGAATTACGACCACTACTAAAGCCATTAACGGAATTCTTATCGTATTGAAAATAGCAGACCCCATACGATCAAATGCATTTCGATAACTATCTAATGAATACCCAGGAACAAAAACCATACCTGATGTCTTCAAAAATGACGTATAAATTAAATACATTTGGGGTAACACAGATAAAAAGATAATCCCGTAGACAGTTGCATAGATACCAACTTTTTTACCGCCTGTTGGCTTTTTAGCAACAATTGGATGCAATGAGTTCATACTAAAACTATATTGTCTGGCAATTGCTTTTTGGACTAAAAAGATGGTTAAGGCAATAATAATCGCAATGACTGCAAGAGATGAAGCAAACGCTGCATTGCCACCAACTTCACTAATAAACTGTGTATAAATCAAAACTGGAAATGTTCTGTATCCCTCTCCAATTAACATAGGCGTCCCAAAATCAGAAAAAGCACGCATAAAAACAAGTAAAGCTGCTGCTAACAATGTCGGAGTAAGTAGTGGAAGAACTACTTTAAAGACACGATTAATGCCTCGACAGCCCATACTTTCTGCTGCTTCTAGTACAGATTGATCGATACTTTTAAATGCTCCATTCACATATAAAAAGACTAATGGAAATAATTGCAGTGTAAAGACTAACACTATGCCAAAAAAACCATAGATGTCAACTTGTGGAAAATGCAAAACATTCATTAAAAATTTAGTTATCACACCATTTCTACCCAATAATAAAATCCAAGAATACGCTCCAACAAATGGTGCTGACATGGAGGCGATAATGATAAAAATCTGAAGAACTTTTTTACCTTTAAAATGATACATATTAAATAGATAAGCTAATAACGTTCCAATGATTAATGAAAAAAATGTTGCTGTTAACGATACTTTAAAACTATTTACTAAAGTAGAGAAATAGTATTTTTTCGAAAAAAATGTTTTAAATTGCGTTAAAGAAAAATGACCATCTTCAATCATAGATTGACTAAGTACTGTAATAATCGGATAGACTAAAAATAGTAAATACGTGATAAAAATAATGATAGCAGATACAGTCCATATATTTAACTTTTTGTGTTTTATCATATTATTTCCCCTCCAACAGATTTTTCTCTCCATCTGAGGTAAAAACATTTATTTTTTGTGCATTAATACTAATTTTTATTTTATCACCTTTACCCAAATCTTCTAAAAAGGTTGATTCTTCACTCATTTGGATTCTTTCTCCCAGTGGTGTTGATAATATATACTCTGTTGTTTGACCAAGATATAGACTATCCTCAATTACTGCTTCTATCTCGCCATCATCTGTGCGGTAAAATTCTTCAGGACGAATACTTACACGAACTTTTTGCTCCTGGATATCAGATAACAATGGGAATTCTAATTGATACTCATCATTAAATTTTAGATACGTTTTACCCTCTACATGTATTAGTTGTGCTTCTAGGACATTTGTTCGTCCAATAAATGTTGCGACAAATTCGTTACTAGGTCTATGATACAACTCTTTTGGTGTCCCAATTTGTTGGATTTTACCTAGATTCATTACCGCAATTTTATCTGAGATTGCCATAGCTTCTTCTTGATCATGGGTGACATAAACTGTTGTAATACCAACCTCATGTTGAATATCACGAATGGCTTGTCTCATATCGACACGTAATTTAGCATCGAGATTACTTAATGGCTCATCCATTAATAATACATCAGGTGTAATAGCTAATGCTCTAGCTAACGCTACACGTTGTTGTTGTCCACCACTTAGTTGAGAGGGTTTCCTATCTTGAAAATCAGCTATTTGCATTAATTCTAAATATTTTTGTGTTTCCTTTTTTAATGTATTTGATGATACTTTTCTTTGTTTTAGTCCAAACGCCACATTTTCTTTGACTGTTAAATGGGGAAAAATCGCATAATTTTGAAAAACCATTCCGATATTTCGTTTACTAGGTTCCATATCATTGATGCGTGTATCGCCAAAGTAAAAATCGCCACCCTCAATACTATTAAAGCCAGCAATCATTCTTAATAACGTTGTTTTACCACAACCAGATGGGCCCAAAAGAGTAAACAGGGTCCCATCAGGAATTGTGACATTTAAATCTTCGATGACTGTCACATCATCATACATTTTCTTGGCATGATTAATTCTAATTTCACTCATGTGTTTACTCCTATTTAGATTGTGTTTCAACGAAAATTTCGTTGTATTTATCTACTATTTTGTCTTTATTTTTTATCACGTAGTCATAGTTTTCCGTTACTGATTTGATTTCATCTAATGGTTTCATATTATCACTTGTTTTAGCGTCTTTTCTAACTGGACGGTTAGTTGTTTTTGTTCCTAATGTGTCTTGTACATCTTTAGAAATGATGAAATCCATGAATTTTTTAGCATTGTCCATATTTTTTGCATTTTTAATAACAGCTGCACTTGCTGGTAAGAAAACTGTGCCCTCTTTAGGGTAAACAATTTTAACATTTGCCCCATCATTTAATAATTTAACTGTTGGGTCTTCATAAGATAATCCTACAGCCATTTCCCCATCTGCTACTGTTTTGTAAACATTTGAAGAACTTGAGCTGATTTTTCCATCAACTAGAGTAAATAATTCTTTCACATATTCCCAAGAAGTATCATCAAAATCACCATTTACTGCTAACATATTCGTTAACTGAGCAAATGCACTTGATGAGTTTGCAGGATCGGCAGTCGAAATTTTTCCTTTTAATTCATCATTTAATAAATCTTTGTATCCTTCGATTTTCATTCCTTTAGTTAAATCTGGATTGACGACTAACACACTACCATCTAGTGTGTATGGAGTTGAGTATCCTGTTGTATTCTGATATTCCTTCACTACTTCATCATTCTCTTTAGCAACATATTTCTCAAATAATTCTCCATTTTGTTCATATTGAGTATATGATCCACCAAAAATAACGTCCGCTACTGGTGCATCTTTTTCACTTTCAAGCTTTTTAAATAATTCCCCTGTTCCAGCTTGAATCAACTCAACTTTCACACCGTATTTATCTTCAAACGCTGGTATAGTTGCATTAATCAACCCTTCTGAGTTTGGCGAATAGACCACTAATTTATCAGAGTCTTTCTTTCCTTCTTCTTTACTATCTTCTTTGTTGCTACAAGCCACTAACGTTGTTAATGATAACCCCACTAACGCTACTTTCATCCACTTTTTCATCTTAATCCTCCTCGTTTTATCTATTCTCACTATAGTTCAAATATAACGCTTTCAAAAGAGAGTATTCTCTACAAAAAGGAGAAAATCCTATATACTATAGAATTTCCTCCTTAAATTCTGTTACTGACATACCCACAAACTTTTTAAATACTTGATTAAAATATTTATAATCATTAAATCCAACTAACTCTGCCACTTCATATACTAAAAGATGCGGTTTTTTAATCAAATGGTTCACTGCCATTTTTATTCGGTAACGATTCAAGTATTCATTAAGCGTCATCTCTAAATGTTTCTTTACTTTTTGATAAATGTAGCTCTCGCTGTAATTCAATTCTTGTGCTAATTCAGCAATAGTAAATTTTTCAGCATAGTGGTCTTTTATCCAAGCCAATACCTGAGTTACGACCTGGTCCCTTGAATATCTGACATCTTTAAGTACATCAAATTGAGTCATTGGAACAAAATTAGTCGGTCTATTTTCTTTTTGAATCGAATAACTCACATTAACAAGACATGTCCGTAACTCGACTATATTAATTGGCTTCACTAAAAAATCAATCACACCATATTGCATCGCTTTTTTAGCATTATTGAATTCATCGTAACCTGATAGTATAATTTTTCGATACTCTATTTCTTTCGTTTCTTCAAACAGTTCGAAGGCATTTTTCTTTGGCATGTTGATATCAGTCAATACGATATCAGGTTGCATTTTCTTTATCAGCGCTACTGCTTCTTCTCCGTCTTCTGCAACTCCAACTATTTCCATATTAAGTTCTTGAAAGTCAAGTGCTGTTAGAAGCCATTTACGAATCAAATGCTCATCTTCAGCTACAACTATTTTTATCATCTTCTATCCCCCAAACACTAAACTTAACCATAGCCCCTTCTTTTTGATTACATACTGACATACTTGAATTAGGATAAGAATGTTTCAATCTTCGATAACTGTTTATAAGTCCATGATGTGTTTCATCTTCACTAAGGTAGTTCACACGATTGAGCTGTTCCTCTTTAAATCCTGGTCCATTATCTCCTACTTCAAAATGAATCACGTCATCTTCCTTATAACAATGAATTGTGATAAACAAGTCTTGTCTGACTTTCATTCCATACTTAATCGCATTTTCGACTAAAGGTAATAAAAAAAGTTTTGGTACTGGAAACGCTTCTAGTTCTTGGTCTATTTCTATATCATATGAAAACTTATCAAATCTAATCTTATTCACTTCTAAAAAATCTTTTATAATTTGACTATCTTTACCTAAACAAGCAAATTCTTTTGAAAAGTCAACTGAATAACGTAAGACCCTATTCAATGATAATATAAGACGATCAGCGATTCCCGGATCAAAATGACTGGTGACACGAATGGCTTCAAGCGTATTATAAATAAAATGTGGATTAAACTGCGCTTCCAGTACCTTTCTTTCATAATGAAAATTTTGTCGTTCTAGAACTAATTGTTGTTGAACAAGTTTATCTCGTTCTTCAATCATATTATTGATATTATCAATTAAAAATTGAAATTCTTGGTTGGTTTTTAATGATATATTATGACTTTGACCTTCTTTCAATCGTTTCGTTTCGGCTACTAGTTGGTTAATTTCTTTCGTTTGTTTATTAGAAATCCCTTGTGCCAAACGCTCAGATTGATGCCAGAGTAAATATAATAATGCACTAGTCACAACTAGACTAAATAAAAGAAAATAGATTAAAGGAAATGTCATAAGATACGTATAAAGAGTTGTCTCTTTATTTATTTTAGTCACTTGGCTCAAATATAAATTTCCGTTTTCTAAAAAAAGGGGAGACAGTAGTTTTTTGTGATTAATCTTATGACCTGTTACAAAATTAGATGAATTTTTCACTAAAATATTGTCTAAATTATCTGAGATAACATATTTTGTTCCAAATTCAATTCCCATTTGATTGAACACCGTACTATTTATAATCAATAAACTATAGTAATCGCTATTTTTGACTCGACTGCACATAATGACATACATCATCCCATTTATATCACGCTGAATTTTTCGCGTCATTCGGCCATTTTCTTGACACATTGATTTAAGATAATAGGGAGATAAGCCAATAGAAGCCTGTCCTACTGATAACGTCACATCACCCTGTTTAGTTATAACCATTAAGTCAGCAGATATTCCCATGCTGTTCATCTCTTGATAGTAATCCGTATAAAATTGTCGTTCTTTTTTTTCATTTGAAACATATTTCGGAATAACTGATTCATTTAATTCGGTTAATAATCTTTCTCCCTTTTTGTCGAGTTCATCAAAAAAATTCAATACTTGTTGCGTATCATATTTTAATTGATAATTCTCTATAAATAAGAATAAAGACGCTAATAAAAAAACAATCAATAGTGAGACAAATACCGCCAATTTAGTTAAGCGTTTTCTTATTTCTGTATATAACTCCTCTTTATATGTTACCAATACCCCAACCCCTTTTATGCATTATAAAGTATAACATAACAAAAAGAGTGCCGAAATATATCAGCACTCTTTTCCATATTATTTATTATTGACTACTCGGTTTATATGAATTGTTAAATAGATTATCTCTGAATGACTGATTGAAATATCTCGCTTAGTCAATAAATAATCTCTCACTCTTAAACTACACTGAAACGCCTCAGGATACTTAGACTGCACTAGTTCGTAAAGAAAATCATCTGTTTCCTCACTTAACTCATTGTTCATTATTCGTTGAACAAAAAACTGAATATGAGTCACCATTCTTTGATAATTTGTTGAACTCTCATCAAACTCGCATCCAAAATAACGTCGAACAATATTAAGTATATTTTTTACTATCTCAGTATTTTTCATTGTTGTTGCCATATCTTGATAATCTGTCACACTATTAGCTAAATGTAGTGCAATCACACCTGCCTCTTCCTCAGTCATGTTTACACATAGCTTATCCTCTACCATCCCAATTGCTTTTAAAGAAACATTAAATTCTTTTGAATAAAATTTTTTAATATCAAATAACAACGGATTAGGTAAGGAAATGTTCTCTTTAGCCCGTTCAATCGCATAATACAAATGATCTGTTAAACTTAAATAAGACTTTTCAGAATAATTGTATCCTATTTCTTTTTCTGCTAGCAACATGATTTCTTTTGATATTTCAATGATTTCTGTTGGTATTTTTTCGACTAACTTTTCCATCTCTTGCCGCTCATTTTCAGAATGGTTGACAAACATTTTTTCAACAGATGTGACAGCAATGGTATCACCAACTTTTTTATTAAAAGCTATACCTTTTCCCATTACGATTACTTCTTGAAAATCCGTGTTTTCAGATATAACCACGTTATTATTTAAAACTTTTTTTATAATCATCGCTAGTGTCCTTTTCTATAAAGCTTTGATTGGATAAATAAACCTTTATTACATTATACATCTAATAAACGAATTTTAATAGATTTATTTACCACACCTTTAAAGAACGATGTTATTTTACTACAACTAATAATTCTTCACCTGCTACTATATCTGACTGATCTAATGTTAAAACATCTAAGCACTGATCTGAATTTGTAACAACAATTGGGGTTACAACAGGTTTTCCTGATTCTTTAATATAGTCGATATCAAAATAACCTAATAAATCGCCTTGTTTTACCTTATCACCCTGTTTTACTTTTATATCAAAACCTTTACCTTCAAGCTCCACTGTATCCATCCCAATATGAATTAAAATTTCTGTTCCTTCACTTGTTGTCATTCCAATGGCATGTCCTGTTGGAAAAACTGTTGTAATCTCACCTGTTGCGGGTGCATATAATTCACCAATTGTCGGATTAACTGCAATACCTTTTCCTAATGCCCCTGAAGAGAACACTTCATCTTTAACTTCAGATAATGGTACAATTTCACCAGATACTGGAGAGACTAATTCTTCTCTTGTTCCAGCTTTATGATTATTTCCTGTTTTTTCTGTATTTTGACTATCAGATGTTTGTTCTTCTTTATCAAAGCCTAAAATTAATGTTAATACAAAAGCCACTACAATAGATACAATACTACCAATAATACCTGCCATAACATTAGACTCTACTCCATCAACTACACTAACAAATCCTGGTATTGACAAAATACTAATCAATCCACTACCAAATAATTTAACTCCTGCTCCACCGATAATCGCTCCACCAACTGCTCCACCAATACAAGCTGAGATAAATGGTTTTTTAAGCGGTAAAGTAACCCCATAAACAGTAGGTTCAGTAATACCAAAGATTGCGGTTAAAGTCCCTGATAATGCCAAAGCTTTTCTTTTTTCATTCTTAGTTTTTAAAAATACTGCAAATGCTGCTCCTGCTTGAGCTAATACTGCTCCTAATAACATTGGTGTTAATGTATCAAATCCATATTGTGTTAAGTTGTTTAATGCAATTGGTACCAATCCCCAATGCATACCAAACATAACAAATACTTGCCAGAATCCACCCATTACTGCCCCGGCTAAAATTGGACTGAAATTAAATACTGCTGTATAGGCTGCTCCTAATCCTGTCCCAATAATCGTTCCTAAAGGTCCAATAGCTAAAAATGTCAATGGTACCATAATCATAATCGTAAACATTGGTACTAAAATAATTTTTAGAAATTCTGGAACAATTTTTTTCATAAATCTCTCAACATATTTTTGTAACCAAACAAATAAAATAATTGGAATCACTGTTTGCATGTATCCTGTTGGACTAATAATAACTGGAATTCCTAAAAAGTTTAATGGAGCTTGCTCTGCTGCCATTTGTGTAATTGAAGGATACAATAATGCTCCAGCGATAGATAGTGCTATAAACGGATCCGTTTTAAATTTCTTAGCTGCAGTAAATGCTACAGCAAACGGTAAAAATTGCATTAATCCATCAGACGCTGCATATAAAATTTGGTAAGTACCTGACTTATCAGTCAATACACCTGTTAAAATTAAAATAGATAATAGCCCTTTTAAAACCCCTGTACCTGCTAAAGCTCCTAAAAATGGTGTAAAGACACCTGAAATAATATCAACAAATTTGTTAAATAGATTATTATCTTTCTTCTCTTCATCTGTTGACTCACCTAAACCAGATACTTCTAATAATTCATTGTAAACATCAGACACTCGACTTCCGATAACAACTTGATATTGTCCACCACTTTCCACAACTTGTATGACATCAGGATTATTTTTTATCTCTTCCGTTTTGGCAATTGATTCATCCTTTAACTTAAAACGTAAACGAGTCGCACAATGGACCACGCTGTTAACGTTCTCTTTTCCTCCAACTAATTCTAAAACTTGTGTTGCTAACTCTCTATTTGAAAGCTTTGCCATGATAATTCCTCCTTACATTTTTGAATGCAAAAAAGACCTAAACTGATTGAAAAAAGAGTACAACGAAGATTATTTCAGAATATAATCTGAAATATTCGATTCATACACTATTTCATTCAATTTAGGTCTTGCCTGCCTAGCAGTTACAATCCTTTATGTAAAGATAATAACATGTTTGCGCTTTCTTGTAAATAATAACCGTGCTTTTTTTATAAAAAAAGATTCCAGAAAAAATCTGAAATCTTTACCTAGTCTCATTAGTTACTCAAATCTTCACCATTTGTTTCAATCACTTTTTTATACCAATCAAATGATTTTTTCTTACTACGTTTAAGCGTTCCGTTTCCTTCATTATCACGATCAACATAAATAAATCCGTAACGTTTTTTCATCTCACCTGTCCCTGCACTGACTAAATCAATACATCCCCAAGTTGTATAGCCTAATAAATCAACACCATCAATTTCGACGGCATCTTTCATCGCTTTAATATGTTCTGCTAAATATTCTATGCGATAATCGTCTACTACATAACCATTCTCATCAGGTGTATCAATCGCACCTAAGCCATTTTCAACAATAAATAATGGTTTTTGATAACGATCATATAAATCATTTAACGTAATGCGTAATCCAAGTGGATCAATTTGCCATCCCCATTCACTCGCTTCTAAGTATGGATTTTTTAATGATTCAAAAATATTGCCACTTGTTTGCTCATTAATAGAAGGATCAGTTGATTGTACTCGTGATGAATAATAAGAAAATGAGACAAAGTCTACAGTATGTTCTTTTAAGAGTTCTAAATCACCCTCTTCTATAGGTAGCTTAATTCCTTTTCGTTCCATCTCTTTTAATGCATAGGCTGGGTATTCCCCACGAGATTGAACGTCAATGAAGAAATAATTTTCTCTGTCCGCTTTTCTTGACGCCCAAACATCTTCTGGCTTACTTGTATAAGCATAATTAGCTCCTGCTGCTAACATACATCCTACTTGATTTTCAGGATCGACTTCATGTGCAATTTTGGTTGCTATCGCACTTGCTAATAACTCATGATGAGCTGCTTGGTATTTAATTTGCTCTTTATTTTCTCCTTCTTCAAAATAAAGACCGGCACCCATAAACGGAGCATGTAAAATCATATTAATTTCATTAAAGGTTAACCAATATTTAACTAATCCTTTATAACGATTAAAAATCACATGACATAAATTCTCATAAAATCCAACTAATTCACGACTTCTCCATGCCCCATATTTTTCTACTAAATGCATTGGGCAATCAAAATGAGTAATCGTCACCAGTGGTTCAATACCATATTTTTTACATTCTTTAAATAAATCTTCATAATATTTTAAACCTGCTTCATTTGGTTCTGTTTCGTCACCTTTTGGAAAAATACGAGACCATGCGATGGATAAGCGATATGTTTTAAATCCCATCTCTGCAAATAAAGCAATATCTTCTTTATAACGATGATACATATCAATGGCTTCTTTTGCTGGATAAAAATGGTTGTCATCAAAATCAAACATCTTCATTTCACCAGTAATCACAGCACCACGATCTTGTCCAACTGGAGCTAAATCAACGTTAGCTAATCCTCGTCCATCTAAATTATAAGCGCCTTCACATTGGTTAGCAGCCGTTGCGCCACCCCATAAAAAATCTTTTCTAAATCCCATTGTATTGCCTCCTTATATTTTTCATACTGTTATTCTAACTTATGGGAACATTCCCATGTCAAGTTTTTTTTGGTATAATTTTTATAAATGGAGGTCTATTTATGACAACAATTATTGATGTAGCAAAAAAAGCTGGTGTATCAAAATCAACTGTTTCTCGAGTTGTTTCAAAAAATGGATACGTTAGTGATGCAACTAGACAAAAAATTGAACAAGCAATGGATGACTTAGGATATATTCCAAATATGTTAGCGAGAAACTTACAATCAGGTTTAACAAAAACGATTGCATTTATCTCTCACGATTTTAATCAATATACTAGTATCTTTTTAAACGCTTTCACAAAAACGGCGTTAAAACATGATTTCTATGTCAACTTATATGTTACAGGTGGTGATAAAGAAAAAGAACTGGATGCTTTAAATCTTATGAAATACAAACAAGTTGATGCTGTATTCATATTCACTAGAAGCAACTCATGGGATGATATTAAACCTTATAGAAAATACGGTCCTATTTCTACTTGGCACAGAATTGACTCTCCTGATATTTATTCATCTTATGTCAATCAGTACGATAGCTATCTAATGTCTCTTGAATTTTTAGCAAATCGCGGATATAGAACTATTGGTCACATTCTAGGATTTGATAATAATAAAAATACCCTTGCCCGAATCAATGCTCTTGATTACTTTTATGAGCAACACCCAGAGCTAGAAAAAAAAGAGGAATGGATTTTTTTAAACTCGAAACATCGTCAAACAGGAAGAAACATCGCAAGAAAATGGCATAAAGCACCAAATAAACCTGACTGTCTTGTTTTTTATACTGATTTCATTGCTGCTGAGTGTATCTCTGAATTACAACTCTTAGGATACTCTATCCCTGAAAATGTTGGAATTATGGGGTTTGATAATAATGCTATCAGTGAGATTATCCACTTAACAACAGTGGATTGTCACTTAGAGACCCAAGCATTTAACTGTTTTAATTACCTTTATAGTGAATTGAAAAAAACCGAATTTACACCAATAGAAATCACACAAGACTTAGTCATCCGTTCGTCAACAAAATAACTGGTCACAAAACCTGATTCCATATAAACATCCTAACTTTCAACGTTTGGAGATAACATAAAAAGAGTACTGACTCATCAGCAGTACTCTTTTTATTTTAGTTATTACTTAAATCTTCCCCATTTGATGCAATCACTTGTTTATACCAATCAAATGATTTTTTCTTTGTTCTTTTTAGTGTTCCATTTCCATCATTATCACGATCAACATAGATAAAGCCATAACGTTTTTTCATTTCACCAGTTCCAGCACTAACTAAGTCAATACATCCCCAAGTTGTATAGCCTAATAATTCAACACCATCAATTTCGACGGCATCTTTCATCGCTTTAATATGTTCTGCTAAATATTCTATGCGATAATCATCTTCCACATAACCATTTTCATCTGGTGTATCAATCGCGCCTAACCCATTTTCAACAATAAACAGTGGCTTTTGATAGCGGTCATATAAATCATTCAATGTAATACGTAAGCCCAATGGATCAATTTGCCAACCCCATTCACTTGATTCTAAGTATGGATTTATCACTCCACCCATTAAATTTCCTGGAGCTTTTTCATTTATTTCTGGATCAGTTGATTGAACTCTGGAAGCATAATAAGAAAATGAAACAAAATCTACAGTATGTTCTTTTAATAACTCTAAATCCCCTTCTTGAATTGGTAATTCAATCCCTTTTCTCTCCATCTCTTTTAGTGCATAAGTAGGATATTCTCCCCTAGATTGCACATCAATAAAGAAGTAGTTTTCTCTATCTGCTTTTCTAGATGCCCATACATCTTCAGGTTTAGGGGTATAAGCATAATTTGAGCCACCCGCTAACATACACCCTACTTTATTTTCAGGATCTACTTCATGCGCAATTTTAGTTGCTATTGCACTTGCTAATAATTCATGATGGGCTGCTTGGTACTTAACTTGATCCTTATCTTCTCCTTCTTCAAAATACAGACCAGCTCCCATAAACGGTGCATGAAGAAGCACGTTAATCTCATTAAATGTTAACCAATATTTTACTAATCCTTTGTAACGATTAAAAATCACATGACATAGATTTTCATAAAATCCAACAAGTTCACGACTTCTCCATGCGCCATATTTTTCTACTAAATGCATTGGACAATCAAAATGAGTAATTGTTACTAATGGTTCCATCCCATACTTTTTACACTCTTTAAATAAATCTTCATAATACTTCAACCCAGCTTCATTTGGTTCTGTTTCATCACCTTTTGGAAAAATACGAGACCATGCAATCGATAAACGATATGTTTTAAATCCCATTTCTGCAAATAATGCTATATCTTCTTTATAGCGGTGATACATATCAATAGCATCTCTAGCTGGATAAAAATGATTATCATCAAAGTCAAACATCTTCATGTCACCATTTATTACTGCAGCACGATCTTTACCAACTGGTGCTAAGTCAACATTGGCTAATCCACGCCCATCTTCATTATATGCCCCTTCACATTGATTAGCTGCTGTTGCGCCACCCCATAAAAAGTCTTTTCTAAATCCCATTATATTGCCTCCTTATATTTTTCATACTTAAAGTTTATCTTATGGGAACATTCCCATGTCAAGTATCATATCGTATGTTTTTTGTACAGAGTGTGATGCCAACTCATCTAAATACTTTACATCGTCTTAGTCAATGCTAGAAAAACTCGCTACATTTTATTTATTTACCTCATTCACTTGGTTTCAAGATTATAAAAAAGAGTGGACAAATCCACTCTTTAACAAATCAATTCTAATGTATGACACTTATTTTTTGGCATTTACTTCTTTATTTATAATATAAACAAATGGCTTTTTTAATAGTATATAAAAGGACATAGTCCCAAATGCATGCATCATATCAAAACTTACTCCCGTCACATAATAAGCCCAAAAATTAGTAACTCCAAAAAAAGGAGCTAGCATAACAGATATTAAAAAACCATATCCTAAACCAGATAGCATACACACTATAAGTTGTAAGACTGTATTATTTTTTAAATTAGTCAATTTATCTAAACTAACTACTAATAAAATGACACACCAAAAAGATAAAATTTGAGCAATGGTCCAAATTCCCATACCTAAATAAAAATTGGTAATTAAAATAGATAATGAACTAATCACTATTGCTTGAAAACTTCCCATATAAAGTGTGACCAAAATAAGCGTGGCTGTAATAGGTTGTACGTTTGGTATAAAAGCCATTAATAATCTGCCAACTACACAAAAAGCTGTCAGTAAAGCCATCATGGTTAAATCTTTTGTTCGAATGTGTTTCACTAAAATGACCTACCTAATCTAATTTAGATAAGTCAAACTCAATGTTATCACCATCAGATACGTTTGTTTCTTGAACCCCTTTTTCAGCTTGTTTGCCATTGATAGTGTACATCCAATACTTATTTTCTTTTTCATCTTGTTTATGGCCGTCAATTGATGTAATAAACCCTTTCGTATCTTCAATATCATAATTATCTTTCAATACGTCATATAAAACAGCCTCGTCTTTCACACTAACTTCTTTTGAATCAATCTCTTTATGGTCTTCCTTTAGTGTGATATTAACTGTTGCACTTGATTGTGTTGACTCTACTGTTTGGTTCTTTTTACCACTTCCACAACCTGTTAATGTCACTAAAATCGTTGCACCTAACACTAAGCGATTTAATTTTTTCATCATACTTCTCCTTTATTTAAATTCCCTAACTTTTTCATAAAGAAACCTCAAACTATCTACTGATAATTTGAGGCTCATTTATTTAATTTTACTCTAAGCCTTCAGCTACAGCTTCAGGATAGTTTTTTTCAACAATTTCTGCACAACGATCACATAATGTTGGTAAGTCTTTATGGCTTCCCACATCTTCTTTAATCGCACGACAACGTTGACATGTTTCACCTTGTGCTGGCTCTACTAAGATAGCCACATCATTGAATTGTACCGCATTTTCTGGTACATCTGCTGTTGGTTTTTCAACAACTAAATCTGAAACAATCAATACTTGTGCTAAATTAGTATTTAATGCATCTAATAGCATTGCCATTGGTTCGTTTGGATAGATTGTCACTTTTGCTTCAAACGATTTACCAATTAATTTATTATTTCTAGCTTCTTCTAAAGCTTTTAAGACATGTGTTCTCACTTCCATGAACCCATCCCATAATTCCATGATTGAATCTTGGTCTGGATAAGTATCATATCCTGGAAGTTCAGATAACTGTACAAATTCTTCTTCCTCTTGTAAATGAGACCAAATTTCTTCTGATGTAAATGGTAAAATTGGTGTCATTAATTTTGTTAAAGCGACTAAAATATCATAGAAGACTGTTTGCATTGCACGACGCTCATGATTATCTCCTGATTCAATGTACACAACATCTTTTGCAAAATCTAAATAGAATGCTGACAAGTCATTTGTACAGAAGTTAACTAGACTCTTATACACAGTCGAGAATGAATAATTTTCATACCCTTTATCACGAATAGTTTTGATTGTATCATTTAAGCGAATCATCATATATTTATCAACTGAACGTAATTTATCATATTCAACACGATCTTTTTTCGCATCAAAGTCTGATGTATTAGCTAATAAGAAACGCATTGTATTACGGATTTTACGATACACTTCTGCAATTTGATTTAATGTATTCATATCTACTTTAACATCTGATTCATAATCCACACTTGATACCCAAAGTCTTAAAATATCTGCACCCATTTGATTTGTCACTTTATTAGGCTCAATTGTATTTCCTAAAGATTTACTTTGTTTACGTCCTTGTGGGTCTAATGTAAATCCTTGAGACAACACAGCTTTGTATGGAGCTACACCATTGATAGCTACACTTGTTGTGATACTAGAGTTAAACCAGCCACGATATTGGTCAGATCCTTCTAAATATAAATCTGCTGGGAATGATAAGTCACTTCTGCCACGTAATACTGCTTCATGTGATGAACCAGAGTCAAACCACACATCCATGATGTCAGTCTCTTTTGTAAACTCACCATTTGGACTACCTGGATGAGTAAATCCTTCTGGTAATAATTCTTTTGCTTCTTTTTCAAACCAGATTTTTGAACCATGTTCTGCAAATAAATTCGCCACATGTTCTGTTGTTTCTGGTGTAATGATGGCTTCACCATTTTCTGCATAAAAGACTGGTAATGGTACACCCCATGCACGTTGTCTAGAAATAACCCAATCACCACGGTCACGAACCATATTATATAGACGAGTTCTACCCCAAGGAATAATCCAATCTACTTTTTCAATTTCTGATAAAATATCTCCTCTAAATTTATCAATTGATGCAAACCATTGTGGCGTTGCACGATAAATAACAGGTTTTTTTGTACGCCAATCATGTGGGTAACTATGCATGAAGAAATCTAGTTTCAATAAATGACCACTTTCTTCTAACATTTTAGTAATCATTGGATTTGCTTTATCATAAAATACCCCTTCAAATCCTGGAGCTTCATCTGTATAACAACCACGAGAGTCTACTGGAGAGATAACATCAATTCCGTATTTGCGACAAACAATGTAGTCATCTTCCCCGTGTCCTGGAGCGGTATGAACTAAACCAGTCCCTGCATCAAGGGTAACATGATCACCTAAAATCAAACGTGATTCTCTATCATAAAATGGGTGTTGGGCAGTTAAATTTTCTAACTCTGTTCCTTTAACTTCTTTAATAACTGATACATTTTCCCAACCAATCTCTTTTGTAACAGTTTCTAGTAATTCTTTTGCCACAACAAACTTTTTGCCATCTGCCTCAACAACCACATAAATATATTCTGGGTTAACACTGATTGCTAAGTTTGAAGGCAGTGTCCAAGGTGTTGTTGTCCAAATAACAAAACTAGTATCATTATCTAATACATCTTTTCCATCTTTCACATCAAATGCAACATAAATAGAGGCTGATTTTACATCTTTGTATTCAATTTCTGCTTCTGCTAAAGAAGATTCACTAGATGGTGACCAATAAATAGGTTTTAATCCTTTATAGATATAACCTTTTTCAGCCATTTTACCAAACACTCTGATTTGAGCTGCTTCATAATCGGGTGTTAATGTTATATAAGGGTTATTCCAATCACCAGATACTCCTAGTCGTTTGAAATCATCACGCTGTTTATCCACTTGACTTAAGGCATAGTCTTTACACATTTCAAGGTATTCTGCTCTAGGCATTTCTTTACGTTTAACACCTTTTTTAGTTAATACTTGTTCAATTGGTAAGCCATGTGTGTCCCAACCAGGAACATATGGCGCACGAAAACCAGACATTGATTTAAAACGAACGATAATATCTTTACTTACTTTATTTAAAGCATGACCTAAATGAATGTTTCCGTTCGCATATGGGGGGCCATCATGTAAAATGAACGTTGGTTTTCCTTCATTCAATTTTTGTCTTTGACCATAAATATCTTTTTCTTCCCATTCTTTTTGCCATTCAACTTCCCTTACTGGTAAGTTTCCACGCATTGGAAAGCTTGTTTTTCCTAAATGAAGCGTTTCTTTCATTTTCATCTTATCTATCATCCTCACTTATTTTTATATATAAAAAAAGCCTCATCCCTAAAAAAGGGACGAAGCTATCCGTGTTACCACCCAAAATTCAGTATATTTCTATACTCTCTTGTAGAATGTATCGGTTCCAACCGAGATATCCTACTGAAATTCAGACATCTAGTATACAAAGGATCTTTCCTGATTTAGTGTCTTACTAGGTTTCCACTATCCCCAGCTCACTATAAGAATAAATTAGGCTTTTCTGTTTTGTATATGACTTATTTATTATTTAACTTTTGGACGTGCCGCACGTTCCACTTTATTTAACTTTTTTGTTTCTTCATTTTTCTCATGCTTTTCCTCATTTTCTGTTGGATTAACAGGTTTATTAGGCATTTCACGAGTTGTACTTACTTTAATTTCTGGTTGTTTAATATTTGCTTTAGCTTTAGGTAAATTATCAAAATTTGGTTTAACATTTACCGCTGGAGAAGTTGATTCTAGTCCGTTTGCTGCTTCAACAGCATCTAATACTTGTCTAAATGCTTGATGACTACTATCAACATAAGCACCAAATGGTTTAAGAATTTCATCCCACTCGTCACTTTGTACAATTTGTAATTGAGATTCTAATAACACAGATAAGTTTCTGTGGAAAATACGAGTTTTTTTCTTCAAATCGTCTGTCTCAACAGCTAATTGACGCGCACGTTCACTTGCTTCAGATAAAATTTGGTTAGCTTTATTTGTCGCACCTGTTATTAACTCATCTGACATTTTGTTAGCATGAGCTAGTATATCTTCTGATTGTGCTTGAGACTGTTGAATAGCTAAATCAGATTCTTTAATAGCATTTTCTTTTAATTTATCAGCAGTGTCTTGCGCTACGATAATTGATTGATTTAATGAATCTTTTAATTCATTAAAGTAACTCAATTTATCATTCGCTTGTTTCACTTCTTTTTCTAAAGAACGGTTTTCTTGTGTTAATTTTTCAACCTCTAAAGCGATTTGATCTAAAAAGTCATCTACCTCATCACGATCATACCCTTTAAATTTGCTATTAAAACTTTTATTTGTAATATCGATTGGTTTAATTCCCATTTTTACACTCCTTGCTACTTTCTTAAAACTCGAATTTTTAATCGTATTTTATCTTTTTTGGTGTTTCCTAATGTTTCAAGTAATTGAACTCTACCTAGTCCACGAACTGACACAATATCTAAGTAATCTACTGGAAAATCAACACGCTCAACCTCAGTCCAATTTACTTTTGCTTTTTTGGACTCAACAATGAGTTTTGCACGTTGTCTAGATACATTATATACTGTCGAAATAATATTATCAATTCTAAGTGAAGAGATTGTTAACGTCTCCTCTAACCACTCATCAGTCGGATGCAAAATATCTTGCCAACCTACTTCGTCAAATTTTACTCCAAACGAACCAATTTTGTCAACTTGTTGAGTAATATAATTAGAAATAGACTTTTTAATAAAAACTTGCCAATGCTCTCCATCCGTTATAATATCACCAATAAATTCTCGTTTAATACCAGTACTCATCAGTGTTCCTAAGATTTTTCCATGAGTTAAACTTCCAAATTTAACTGGATATTTTATCTGGTAAACTTGGATTTCATAATCCGATTCATTTGGCTCGTAATAACTTGGATACAACACGGCACATTTTCTTTCAGAACCCTCAAATCCTCCAAAAAAAGATAATAATACATCATCCCTCTTACCCACTAGTGTTTTCAAAATAAACATTTCTCGAGGGTTTAAAAATTCCGTTACAACAGGGGCGTATTGCATTTCTACCTGCTCCACCCAATTACCAACTGTATCAATAAAAGGATGCTCGTCCTTGCGAAAATGCTGATACACATTAGCTTGCAAAAAACTCACATCCTTTCTTTAAATCATATAAATTAATCTTGCTAGTATTAAAATCAAACCTTGCCCAGCTAATTGTAAAACAAATATTGCGACAATAATTGTAAAATCAATTGGACCAACACTTAAGTTCAAGCGATCAAACATACTTAAATACGGTCTTGAAATACGTATAATAAATTGGCCAATTTTTGAATCATACGCTCCAGGAAACCATGAAAGTAATGCATAAATAACTAAAACATAAGTATATATTGTTATTGCTTTAGAAATTAAAGCTATAATCAAATTAACACATCCTTATTATTTGGGTATATGAGTAGCTATTATGTTACGTGTAAAACTTGAGTCCACATCAACATTTGCAGGTGTACAGATAAAAATATCATCACCCAAACGCTGAATATCTCCATCAATTGAATACACGACACCTGTCATAAAGTCAACAACTCTTCTTGCCGATTTCTCTGCCATTAACCTGAATGATAAAATAACTATCTCTTTTTTGAAAAGAGCTTGAGCAATTTGCTTACAATCCATGTAATCCCGTGGCTCATATACTGTTACTTTTCTATTATGTTGTCTAGCAACCACCATACGTTTATTTCCATTTGAGGTAGGTTGATAGGTATTCATTTCAACGACTTTTTCATTTATATATTGGTTTTCTGGTTCGGAAATTTTAATATTTTCTGTTGAATGACTATCGTTTTCAACAGGTTCTTGTATTTCTTCGTCTTTTTCTATATGACGACTAACATTATTCATTTCCGTTTGCTCTGGTGTTGTTTCAATAACAGGTTGTTCATCTATTACTTCTTCATCTACAAAAGGTTCATTATCATCATATAACTCGTCATCTGCCACACCAAAAAAACCAGAAAATCTTTCGCCAGCTTTATTGAATATCTTCACTCTATCACCTCTCCCCTAAGATTCGAAAAATCTCGAACCAATCCTTACAAAAGTTGCGCCACTTTCAATAGCCGGCATAAAATCCTGACTCATTCCCATACTTAATTCAGTACAAGGAGCATAGTCTAAATTTTTCGATGCTATTTCTTGTTGCAATTTTTTTAATTGATTAAAATAATGAGATAATTCGTCAAGATTTGAATCAATAGGAGCCATGGTCATCAAACCAACAACTTCAATTCTATCAAAATCTTTTAAATCCTTTATGAAATGCAATAAATCATCTGGAGAAATACCTTGTTTAGTCATTTCTCCAGAAACATTTACTTGCACAAAACATTTAATTTTACTTAGTGCTCGTTTTTGTATTTCTTCTGCTAATGATATTTTATCTAATGCGTGAAAATAGTCTATTTGATTAATCACTGTTTTAACTTTTCGACGCTGTAGATTACCGATAAAATGCCATTTTATTGTTTTATAATTTGCAAGATATGCTTGCTTTTCTAATAGCTTTTCCATTCTGTTTTCAGCTAAATGACTAAACCCTAAATCAACAACTTGTTTTGTTGTTTCATTATCGACTGATTTAGTGACACAGATAATAGTAACACTATCAATTGGTCTTTGACTGATTTGACAAGCTTTTTCAACATCTTGCTGAATTGATTCAACATTTTGTTGCAGTTTTTGCAGGATCAATCTAAGTCACCCCTTATTTTTTTCTTCTAAAAAAAGGTGGGGTACTTAACTCATCTTCAGATTCTAACGGATGTTCAGCTTCTTGACTTGGTGTATCATAATCTTTTCTATCAATGGCTTCAAATTGTGTTTCATCAGGCACTTGACGTGTTGATGGTTCACGTTTTAAATCCCAGTCTCCAAACGCACTTGATTGAGTAGTACGTGTTGAATCCATTTCAGGTACTTCACGCATTGGTTCTTGAACTGGACGCGCTTGACGTTGTTGAACCATTCCGTTTTGAGTTGCTACATTATTTCTTCCCATTGGTTGACGCTCTTTTTTTCCAGGGTCAATACCTGTTGCAATAACTGTTACAACGATTTCATCACCTAATTGGTCATTTACAGAAGTTCCTAAGATAATATTAACTTCTCCACCAGTTGCACTTGCAACAATTTCAGAAGCATCTTGTGCTTCAAATAAAGTCATATCAGCGCCACCAGTAATATTTAATAATACTTGTTCTGCTCCTTCAATCGATGTTTCAAGCAATGGAGATGCGATAGCTTTTCTTGTTGCTTCAATTACACGATCTTCACCATTTGCTACACCAATTCCCATAAGAGCAGTTCCTTGATCTTCCATCACTGTTTTAACATCAGCAAAGTCCAAGTTAACATATCCTGGTGATGTAATTAAATCAGAAATCCCTTGTACGCCTTGGCGTAACACGTTATCAGCTTCTCTAAACGCTTCTAACATTGGTGTACGTTTGTCTACGATTTCTAATAAACGGTTATTAGAAATAATAACCAACGTATCAACATTTTCTTTCAACGCAGAAATTCCTTCAGCTGCAAAACGACTACGTTTTGGTCCTTCAAAACTAAATGGACGTGTCACAACACCTACAGTCAAAGCACCTTGTTCTTTAGCAATTCCAGCTACTACTGGAGCAGCTCCTGTACCTGTTCCGCCACCCATTCCGGCAGTAATAAACACTAAATCCGCGCCTTTTAAAGCTTCTGCAATTAAATCTTCACTTTCAGATGCAGCTTTTTCACCAATATCTGGTAAAGATCCAGCACCTAAACCTTTTGTAAATTTAGGTCCTAATTGGATAACAGTTTCTGCTTTAGAATGTTGTAATGCTTGAACGTCTGTGTTTGCTACAATAAACTCAACGCCCTTTACTCCCTCGTCAATCATACGGTTTACAGCGTTACCGCCACCGCCACCAACACCGATAACTTTAATTACCGCGCCAGTATTTACAGTATTATCTAATGAAAATTCCATTATTTGCTTCCTCCTAGACTATTAGTCAAATATATTGGATAAGAAACCTTTTACTTTACCGCCAAAACCTTCTTCTTTTTCTTTAACAGGTTCATTAGCTGGCATTTCTGTAACAGGTTCTTGTGCTTGTTGTACAGTTTTCTCATGTTGTTTAGTTTCTACTGATGTTTCGCGAACAGGTTTAGCTGTTCTTTTTTTACCACCAGTAACGGCTAATTTAGTTACATGATAAACTTCATCAAGTTGTGCGACATACTCAACAATAGCAATAGCGTTAGCGTAAACTGGATTACGTAATCCCATATGGTTTGGCACATATAATTTAACGTTTGTTCCAAACATATCTGCTGCTAATTCTACTACGCCAGGTAAGCTTGCTGCCCCACCAGTTAAAATAACACCACCAGGTAAATTAAGAGCATCAATGCTATCTAACATCATTTTTGATTTTGAAAAAATTTGTTCAACACGTGCTTCTATAATTTCTGATAAATAACGTTCATCAATTTTTACCGGTTCATTTTTACCAATTACATCAACAGGAAATTCTTCATTTGGTGAAGTTCTTTCTGGATAGGCATACCCATAGTTGATTTTTAATGCTTCTGCATTAGTTAATGATGTGTTTAAAACAACAGAAATATCTTTTGTTACAAATTCTCCACCTTCTTGTTCAACGTGTGAGAATTTTAATTCACGTTCGTACATTACAGAGGTAGTTGTTTGTCCACCACCCATGTCAATAATAGTTGTTCCGAAATCTTTTTCTCCATCTGAAAGAATAGATGAAGCTAAAGCAAGAGGTGTAATAACCATTTCATCAATGACTAATCCAGCTTTTTCTACACATTTTTGGATGTTATGAACAATCGTTTTAGGACCAGTATAAAGAAGTCCCTTCATATCTAAACGAACACCAATCATGCCTCTTGGGTCTTTAATTCCTTCAAAACCATCAACTTTAAATTCTTGTGGAATCAAAGTGATTACTTGTCTTTCAGGCGGTGTTGATCTAACAACTGCTGCTGATGCAACATTTTTTACATCTTTGTCTGTTATTTCTTTTGACTCACTGTTTACAGCAATCATGCCTTCACATTTTTCTACTTCTAAAAGATTAGCTGGTATCCCAACGCTAACACTCTTAATTTGAACACCTGATTTTTCTTCTGCTTGTTTAATTGCTCGTTGAACTGATTGGACAGCTTTATCAATATCAATAACGATACCACGATCCAACCCTTTTGATTTAGCATTTCCTACACCAATAATGTTAATTTGATTTTCTATGTACTCAGCAACAACAACTTTTATTGATGTTGTTCCGATGTCAAGACTTACATATATTCCTGTTTTTGCCATGAAAGGTCTTCCCTCCTATAATTCTAACAAAGTCTTCCTTTATTATATGCATAATACCTCACACCATTCTATCATAAATAGTACTATGAAATAAAGAAGAATACCACATTTGCTAGTTTTTTTTCTGAACGTTAAAAACCATTATTTGTACTTTCACTGGAATTTTCGTCCGATAAACCATCACTTACACTACTATCTTGCGTCTCAAATGGATAGGAAAAGACGCCTGTTTTCCCTGCTTCCATATCAATAACGCCTTTTGTTTTCATTTCTGCTACAATTTTATCATAAAAAACCAATTTATCTGCTATTGTTGTTGATAATCCGATTACTTGATTACCATCTTTCATATTTAACTTGATTCTAAATGGATTTGTTTTAGTTGCTTGTGATTCAATTGACATTATTTCTGATTTCATTTTTGGTGTAAATTTTTCGTAAGATTTTAATAACGAATCTAATCCTTCGCCTTCTTTAAAATTAATTAATTGAGGTAAGTTTTTTTCAGATTCTTGTGCTACTTCGGATAATATTTTCCCATTTGATAAAACAGGATACATTTGATTGTCCTTTGATAAAACAGCTACAACATCATATTCTGTCACTTTAATATAAAAATGATTAAATTGTGTGATTTTTAAACTTGCTGTTTTTACTCTTGGATTGTCTTTCACGATGCGTTTCATATCTTCAGATTTATTAAAATACTGTGACCATAAATTATCTCCTACAGTTAATTGACTAGACTTCACAATCGACTGAGTATCTGCTTTATCAACACCTTGAATCGTAATTCCTTGAAGCTTACTTAATGGTGAAATGATATACAGTGTAATTAATATTCCTATGGTCAAAGTTACCAAAATAGTTGTTAATCTTCTCGTTAATCGTTTTTCTTCTTTAGGTGTTAAACCTTGAAATGGAGATAACTTATTAATAGGTTTTGTTTTGGCTGGTAATCTATTTTCTTGCTTTTTGCTTATTTCCGTTTTGGATGATTTTATCAAATTATGATTAGTTTGATTTTCCCCTTTATCATCCTCTTTTTTGTTTGACATCCCTTACTAGCCCTCCTTAAATTAGGTTAGTTCCTGAATCAAACCATACAATCGATCCATCGCATCAGGAATCCCTTCAGCCTTTGATGCTTTTGCCATAGTTTGTCTATAATTATCATCTAACATTAACTTGTCTACTTGCTCAACCAACGATTTACCTGTCAGTTCACTATCTTTAATCATCAATGCTGCTTGCTTATCAACAAGACTTTTAGCATTTTTTGTTTGATGATCATCTGTAACATTAGGACTAGGAACTAATATAGAAGGTAATCCTAACGCTGTAATTTCTGCCATACTAGTCGCACCGGCTCTTCCGACTAATGCTTCTACATTGATTAAAACGTCAATCATATTATCAATATATGGCACTACTGTTACATTAGTTAATTGCTTAATTAGCTCTTCTTTTTCTTTAAATTCATCAAAATAAATAGTCCCAGAAGCATATAATACCTGATATGGTTTTCCTTTAAATAATGGTAATGCTTCTTTCATCGCGTTATTAATAGTTTGAGCTCCACGGCTGCCACCAAAAATAACGATAGTAGGTTTATCAGAATCCAAACCATATTCCTCTAATACCTCTTTTTTGTCTACCATCATCACTTCTTGAGCTCGAGGATTCCCTACTAGTGCAACTTTTTCTTTTGGAAAATACTCGGCAGCATCAGTAAAACAAATCCCTACTTTATCAACATATTTTGATAAAAACTTATTCGTCATACCTGCAACGCTATTTTGTTCATGAATAATTGTTGGAATATTTAATTTACTCGCTGCATAAACAACCGATCCACAAACATATCCGCCTGTTCCAATCACAATATCAGGTTGAAATTCTTTAATATATTTTTTAGCTTGTTTAATACTTGTTAAAAATAAATACACTGTTTTAAAATTTTTTAACGTTAACGTTCTATAAAACCCTTGAATTTCAATTGTTTTAAATGGAATATGTTGATTAGGTACTAACTTACTTTCTAAACCTTTTTCTGTTCCAATATATAAAAATTCTGAATCTGGGTATTTTTCTTTAATATAGCGAACAATAGAAATAGCTGGATAAATATGTCCACCTGTTCCTCCACCTGATACTAATACTTTCATTATTATTTCCCTACTTGCTTAGTTATTTCTGCTACAAATTCTTCCCCACGAGTTTCAAAGTTAGGATACATATCCCAACTAGCACATGCCGGTGACAAAAGAATCGTATCCTCTGACTGTGCCACTTTTAACGCTTCTTTCACTGCTTCTTTCATGTTATTAACACAAATAATTTCTGATACTTGTGCTTTTTCAGCAGCTTCTTTTAGTTTCTCTTTTGTTTCGCCTAATAATATTATGGCTTTTAGTCGCTCAATCGTTGGAATAAATTCATCAAAAGAATTTCCTCTATCAAGCCCTCCAGCAATCAATACTAATTGTTCATTATCAAACCCACTAATAGCTTTTTTTGCTGCTAAAATATTCGTTGCTTTTGAGTCATTATACACTTTGACTCCATCATATGTTCCGATATATTCTGTTCGATGAGGAACACCTGAGAAAAGTGACAAACTTTTTTTGATTGATTCATTATCAACGCCCGAGACTTTTGTCACACAAATTGCTGCTAGAGCATTCTCAACATTATGCGAGCCGGGAACACCTAATTCACTTGCTTCCATTATTTTGTCATCTTGATACATTAGACAACCATTTTCTAGATACGCACCATTGACTTTTTTTGTAACAGAAAAATAAACAATAGAGGCGTTTGATTCTTGTGATAATGACACTAACTCTGGTAAATCTCCATTTAAAATCAACGTATCATCTTTTGTCATATTTCTTTGTATACGCCACTTGGCTTTAACGTATTCATCACGCGTTCCATGATAGTCAATATGCGCTTCATAAATATTGGTTATGACAGCTATTCTAGGTCGAAACTCATCAATTCCCATTAATTGAAAACTTGATAGCTCTGTTACTAGCACATTGTTCTTTGTTGCCTTTACAACCACATCACTAGCAGGAAACCCAATATTTCCAGCTAATAGTGCTTTATTCGGTTGATATGTATCAATGATTTGTTTAATCATTGTCGTCGTTGTTGTCTTACCATTTGTTCCTGTAATTCCTATAAATGGTGCTTCTGATACTTGATAAGCTAACTCCACTTCAGTAATAATTGGAATATGTTTCTTTATTGCTTTTTCGAGAATAGGATTCGTATAAGGAATCCCTGGGTTTTTTACAATAAGAGAGAACCCTTCATCAAGAAGGTCTAAAGGATGACCATCAGTAATGACTGTTATACCTGCCTCTAATAATTCTTGTGCTTCTTTATTATCTTCTAATTTTTTCGCATCATTGACAGTAACAAATGCTCCTAGCTCGTGTAATAATTTTGCTGCTGCAACACCACTTCTAGCTAGACCTAACACTAATATCTTTTCATTTGCATAACGTTTTGACTGTTTCATCCTTGCTATCTCCTTAATTATATAAAATGCCTAATGTCAAAGCTGACATCACTAATCCTACTATCCAAAAAACAATATCTATTTTCCATTCAGACCAACCACTTAATTCAAAATGATGGTGAATAGGAGACATTTTAAAGATACGTTTCCCTGTTAATTTAAATGATGTGACTTGCATCATCACACTTAATGTTTCCAACACATAAACTAAACCAACCAATAATAATGTCCATTCTTGATGCAATAAGATAGAAATAGTTGCTAGCATTCCACCTAGTGCAAGAGAGCCTACATCTCCCATAAATATCTTGGCTGGTTTTTTATTAAAGACTAAAAAGCCAAATAATGCACCAACTGTTGCTAAACAGATTAATTCAATAGCAAATTGTTCTTGCTTGTATGCAATAATGGCATAAGTTCCAAAAGAAATCATCCCTAAACCAGATACTAAACCATCAATACCATCTGTTAAATTCACTGCATTGGAAAACCCGACCAACCAAATCACAGCAAACAATCCATATAAAAAGCCAAAATTAACATTGCCAATCAGTGGGATAAATAATTCATCTGTTACACCATTCGACTTCATTACAGCATAAAGAATGATTCCTCCAACAATTTGGCCAATCAATTTCTGTTTTGAATTTAACCCTAAATTTCTTTTTTTGAAAACTTTAATAAAATCATCTAAAAAACCTAGTAATCCATATAAAAACATAATAAATAATATACTCCAAAAAGAAAAAGTCATTTCTTTTTGCCAAGCGCCCACAATGAGAGAAGTTAATAGAATACTTGTTAGAAAAACAACTCCTCCCATAGTTGGTGTTCCTGATTTAGCAAGATGTCCTTCAGGTCCTTCTTCACGAATGGCTTGCCCCATTTTTTTCATTTTAAAATACCCTATAAATAGTGGCATAACCATAAATACAAAAGCTATAGCCAATGACAGTGGTATTAATATTTCTACTCCGTTCATGTTACTCTCCTTTATC
Source organism: Vagococcus bubulae (assembly GCF_003950315.1). Lineage (GTDB taxonomy): Bacteria > Bacillota > Bacilli > Lactobacillales > Vagococcaceae > Vagococcus > Vagococcus bubulae. The sequence continues at coordinate 77,060 of NZ_NGJT01000006.1, forward strand.
CGTTGTGGTATCTACTTTAAATGCATGTTTTAGCATACCGTTTGATATTTCTGCAATTAATTCTGACGGTGAACCAAATTCTCCTGTAATCACTGGTTTTTTCATTGTGACGTACATAATGTATTCAGGATTTTCTGTTGGTGCAATTTGAACCACTGAATAAATGTAATCATTTGCTCCTGTTAGAAGTTGACCATTTTCAAATATTTGGGCTGTCCCTGTTTTGGCAGAAACGTTCACCCCATCAATATTATAAATACCATAACCTGTTCCATATATTTCATCATTTACCGTATCTTGCATGTACTCAAGAACTGTTTTCGCCGTTGCAGCTTTGATTGGTTCTCCAACAACTTGTACTTTCGTTTCTTTTTCTTTTCCATTTTTATCCACTATTTTTTTTATATATCTTGGTTTTAACATTTTACCTTCATTTGTGATGGCTGTATAAGCTTGCATCATTTGAATATTGGTTACAGATATTGCTTGACCAAACGCTGTCATCGCCATATCTACTGGGTTACTATCACTAATACTCCCAGCTGCTTCAAGTGGCAATCCAGACTCTGTTGAATGACCAAAACCAAAACGCTCTAAATACTCTGGCCAAATCGAGCCCATTTTTTGCTCCAAATTAACCATCCCAACGTTACTTGACCAAGCTAAAGCTTGTCTGTAAGTTAAAGGTCCTTTCCCGGTTGGAATCCAGTCACTAATTGTCGCATCATATAATTGAGTTCGACCAGAATTAAAAGTTTCATTGTACGGAAATTTTCCTGAATCAATGGCAGCAGCGACAGTAAATACTTTCATCGTTGAACCTGGCTCATATGGACGTTGAACAAGTAGATTTTCCCAAACAGGATCTGGCTGACCTTTTTCTTTATATAAGCCTTCTTTTGTTTGTGGATCAAAGGTTGGACGTTGTGATGCTGCTAAAATATCTCCTGTTTTAGCATCCATTAAAATAGCGGTCATATCTTCTGGGTGCGCCTTTTCATTAACACTGTCCATTACATCTTCTAATCGTGTTTGTAAATTAGTATCTAACGTTGTGTAGATATCTTGTCCATCTTTTGCTTGTTTATCTATCACTTCAGTTCCAGGAAGCTCATTTCCTTTACTGTCTTTTTGATAATATTTAAACCCATCTTCTCCTTTTAAAATATTATCATATGCATTCTCAATACCTAATCCATTTTTTCCACTTAATTTGCTGTTTTCTTTATCCGTATCTTCTGGTTGTGCATAACCGATAAAGTAAGACGCAAATTTGCCGTTAGGATAGAGTCTATCTGGATGTTCTTTAAAGTAAATACCAGTAATATTTTCTTTTTTTAGTGCTTCTTCAATATTATTTTTGGTTTCTAAACTGAGATTCTTTCCTTTAGAGCCAAATTCTACATTCGTTATTAACTTTCCACTTTTGTTTTTCTTAGGTGTTAACTGCTCTAAGACTAACTCTTTATCAATCCCTGTATATTTATTTAAAATATCAGCAATTTTATCGTGGTCTTTTTCATGGACAAACAACTCAACATTATTAATCCCTTTATAGTCTTTATCAAGTTCAGCATATAACGAATAAGAAGTAGCATCTTCAGCAAGTGGTAGCCCATTACGATCGAAAATGGTTCCACGTTTTGCCTTTATAACGCTACTTCCTTGATATATTTTTTGTCTTTCCGAATCAAGACTTTGCGAACCCACTTTACCAACTGTTATGATATAAACGAAACGTAAAGATATCAAAACAAAAACGGCAATAGAAGTATAAAACAGGATAACCCCCACTTTTTTTCTATTGCCTGCTGGTGTTAAACTCTTTTCTTGTATTTTTTTGTTTATCGTTATAAAAAACTGTTTAATTTTTTTCATCATTTGATTTTCCTTATATTCTCATCATGCATTTGCATTCCTGCAGACTCAGCAACTTTCTTCAAACGCTCAGTTCGTTGTAATTCATTTCTTTCTTGATCAAGCGTATCAATGTCTTGTTGCATTTGTTTTTTTTCAGCTTGAATAGAAGATATAGCTTCTTCTTCTCGATTAATATAGGTTGTCATACGAATTGTGGCAACGGCTAAACATAAAAATGTCGCAATAAATACGGTAAAAATAAATTTTTCTAATTTCGTCACTTTTTTTAATTTACTTTGTGGAAGTATGGGTGCTTGATATTCTTCCAATGTCTTATTCTCCTCTTTAGGTGAGTTAACTGGAGAATTATCATATGTAATTGGACTTTGCTTTTCTGGCAGAGACATGTTAATCCACCCTTTCAGGAGTTATTTTTTCGATAATACGCAACTTAGCACTACGTGATCGATTGTTCATTTCAAGTTCCTCTTCTGATGCCACAATGGGTTTTCTATTAACCAACTTAATGTCTGGTTGATACTCAACTGGTACAATTGGCAGTCCAGGTGGTAAATCTTGAGGGGTACTATATTCTTTAAAAATATTCTTAACTAATTTATCTTCCAATGAATGGAACGTAATCACACTAATGCGACCAGCTGGTTTTAATAAATCAATGGCCTGTTCAAGTGTTTCTCCTATAACATCCAATTCACTATTGACTTCTATACGAATGGCTTGAAAAATACGTTTAGCAGGATGCCCACCTTTTCGTCTGGCAGGAGCTGGTATGGCATCTTTAATAATATCAACTAACTCACCAGTTGTTTCAATCGGCTGTTCTACTCGCTTTTTCTCAATCAATCGTGCGACTTGTTTTGAGAATTTTTCTTCACCATATCGGAAAAATATTTTAACTAGTTGCTCATACGTGTACTCGTTCACGACTTCTCTAGCTGTTAATGAACTAGTTTGATCCATCCGCATATCCAGTGGTGCATCTTGATGATAGCTAAATCCTCTTTCAGCTTCATCTAATTGCGGAGAAGATACTCCTAAATCATATAATATTCCATCTACTTGAGTCACACCTAGTTCATTCATTTTTTCTTTTAGATAACGAAAATTACTTTTTACAAACGTCACTTTTCCCTGTTCAATTTCATCTGATAAAAATTTTTGTGCATGTTCAATAGCACGCTCATCTTGGTCGAAGGCAAATAAATGTCCTTCATTAGATAGCTGAGACAACAGATACTGGCTGTGTCCAGCACCTCCCAACGTGCAGTCTATATATATTCCATTAGATTTTATGTTTAATCCATCCACTGTTTCTTTTAATAAAACTGTGACATGTTTAAATGTTTCTGACATATTCATTCTCCATTATTTGCTTATATTCCAAAATCAATTAGCCCTTCCGCAATGTCATCAAAATTTTCTTCAGCTTCTTTAGAAAAAGCACTCCAGCGTTCTTCGCTCCAAATTTCGATTCGATCGGATACACCAATAATGACACAAGGTTTTTCCAGTCCTGCAAATTCTCTTAATTTAGCAGGGATATTTATACGTCCTTGTTTATCTATTTCACACTCAGTAGCAGCGGAATAAAAGAATCGAACGAATGTCCTAGCATCTTTTTTAGTAAGTGGCATGTTTTTCATACTTTCTTCTAAGGTTTCCCATGACTCTAACGTATAGCCAAATAGACATCCATCCATTCCTCTGGTTACAATAAACCTTTCACCAAGAGAATCTCTAAGTTTAGAGGGTACGATTAGACGTCCTTTTGAGTCAATATTATGCTGGAATTCTCCCATAAACATAACTTGGTCACCTCACACTGCCACTCAATAGTTTCAGTCTACCACATTACCCCACTTTCTACCACATTCTTATAAAAAAAATTATAATTTATCATAGATTTTAAATAATTATAAAAAAAGCATCTTCTAACTAAAGAAGACGCACTCTACCGTTTTAAAAACAGAATAATACTACCGATAATTAATACAACATAAATCATTAACGTTACTAAAAAAGAAATACGCCATAATATTTTAAAATAGCGTTTATAATTAATATCATGAAAATAATAAGCAAACATTATCGCAACAAACATTCCGATAAAAAAGATCATTAAAAAGACGTACGCTAAAAAGCTACTTCCCAATGTTCCTTTTGATACAAAGTGAATGCCCACAAAAAAGAATGGTGTTGCTATATCAGGTGCTTTTATACCATATTTTTTATCAATATTTGTTTTTTTTACAAGTAAATTACTTGCAATCATCACTATCACTGGAAATAAGTACCAAAAAAATAGCGCTACTGTGAAATTTGGCATGTTTTTTATCCCTTCATCGACATTATAATACCTCCATTATAAGCATTACATCCCAGTCTTTCAATTTATTTAAGCATTTTTTTACATTTTATTGATTTTCTTGCTATTTTTATAAACCTCATTGTAAAATATACTGTAATGACTATAAAATTGGAGTGAATACTAAACAATGGATAAAAAACCAAAATCAACATTCAGTAAAGTCACTAAAGTTGTAATATGGATTATGCTTATTGTAACTGTCGGAGGAATTGTATTATCCTCTTTAGCCGCTTTAGGACTTATTTAAACAGAAAAACCACTAACTTTTTCATTAGTTAGTGGTCTTTTTTAGCTAAGGATAATAGTTCTTTAGCGTGTTCCCTTGTTAAATCTGTTACATCTGCGCCAGATAGCATTCTAGCTATCTCATCAATTCGTTCATCTTCTGATAATTCACTTACTTTGGTTTGAGTTCGATTATCTTTTACTAATTTTCGAATAAAATATTGCGTATCTGCTATGGCTGCGACTTGTGGTAAGTGAGTAATACATAGTACTTGCGACTGTTCACCTATCTGATGAATTTTTTCTGCAATGGCTTGAGCAACGCGTCCACTTACTCCTGTATCGACTTCATCAAAGACAATACTTGTAATTGATTGCGTTGCAGAAAAAATAGTCTTCAAAGCCAACATAATACGCGATAACTCTCCACCTGATACGATTTTAGCTAACGGTTTCAACGATTCCCCAACGTTAGTAGACATGTAAAATTCAATTCGATCTTTTCCATTTATCGTTAAATCTGTTGCAGAAAAGTTTACTTTAAATACAGCTTGCTCCATATAAAGACTGGCTAATTGCTTCATAATGTTTTTTTCTAATTGTTTAGCAACTTCATGACGCTGTTGACTTAAGCTATCAGCTAAACAATCCAATTCATTCTTCATTATAATAAGTTCTTCTTGTAGCTTTGAAACATCTGTTGTGCTGTTTAATTTTGTTGATAACTCTTCAGAAATATCATTAAAATAGGAAATAATCTCTTCAACTGTTTCCCCATATTTTCTTTTTAATTGCCTAATAATATCCAAGCGGTTTTCAACCACAATTAAGCGTTCATCATCCATCTCTAATTGTTCCAAAGAATTGCTCACTCGTCCAGTTGCTTCTTGTAATGAGTAATAAGCTGTTCTTAATAATTCTGTTGTTTCAGCATACTCATCATCAATCGATTCAATTTGCTCCATCTCACTCATTGCAGACCCACTAAGTGTTACAGCATTTAACTCATCATTATCAAGGTATTGATGGGCTTTTTTTAATGAATCCATAATTTTTTGAAAGTTCATTAATTTACGTCGTTCTTCAATTAATGATTCTTCTTCACCCACCATTAACTGAGCAGACTCTATCTCTTTATACTGAAAGGTTAACATATCCATTCGCTGAACAAATTCTTTCTCATTATTCAACATATTTGTAACCTGTTCTTTCAACGACACATACTGACGAAATTTTTCCTGATAACTTATTAAATTCACTCTAAGATCTTCTGGAGCATATTGATCTAATAAATGTAAATGATTTTGAACTTGCATTAATTCTTGGTGTTCATTTTGACCATGAATATCTACAATATAAGGGCCAATCTCTCTTAACGTTTTCGTTGTGACTAGCTGCCCATTAATGCGACAGTTATTTCTACCTGAGCGATAAATCTCACGTTGAATCACTAATTGCCCATCAGATGGTTCTATGCCATTATTTTCTAAAAACAAAGAGACTTGTTGATTATCCGAAACAAAAAACGATCCCTCGATGCGACATTTTTCTGCCCCATCTCTTATATAATCAGCCGATCCACGGCCACCAACTATCAGTCCCATAGCATCAATTATAATAGATTTACCAGCACCCGTTTCCCCTGTCAAAACAGTCATACCTTCTTTAAAAGGAATCGTCAAATTAGAAATGATGGCAAAATCTTGAACAGTTAATTCTTGAATCATGTCACTAATCACCTCATTATGTCATAGATAAAATTTCTCTTTCTAACATACGTGCTTGCTCGTTGGTTCGAGTAATAATCAATAATTTATCGTCATTTGCAACAACTGTAAACAAGCTGTCTTCATAAACAAATTCTACTAATTTTCCAATAATAACCCCCACACCTGGTTCCAATTGTAGGTTAACTAAATTATCCATTGTATCAATTTTGATAAAAGACGTCTCCATCATTTTTTCTAATCGACGTTTCTCTGTTGTGTCATTTTTGGGTAAAATATATTTAAATTCCCCTTGATCATCAACTTGTTTAATCAAATTAAGTTCTTTAATATCACGTGAAACGGTTGCTTGAGTCACAGGGATACCTCTTTCCTTTAGCAACATAACCAATTCTTCTTGTTTTCCAACGTTTTCTTCGAATATTATTTTTTTAATTAGTTTTTGTCGTTCAGACTTTCTCATAATCGACCTCTCTTATCCATTCAAGTGATTGTGGGCTCTTTCAACTAATTCTATTGGTGTTTCATTGCCTAGATATTCACCAGTTTTTTCACAAGGTTTCAAATAGGCTAGAAACTCTATATTTCCTTCCCCACCAGTAATTGGAGAATAATCTAATTGTAAAACATCAAATTTTGACTCAGTCATCATGTTTATCATAGTATTTAATACATCGACATGCACCTTTTTATCTCGAACAATCCCTTTTTTCCCTACTTGCTCTTTTCCAGCTTCGAATTGTGGTTTAATCAATGCCACAACTTCTCCGTTTGAAGAAATAATATCACGTAAAACCGGAATAATCAGTTTTAATGAAATAAATGACACGTCAATGGTTGCAATGTTTGGCTGACCTAACTTAAAGTCAGATAACTTAGAATACCTAAAGTTCGTTTTCTCCATGACCTCAACGCGTTCATCTTGTCTTAGCTTCCACGCAAGTTGGTTAGAACCAACATCTAGAGCGTAACTCATCATTGCTCCGTTTTGTAAGGCAACATCAGTGAATCCTCCTGTTGAGGAACCAATATCCAATAAGATTCGATTTGAAAAATCAATATCAAACACTTCGATTGCTTTTTCTAATTTCAAACCACCTCGAGACACATACTTCAATACTTGGCCCTTTAACCTAAGCTCCGTTGTAGTCGGAATTTTTTCTCCAGGTTTATCATAGCGGATATTTTTTTCATCGCAAACTAAACCAGCCATGACTGTCCGTTTTGCTTTTTCTCTTGTTTCACATAGTCCTTGTTGCACTAAAAGAACATCGACACGTTCTTTACCTACTTTTTCTTTCATGCTATTTCCTTCAATTCTTTTAGTATTTCATCTAATAACGTCAAACTATTTATCGATTGATTTAGTTCTAATTTTACTTGGTTCAACGCTTCTTGTGCCTTATCACATTGCTCATAAAAAGCTTCTTTAGCACCAGATAATCCCAATAATGATACATAGGTTGATTTGTTTAGCTTTTCATCACTACCTGTGTGTTTACCGATTAACGTTTCATCTCCAATAACATCGAGTAAATCATCACGAATTTGAAAGGCAATTCCTAAAGATGTTGCATACTGTTCTAGTTTGCCTTGAACAAAGATGTTAACGTCCGCTATAATACAAGCCATTTCAACAGCACTTTTTATTAGCGCTCCTGTTTTTTTCTCATGAATTTGCTGTAACTCTTCCAAAGAAACTTGCCTATTTTCAGCCTGTATATCTTCTACTTGTCCTGCAATCATCCCTTTTGTACCAGCACTAGCAGATAATATCCCCATGATGTTAACTAGCTTTTTAGGCTCAATATCAGCCAAAGATAATAAGTGAAACGCTTCAGTTAACAACCCGTCTCCTGCCAAGATAGCCAGTGCTTCTCCAAATTCAATATGGTTTGTCGGCATTCCGCGACGTAAGTCATCATCATCCATCGCTGGCAAATCATCATGAATCAACGAATAGGTATGAATCATTTCAAGTGAACTCGCCACATTGTACTCAGCTTGTGTAATAGAGTAATCAAATACATCTAACGTTGCTAAAAAAAGAAGTGGTCGAAACTTTTTCCCACCCGCTTTAATAGAATAAATCATTGACTTAGTTAATTCTTCTCCAATCGTTTCTTCCTGAAGAAACTCACAGATGCTTTGTTCAATCTTTGGTGCATTCATTGCGACAAAATTAGAATAATTTGTCATCATTACTCTCCTTTAGCTTCAAACTCTATTTCTTGACCATCATGACTCATGACTTTTGTTAAGGTCTTTTCGGCATTAGCTAATGTTTCTTGGCACTGCTTACTTAATTCTACACCACGTTGAAATTTTTCTAAAGCTATTTCTAATGGAACATCTCCTGATTCAAGTCCTTTAATAATCGTTTCTAACTCTTCCATTGATTCTTCAAACGTTTGTTTTTCTTTGGTCATATCATCCCATCGCTTTCTATTTCTTTTACAATTGTTATTATTTTACCATCTGACACATTTAACGTCACTTCATCTTCAATTTTAACATCTGATACGCTTTTTACAATATGTTGTTGTTTCGTAACATAACTATATCCTCTGCTCATTGTTTTTAAAGGACTTAATAAATCAAGTGATTCAGCCGCTTGATAAAAATGCTTTTCTTTATTAAGTAACAGCTGTTGCATCGAACGATTAAGTGTTTGCTCAAAAAAAGTAAGCTCTTGATGACGTCTTTTTATTTGTTCTGAAGGATTTTTAAGCATTAATTTTTCAGATTGCTTTTGCCACTGTGTTTGTTTTTCATGCAATGTATTTGTGATGGTTTGTTTCAAACGTCTGTCTAAACCATCTAATTGTAAGTAAAAGGCTTCGTATAATCTATTCGGTTGCTTAAACATCACTGACTGACTTAATTTATCGTAGTTAGCCCGTTTATGTTTCAACTGATTATTTAATGCATTGTATAAACGCATTTGTTTTTCGCGAATTTTTATTAGCTCTTCTTTTAATACAGGAACTGCTAATTCGGCAGCTGCAGTGGGTGTTGCAGCTCTAACATCGGCCACTAAATCAGTCAGTGTCGTATCTGTTTCATGCCCGACAGATGAAATAACAGGCGTTCTTGATTCAAATACCGCTCTTACAACCTCCTCCGTATTAAAAGACCATAAATCCTCAATAGAACCTCCACCACGACCAACAATCATGGTATCAAAATTTCCTATCTCATTGATTTCCCTAATCCGTTGAGCAATTTCCTTAGAGGCATCGTCCCCTTGAACTTTTGTTGGAAATAGAACAAGTTGTGCAATCGGATAACGTCTTTGAACAGTTGTCATAATATCTTTAATCACCGCACCGCTAGGGCTAGTGACAACTGCTATACGTTTAGGATATTTAACTAGCGGTTGTTTATGACTTTCTTTAAATAACCCTTCTTGATTTAGCGAATTTTTAAGCTGTTCATAAGCTTGATAAAGTGCTCCTACACCATCTGGCTCCATATGATCGATATAAATTTGATAATTTCCTGACGCTTCATAAAGCGAAATTCGACCAACTACTAAAACTTTCATACCTTCTTCTGGTTGAAATTTTAATTTTTGATAAGCACCTTTAAACATCACCGCAGATAATTTAGCTTTTTCATCCTTCAAACTAAAATATTGATGACTGTTTGCTCTAGGTCTAAAATTCGAGACCTCACCAGTTAAATAAACTTGCTCCAAATAAGGATCTGCTTCAAATTTTCGTTTTAAATATTTTGTTAATGCTGTTACTGTTAAGTAATTCTTTTCTATCATTCTTTTTATTCACCACAATGCTTTCTTCCTTGGTTCATGGTTTGTTCCATTAACATCGTAATAGTCATCGGTCCAACCCCTCCTGGAACAGGTGTGATGGCACTAACTTTTGGCAATACATCTTGGTAATCAACGTCTCCTACTAATTTGCCCTCACTATTACGATTCATTCCAACATCAACCACAACAGCTCCTTCTTTCACATAATCTGATGTGATAAATTCGGCTTGTCCAATTGCTGCTACCAACACGTCTGCCGTTAGCGTTTCATCTTTCAAATTTTTTGTTTTTGAATGGGCAATTGTCACAGTCGCATCTTCATTTAACATCATATGCATCAAAGGTTTACCGACGATATTACTTCGACCGATAATCACAACTTTTTTACCAACTAAGTCAATCTGGTGTTCTTTTAATAACGTAATAATGCCGTATGGAGTACATGGATGCATGTCTGGATCTCCCACAAATAACTTACCAACATTTAATGGATGGAATCCATCAACATCCTTTCTAGGATCAATGGCTAATAATACTTTTTCTTCATCTATATGTTTTGGTAATGGTAGCTGAACTAAAATACCATCTACTGAATCATCTTGATTGTATGATTCAATAATTAATAAAAGCTCTTCTTCCTTAATTGAGTCATCTAATCGTCTCACAATTGAATTAAATCCTATTTTTTGTGCTGATTTCTCTTTATTTTTAACATATACCTTGCTTGCACTATCTTCTCCGATTAAAATGACCACAAGTGTTGGTATACGATAACCTTTATTTTTCCATTCTGTCACTTCATTGGCTAAATCTTCTTGCATTTTGTTTGCTAATGCTTTCCCGTCTAAAATTACTGCCATAGTCTCCATCCCCTCATTTTTTCATTTCATTTTATTGTATCATAAGCTTTTTTTAATAGAAAATATCATCTCGTTTAATAAAAAAACTAATTATGATAACATTCCTTAGTTAAAAGTCATCTTATCATAATTAGTTCTTATTATACTATGAATTTATATTTCAACAATAAAAATTACTGAATACTTTCATTTCTATTTACGTTAGATAAAAATATTATCTACTTTATTTTACACTGAAGCATATTACACTAGCTATTAACATTTACTTACAACAATTCATGATAGCTTATTTAAAAAGACAAAAAGAAATTAATCTTTTTGTCTGTTATGCTTAAACCGTTTCTGTTTCTATATCTTCTAATACTGATGACAAAACACCATTAATAAAACGTTTCGATTCGTCATCGCTGTACGTTTTAGCTAATTCAAGCGCCTCATTCAATGATACTTTGTTAGGTATATCTTTTAAATATAGCATTTCAAAAATCGCTAGACGTAAAATAATCAAATCAGCTTTAGCTAAACGATTAATTTTCCATCCTTTTAAATGTTTTTCAATCACTTCATCAAGTGAGCTTTGTTTCTCCATAATTCCAGTTACTACCACTTCTAAATAAGTTGGAATCACTAAATCTTCTTCCTCTAACTCAAAACTCTCATCCATTAGTGATAATGTATAACTGATTGAATCAATAATCGCAGCATCTTCTTGATACATCATTGAAAAAATCGTTTGAAAAGCTACTTCTCTTAATTGGTGTCTTGTTAATCCCACTCTAATCTTCCTCATCTTCTGAATCGAATAATTCATTTAAATCTGGCAATGTTGTTTTTTCAGGTACTACCCCAACAACATGCACGTTTACTTCTTCTATTTCCAAATCTGTCATATAAAGGACTTGTTGTTTCACTTTTTCTTGCATATCAATCGCTGTTTTAGGTACAGATACGCCATAATTTAAGAAACAATATAAATCAATTTTTATTTTGCCCTCATCGTTTGTTAGATAGACACCTTTATCATGAACGGAACTTCCAAAAAGTTCTGCAACATTAGATGCTAAGTTACCGCGCATGCCATAAACACCAGATACTTTTGATGCAGCAATACCTACAATAACTTCTATTACTTCAGGAGCAACAACAATTTCTCCGTCAATCGCTTGATTTTGGTTACTTAATACCAAATTTTTATTTTCTGACATTAAACTTCCTCCTTTACTTTATCACTATGCACGAGAAACATATGACCCATCGGATGTATTAATAATCAAACGGTCCCCAGCATTAATAAAGAATGGCACTTGGACAACAAGGTCTGTTTCCATAACAGCAGGTTTTGACCCTCCTGATGATGTGTCCCCTTTAATTCCTGGTTCTGTTTCTTTGACTTCTAATTCTACCGTATTTGGAAGATTAATTCCAATAGTTTCTGTTCCATACATCATAATATGACATTCGCTATTTTCTAATAAGTAATTTAATTCTTCTGCTATTTGTTCGTGTGGTAATTCTAATTGCTCATAAGTATCCATATCCATAAAGACATAACTGCCTCCAGATTCATAAAGATACTGCATTTTTTTGTTATCTATTTGCGCTTTAGCTACTTTTTCTCCACCACGAAATGTTTTCTCAGCAGTACTTCCATTTCGTAAATTTTTTAATTTTGTTCGAACAAACGCTGCACCTTTTCCTGGTTTAACATGTTGAAATTCAATGACACGATAAATATTACCATCTACTTCAATCGTTAAGCCTGTTTTTAAATCATTAACTGATATCATAACGGCCTCCTAAAATATTGTTTTTCACATGAATTATCTATAAAATAATAAGCTCTTTTGGAGAGTGTGTCAATCGGTCAATGCCATCTTCTGTCACTAACATATCATCTTCAATTCGAACCCCACCAATTCCTGGTAAATAAATTCCTGGTTCATTTGTGATAACATTTCCTGGAACAAACGCTTTTTCAGCTAATTTAGAGACATTTGGTCCTTCATGAATTTCTAACCCAATACCATGTCCTGTTGAGTGACCAAAAGCTTCGCCATATCCTTTTTCACTAATATAATCTCTTGCGACTGCATCTAATTCAATACCCGTCATACCTGGCTTAGCTGTATCTAAAACCAATTGTTGCGCTTCTTTGACAATTTGATAAATTTCTTTCAATTTTTCGCTTGGTTCACCTAAAGAAATCGTTCTTGTCATATCAGAAACATATCCATTATAGTAGCAACCAAAATCAATCGTAATAAAATCGCCAACTTCGATAACTTTATCACTTGCAACACCATGTGGCATAGCTGAACGTAATCCACTTGCAACAATTGTATCAAATGACACACCACTTGCTCCTAAACTTCTCATATAAAAGTCTAATTCATTCGCTACTTGTATTTCAGTCATTCCTGGTTTGATGTAAGTTAAAATATGTTCAAACGCAGCGTCTGCGATTTGACACGCTTTACGAATGGTTTCAATTTCAGCAATGTCTTTTACTTCACGTAATGTTTCGATTACGCCTGTTACAGGTATTAAATCAACGTCTACTAATTCTTCTAACACAGTATATTGGAAAAACGATACTGTTTGTTCTTCAAAAGCCATATTTTGAACTTTAGATTGATTCACTAAATCAGCAGCAACGTTAAAAGCAGGTTCAACATTTTTAACAATCTCATATCCTACACATTGCTCAGCCGCTTGTTCAGTGTATCTAAAATCTGTAATAAAATACGCTTGATCTAATGTAATCAAAGCAATACCTGTTGTCCCTGTAAAGCCTGTTAAATATCTCAAATTATATGAATTAGTAATTAAAAAACTATCTATTCCACGTTCCACCATTTTACTTCGTAATTTTTCTACACGTTCCATCATTTACGTCGCCCTCTTTTCATTATGCTACTTTTTATTATAACAAACTTATTAAGGAAATAAAATCAAACGAAACAAAAAAAGCAGCCTATTCCAACGAATAAGCTGCTCAATAGTTTAATTATTTAGCCACTGGATAAACTGATACTTGTGTTTTTTCGCGACCTTTGCGTTCGAAACGAACCACACCGTCTACTTTTGCATACAATGTATCATCTCCACCACGACCAACGTTTTCACCTGGATAAATTTTTGTTCCGCGTTGACGGTATAAAATTGATCCACCTGATACAGTTTGACCATCAGCACGTTTAGCACCTAAACGTTTTGATCTTGAGTCACGACCGTTAGTAGTAGAACCTCCACCTTTTTTATGGGCGAATAATTGTAAATTCATTTTTAACATGGATTTGCACCTCCTTGACTGAGTTTAACTTGTATAAATGCTTGATTATCAGCTTTAATTGAGCGTAGCCCAATTAATAAACTGTGAACCAATAAATTTGTTATATCAATTTGTTTATCTGATAAAGAATCCAATCTTTCAAAATAAAGATATCCTGACTCCATTTCGTAAATGGGCGTATAGTCTGCTAGTTCGTTAATACTGTTTATGGTATTAATTGACAAAGCAGATGCTGCTGCACACACTATATCGTATCCATAAGGACCTGATTCAGCATGTCCATCCATTTCAAATGATAAAAAGTCACCGGTCTCAGTTTGCTTAAATTTAGCCTGTATCACAAGCATACCTACTTTCTAAAAATTAGGCATTAATTGCTTCAATCATAACTTTTGTATAAGGTTGACGATGACCTTGTTTACGATGACTGTCTTTTTTAGGTTTATATTTGTAAGTTACAACTTTCTTTTGTTTTCCTTGTTTTTCAACAGTTCCTTCAACAGTTGCTCCTTCAACAAGTGGTGTTCCAACTTTTGTTGATTCTCCACCTACTAAAACGACTTCATCAAACACAACTTTACCGCCAGCTTCTACGTCTAATTTTTCAACGTAAATTGCTTGACCTACTTCTACTTTAACTTGTTTTCCACCAGTTTTTACAATAGCGTACATGTTTGTTCCGCACCTCCTTCTTCTTTACTTAGACTCGCCGTCACAAGCGACTAATGTTCTTAATACTTGTTTCGTGCGGTTGTAGTTGTGGTGCACACAAATACAACATTAACATCCTACCAAAAAAAAAGAGAATAGTCAATAACTTTTGACCATTCTCCGTAATATTAGATTGTTTCAGATACAAAAAAGTCAGATAACCCAACTTCAATAAACAATTCCGAGCGATACATTTTTGATACCATCGCTGCAATATAATGATTAGCATAAATTTGACCTTCACTCACCCATGCATTCGAAATACCTAGTAATGAGTAAACGACGAAGTTATTCACTAATTCTTTTGGCATTTTTCTAACTGGGATAGAGTTACCATAGTTCACATGAGCTAATACATAGTCGTATAAACGCTCACTAAACAATACTCGGTAGTCTTCTGCATCGTTCTCATTTAGTAACGTTACAAAGAATTCTGGTGAATTACCAATATAAGCAAACACACGATCTAAAACGATTCGTGGAATTTGTTTCTCTTCATCACCTTGGTAAGGAACGTATTCCACTACTGATTCATAGAAATCTTCAATAATTTCTTCCATGATTGTTTCGATAAAAGTATCTTTATCTCGGTAATGTAAATAAAAAGTCCCTCTGGTAACACCTGCTTGATTTGTTAAATCTTTAATGTTCATTTCACTTAAACTACGTGTTTTTAACAAATCTAAAAAAGCTTGTCTTAGTTTTTTACGAGTTTTAATGACTCGTGGATCAATTTTCCCCATATTGTATATTCCCCTTACACCTAAATTAATTGTTATATTGTTTAATTTCCCCATAATATCAACAATACTTTTGTAAGTATACATCATACTTCTACTTTTTGTCTAGTATTTTTAATTTTCGTTTGTTTATCATCCATTTTTTCTTTTAATTTTCCTTTTAGACAGGGTTTTTTTATAACATAAAATTTTATTAAAAAAACAGTTGACTATTCTTTAAAAATTGTTTATGATTATTCTGTTGTTTAAAACAACCAATACTACTTATACATCCAGTCGCAGTAGCTCAGCTGGATAGAGCATTCGCCTTCTAAGCGAACGGTCGGGGGTTCGAATCCCTCCTGCGACGTTATTTAAACCAACTGATAATTTGTTTATCAGTTGGTTTTTTTTGAGAACAATAAAAAAGAATGTGCCTATATCACATTCCTTCATCAATCGTTAATTGTACGTCATCCACTTCTTTTGAAATCATCAATACACCATCCCCTAAAGGAAGAATCGTGACAGATAAATCATCATTCCCTAGTACAGCATCGTATAATTTATTCAATTTTCGATAAATCGTTCGCTGACTCTTAGGGATATCTTTTATATCATGCATGACTGTTCCAGCTTGAAACACGTCATCAATCATAATGACCCCACCTGTTTTTACTAGCCTTAAACATTCTGGTAAAAACTCAATATACTTCGACTTTGCGCTATCCATAAAAATAAAATCGTATGGTCCATCAAGTGTTCCTAATATATCTTTTGCGTCACCTTCTAGTAACGTCACTTGGTCTTCAATTTCTAATTTTTCAAAGGTATTTTTTGCTCGCCTAATCATGACATCAAATCGATCAATCGTTGTCACATGACTATCTTTTCCCATCGCCTCTATCATCAAACTAGCAGAAAAGCCGATAGCTGTGCCTATTTCTAAAACATTTTTTGCTTTAATTTGTTTTAAGAAAAAACGTAAAAACGTGGCTGTTTCATTAGGAATGACCGGAACACCTGTTTCTTTAGCTTCAGTTTGAATATCGCCTACTTTACCACCAATTTCTGGTTGTCTATGTCGAATTAACTCGATTATTTCATCTTTTAATACCGGACGATACATCATTTCATTTCTCATTTTTATCACCTATCCAATCCTTTCAAATTATACAAATTTTTTTATCATTTGACAATTAGGTGTTTTTTACCAATTGGTATACATTGACTAATAGTGTATGATAGACTACTATTAATTAAAAAAGAAAAGGTTTAGGTTATATGATAGAACAAAACAAATATCTTGATTTACTTTATAAACAACACGGTAGCAAAGAAAACATCATTAGCGAAATCATAAATTTGAAAGCGATTCAAAATTTACCTAAAGGAACGGAGCACTTTGTTAGTGATTTACATGGGGAATTTAATGCCTTCCAACATCTATTAAGAAATGGATCGGGTAACGTTAAGGAAAAAATTAATGAAGTATTTAATAACGAATTAACTCATGATGAAAAGCAAACACTTGCTTCTCTTATTTATTATCCTGAACAAAAATTGAAACATATTGAAAAACAAATCAACACTGATTGGTATAGACAGACAATCGACCAACTCGTTCGCTTAATAAAATTTAGTGCGAGTAAATACACTCGCTCTAAATTAAGGAAATCTTTACCAAAACGTTTTTCATATATCATTGAAGAATTACTTTATCAAGTAAAATCAAATGCAGATAAAGAAGAATACTATAACCAAATTATTTCTGATGTCTTAACTCTTAAACAAGGAAATGCTTTAATTATTGATTTATGTTACACCATCCAACGTTTAGTGGTAGACCATTTACACGTTGTTGGTGACATTTATGATAGAGGACCAGAACCAGATAAAATTATTGATGCTTTAATTAATTACCATTCAGTCGATATCCAATGGGGAAACCATGATATCATTTGGATTGGGGCTGCAGCAGGCTCTCCTCTTTGTATGATGAACATCATTCGTATTTCTGCAAGATATAATAATTTAGATATTATTGAGGATACTTACGGCATTAACTTACGACCATTACTAACCTATGCGGAAAAATATTATCTAGATAACCCTATGTTTCGACCTAAGACAACACCTGAAACCACCTCATCAAACGAAGAGATATTAGAAACAACAAAAATGCACCAAGCTGCTGCGATTTTACAATTTAAATTGGAAGAACAATTAGTTTCTAGGCGACAAGAGTTTAATATGGATCATAGAAAACTTTTAACAACTGTCGACTACACTGATTTATCCATTCATTTAAAAGGGAAAAAGTATGCTTTAACTAATACCTGTTTTATGACAGTGGATCCTAATAATCCCGCTAAATTAACAGTTGAAGAAGAAGAAATTATCGAGCGATTAATGCAAAATTTTATTCATTCTGAAAAACTAAAACGGCACACTGATTTTCTAGTAAAAAAAGGCAATATGTATCTTGTTTACAACGACAATTTACTTATTCATGGATGCGTCCCTTTAAATCAAGACGGTTCATTAAAAGCGTTCCATATCAACGGACATTCGTATAAAGGGAAATATCTATTAGATTTTTTTGAAACCAGCTTAAGAAGAGCTTACGCTAATCCACATAGTCATAACGATATCGACACAGATTTACTTTGGTATTTATGGTCAGGAGAAAATTCGTCATTATTTGGAAAAAAAGAAATGACAACTTTTGAACGGTATTTTATCGAAGACAAAGAAACTCACGTAGAAGAAAAAAATGCTTATTATAAGCTGAGAGAGCGTCAAGAAACGATTGCTTTTATCCTTTCTGAATTTGGTCTTCACAAGGAAGATAGCCACCTTATAAATGGTCATACTCCTGTAAAAGAGATTAAAGGAGAAACGCCTATTAAAGCAGGCGGAAAGATGTTGGTAATTGATGGTGGCTTTTCAAAACCTTATCAAAAAACAACTGGTATCGCCGGCTATACTCTTTTATATAATTCTTATGGTATGCAGCTGGTTGCCCATAAGCCTTTTTCTTCTATAGAAGATGTTATTTTACAAAACGATGATATTGCTTCAATCAAACGAATTGTGGATAGACCTGTGGAAAGAAAATACGTAAGAGATACTACAATCGGAGCAAGCTTACAAGAGCAAATTAATGACTTAAACAAATTATTGAATTACTTAACTTATTAATAAAAAAACAAGCACATACTTCTTTAAGGTTATTTCACCTAAAAAAAGTATGTGCTTTTCATATAAAAAAATCTAGAAAATATACATCTTCTAGATTAATAATCATTATTATTTAGCTAATGCTGCTTTTGCTTGGTCAGCTAATGTTGTAAATGCTTCTGCATCATGGATAGCAATATCAGCTAACATTTTACGGTTCATATCAATGTTTGCTAATTTTAAACCATGCATGAATTTAGAGTAACTTAAACCATTCATACGAGCTGCTGCGTTAATACGAGCAATCCATAATTTACGGAAGTTACGTTTTGTTTGACGACGATCTCTAAATGCGTATGTATAAGAAGTCATCACTTGTTCTTTTGCTGTTTTATATAATGTATGTTTTGAGCCATAGTAGCCTTTAGCTAACTTAAGCACTTTTTTACGACGTTGGCGAGTTACTGTTCCACCTTTTACACGTGCCATGATAATTCCTCCTTGAGTTGTTCATTATTTCAGTATATATTTTTAGCTATTATCAGGAACTAAAAATTATTTCATGCGAGTCAATTGTTGACGAATACGTTTGTAGTCGCCTTTTGATACCATTGCTGGACGGCGTAATTGACGACGTTGTTTTTTAGTTTTTCCATGGAAACGGTGACTAGTAAATGCGCGATGTCTTTTAAGACCTCCACCACCAGTACGTTTTACACGTTTTGCTAATCCACGGTGTGTTTTCATTTTTGGCATGTTATTTTCCTCCTCAGATTTTTACCTACTTATCTGTTTTTGGTGCAAGCATGATAAACATACTTCTACCATCCATTTTCGCTTTTTGTTCCACAACTGAAATATCATTTGTTTCATCTGCTAAGCGATTTAAGACGTTCTGACCAATTTCTTTATGGGTAATCGCACGACCTTTAAATCGGATAGAAGCTTTCACTTTATCACCTTTTTCAAGGAATTTACGCGCGTTACGCAATTTGGTATTAAAATCATTGACATCGATTGTTGGGCTCAAACGAACCTCTTTCACATTAATGACTTTTTGTTTTTTACGGGCTTCGCGTTCCTTTTTCTGTTGCTCAAAACGGAATTTTCCATAATCCATGATTTTTGCAACTGGTGGTTTAGCGTTTGGTGATACTAAAACTAGATCAAGATTTGCCTCTTGAGCAATTCTTAAAGCTTCTACTTTAGATTTAACACCTAGCTGTTCTCCGTCTACTGCAATTAAACGTAGTTCTCTTGCACGAATGCCGTCATTCACCATATTATCTTTAGCTATGGTCATTCACCTCCGAATTTTTTAGAGAAAAACACAGAAAAAAACGAGTTCTTTATAAATAAAGACCCCGCACCAAAATAGTATTTGATATCATATCAAAACTAAACGTTATCTAGCCCAACAACTTTTTATTGTTCAGGCGAGAAGCGGGTGCTTCTGCTTTAATTTCTCAACTTCTTTATTGTATAAGAATCAAATATAAAAGTCAACAACTTTTTTGATTAATTATTAGTCGTCTATTCTATACTTTTAATTTAAATATTGTATGATATCTATTAGAGAATAGAAAGGATGTACTGTATGAAAATAAAACAACCGATGATACAAGAAACACAGTTGACTCAAGCAACGACATTTCCACCTAATTTATCTGACATTTTATTAGAAAAATTATGGTTTGAAGACACAACCTATGAACAGCATGATCAAATTAATCGATTAATTATTGATAAAAATATTTGGAACAAAGTTTATTTTTCTAATCAAGTATGTGATGCCATCGAAATAAGCGACACTGTATTTGATGGCTGTGATTTTTCAAACACGGAATGGATAAATAGTTCGTTCCACCGTGTCGTATTTAAAAATTGTCGACTGACTGGTGTCAATTTTGCTGATTCTTATATAAACCATTGCCAGTTTATTGATTGCTCTATGCACTACGCTTCTTTTAATTTTGCTAAAATCAGATACACATCTCTTACTCAATGTGATTTGATTTCTTCTGAGTTTTCAGATATGGATTGGAAACACTTAGAATTATCCCATTGTTTTTTAAATAAAACGACTTGGGTAAATACATCACTCACTACATTAAATCTATCAAGTTGTCAGTTTGAACAACTTTACTTTTCTCCTGATAAAATACGTGGTTTGATTATTAACCTTGATCAAATTATTAATATTGGGTTGGCACTTGGCCTTGTACTAGACGAACCCTTAGATACAGTTGACAATAAAAAAACCACTTAAGTTTACCTTAAGTGGTTTTGTCTTTTAAAGTTAGAATTAAGCTTTAACGATGTTAGTTGCTTGAAGTCCACGTTGACCTTCTTCAACATCAAAAGTCACTTCTTGACCTTCTTCTAAAGTTTTGAATCCTTCACCTTGGATAGCTGAGAAATGTGCAAATACATCTTCTCCACCTTCTTGAGTGATAAAACCAAAACCTTTTTCAGCGTTAAACCATTTTACAGTTCCGTTTGCCATGTTGTGTTTCCTCCTTATTATCGCGTAATCATGTACGCATATTTTATTGCAATAAATGTGACGCTTAATAGGAGAAATGTAAACAGAATGTTAATTTTCCTAAAACGAATCAAATATACTACGCTTATTAATATAACATAGACTTTTAAATAATACAACTCTTTTTTTAATTAATCGTATGATTTTAGATGTTTTTTCTAAATTATGACCAAGCAAAGGCATTCGTTGTCATTTTTAAGTAATCTAACCATTTTTCCTCAACTATTTCTAAAAAGGTTAAAGATATACCAGCCATATCTGTTGATGTCATATAATTACCTGTCTTGGCAAATACAATTTCGACATCTTCCAAATCAAGTAATCGTCTCACATCATTAGAGAAGACATATTGCTCCATAATCGTTGTCGTACCTAATCCGTTAATTAATATAGCAAACTTTTTATCCGTGTAATCCTCATACTGAACAAGTAATTTATTAATTAATTCGTTAGCTAAATGTTCTGATGAATAGAATGGTTCACTTCGATAGCCTTTCTCTCCATGTATTCCGATTCCAAAAGAAATCATATCCTTTTCCAAATCAAAATTAATTTTATCACCCGTTAAGCTTGTTCCACTGGATAGGGCAACACCTAAGCTATTCATCGATTGAACAACTGTTTCTCCTAACTTAACTAACTCGGCAATACTTTTCCCTTCACTTGCCGCTGCACCAAGTATTTTATGAACAAACACAGTCCCTGCGACACCACGCCGTCTTTTTTCAAAACTACCTGTTTCAACAGAACAATCATCGTTAACAATTACATGCCCCACTTTATGACCTGCTTTTACTGCCATCTCTTTTGCTTTCAAAAAATTGGTTACATCAGCTTCAAAGTTTTTAATAATCAGTAAAACGCCTAACCCTTGATCTGTTTTTTTAATAGCTTCAAATACTTCTTCAGCTGTTGGTGGAATAAATAAAGGACCACTAACTGAAGCATCTAACATATTTTCTCCAATATAGCCAAAATGAGCTGGCTCATGTCCACTTCCTCCACCACTAATGATCGACACTTTATTTGAGGTTTTATCTTTACGTAATAATATACCTGTCTTAGGAACTCTTTGTAAGATATCTTGATGAATGTATGCCACACCATTCAAAACTTGCGAGACAGTATCTTTTGGCTTATTAATAATTCGTGTCATAACATCCCCCTTTTCTTTTTTCCTTTCCTAGTCTATCACAAGTATATAAAATAAACAGCCAGAATATAGGGCATTCTGACTGTTTCAATCATTTTTTATTATTATTTATGTTTTGCTTTGTAATCACGACCAATTTTATCTGCCGCAATAATCGCTGCAGCGACTTCTTCTTCAACAATAGGGAAAGGCATAGAATGAATTGATTCTTCTGGGATGCACGCTTTTTCAGCTACTTCCATTGCTTCTTCAAACGTAATGCTTTCTACTCCAATGTCTTCTAAACAAACTGGTAAACCAATTGACAAACTAAAATCAAGCACTTCATGTAATTCTTTTTGTGACGCATTTTCTAATACTAATTGGCAAATCACACTAAAAGCAACTTTTTCACCATGGAAATATGAATGAGTTCCTTCTAAAGCAGTTAATCCATCATGAATTGCATGTACTGCTGCTAAACCACTACTTTCAAATCCTAAACCAGATAACAAGATATTTGTTTCAACAATGTTTTCTAATGCTGGTGTTACTACATTATTATCACAGGCTATTTTGGCACTGTAGCCATTTTCAAGTAATGTTTCGTAACATACTTTAGCTAATGTATAGGCTGCAATTGTATTTTTAGCAGGTGCTGTTTCTTTTGTCACATAACCATTTGGTAAGCCGGCATTAACATTTGAAAATGAATTAGCTGTTGCACGTGCTTCAAATAATGTCGATAACGCATCTCCCATACCTGATACTAAAAATCTTGTTGGTGCGTTTGCAATAATAGTTGTATCAACCATTACCACACTTGGACTTTGTTTAAAGTAAGCATAATCATCAAACTCACCATCTTCAGTGTATAAAACAGCTGAATGGCTTGTTGGCGCATCAGTTGCGGCAATTGTTGGCACGATAATTAAGTTATCTCCTTCAGCCACACATTTTGAGGTATCAATGGCTTTTCCTCCACCTAAACCAATCACACAATCTGCTTCATTTTCTTTAGCAAACGCCTGTAATCTCGCTACTTCTTTGCGTGAACATTCACCGTTGAAATGACTTGGAATAAATGTAATACCAAATTTTTCTGCTGTTTTGTCTAATTTTTCTTGCACACGATTAATATCGTCTTGATGTGCGATTAAAAGAGCTGTCTTTCCATATGTTTTAACATAATAACCTAAGTTCAGTAATTCATCTTCGCCTTGTACATATTTTGATGGACTAATAAATGCTTTTCTCATGATTTTTCCCCCTAGTTATTTTACCTTTAATTCGCTTAATTGTTCTTCAATGGTTTTTAGATCAGCACCAGCTTGTATTAACGCGGCCGCTGTATAACTACTTTCAACTAATGCTGTATCATATAAAATGACATTTTTATCTGTCATGTCCATTGCTAATTCTAAATTCATTTTGGCACTTCCTAGATCGTAAAACGCTAGAATAGTGTCTGCCTCATTTTCTTCAAACGCTGACATAATCGTATCAAAACTTGTTCCAATACCATTATCTTCCAAACCACCAGCTGTCGTAATCGAGACATCTTTCGCTACTTCTCTGATTAAACGTGTAATACCCGTTGTAATCTCTGCTACATGTGAGACTAATACGATTCCTAAACTCATCTATTTCACTCCTGCTTCTATCATAGCTTCAAATAGGTAACTACTTGACATAGCTCCTGGATCAATGTGACCGATAGAACGCTCACCTAAATAAGAGGCACGTCCTTTTGTTGCTTTCATTTCTTTTGTGATTTCAGAAATTTCTTTAATTTTCTCTTCTGTTAAAGAGCCTTCTTTAAGTGACTCAATAACACGTGACCAAGTATCAAGCATTGTTTTTTCACCTGGCTCACTTTTTCCTCGTTTTTGAATCTCACTCATGCCACCTTCTAAAATCGTCACTAAATCATCCGATTTCATTGAGGCTTTTGTCATTCCCATAAAAGCTGAACCATATAACGGACCAGAAGCTCCACCAACTTTACTGATTAATGTCATCGCTGCTAACTTAAAAACCTCTGTTGGTGTTTCGGGATTTTTTTCTTCGATAGCTTTCATCATTTCGCTTGTCCCACGAGCCATATTAGCTCCGTGATCACCATCTCCAATAGGTGTATCTAACTCACTTAAATAAGCTTTATTTTCACCTACTTTATCTGTAAATAGTTGTAACCAATTTATCACTTGTTTTGTTTCCATATATGTCTCTCCTTTTTTACCACGCAATAGTTGTAACAGGTGCTTTCAAAGCTTCTGTCCATTCTGGTGTATCTAAGTGAATCATGGTTAACGACAAACCTTCCATATCAATTGATGTCATCACATCGCCCACTTTTTTGAAATCAACTACTAAACCATCTTCTTCAAGTAAAGCCTTTACATCATTCATGAAAACAAATTGTTCCATTAATGGTGTTCCACCTAAGCCATTCACTAACACACCGTATTTATCTCCAGACTTCCAGTTAAATTCATCTTTTAATTTCCCAACTAATTCTTCAGCTAATTTTCTTGATGATTGTAATTTTTCTTTACGATATCCAGGTTCACCATGAATACCAACTCCAAATTCAATTTCATCTTCTTCTAAAACAAATCCAGGTTTTCCTACTGCAGGAACTGTTGCACCAGTTAATGCAACACCTAGTGTTTTAATTTCTTTGACTAATTTGTCCCCAATTTCTTTTATCTCAGCTAATGTTTTACCACTTTCAGCCGCATGCCCTAAAATTTTATGAACAAAAATAGTTCCTGCCACACCACGTCTTCCAGCTGTGTATGTGCTGTCTTCAACCGCAATGTCGTCATCTACTAAAACTGTTTCAACTTCAATACCTTCCATTTCAGCTAAATCTTTTGCCATTTCAAAATTCATCACGTCACCAGAATAATTTTTAATGACGAGTAATACTCCAGCACCATCATCAGCTGCTTTAATTCCTTCCAGTACTTGGTCTGGGGTAGGCGATGTGAAAATTTCTCCACAAACAGCGGCACTTAACATCCCTTTTCCAACAAATCCAGCATGTGCAGGCTCATGACCACTTCCTCCACCACTTACGACACCGACTTTGTTACCAGAAATAGTCTTTTTAGCAATAACGTTTGTTCCTGGAACTCGTGTGACTAAATCACTATAAGCGTAAGAGAGTCCTTCAAGCATTTCATTTAATATGTCATCTGTTTGATTAATTATTTTTTTCATCGTCGCTTCCTCCGTTTTCTTATCTATGTCTGTATTATATAAAGAAAAGGCTTTCTTCGTAATGGACAGTTTTAAAAATGTGTCCGCTTTCAAAAATAAATCGCATTTGTCTTTTTCGTTTTAGCTTGTTATTCTATAGACAAGGTCAACTAAAGGAGGTCTCTCATGGCGTCAACGGGTTCTTTAATCACAAAAAAAGTCATCGCCTATTCATTAAAAGATTTATTAAAGACGACTCCCTATCAAAAAATATCCATAAAAGATATCATGTCTAACGCTGAATATCGTAGACAAACCTTTTACGATCATTTTACAGACAAAGAAGATTTGATTATTTGGATTTATCAACAAGAACTCACTGAAATTGTGGAACATTTTATCAACTATGATCACTGGACAGTGATTATTAAACGATTGGTTGATTATTTCAAAAAAAATAAATTGTTTTACCAAAAGACGTTACTGGAGTCCTATGTTTTTGATGCTCAATTATCGATTCAACTACAACAATTTATTTTATACTTAATCACCCATCCAAAAAAAGAAACGGTGAAACAAACCCAATCCGAAGAAACGGCTGATTTTTATGCATTTGCTGTGACAGGTGTCATTAAAAATTGGTTGTTTCATGATTGTCAAACACCAAAAGAACAACTCACTTCATCTATTACTACTCAATTATCTTTTCTCATCAGAGATAACTAAAAAACATCTTTGCGTTTTTTATCCGCAAAGATGTTTTTACTATTTCTCTTTAAAGGTTGCTTCTAATCGATAAATTGGTTGCCCCTTAGCAGAAAACTTTTCCTCATACTCTGTCATAATATTGCCTTCATAATCGCTACCATGTAAGTCAAGCCACACTTGATTTAAAACCATACCATATTGAGACAAACTAGCTAATGAGTATTCAAATAAACCTTGATTATCCGTTTTAAAGTGAAGTTGTGCACCTGATTTTGAGATAGTTTCATAGGTTTTTAAAAATGTTTTATAAGTTAGTCGTCTTTTAGCATGCTTTTTCTTTGGCCAAGGATCAGAGAAATTCAAATAAATTTGAGAAACTTCACCTTCTGCAAAAAAATCAGTTAAATCTGCTCCATTGACTAATAATAATTGCAAATTAGGTAACTGCTCAACCAATTGTTTTTCTAATACTGAAATCATGGCGTTTGTTTGAAGTTCAATACTCACATAGTTAATATCAGGATGAGCTTTTGCCATTTCGACAATAAATTGCCCTTTTCCACTCCCCACTTCTATATGAATGGGTTGTTCTTTTGCAAAACGTTCTTGCCATTTACCTTTCCACAAGCTGCCATCTGTTAAAATATACTGTGAATTGT
This sequence comes from Vagococcus bubulae, assembly GCF_003950315.1. Taxonomy (GTDB): domain Bacteria; phylum Bacillota; class Bacilli; order Lactobacillales; family Vagococcaceae; genus Vagococcus; species Vagococcus bubulae. The sequence goes on from NZ_NGJT01000006.1 coordinate 104,052, forward strand.
CTTTAATTGTCTCCATTGCACCTGGTTTGTTTCTTAATCGCATAACGGATTCCTTTCTCTATAAAATAGCCCCTTGACTTTTAAGTCAAAGAGCTACTTATACATCATATAATTTTTTTAATAATGAAACATAGTTTGACATTTGTTTATATTCTTCTCGGTAATAACTTCTCTTAATTTGTTGCAGTAAATTCATTCCTGCATACCAATTGACCCGCTCCAATAACTCATCATCAACTGGTGTACCATACATTTCCAACCACTCTGCCCATTCTTTTTTAGAAACATATTGACCTAATATGGTTCCCAAATCATAAGCTGGATCAGATAAAACAGAGTAATCCCAATCAACTAAGTACAATTCTCCATTTGACGCAAGCATCCAATTATTATGGATAGCGTCACCATGACACGCAACAAATCCAATTGATGCATAAGATGGTAAGTGATTCTCTAGATAGCGAAAAACACGCATTAAATATTCATCATTTTTCAACTCTTTAGGTAAATCAGTTACATAGTCTTTCAAAAAATCAAAAGCTGATTTTTCTGCACCATCCATTCTTTTAAGCATTGACTTCAACGACTCTGATTGATGAAGATACCGCAACATATGTGCTACATCTTCATTATTAGAGAGCTCTTCTATCTCTAATTGTCGTCCTTCTAACCATTCTTGTGCAGTTAATATGTCCCCATTACTTGTTCTTTTAGTCCAAAGTAATTTTGGCGTTAATCCTTCACGAGATAAAGCGGCTAAAAAAGGAGTAGAATTACGCTTAATAAAGACTCTCTCATTTTCTTTCATACCTTTATAAGCTTTTCCGGTATCTCCTTTTATTGGTTGGAGATTCCAGTTTTTATCAAAATTAAACATGTTTATTACTCTCCATAACTGTCCTTTACTCACCTTTACCATCATTCCACTGTTCCACTACGGGATTACGAAAATTTAGTATAACACATTTCTATTGAAGTTTTTCATCTATTTGCATTTTTTTCAATTTTTTTTAGTCTCATAGGAAGATAGCCCCACGATAACACGAAACAAACCACAACAAATACCCCAAATAATTTCATTGCATCTAGTTTATTAGGTAGTGCAATCAAGACAATCACGCCATAAATAATTGTCATGATAATCAGCACACTTCTTATTATGGATAAAACCGCACCTGATTTTTGTTTAGGCGAAATGGGATATAGCTGAGTCATCAACATATAGTCAAATGCATGATACATTGGAATTAATTGAAATCCTAATAGATAGATAAACAAACTTCCTAGTATAGCCATTAGCCAAAATGACTGAGTAAAAAATAACAGGATGGCGCCCACAACAACTAAACGTAATGTCAGGCTACTATATTCTGAACTTCTAGAAGCAACTCTTGCATATAGATAAAGATACGTATTCTCTGAGATCTTCTTAATTTTATTTAACAAACCATCTAAATACTTTCTTCTCCTAACGTCTGATGATAACCCTGGAACATCTGTAAATAAATTAAAGAACGAATAGATTCGTTTCATTCTTTTTCTTTCTATATGAACACTCTTTTCCCAATTCAACTGACTTGTTTTCAAAGTCTGCTTTGCTAATATAACTAACACGATACTCACAATAATTGAAATGGCTGTTCCGATATAAAATGATAAAAATAAACTCGAAAAAAGCCCCAGTAAAGCACCTACACACCATACTAATCGATGCGTTGTCACTTTTTTTTCTGTATTAAGATAGAGCGACTCCAACTGTATCCATAAATCAGCATATTTTAATGCAATCAAACTCGCAATAATGAATAAAGCCATAGAAAACGTCACTGATCTTGTTGCAACCACTAAAGGAAACGTCACTCCAACTATTAAAGACAAACTAATCACTGGCAAAATCGTTGAGTAGTTCAAACTCTTTTTTAAATAGCTTGTCATCGCTCTTTCTTTTGGTAGTAAAAATACCATATCTGCTTCTTGCATTAAAGTACTCAATTGCCCTAAAAATAGACTGACAAACCAAAGTGCGATTACAACAAAAGGCATCCAAGAAATTTTGGGTGTTAATGTTTTCAAATATTCGGAATAATAGTATCCAAAACCACCTAGTCCCACCATACAAATTAAGATAAAATGATCATTCATCACATATTTTAAATAACGAAGCATTCGCTTTTGATGCTTGGCTAGACGTAGTTTATAAAACTCTGACATTATTTTCCCTCCTCTTTAGTAAGAGATAAATAAATGTCATCTAAAGAAGAGTCCGGGAGATGAAACTCTTCACGTAATTCCTCCATTGTCCCATTGGCTCTAACCTCACCATTATGTAAGACAACAAAACGATCACAATATATTTCAGCCGTAGCTAAAATATGAGTAGACATCAAAATAGCTGCACCTTGTTGTTTCATTTCATTCATCAATTCAAGTAGGGCATTAATGGCTAAAGGATCTAATCCTAAAAATGGTTCATCTATGATATACAAACTTGGCTCTGTCAAAAAAGCACACAATACCATGACTTTTTGTTTCATCCCTTTTGAAAAATGCGTTGGAAACCAGTCCAGTTTATTCTCTAACCGAAATAATTTTAATAAGTACTCCGCACGTTTTAAGGCTTCCTCTTTTGGAATATCATACGCCATCGCCGTTACTTCAATATGTTCTCTTAATGTCAATTCATCATACAATATTGGACTTTCTGGTATAAAGCCTATTTTTTTTCGATAGGATTCTGGGGCATTAAAAATGGTCTCATCATCAATGGTAATTTTTCCTTTTTGTGCATTAAGTAAACCAATAATATGTTTTATGGTCGTACTTTTACCTGCACCATTAAGACCAATTAATCCAACCATTTCACCAGATTTCACTTCAAAATTGACTGATTTTAAAACAGGAACATGGCCATAGCCTCCTGTTAAATTTTCTATTTTTAAACTCATTATTTTTCCTCCAATACATACTAGACTGATTATATCATATATCGTTCGTTTACTTACTTATTTTAATATTCATTGTCCTAACTTTTCATTCAATTGTGATAATGGTACACTAGAACAGAAAGCTGATAAACATAGGAGGAATAAAGTATGACTGATTGTATTTTTTGCAAAATAATAGAAAAAGAAATACCTAGTTACCCTGTATATGAAGACGATTTGGTATATGCCTTTTTAGACATTACTCAAACCACAAAAGGACACACTTTAGTGATTCCTAAAAAACATGTCACTGACATTTTTGAATATGATGAAACATTAGCATCAGACGTTTTTACTAGAATCCCTAAAATCGCACGCGCTCTTGAAAAAGCCTTTCCTGATATGGTTGGATTAAATATGGTTAATAATAACAAAGAAGCTGCTTATCAAAGCGTGTTTCACTCGCATGTTCATCTTATTCCAAGATACGGAAAAGAAGATGATTTTTCAATGACTTTTGCAGACAACGGTGCAAAATACTCAAAAGAAGAGATGGCTTCAATTGCGCATTCCATTAACAAGGAGATTATAAAATGAAAAAGAAAGAGAAGAACAACTCTTTTTCAGGAAAAAAATTTATTAAAGGATTTTTAGTTGGAGGCGCTATTTGTGGTGGTACAGCCCTTTTACTAGCCCCACGATCTGGGAAAGAAACACAACGATTAATCACTAATAAAATTGAAGCAGATATAAACTTTCTTCTATCATTAAGTAATCAAATTGATACCACAAAGATACAAGCTAATCAATTAACAGCCTTGTCACAAGAATTATTACCTGTTTTCGAAAAAGAAACAACAAAAAGTCTTAAAAAGTTTGAGTTTAAAGCTAAACCAAGAATTGACCAAATCAAAGAACAATTAGCTAAAATTGAACAAGATATCACCGAATTTCGAGATGCTCTTGAACAATAAAGTCTTAAATTATTTATAAATTCTTATTAACTTTTTATATAACCGTTTCGTTTAATTCTTTTTATGGTATAATAATAAACATGTTTATGAAGATTCATAATATTTACTGAAAATTAGATTGGAGACTCAAAATGAAAAACAAAAAATTCAAATTAGCCGCTGTTGCACTATTAAGTATGGTTACTTTAGCAGGTTGTTCTGGCGGTAAAGATATTGTAACAATGAAAGGTGGAAAAATTACTGATACTCAATTTTTCGATGAATTGAAAAAAAGTTCTACTTCATCTGAAACATTGGTTAACATGATTATTCAAAAAATTACTTTAGATGATTATGGTAGTAAAGTTGATCAAAAAGAAATTGATAAACAATACGCATCTTATGAAAAACAAAACGGTGGAAAAAAAGCCTTTGAAGCATTACTTAAACAAAATAATATGACAGCTAATCAATTTAAAGATAATATTAAACAAAGTTTAGCTTTCCAAGAAATGTTAAAATCTCACATCAAAGTAACAGATGCTGATCTTAAAGAAACTTGGAAAACATATCATCCACAAGTAGAAACACAAATCATGGCATTTGATTCTAAAGAAAGTGCTGAAAAAGCGTTGAAAAAAGTGAATGATGGTGAAGACTTTGCTAAAGTAGCTAAAAGTGATTCACAAGATACTGTGACTAAAGAAGATGGCGGAAAAGTGAAATTTGACTCAACTGCTACAACTGAACCTACTGGTGTAACTGTTCCTACAGAAGTAAAAGAAGCAGCTTACAAATTAGAAGATGGTAAAATATCTGATTTAATCACCGTTCAAAACCAACAAACTGGTGCTGATTCTTATTACATCGTGAAGATGGTGAAAAACAAACAAAAAGGTAACGACTATAAACCTTATGAAAAAGAATTAAAAGAAATTTTTGAACAAACTAAAATGTCTGATCCTACTTTCCAACAAGAAGTTATCGGTAAAGAGTTAGAAAAAGCAAATGTTAACATTAAAGATGAACAATACAAAAATATTTTAACACCATACTTACCACAAAAAGAAACAAAAACAAGTGACAGCAAGACATCTGATTCTAAAGAAACTAAATCAACTGATTCTAGCAAAGAAGAAACAACTGAATCAACTAAATAACAAAAAAAGCGTACTCTCTCATTTTTGAGGAGTACGTTTTTTTATTAATATAATAATTCAATTAAATCACTTGATTCAATATTTCCAAAATATTTTTTAACATCAATTTTTTCAACAGCTTTTGTAATAGACTCTTTATCATATTTTATTCCTGTAAGAATGTCTTCTACATCAGCAATCTGACCTAAACCGAAGAAATCGCCAAAGATACGAATGTCTTTAATTTCACCATCTGATACATTCATCTTTGCTTCAATTGAACCAATTGGGTATCTCTTACGACGTACAATGTCAAATTCAGGCGAACGACCATAGTTCCAATCCCAATTACGATATAATTTATCAGAGATAGCATTGATTTTTTTCCAATCTTCTTCTGTTAATTTGTATTCATTTACATCATTAATATCGGTTGTTTCAAAGATTTTTAATAAAATTTCTTTTCTAAAATCTTTTGTTGACATATATTGATAGTCATCAGATAAAAAGGGCTTAATATTAGTCACACGAGAACGAATTGATTTAATTCCTTTTGACTCAATCTTATCTTTTCTCACCTTTAGTGCATTTACAACTTCATTCACATCACTATCGAACATCAAGGTCCCATGAGCAAACATACGACCATTCGTTGCATACATCGCATTTCCAGAGAATTTTTTATCATCAATCACTAAATCATTTCTTCCTTTTAATTCTGCTCCTTCAACTCCTAGCTCATGAAGTGCGTCAATAATCGGTTGAGTCACTTTAGCAAAATTTCTGAATGATTCGCCATCATCTGGCATAATAAAACTAAAGTTTAAATTTCCTTCATCGTGATAAACTGCTCCACCACCACTTAAACGACGAACCACATGAATACCATTATCTTCAACGTAATCCATATTAATTTCTTCAATCGTATTTTGATTACGTCCGATAATAATAGATGGCTCGTTGATATAAAATAATAAAATTGGCTCATCTACAGGCATCTCTTGTAATAAAAATGTTTCAATCGCTAAGTTAATTCGTGGGTCTGTTATTTCTTCATTTGATACATAGATCATCGGTACATCTCCTTATAATGTTATGTTTAAGTTAATTTTTGCAAGTTGAATTGGAATATCTTCAGCATAATATTGCGTCTGTTTTAAGACTTCATTTAAATCAAGTGATTGATTTAAATGGCTAATAACCACTTGTTTTACGTCGGCTTGTTTGGCTAATTCGCCAGTTTCTTTAGTTGTTAAGTGTGCTTTATGATGTTCATTACCTTCTAAAAAATAGGTATCAGTAATTAACAAATCAGCCTCATGACAAAAATCAGATAACCCTTCAAAATAGCCTGTATCTGCTGTAAATACAAATACTTTACCTGTACTTTTTTCGACAATTCTTGTTGCAAAACAAGGAACAGGGTGAATCGTACGTTTAAACGTTATTAAAAATGGACCAAGTTCAAGCTCTTGCGTTTCGTGATAGGCAATTCCCTTTGAAATACCTGTCATGGTTAACTCGTTAAATTTTTCCATGTTTTCAGTATGACCATATATTGGCAATTCTTCCACAGGGTTTGTCGGTTTTAATTGACGTAAATATTGTAAAACACCTAAATCTGCCATGTGGTCATGATGGTAATGAGTCAAGAGAACAACATCTAACGTCAAAGGATCTAACTTTTCCTCTAACCTAACAAGTGTTGAACTTCCAGCATCTAATAACAATGAAAAATCATCTGATTGGATAAGGTACGATGTTGTTCCTTCTCCTTGATAGGGATAACCTCCCCAATAGCCTAATACAGTGATATCCATAATACAACTTCCTTTCCATACAATATTATCCTACGACTAGTCAATAAAAGATACAAATACTTTGATAATATTATCAACTAATTCCTAAAATCATTCGATATAAATCATTTTTTAAAACAATTTTGTTCTTTATAAAAAATAAACAGATACTTTTATGTACCTGTTTATTTCATTTAGTAAGATGTTAATTCTTTTACTTTATCAGCGTCTAATCGTCTTACCACTTCAGTCACTAATTTCACTGTATTCAAATAATCATCTTCATGAATAATAGATGTGTGTGAATGTAAGTAACGAGTTGCCACTGTAATAGCAAGTGATGGCACACCATTACGTGTTAAATGTTGCATTCCAGCATCAGTTCCTCCACCTGTGATAACAGTGTATTGGAATGGAATATCAAGCTCTTCTGCCACCTCAATGACAAAATCACGTAGTTTTCTATGTGGAATCATTGATGCATCAAAAATTAAAATCTGTGGGCCTTCACCTAATACAGAATCTGCTTCTTTTGGTGTCATACCTGGTGTGTCTCCAGCAGTCCCTGTATCAAGAGCAAACGCAATATCAGGATTGACTAAATGAGTACTTGTTCTAGCACCACGTAACCCAACTTCCTCTTGCACATTGCTACCAGCAAATAAAATATTTGGATGACCTTCTTTAGCCAAATTTTCTAATACTTTTAATGAGACAGCAGTTCCGATACGATTGTCCCATGCTTTTGCTAATAAATATTTTGAGTCATTTAATCGTTTGTACTCAATGTAAGGAGTAATCATATCTCCTGGTTTAATTCCCCACTCACTTGCTTCTTCTTTACTTGTTGCGCCAATATCTATAAACATATCTGCAATATCGTATGGTTGTTTTCTCGCTTCAGCAGACAAAACATGCGGTGGTTTTGAACCAATCACACCATGAATTTCTTTTCCATTAGACGTTGTGATAGTCACTTGTTGAGCCAACATTACTTGACCCCACCAACCACCTAATGTTTGGAATTCGATAAAGCCTTTATCAGTAACTTTAGTCACCATAAATCCAACTTCATCCATATGTCCAGAAATTAACACACGTGGGCCTTCTTTATCACCAATGTGGCGTGCATTAATCCCACCTAATCCATCAAACAATAATTTATCAGCATATGGCTCAGCATATTTTTTAAATAGTTCTGTCACCTGTGTTTCATTACCAGGTACGCCTTTTGCATCTGTTAATTCTTTTAAAAATAATTCTTCTTGTTTATCTAACAAACCAGTCACCTCATTTTATTTTTTCACTAACTTTAGTATAACATTTTTAACCGAAATATAAAAAGAACGATAACTGTTCTTTTAAAGTCTGACATTTTTTCCAACTCTAGCCCTATGTGAAACTTATTATTTTTATTTATACTACTCATATAATCATAAAAGCAAGGAGATAAAAATATGAAGATTATGTTGATTGAACCAGATAAATCACTCCATCATGTATTACATTTACTATTAATTAATAAAGATATAACGATCGTATCAGCTACTTAAAATCATTTTTTATTTGATAGTATTACTGAAGAAAAAACTGATTTCACTGCGATACATGCTTTTTAACCATATAAACGGATTAGTATCGATAAATTAGGAAACAATCTAATATTTGAATAAATTTAATCTTTAGGTGATCATCATTATATTCTAACCAAAGTAAAACAAGGTTACTCTATCCCTTAATGCATAAAAAAAGAGGCTTATTGCCCCTTTTTTATGCTATTTTTATCACATTAATTTTATCATCGAAATAATGTTCATCAAATACAACATCTTGTTTACCAATAGAAGATATAGCGCAAATTAGCCCCTGCTTTACAATAAATTCCGTTGTGTTTTCTTTATCAGAAATCCCTCTTGCTAAGCCAAATAAAAATCCTTCATGACTTAATTTTGTCACATCTAATTCATTTGTGGTTAAACTGAATAATTCTTCATTATGATAAACATATCCTGCACCTGTCTCACGATAAACAATGACCATTGGAACCTCTTCAAATAAAGGGTCAGTGAGAATTTCTGAAGGTAACATATTAGAGACAACTGTTTGAGGTAAAGATAATAAATCAGGTAATTGCGTTTCCTTAAGACAAATAGCATAAGGTTTATCATCACCACTTAGGGCTATTTTTATGGTTTCCACACTTCCGTCAAAAATGATTCTTTGATTTTCACTCACTTGATGAAAAAAAGGCTGATAACTATTTTTTTTATTGGTTAATAAATCAGAAAACAAAATAATCGAGTCACTACCTTCAATAACCTTTTTGTAATCATTTATATCCTGACTATATAATATGTTCGATAGACTACTAAACGCTTGTTGAAACAAGGACTCTGTGTGAATGGTCTTGTTATCAAATAAAATAAGTGTCTTAACTTCACCAATAGCCGGTTTTAATTGGTTGATAATTTCTTGTTCTAATGTTATTTTCGCTTGCAGCTCTTGAGATATTTCTGAATATAGGTTAATTGTGACAATCATTTGACCCACTCCTAATGGTTTAATAGGTTTATTATCACAAATACTTTTAACTTTTTAAGGATAAAATCGTAAAAAAAAGATGAATACTATGCGCATTCATCCATTTCAACGAAAATAAGCTTCTTTATCTAAACATTTTTCCCAAATAACCACATTAGATTCAACCAAGGATTGTGGGACATCGATAATTCGTTGATTACTACTTCCACGAAATTGCAAAGTTAAATCCCGTTTTTCCAACTCAAATCGACCATCAACTAATACATCGATATAATTTAAAAGCTCTAACTTATCATCCGTTTCTTCTAAAAGTTCTTCATATGTATAGCCTGTCCATGACCAAATATCTTTTGTATCACCAAATTCACGTCTAACCCGTCTAACTAATGATAGGCAAACCTCTGTATTTAAAAAAGGTTCTCCTCCAAGCAAGGTCAAACCTTGTACATAGTCATGAGACAAATCATCGATTATTTTATCTTCTAACTCTTTGGTATAAGGTGTGCCGTATTTAAAATTTTGAATGGCTCTGTTAAAACATCCTTTGCAGGCAAATAAACACCCACTAACATAAATACTACAGCGAACCCCTTCCCCATCTACAAACATAAATGGCTTATAGTCTGCAACATATCCTTGACTGTAGTCTTTTGAGGTCCACTCTTTTGGTTTTGGATTTTTCATTACCTACTAAACTCCTTTAACAAAATAAAAAAGAGTTAGGTACTCTTTTTTATTTCATGTGTTTTACTCGTGATGATATCTCTTTGTGTCTACCATGTACCATTGGTCTTGCTTGTGGATTTCCAAGATAACCGCAAGTTCGCTTAACCACATCACACGTTTTAGGGTCATTATTGTGACATTGTGGACATTCAAATCCTCGTTCAGTTGGATTAAAATCTCCTTCAAATCCACACTCATAACAATGATCAATAGGGGTATTTGTTCCAAGGTAGCCAACTTTATCATAAGCATAGTCCCACACAGCTTCTAATGCTTTTCTATTTTGTTGCAAGACCGGATATTCACAGTAATGAATAAATCCACCTGAACAATATTTAGGGTAATCTTTTTCAAAATCTAATTTTTCAAATGGCGTAGGATTTTTTCTCACATCATAATGAAAACTATTTGTATAGTATTCTTTGTCTGTAATGTTTTCAATCTCACCAAATTTTTTCTTATCTAAACTGCAAAAACGATCTGTTAAACTTTCACTAGGTGTTGAATAAACACTAAAATGGTATCCATACTCATCTCCCCAGTCATCTGTATGCTGTTTCAAACATTTTAAAATATCTAAAGTAAATTCCTTGGCCTCTTTATTATTTTCCCACTGACCACCAAAGAATGAAGATGCTACCTCATATAATCCAATATAACCCAATGACACTGTCGCACGTTTATTTTTAAATAACTCATCGACAGATTCATCTTTATTTAAACGTTCTCCAAAAGCACCATACATATATAAAATAGGCGCATTTGCTGGTGTTGCTTCTTTGCATCGTTTCACACGAAAAACTAACGCATCTTTGGCAATAGATAAACGCTCATCTAATAATGACCAAAATTTTTCTATGTCACCATCAGCTTCCAATGCGATACGTGGTAAATTCAATGTGACTACTCCTAGATTCATACGTCCAGCATTAACTTCTTTACCTGTCTCATCTTTCCATCCTTGTAAAAATGATCGACATCCCATTGGTACTTTAAAACTACCAGTTAATTCAACAATTTTATCGTAATTCAATACATCAGGATACATTCTTTTAGTCGCACATTCTAATGCTAACTCTTTAATATCATAATTTGGATCACTTGGTTTCAAGTTAACACCATCTTTAATCGTAAAAATTAATTTTGGAAAAATCGCTGTACGATGTTCTCCCCCAAGACCTTTAATACGATTTAAGAAAATAGCTCGTTGAATTTCTCGCTCAAACCAATCTGTACCAAGACCAAATCCCAATGAAGTAAATGGCGTTTGACCGTTAGAAGTAAATAACGTATTGATTTCATACTCTAAACTTTGCATAGAATCATAAATATCTTTACTCGTTTTTTGTTTCGCATATTCATCGTGTTTAGACTCATCATCTATCCATTTTTTAGCATCTTCTAAATGTTTTTCATAATTTTTTTTCGCAAATGGCGCTAAAAACTCATCGATTCTATCAGCTGAACAGCCACCATATTGACTAGATGCCACGTTTGCAATGATTTGTGAGATTTGTGCTGTTGCTGTTTGGATTGATTTAGGCGATTCTACTTCAGCATTTCCAATCTTAAATCCATTGTTTAACATGCTTTCAAAATCAATTAAGCAACAATTTGTCATAGGTGAGTATGGATGATAATCCAAATCATGATAATGAATTTCACCCTTTTGATGAGCGTTTGCTACATGAGAAGGCAACATTTTTAATCCAATTGATTTGCCAACAATTCCTGCTGTCAAATCTCGTTGAGTATTAAACACATCACTATCTTTATTAGCATTTTCATTTACTAATCGCTGATCTTTATTTAATAATTTACCAATTGTTACATTAATATCTGTTGATTCTGCCCGTTCAAAATCTCGCTTAGTTCGATAATTTATATATTCTTGAGCCAATGCATATTCACGATTTTCAAGTAATATGTGCTCTACAATATTTTGGATCTCGTAAATCTTCACATCTTTAGAAAAACGAGCTGTAATTTCAGATACAATCTTTAATACTAGTTCATCGATTTTTCTAATAGACAAGTCATCAATTGGACCATTGATTTTATTTTCTGCTTTCAGTAGTGCCGCTGTTATTTTTGCAGTGTCAAAATCAACTGTACGTCCATCTCTTTTAATGACATTAATCATATCAATTTCTTCTGACATCTTGCTCATTCTTTCGTTTAATTCTGCTGTTTCTATCATTATCATCGAACTCCCTTAATATATTCAACTAATATCTTATCCCAACGAGAGCCTTTTTTCAACTATATATAGTATATATTTTTGTAATTAAAGATTAAAAAACACTATATATAGTATAAACGTTGATATGATAATATCTTTGATTTGTCAATAGTTATTTTGTTTTTTTATTCACTTAATCATAAGAAAAAGCGAAATATTCTGTATTAAAAGAATATCCCACTTTTTTATCTATCATTTCTTACTTTTCGTTTTTTATAAAAAATCTAATAGTCATTAAAAATGCTGCAATAACAAATAGTAGTTTACATTTATTAAATTTTGTAAACAAAAAACAGATGAATTTCTCCATCTGTTTTTTGTTTCTTATTGGTAAACGTTATTTAGCATAATCAACTGCTCTAACTTCACGAACAACCGTTACTTTAATGTGTCCAGGATATTCAAGCTCGTCTTCTATTCTCTTACGAATGTCATGAACCAAAATAACTGCTTCATCATCTGTGACTTCGTTAGGTTTAACTACAACTCGAATTTCTCTACCAGCTTGTATAGCAAAACTTGTATCAACACCTGGGAAATCATTAGCAATTCCTTCTAAACGTTCTAAACGTTTAATATAGTTTTCCAATGACTCACTTCTTGCTCCTGGTCGAGCAGCGGATAAAGCATCTGCTGCTGCAACTAAGACAGATATTACAGATGTTGCTTCTACATCACCATGATGAGAGGCAACAGCATTTATTACTACTGGATTTTCTTTATACTTACTTACTAGCTCCGTTCCAATTTCAACGTGAGATCCGTCAACTTCATGATCCAATGCTTTACCAATATCATGTAATAGTCCCGCACGTCTTGCTAGAGTGGCATCTTCTCCTAGCTCTTCAGCTAAAACTCCCGCCAATTTAGCTACTTCTATCGAATGATTTAATACATTTTGACCATAACTTGTTCTAAATCTTAAACGTCCAAGTATCTTAATTAGGTCAGGATGTAATGAGTGAACGCCCACTTCAAATGCTGCATTTTCACCATACTCACGAATCCGTTCATCCATTTCTTTACGAGATTTTTCCACCATCTCTTCAATTCTAGCTGGATGAATTCGACCATCTTGAATCAATTTTTCTAATGTCATTCGTGCAACTTCTCGTCTAATTGGATCAAATCCTGATAACACAACTGCTTCTGGTGTATCATCAATAATTAAATCAATACCAGTTAATGTCTCAAGCGTTCGTATATTTCGACCTTCCCGTCCAATAATTCGACCTTTCATATCATCATTCGGTAACGTTACTACTGTCACAGTCAATTCTGATATTTGATCTGCTGCACTTCGTTGAATGGCTAAAGCTAACATATTACGTGCTTTACGATCAACTTCATCTTTCACACGTTGTTCACTTTCTTTAATCAACATCGCTCTATCATGTGACAATTCTACTTTCATGTCATTCATGATAATATCTTGTGCTTCATCTTTAGATAGATTAGCAATACGCTCTAATTCTATCTCTTGTTTTTCAATTAAGGTTGATACCTCTTTTTCCCGCTCATCAATCAATTGCTTCCTTGAATCAAGTTTTTCCTCTTTTTCTTCAAGTGAGCGTTCGCGTTTTTCTAAAGAGTCATCTTTTCGATCAAGATTATTTTCTCTTTGTAACAGTCTATTTTCTTGATTTTTTAATTCAGCTCTTTCTTCCTTCAGCTCACTTTCAATTTCTAATCGGTATTGTTGATTCAGTTCTTTTGCTTCCAACAAATGCTCTTTTTTTAGAGTCTCAGCCTCTTTCTTGGCTTGTCGAATAATTCCGGTGGCAGTATTATTCGCTCCTTCTATAGACCTCTTATGTCGAGTCATGGCAATAAAATAGCCGATTGCTAGACCTACAATTAAACCGATGATAGCAAGGAGTATTGTAGCAGCCATAAAAACACCTCCATACTATCTTTATTATTGTGTTATTCGTAGATGTAAAACATATCACTATGACTAAATCATATATAAAATATGAGTGTATATATTTAACTATACATACTATATTCTAATCTTTGTTAAAAGGAGTGTCAACTTAAAAAAGAAGCCAAATACTAAAGCATAAAAAATAAACTACTGCTTAAAAGATATTAAATAACATGACTCGTTATTCTTACTTTAAACAATAGTTTATTATACAATTAATCTTCTAATTCTAAAGAAACTTCTTCAGATTTTTCATTTTCTTCTTCTGCTTCTTCAGGAGCTACACCATCCATATTATAAGCTAAACGGACTTTTTGATAAATTTCTTCCATCATATCTGAATGCTCTGCCAAATATTTTTTGGCATTTTCACGCCCTTGACCAATACGCTCATCTTGATAAGAATACCATGCACCACTTTTATTGACGATATCTTGGTCTGAAGCCATATCCAGTAATTCACCTTCTTGAGAGATACCTTCTCCATACATGATATCTACTTCTGCTATTCTAAAAGGTGGCGCTACCTTATTTTTAACTACTTTAATTTTCGTACGGTTACCAATAATATCTGTTCCAGATTTTAATTGTTCTGCTCGACGAACTTCTAAACGAACTGTTGCATAAAATTTTAAAGCACGTCCGCCGGGTGTTGTTTCTGGATTTCCAAACATGACGCCAACTTTTTCACGAATTTGATTGATAAAAATAGCAATGGTTTTCGTTTTATTGATTGTTCCAGATAATTTTCTTAAAGCTTGTGACATCAAACGAGCTTGAAGACCAACATGCGAGTCTCCCATTTCTCCATCAATTTCAGCTCTTGGTACAAGTGCTGCAACAGAATCGACAACAACGATATCAATTGCCCCACTAGAAACCAGTGCTTCAGCAATGTTTAACCCTTGTTCACCCGTATCCGGTTGTGATAATAATAACTCATCTATATTAACCCCTAAAGCACTTGCATATTTTGGATCTAATGCGTGTTCCGCATCAATAAATGCAGCCGTTCCACCAGCTTTTTGAACTGAGGCAATAGCATGTAAGGCAACCGTTGTTTTACCAGAACTCTCTGGACCATAGACTTCAACAATTCTCCCTCTTGGGTAACCACCAACACCTAAAGCAGAATCTAAAGCAAGAGAACCACTAGATACTGTTGAAATTTGTGTATCTACTTTTTCTCCTAACTTCATGACTGAACCTTTACCAAAATCTTTTTCTATTTTTTTTAACGCAGCATCTAAAGCTGCTTTACGATTATCTGACATGTATGTACCTCCAGTTATTTTGTCTCTTCACTTTATAATATACTTTTTTTTTATTAAAAAAGCAAGAAAAAAGCGAACAAATATTCGTGTGTTTCATCAACTATTTAATCGTATGAAATTGTATCCATGTTTTATAGCACCGTCTTTCATGTAGGCTAAGTGACGTTTAAATATTCTTTTTTTACAGATAATATCTTCTTTATTGGCCAAGAAAAACCAAGTAATCCCTTCAGGTAATTCATCATTACCATGGCTCATATCTCCTAATAACACCATCACATAATCTGTTTGAAACATCTCTAATCCAGATTTGGCTAACTCTTTCCCAAGCGCTTCATCGTCACTTTCCTCAATTGTTTGATTAAACATAGAAGACAACATGCTCTTGCTATTGACGTTAATCCCTGCTTTTACAACCTGTTCCCCACTATCTACCTCAGTTCCTACCGTAAAGAAACGACCATCCGTTAATAAATCAATCACTGATAATGTTTTTCTTTGTTTCTTTAATTGATTAATAACAACTTCTTGAATGGTTAACTCTTCTCCATAACCATAAAAATAACGTTTTTCAATATCTAATATTTTTTCTTCCATTTCATCTAATAATTGGTTAGCCGTATCTAAATTTGAACTTTGTGCCGTAAGTCTTAACATCACTTCATTTGACTTAGCATAAGGTGCTACTGTTGGATTAGTTTGCGCATCGATAATGTCTGATAAATCTGTTACTAATTGTGACTCCCCAATATCAATAAAACGTAAATAACGCGATACTAATTCTTTATGGTGTGGAGATAGTCTTCTGAGTAGAGGTTTAGCTTCTTGTTCAAACATAGCCGTTAATTCACTTGGTGGCCCTGGTAAAAGTAGATAATTAACATCATTCACTTCAATAAAAGCACCGCATGCCAAGCCAGTTGGATTTTTTAATGTTATGCCTTTCTTAAAGGTGAGTGCTTGTTGTTTATTATTTTCTGGCATGACTTTATCTGTCGATGAAAACAAATGGTAAATCTTTTCTAGAGACTCTTCATCATATTCTAACGGTTCATTAATAAATTCACTCACTGCTTCTTTTGTTAAATCGTCTGTTGTCGGCCCCAGCCCTCCACACAAAATAATTAACTCACTTCTTTTTGAAGCTAAATTCAACGTATCCATTAAACGTTTTTTATTATCTCCAACTGTTGTTTCAAAATAAACTTCATAACCTAAATCAGCTAACTCTTTCGATAAAAAAGCGCCATTTGTGTTAACAATTTGTCCCAACAGTAATTCTGTTCCTACTACAATCAGTTCTGTTTTCATTCGTATTCCTCCACTCATAAATTAAGATACGTTTTTTTCCATTTTATCACATTATATTTAAATAAAAAAAAGACTGAATTCAAAATAATATCAACCCTTTATGATAAACTGAAATCAAATAATAACATACATGGGGGTAAATTATGGGGCAATATAATAGCGTTTTCGATATCATTGGACCAGTCATGATAGGACCAAGTAGCTCACATACGGCAGGTGCAGCACGTATTGGAAAAGTCATCCGACGTATTTTAGGAGAACAACCACTTTCTGTTGATATCTATTTATATGAGTCTTTTGCAAAAACTTATCGTGGTCATGGAACTGATATTGCATTAGTTGGTGGGTTGCTTGGGATGGATCCAGATGATGACCGTTTATCAAAATCCTTGGAAATCGCTCATGAAAAAGGAATGGAGGTGGCTTTTATACCTAAAATTGAAAAAGCTGACCATCCTAATCAAGTAAAAATGGTATTAAAAACAAAAGAGCGTAGCATGACATGTACTGGTATCTCTATTGGTGGTGGCTCCATTCAAATTTCTGAGCTTAATGGTTTTAAAATTAATTTAGATTTCTCAACACCAACCTACATTACTTTCCATCAGGATAAGCCAGGAGTTGTTGCTAACGTAACACGACTATTATCTGAAAAAGATATTAATATCAGCACAATGACATTAACAAGAGAAGCCAAAGGAGAAAAAGCTATGATGATTATCGAGGTAGATAATCGTGTGGATGGCTTACTCGATTCTCTTAGACAAATAGAACATATTGATGCAGTTGATTTTTTCAACTAGAAAGGAAACAAACATGTTTGAAACAATAGAAGAATTAATTGTATTAGCTAACGAGCATGGTTCTCTCGCTGAAGCCATGATTCAAACAGAAATGACCGTATCACAACGTCCACGTGACGTCATCATTTCACATATGGAAAAAAACTTATCCGTGATGTTAAAGTCCATTGAAAAAGGTGTCGCAGGAGTAACATCCGTCACTGGATTAACAGGTGGAGATGCTCCTAGGATGAATGAATATATCAATCAAGGAAACTTTTTAAGTGGCGAAACCATTCTACGTGCCGTACAAAATGCAATGGCAGTAAATGAAGTAAATGCAGAGATGGGACTTATCTGTGCAACACCTACTGCTGGTAGCGCTGGAGTTGCTGCTGGAGTATTATCTGCTTTAACAGGGGAACGTAATCTATCAAAAGAACAACAGATTAACTTTTTATTTGCAGCTGGTGCCATTGGTTTAGTCATTGCTAATAACGCCTCTATCAGTGGTGCTGCTGGTGGGTGCCAAGCAGAGATTGGATCTGCTAGTGCTATGGCTAGTGGTGCTTTAGTCGAAACGTGTGGTGGAACACCTGAACAAGCATCACATGCCGTTGCAATAACCATCATCAATATGCTAGGTCTTATTTGTGATCCCGTTGCCGGATTAGTTGAGATACCTTGTATTAAAAGAAATGCCTTAGGTGCTTCTCAAGCATTTATTTCTGCCGATATGGCTCTAGCAGGAGTTAAAAGTGTTATTCCTGTTGATGAAGTAATCGAAGCTATGCATCAAGTAGGAATGCAAATGCCTTCTGCTTTTAAAGAAACTGCTGAAGGTGGATTAGCAGCAACTAAAACAGGTAAAAAAATTATGCATCAACTTTACAATAATCAGCCTAAATAAAATAAGCACCTTGTTAGACTTCAATCTAATAAGGTGCTATTTTCTTATTCTTTTTTGAGAATTAAACGACTATATAAGTAATAAAGACTTATCATTAAAAGAAGAAATCCTATTATAATATATTTTCTATTATCTTTATCTCCTGTTTTTGGTAAGTTATTTTCTCTATCTTGCTGATTACAAGTCGTAATTTTATTGTCATGACTTAATTCTGTTGTTTCAAATTCTGGTAGTCTATCATTAGGTATAGTGCTCGATGACAGAATTGCTACTTCTTTTTGGTCACTTCCTTCAATTGGTTTCCCATCTGGGCGTTGACCTTCTCCAACCGCAACGTTCACTAAGTTTTGACCAACCGCGCTCGCTTCTATCTCACTCTCAAAGCTCACTTTTACCACTTGACCACCTTGTAAGGATCCCA
>NZ_NGJT01000060.1 GCF_003950315.1 Vagococcus bubulae
ACCTAGCTGCTCCACTCCGCGATATTAATAAGGAGGATAAGGGATTCGAACCCTTGCGTGCTTTTACACACCTGACGGTTTTCAAGACCGTTCCCTTCAGCCGGACTTGGGTAATCCTCCATAATAACTTTCAATGGACCTTGTAGGACTCGAACCTACGACCGCCCGGTTATGAGCCGGGAGCTCTAACCAACTGAGCTAAAGGTCCAAAGGTCGTAAATTTATCGCGGCGGAGGGGATCGAACCCCCGACCTCCCGGGTATGAACCGGACGCTCTAGCCAGCTGAGCTACACCGCGAAACAAACAATATCTTATAAAAATAATCCATTGTAACGCGCCCAAGAGGAGTCGAACCCCTAACCTTCTGATCCGTAGTCAGACACTCTATCCAGTTGAGCTATGGGCGCTATTAATGATGCCGAGGACCGGAATCGAACCGGTACGGTGATCACTCACCGCAGGATTTTAAGTCCTGTGCGTCTGCCAGTTCCGCCACCCCGGCTGGAACTTATAAAAGCGGAAGACGGGGTTCGAACCCGCGACCCCCACCTTGGCAAGGTGATGTTCTACCACTGAACTACTTCCGCTTATAGATGCCGGCTAAAGGACTTGAACCCTCGACCCTCTGATTACAAATCAGATGCTCTACCAACTGAGCTAAGCCGGCAAATATAATAATGCGGGTGAAGGGACTTGAACCCCCACGCCGTTAGGCGCTAGATCCTAAATCTAGTGCGTCTGCCAATTCCGCCACACCCGCATATATGACCCGTACTGGGCTCGAACCAGTGACCCTCTGATTAAAAGTCAGATGCTCTACCAACTGAGCTAACGAGTCAAAAATGTATGGAGGTTAACGGGATCGAACCGCTGACCCCCTGCTTGTAAGGCAGGTGCTCTCCCAGCTGAGCTAAACCTCCATCAATACAAAAAGCACGGCAACGTCCTACTCTCACAAAGGGAAACCCTTCACTACCCTCGGCGCTAAGAAGCTTAACTTCTGTGTTCGGCATGGTTACAGGTGTATCCTTCTTGCCATCGTCACCGCACTTATATGC
>NZ_NGJT01000007.1 GCF_003950315.1 Vagococcus bubulae
AGGTAGTGAACTTACTAATATGGCAATTTTTTTCAACAATTGAACATTGTGCTGTCCAATGATGGCAGCATTTTCTACAATAAAAACGTTGTTTCTTGAGCTTTAAAATAGTAGGTAGGTTTTGATATGGCAATAAGCGAATAGTCACTTCTTTTTTCCCGTTTTTCACAATGATAGAGTTTCCTTCTCTATCAACAATAGAGGAGTGGCAATTCTTACAAGCCGAAGGCATAGGGGAATAAGTCCCTTTAATAATGAGAGTGTTCATTCCATTGATGTTAGCTTCCTCTGTACTAATTAAATTTAAATTGTCATCTGTTATTCTTAGCATTTTTTTGATATGATTATTCATGACATGTCGTCCTTTCTATCTGATATTTTTGTTTGGTACTTAAATTTTACTAGATAGACGGCATGTTTTTAAATAAAATAAACTAAAAAAGGCTGATGAATCAGATTTTGATTCATCAGTCCTTTAAATTATAGAGCCGTTTTTGCTTGAAATCATCTTTTTTTATTGACAAAAACTATATCATTCTATAATATATCAGTTAACGATATATTATAGAATGATATAGTTAGATATGGATTAAAGGAGAGTGAAAAAATGGAACCTATGACAGACTCGACATATTTAATCTTGTTAAGTTTATTAGAGCCAAGACATGGCTATGCAATAATGAAAGGTATTAGTGAGATGACGCATGATAGTGTAACAATTGGACCAGCAAGCATGTACACTATTTTAAAAAAATTAGAAAAAAAAGGAGATATTCGTCTCAAAGAGGATAAAGATAGAAAAAAAATATATGTGATAACTTCTCAAGGGCAAGAAGAATTGATAAAAGAAGTTGACAGACGACGTATGTTTTATGAAGCGGGACGTTCTCTATTAATGGGAGATAGGGTGGATGTGTATGATATGGAAAAACACGAAAATTAAACTATCTAAAGGTTTAGCTTTTTACGCTGAAAAAGAAAGCATTTACTTTTCGAAAGAAGCTAGTAGGGGATGGCAACTAAAAAAAATTAGTCCTTTAGGATTTTATGTATTTAAAAAAGCAGCAGAAGAAGAATCAACTTGGGTAATTGATTTTTATAGTGGGAAAAAAGAAGATATTAATGAGTATGTTGAGTTTTATCAAGATTCAGGTTGGTCGCTAGTCGAAAATTATCGAAATCGTTATTTTGTATTTAAATCAACTGGTAACCATGTTTTTAATTATACTGACAGACAAACTTATAAAGAACGTTTGAAAAATGAAACAGTCTGGATGTTGTTACAGTCTTTATGGGCCTTTTTTCCAAGTTTGTTTATATATCTAATATTGTTTTATTTCAATCATTTTGATATGAGCTTGTGGTTAAGAGCAATAATTAGTGGTGTTCTATTTTTGGGGATTATTTTTCCAGTGATGTTAGCTGTTTTGCTATTATATTTCAAAATGATGTATCGTAAACGGCCAGAATTGTATAACAATCCCAAGGCAATAGATAAAAGCCAAAAATTTGGAAGAGATATGGTTATTGCGATGATTATTGGGGCTCTTTTCGGATTTATTAGTAGTATGTTATTTTTTAATCAATAGGAGGGGAAAGAATGTTAGAAGTAGAAGGATTAACAAAATATTTTGGGGATATGGCAGCAGTAGATGATGTGTCTTTTCGTATACCTGATGGTAAGATTTTAGGATTAATCGGACAAAATGGTGCGGGGAAATCAACAACATTTCGTTTGATTTTAAACTTTTTAGATGCAGATGATGGAACGATTTTATGGAATGGAAAACCATTAAAAGAGAAAGATTATGATGTTATTGGTTATTTACCAGAAGAAAGAGGACTTTATCCTAAAGTAACCATTGAAGACCAGTTGATTTATTTTGGTCGACTACGTGGAAAAAAGAAAAAAGAAATTGTTCCACTAATTGATAAATGGATGGAAAAGTTTCAAGTAAAAGGGAAAAAAACAGATAAAGTAAAATCGTTATCTAAAGGAAATCAACAAAAGGTTCAGTTGATTGCAACACTTATCCATGAACCTAAATTGATTATTTTAGATGAACCATTTAGTGGATTAGATCCAGTAAATGCTGAGCTTTTAAAAGAAGGTATCATCGAATTAAAAGAAAACGGTTCTTGCGTTATTTTTTCTAGTCACAATATGGAAAATGTTGAAAAAATTTGTGATCATTTAGTCATGTTACGAGATGGTGAAATGGTGCTTGATGGATCTGTTCAGGCCATTAGAGAATCTTTTGGTAGAACTCACTTAGAGATAGAAACACCTCTATCTAAAGAAGAATTAGAATCTATTCCTGGGGTATTAAGAGTAGAAAATCCAAGAGAAAATTATTATCATCTAAGGTTGGAGTCTTCAGATGTAGGTAGAGAAGTATTTGAAGAAGCAATCAAGGTGACTGATTATATTCCAATATTTAATCAGCAGCCACCGACGTTAGAGGAAATATTTAAATTAAAGGTTGGTGAAGAGGATGAATAAATTTTGGGTTGTTGCACTTGAAACGTATAAGAAGCATGTTAAATCAGCAAGCTTTATTATGATGGTTTTAGCACCGTTTTTATTAATTGGTTTTTCTTTAGGAATGGGTTATTTTGGAGATAAATTTTCAGATGTAAATGAAATAGCGATTGTTTCGGATGATAAGGCTATTAGTGAAACCTATAGAGAAATGGCTAAAGATGATTTCGATATAAATAAGAAGATTACGACAGAATCTGAGGCAAAAAAAGCACTTGAAAACGAAGAAATTGACGGGTATCTTTCTATTTCGGTTTCTGAAAATCAATTAAAAGGACAATATACAGGAGTAGAAACACTTGGAACAACGAATCAACAAATGTTACTTGGCTTTCTAAATCAAATGCAACTAGGCATTAATTCAGGTTCATTAGGGTTAACGCAAGAGCAGGTGACAACACTATTATCTCAAGCGACTTTATCAGAAAAACAAGTCAAAGTGTCAGATGGCCAGATTAAGGAAAATAAAGATAATCGGATGGCATTAACACTAGTGGGATTCTTTATTGTTTTAGCGATGTATATGATTGTCTTACTATATGCTTCTATTACAGCGCAAGAAGTAGCCTCTGAAAAAGGGACACGCATTATGGAAATTATTTTGTCCAGTACAACGGCAGCAAAACATTTTTACGGGAAAATTATGGGTATTTTTCTTGTGATTTTAACTCAAGTGTTAATTTATCTATTTTCTGGCGTGATTGCTTACATTTTAGCAAAAGATATGGATATGGTAAAAGGATTTTTGGAAACAGTGTCAATTGATGAATTAATCAAAGGAATTTTAGGTTACAATCTCTTATATTTACTATTAGGTGTGTTAATCTATACGATTTTATCAGCTTTTACAGGCTCATTAGTAAGCAAATCAGAAGATGCTGCAAAAGCTGTAACACCTGTGACTTATTTAATTATGATTGCCTCGTTACCAACAATGATGTTAGGAATGTCTGATCCACAAAATATGCTAATTAAAATCTTTTCATTCATACCGTTTTTCTCATCATTTGCTATGCCTGTTAGAATCGCAAATGATAGTGTCACCAATACAGAAATTCTTATTTCTTTAGGCATACTATTAGTTGGCATTATTTTATTACTTAGACTTTCAGCTAAAGTATACAAATCAACTGTTTTAATTTATAGTGATAAGAGTATGATGCAAGTATTTAAAGATGCGGTAAAAGTGACAAAAACAAGATAAAAGAAACGCTTGGAAAATTTTTCCAAGCGTTTTTCGTTATGTCATTTTTACATTTAAAAGATGGTCTGTATGTGTTACAGTACCTGTTTTTGTTAAAACGAATGTGTCAATATCATCCATGTTGGTTAAAATGACAATCATAGAAGTTTCTTTTTTCGCTTCTTTAATTTGTTCTAAATCAACCATGGCTAATAAGTCACCTTGTTTTACTTTCTGTCCTTGTGTTACTTTAACATCAAAAGGTTTTCCATCAAGATTGACAGTATCAATTCCCATGTGGATTAGAACATCTAGTCCATTAGTTGTTGTGATACCAATGGCATGTTTTGTTGGGAAAACAGTGGTAATTGTTCCATCAACTGGAGAATAGATATGACCATCACTTGGATCAATAAAGTAACCATCACCCATCATTTTTTCTTGGAATACAGGATCACTTACTTCTTCTAATGTATGAGCTACACCATTTGCAATAGAAGTTAAACTCACTTCTTTTACTTGGCTTGTAGGTTTGACAATAATATCCTCTGTTGTTTCTGCTAAGGTGTTTTTTTCTAATTGTTCTTTTGGAATACCAAAGAAGTAAGTCGCTAAAAATCCACCAGCATAAGCAGCAAGTAAACCTAAAACATATCCCCACCATCTACCATTCGCAATTAATGGAATTAAGGCTACACCAGAAGGGCCAATAGCAATCGCGCCAATATTTCCAACTAATCCAACAACAGCACCACCAATACCCCCACCGATACAAGCAGTAATAAATGGACGGCCTAAAGGTAAGGTTACGCCGTAAATTAAAGGTTCACCAATACCTAAAATCCCAACAGGTAAAGCTCCTTTAATCATTTCGGTTAATTCTTTGTCTTTTTTGCATCGAACCCATAGTGCAATCGCAGCTCCGACTTGACCAGCACCTGCCATTGCTAGAATTGGTAGTAGCATGGTTTGTCCTGTTTCATTAATCATTTGGACATGGATAGGTGTTAGTATTTGATGTAAACCAAACATCACCATTGGTAAGAAGAATGTTCCTAAAATAAAACCAGAGAATGCTCCACCAACGTTTAGTACCCAATTAATCCCACCAACCATACCATCAGAGATAAATCCAGCTAGAGGCATAATAAAGAATATTTCAATTAGTCCAATAATAATCAAAGATAGAGTTGGAGTCACAATAATATCTATCGAATCAGGAATGACTTTATGTAATCTTTTTTCAACAAGAGAAAGTAACCAAACAGCAAAGATAACACCTAAAATCCCACCTTGGCCAGGAGAAAGAGCTTGCCCTGTAAAGAGATTTTTAAGTGGTGCTTCAGGGTTCATACCTGTTAACATGACAACAGCCCCAATAACCCCACCTAGAGTAGGTGTTGCTTTAAATACTTGAGCAGCGTTAATCCCTGTATAAATAACTAAATAACCAAACATCCCATTTTTTAGAATATTCATCACGTCGATATATTGTTGCCAAGTTGCCCCATTAATACTACCAGCTGTTACTAAGTTGGTTAAAATCGCAGCAATCCCTGCAACAATACCAGTACCAACAAAAG
This sequence comes from Vagococcus bubulae, assembly GCF_003950315.1. GTDB lineage: Bacteria > Bacillota > Bacilli > Lactobacillales > Vagococcaceae > Vagococcus > Vagococcus bubulae. The sequence goes on from NZ_NGJT01000007.1 coordinate 5,309, forward strand.
CTGGAATCATCGGAACGAAAATGTTAGAAATGTCCTTAAGAATGACTTTTAAGGTAGATTGTTTTTGCTTGGCTTTTTGAGCTTCTTTCATTTCTCTTGCTTTCTCATTAACCATTTCTTTTCCTGAATGGGCTTCAGGGAATGTTTCACCTAAATCAACGCCAGCCATATCAACCATCTCTTTAGCTACTTTATTGACTTTTCCTGGTCCAATGATAATTTGTAATTGTTCATCATCGACTACTCCTAGTACACCAGGAATAGCTTTTAAGCCATCTAAATCAACTAAATCACGATTTTTAAGAGTCATTCTAACGCGTGTCATACAATGAACAATAGAGACAACGTTTTTCATGCCACCAACATGATCGTAAATTTGTTGTGATAATTCGTTTAAACTTAATTCATTCTTTGCCATAGTGATTCTCCTTTATAATGTTTTTTTTATAAAACCTTTAGCCTGAGTTAACTTGTCCATTGCGTCATCTTTGCTACTGTTTGTCAAAATCATGACAATAGCTAATTTGACATCTTCATCTGCTTCATAAAAATACGTTTCAGCTGTCTCATAATCCACTTCTGTTGCTTGCATAATAATGCGTTTTGCACGCTCTACGAGTTTTTCGTTAGTTGCTTTTACATCGACCATTAAATTATTAAAAACTTTTCCAATTCCAATCATGCTAATAGTTGAAATCATATTTAAAACGAGTTTTTGAGCCGTTCCTGATTTTAATCGAGTGGATCCTGTTAAAAATTCTGGACCAACGCTAACTTCAATTGGAAAGTCAGCACTTTGGCTAATCAATGCATTTTTATTACAAGATAAGCTTGCTGTTTTTGCCCCTATTTCTCTAGCGTAGTTGAGACCACCAATCACGTAAGGAGTTCTACCACTTGCGGCAATCCCAATGACCATATCGTGTTTTGAAAGATTTAAATCAACTAAATCTTTTCTACCAAGTTCCATGGAATCTTCAGCCCCTTCGACTGCAATAGTCATCGCTTTTTCTCCACCGGCAATTAAACCAACCACCATATCAGGACTAACGCCAAAAGTTGGGACACATTCAGCTGCGTCTAAAACACCGAGCCTGCCACTTGTGCCAGCTCCCATATAAATAAGACGTCCTCCTTCGTTAAAGGCTTCAATCGTCTGAATAATCACTGGTTCAATGCTAGTTAATTCCTTTTTAACTGCTTCGGCTACTTTTTCATCTTCTTTATTCATTAATAAAAGGGCTTCTTTGACACTCATCGTATCTAAACCTAATGTATTTTGATTACGTTGTTCAGTAGTTAAATTAGTTAAATCAACTTTACTCATTATCATCATCCTTTCTTAATTCATAACTCATGCCTGCTTTGATGTGATCTATTAAGGGAATATCCTTTTCAATTACATGGGCAACAACATTTACTTTTCCATCTTTAGGTAAGTTAGTTTTTGTGATTTGTAATTCTCCCATATAGCGTAAATATTCGTGATTATCTAACGTCACACTCCCTTTTGAGCGTGGTAGGATTTTTTTGGGGGGAATATCAGGTATTTGTTTAAATCGTGCATTGGCACTTCTTATCACATCACGTGCTTCGTCTTGGCGATTGTGATGTTGACCAAGAAAGAGAGAGCTAAATTTTTCATCAATGGTATCAACATGGAGAGTGAGTGTATCATTTTGTAAAAACTCTTTAAACTGAGATTGTGTAACCTCGCTTAAGCCACCATCTCCGATATATACTAAGTCTGTATAGCTTCCTAAAAGACTCAGCGCGTTTGCCAACGGATGAAGATAACGATGTTCTTCTAGTGTAGGTAAGCCTGCATAAAGTGGGCCTCGTAAATCATCATCACCTGGAACGAAACCTTGAATAGTAAATCCACCTTCTTTTAGCCATTGATTTTTTTCTACATACCACGTTTTATCTAACCCTGTTTCTGGGCGAGGGTAGTAGTTATGCCACGCTTCTAGTTGAGAAAAATTTGCGTTGAAATGACGTAATTCATCAATGTCTTGTTGTGTGATAGTACTAGCATTTAATCCAACTGTCATATGGTGAGAGCACTTGGCAATTATGTCATTTGAAATATGGTAATCCATTCGAAGACCTGTCACACCAATATGTTTTAATTCATCAAGACGATCAATAGAAAATCCTGCTTTAGACAAAGCGTCACCTGATATGTCAACCATTAAATTAAGGTTGTTTTTTTTAGCTTCCTTTCCAAGTTCAATTAGTCTGGAATAGTAGGTAGTGGCATCATCTTCCGGAATATGTAGCGAAGTGAAAATACCTGTAAATCCAATTGTTTTCATTTTTTCTATGTAGCTTTTTTTTTCATTTGATAAAGGTTGATTCATAAAAATAGAAAAACCAAACATGACGATTAAACTCCTTTCTTTGCTGTATTCGTTTTCATATAAGATAACTCTATTATATCTTAATGGAATATTTTTTCAATAAAAATATTATGAATAATAAAATATTATTTCTTAACAATGAGATATATTTTGTGAATAAACCATATCAAGTGACGAATAAAAGAAGATTGTTTAAAATAGTGAGAAATAGTAAAGGAGATGATTTTAATGGAAGAAAAAGCCATATTTGCTGGTGGGTGCTTTTGGTGTATGGTAAAGCCATTTGATGAGTTACCAGGAATTATTAAAGTGGTTTCTGGTTATACAGGTGGTCATACGGTTAATCCAACGTATGAAGAAGTATGCAGTGGAACAACAGGTCACACAGAAGCTGTTGAAATTACATTTGATTCTGAAATAATTAGTTATAAAGACTTGGTTGAGATTTATTGGCATCAAACAGACCCAACGGATGCTATGGGGCAATTTGTTGATAGAGGTGATTCTTATCGTCCAGTTATTTTTTATGAGAATGATGAACAATATGAAATAGCAAAAGAATCGAGGGAAAGATTAGAGAAAAGCGGAAAATTTGATCAACCCATTGTGACACAAATAGAAAAAGCTCAAATTTTTTATCCTGCAGAGGAGTATCATCAAGATTTTCATCGTAAAAATAAGGATCATTATCAAAAATATCGTGAAGCCTCAGGACGAGATCGGTTTATTGATACAAATTGGTAAAAGAAAAAAGTGCGTTGCGTTTTTACGCAAGGCACTTTTTAAAAATGGAAATCAACAATTTGAGTTCCGTGTACTTCTTTTACTTTTAGAAAAGAGGTCACCGTATCAACATTTTTATAGGTGATACCACCACCTGGTAAAATAGTAATTCGATTGTTAGCATAGGAAATTAAATCATTAATGTATTCTAAATGTTGCTCGATTGGAACAATAGGTGATCCACCGTGAGTTAAAATACGAGTGACACCATGATTACTTAGCCAATCGATGGCTTCAAATTGATCATCACGACTCATCACATCAAACGCCATATGAAAGGTTACTTGCATGCCTTCAGAAGCTTCTAATAAAACGGACATGGCTTCTTCATCAATTTTATTTTGTTCGTTTAAACAACCAAATACTACCCCGTCAACACCAAGTTGTCTTGCTTCTAAAATATCTGCTTCCATAATTTTTAATTCAATGTCAGTATAGACAAAATTTCCACCACGAGGTCTGATAATCGCCATCACAGGAACGCCTTTTTCACTACAGTAGGCCATGGTTTCTGCTAAGACACCTTTACTGACTGTTGTTCCACCGACAGCTAAATTATCACAAAGTTCAATCCTTGTTGCACCTGAAGCAATCGCATTTGGAATATTCGTAAAATTTTCAGCACAAAATTCTTTAATCATCACAAACAAATCCTCCGAGTTTCATTCATTCTTGTAATCTTAGTATAGCATAAACCATCATTTGTCGATGAAAATTATGGTATGATAGTTGTAACATTTATTTAGGAGTTTAGATATGCTAAAAAAGAAAAAAGAGTACGCGATAGACCACTTAAAAATGACAGTGGATGCATTGGAGTGTCCCAAATGTCATAGTGCATTTAATTTATTAGATAGTGGATTGGTTTGCCAGAATAACCATCATTTTGATTTGTCGAAAAAAGGGACGATTCATTTTCCGCTTCATCACATGGAAAGTGATTATGATCATCAAATGCTTGAACATCGACGCAATATGATTCAAAAGGGGTTATATCAGCCGATTGAAAAGGAAATAGCCCGTATTATTTCAAATCAAGGGGAAATTGATTTATTAGTAGATATGGGGGCTGGAGAAGGAAGTGTCTTAGAGAGACTAATCATAAACAATGATATTTCTGGTACTAAGATGGGGTTTGATTTATCCAGGGATGGTGTGGTATTAGCAAGTGATTTTTCAAAAGAGGCTTTTTGGTTTATTGGAGATGTCACGAATATGCCATTTAAAGACGAGAGTGTAGATACTTTATTAAATATTTTTTCACCTAGTCACTATGAAGAGATGAGTCGTGTGTTAAAAAAAGAGGGACTGGTGATTAAAGTAATCCCAGAAGAACAGTATTTAAAAGAATTACGTGAGCTATTTTATTATGATGAGCAAGCTAAACAACAATATAGTAATGAAAAAGTGTATCAAAAATTTCTAAAAGATATGCAACTAATAGAAGAAAAAAGAATCACCTATCAGTTTGTTGTGGAAAAAGAAGATTTTCAAGATGTTTTAATGATGTCCCCAATGCATTGGGGAGCCAGTATTCAGGCAAAAGAGCATGCTCGTGATAATTATTTTCAGAAATTAACAATAGATGTGAAAATATTGGTTGGTAAAAAACAATGATTTGCAAAACTAAGGTTGTTTTTTATAGTTGTTAGTGCTACAATAACATCAAGTCATTTTCAGCGGTTTTTATCAGATTCCTGTTCTGATAAAAGTTGGTGAGATGGCAAACCGCCAACGTAGCGACTCGCAGTGAACTAACACCGAGACGATACGTTTTTTTTATGCAAAAAAATAGGAAAGAAGAGACCCAAAACAATGAATCATATCGTATTATTCGAACCACAAATACCGGCAAATACCGGAAATATTGCACGAACTTGTGCTGCTACAAATTCACCACTACATTTAATTGAGCCATTGGGCTTTTCGACTGATGATAAACATTTAAAACGAGCAGGGCTTGATTATTGGAATGATGTGAATATTACATATCACAAAAACTTAGAGGCTTTTTTAGAAACATTAGGCAATTCGCCATTACATTTGGTCACAAAATTTGCTAGACATACTTATAGTGATGTGGCGTTTAATGATGGGCGTGACCATTATTTTATTTTTGGAAAAGAAACAACAGGATTACCAGAAACATTTATGAGAGAAAATGAAGAAAAATGCATCCGTATTCCAATGAACGATGAACATGTTCGATCATTGAATTTATCGAATACTGTTGCGTTAGTTGTTTATGAAGCATTAAGACAACAGGCGTTTCCTGATTTAGAAGCAGTCCATATCTATGACAATGATAAATTAAGCTAGGAGTTAATTGAATGAAATTATATTTTGTCCGTCACGGAAAAACAGAATGGAATTTAGATGATCGATTACAAGGAGTGAAAGACTCTCCTTTATTGCCACAAAGTTATGAAGACATGAAAAAATGTGGTCAAGCGTTAAAAGAGATTCCGTTTAAAGCAGTGTATACAAGTCCTATTAAACGAGCAAAAGAAACGGCTGAGGGCATTGTGTCACAATTTGACTATGATATCCCTATGTATGAAAGACCAGGCTTTGTAGAGCTTAGTTTTGGAGATTTAGAAGGAGCAAAGTTTTTAACAGCAAAGGAAACGTTTCCTAATGAGATGTTTTATTTGAGAAATCACCCAGATAAGTATGATCCATCCGCTTTTAATGGAGAAAATTATGATTCAATGATTAAAAGAAGCACTACTGTTGTAAAAGAAGCAATAGAAGAAAATGAAACTGGTCCATTGTTGTTTGTTGGGCATGGTGCCATGTTAATTGCTTGTATGCGAACACTTTTAGGTGTACCAATTGAACGTATTCGTGAAGTTGAGGGAATGTTAGATAATAATAGTGTGACAGTCTTATCTTTTAATGACGGAGAATTTACTTTAGACGATTGGAACAATACAGATTTCTTATCATGATAGATGGAGGTGACGACAATGGAAGAAATGCCAGAGACTCCTTTTTTAAAAGGAACGGTTGAAGCGATTTTTTTTGAAAATGCCACAAATTTTTATAAGGTCATGTTGGTAAAAGTAAAAGAGACTAATACAACTTATGATGGTGATGAGATTGTTGTCACTGGAACATTTGGTCAGATTCAAGAGGGAGAGCCGTATTGTTTTTATGGAGAAATCGTTAATCATCCAAGATATGGAGAGCAATTAAAAGTAGAGCGTTACGAGCAGGATAAACCAACCTCAACAGAAGGATTGATAAACTATTTATCAAGTAGTAAGTTTCCTGGGATAGGGAAAAAAACGGCTCAGACAATTGTTGAGTTGCTTGGTGAAACGGCTATTGATGACATTTTAGATAATCCAGATTTACTTGATCAAGTTGCAGGACTTAATCAAAAAAAGAAAGAAACACTGGTGTCTTCTTTAAAAGAAAATTACGGAATGGAACAAATTGTTGTCGGTCTAAATCGTTATGGTTTTGGAAACCAGCTAGCTTTTACTATTTATCAATATTATAAAGGCGATACGTTAAAAATTATCGAAGAAAACCCTTATCAATTGGTAGAAGATATTGAGGGAGTAGGGTTTAAAAAAGCCGATATGTTAGCAGAACGAATTGGAATTTCTGCTACTTCTTCAGAACGTATTCGAGCAGCATTAGTTCATGAGTTATATCAAGGTTGCTTAAATGCTGGTGATACTTACATGGAAGCGAAGCAATTATTATCAGCTTCAATTCAGGTGTTAGAAAATAGTCGACCTGTTGAAATTAATCCACAATTAGTCGCGGATGAGGTAATTCATTTAGCTGAAGAGGGTGTGATTATTCAAGAAGGGACTCGTTTGTTTGAAAAATCGTTGTATTTTTCTGAGGTTGGTACGGCTGCATCTATCAAACGATTACTTGAAAAAAAGAAAAAGTTACCTTATAAAGAAAAAGAAATTGATGCCACGATTAAAATGATTGAAAAGCAAAATGGCATCAAGTATGGTAATAGTCAAAAAGAAGCGTTGAAAGAAGCCATTATGTCACATTTCTTTATTTTAACAGGAGGACCTGGTACAGGTAAAACAACCGTAATCAATGGACTTGTTTCTTTATATGCTGAATTAAATGGTCTTTCTCTAAATTTAGAAGATTACACGCAAAAGATATTCCCAATTCTTTTGGCCGCACCAACTGGTCGAGCAGCTAAACGGATGAATGACATGACGAGGCTTCCAGCCAGTACCATTCACCGCTTATTAGGTCTGACAGGTCGAGAAAAAGAAGGCGTAGAAGAGGCTAGAGAACTTGAAGGTGGACTGTTGATAGTCGATGAGTTGTCAATGGTGGATACATGGTTAGTTAATACATTATTAAAGTCTATACCAAATAACATGCAAGTCATTTTTGTAGGGGATAAAGATCAGCTGCCTTCAGTTGGACCAGGTCAGGTACTAACAGATTTGTTACGAGTAGAAGAAATACCCAAAAAAGAATTAGTGGATATTTATCGACAAGATGATGGCTCCTCTATCATTTCATTAGCACATCATATAAAAAATGGTGAGGTACCAAATGATTTAACAGAAAACAAAAAAGATCGGTCGTTTATTCAATGTCATGTTAATCAAATCGAGTCAGTTGTTGAACAAGTGGTATCACGAGCGAAAGATAAAGGCTTTTCTAATCAAGAAGTGCAAGTATTAGCGCCAATGTATCGTGGAAAAGCAGGGATTGATCAATTAAATATCATGATGCAACAGATTTTAAATAGCAACGATACAGGCGAAAGAAAAGAAGTAAAATGGTTGGATAAGTTATATCGTATTGGCGATAAGGTACTTCACCTTGTGAATAGTCCAGAGGTGAATGTTTTTAATGGTGATATGGGAGAAATTGTCGGGATTACTTATGGAAAAGATACAGACGATAAAGTAGATGAGATGACGATTTTATTTGATGAAACAGAAGTGGTTTATAAACGGAATGAATGGCAAAAAATTACATTAGCTTATGCGTGTTCAATTCATAAATCACAAGGTAGCGAGTTTCAAATGGTGATTTTACCGTTAGTGAATCAATATGGTCGAATGCTTCAAAGAAAACTTCTTTACACAGCTGTGACAAGAAGCCGGGATTTTTTGATTTTACTTGGTGAACCAGATGCTTTTGTTAAAGCGATTGAAAGTCAAACACTCGAGCGACAAACAACCTTAGCAGAACGGCTTGTTGAAAGTGATGAGTTACTAGTTAAACGAGCTAAAGAGGAAGAAAATTATCTAGGTGAAAAAGAGCAAGAAGTCAAAGAAACTCTACACCATAAAGTAGAAGAAAAACTTGAACAGTTACCAGAAAAATCAAAAGTTAAAGAAGTGTCTTTATTTGAAAAAGTAGATGAAGAGACTCCTAAAACATATAGACTAACCATGGATAATTATTTATCTATTGATCCAATGATTGGAATGGATAATCAAATACCTCAAGATTTTGAAATAAAAAATAGAGGCTGACCCAAAAGTAATTTATTAAGTAAAAATCACCAAACTAATAAAACAGAAATCCCATGAAATCAATATTTTAATAAACTGATTTCACGGGATTTTTTCTATTTTAAGACTTCTGGGTCAGCCTCATTTTTACATCCAAAATAAACGCTGAGTGGTTTTAAAACGTAACTTAAAGTTTCTTTCTCCTAATTCTTCACCATCTGCTTGACCGACTTGTGCAACAGGACAAGTGAGTGTTAACTCTGAATCAACAAAGCGGTGTAGATGTGGTGACGTTAGATGTTGTTTAAAAAATAATTTGATAATTAACCATGCTAAAGATAAAGGAAAAATCTTTTCGACAATAATTAAGTGAATATCCTCTGTATAAGCTGAAGCTGTTGGGTCAATTGCAACGCCACCACCAAAATAGGGATGATTTGTTGTCGTGCATAAAAAAGCTTTTTTAAATTCTTTCTTTTCAGTACTTGTTTCAACAATTAATGGAAAAGAAGGCTGTTTAAAAATAGATGATAAAGCAGCACTAACATATGATAATGAGCCTAGTTTCATTTGATTTAAGAGTGATTTAGCTTTTGAATGATTGGCTGTTGCGACTATTTTGGCATCAATTCCGACACCGACATTGTTTAAAATAAGCCGAGTATCATTAGAGTCAACGTCCGTTGCTTCCATTAAACTAATTGGTTTTGGTTTTTGAACAGCTAATAATTGTGTTAAAGCCACATCTATTTTTCTTGAAACCCCAACACCACGAGCAAAATCATTGCCAGAACCACTTGGTAAGTAGCCAATGGGAATAGTCGGTTCGTGTTTTAAAGCATTGACTACTTCATGCAGAGTGCCATCTCCACCTAAAACCACGAGTAAATGTTCAAATGGTTTATTGTCTTTATAAGGTGTGAGAACACCTTTTAATAATTCTTGTACAATTTCTCTTTCATGACCTGCATACTCAGTTAGGTAAGTTTGAAAGGGAATTTCTTTTGCAATTAATTGCTTTTGAACTTCTTTATATTGTCTAGCTCCTTTTCCTGAACCAGCGTGTTGATTTACTAACAAATGCAATACTAATTTTTCCATAGAGCAACTCCTTAAATTCTGACCGGTTCTACTAATAAACACGAAAAGAATGATTAAATCTCTTTCTTAAGACATAATTGGTCTTTCAGTTGAATACCATGCTCGAAAATAGGTGTCGAATAGTTTTTGAGAAAGTAGTCAGTCTGAATGTCTGTAATACGAAAGCCGTGTTTTTGATAAAAATAAAGTTGCCAGATACTTGTAGAACCTGTACAAACTTCAAGTGTAGAGTAATGGTTTTCTTTTGCAAAATTTTCAGTAAAAACTAATAGAGAAGACCCGATGCCTTGATGTTGATACTCTTCAAGGACAGAAATATTTAAAATTTCTAATGTGTTCTCTTTAGTCTGATTTAATGCTAGAACGCCTACAATTTTATTATTATAAAGGCATTCGAACAAAAAAGCACGATAAATATATGAATTAATCATATCCTCATCTGGATCTGCTTGTTTTAATAAAGAGAAATGCTGTGTTGTAATCGTTTTGATTTTTTGAATAATAAGTGACATCATTTTCTTCCTTTTTGTTAGTCATGCTCTTATCATACCAAAAAACTTTGACATTTTGGTAAACAAAAGGTAGGATAATATCGTTATGTTGAATAACCGCAGTTCGTTCATACCATCCTGCGATATCAAAACTAGGAAGGGAGAAAAAGAAAAATGGAAAAATCAGTATCACAATCAAAGACAACGGTATTAGTTGTTAATGGGTTAATAGCAGCACTTTATGTTGTGTTAACACTTGTTGTAGCCCCTATTGCGCAAGGACCGATTCAGTTTAGAGTATCTGAGAGTTTGAATCATTTAGTTGTGTTTAATAAAAAATTATTATGGGGTGTTCTTTTAGGAGTCTTGACATTTAATTTGTTCTTTTCTGAGGGAGGCATGATGGATGTCTTATTCGGCGGAGGTCAAACATTGTTGGCTTTAAGTATCACAGCTATATCAGCTAGATGGATTAAAAGTGAGAAAAAACGAATGGTCGTTAATATCATCGCATTTTCAGTGAGTATGGTATTAATCGCTATTATGATTAGTATTTTATCAAAACAACCGATTGGCTCCAATTTTTTCTGGGGAATATATGGCTCATTGTTTTTAAGTGAATTAATCATTATGAGTATATCAGCCCCTATCATGTTTGGGATTAATCGTATGGTTCACTTTGAAAAATTTTAATAAAAACGTAAATAAAAATGCAACCAAATTTAATTGGCTGCATTTTTTTAATTTAAAGGTTGTTGTAAATCTTCAACTTGTGCGACGAAGAAATCTTTTTTATTTAATGCTTTGATGATTAAATCACATGTTTCTTTATCCGTATCAGCTGGTAGCGTGATAATAGTTCGACGGATGTACTCATCACGACCAACATCAAGTGTAATACAACTTGCAATATCAGAGTATTTAGAAATAATTTTCGTCATGTTTGCTAAATCACCTTTACGGCCAGTTGAAGCAATCGTTAATGCGAAGCGTCCTTCTTTAACGTTCCATGATTGAGATAAGATACCTAATAAACTACTATGTGTTAAAATACCATAAAATTGGTCATTGGCATCTAGGACAGCAATATATGGTAATTCTTTAATAGTAAAAAAGATTTTAAAGAATGATGAATTTAAATGGATAAATTTAGTCGCATTTTTAATCAAATGAGTAACCGGTAAATTCATGTCACCACCGTTTGATTTATGACGATATATATGCATTTTATAAATATTTCCTCTAAAAAATTTTCCTGTTTCGTCAAGCACAGGGACGCAACGAAAACCAGACTCTTCTAAGATGTTTAACGCATCTTCTAGCGTACATGTCTCACTAACAGTCGTGAGTAATCTTTTAGGAATACAGACTGATTCAATTAACATAATAAGTAGCTCCCTTCATTTTTCATTACAACCTAATAATACCATAAACAAACAACGAAATAAAAGAACAATAACTTGTTCAGTAAATGAACGTGTTTGACAAATCTTATGTTAAACGTTATAATTTAAAAGTTATTAATACAGTGGGAGGATTCTACCCTTGGCACAAAAAAAATCAGCACTTGCTTGTACAGTTTGTGGTTCTCGTAACTACTCAAAAGCTGTTAGTGATTCACAACGTACTGAGCGTTTAGAAGTGAAAAAATTCTGTAAGTATTGTAAAAAGCACACACTTCATAAAGAGACAAAATAGTCAGAATTTAAGGAGGAGAAAAAGGATGAAATTTTTCAAAAGCGTTATTGAAGAGATGAAACTTGTTACTTGGCCTACTCGTAAAAAATTAGTTAAAGATGTGATTACAGTGATTCAATCCACTATCTTATTTGCACTATTTTTTGCAGCAGTTGACTTCTTATTAGCGAAACTTTCATATCTTGGACTAAAAGGTCTGTAGATATGACTAGAAAAATGCACATTTGAGTGTTACAATTAGGTTGAAAGAAAAACTTCGGCTCTCTGAGGTTTTTTTATTTTATCATGAAAAGGATGGTTGAATTCTGTGGAATCGTTTGAAAGACAGTGGTACGTATTACATACATATTCAGGTTATGAAAACAAAGTAAAAACAAATATTGAATCTCGCGCACAAAGCATGGGGATGGAAGACTTTATTTTTCGTGTGGTTGTTCCAGAAGAAGAAGAAAGAGAAATTAAAAATGGTCAAGAGAAAGTAACAGCTAGAAAGACTTTTCCAGGCTATGTATTAGTTGAGATGATTATGACGGATGAATCATGGTATATCGTACGTAACACACCAGGAGTAACAGGATTCGTTGGCTCACACGGTGCCGGAAGTAAACCAGCTCCATTATTACCTGAAGAAGTGACTCATATCTTAGGTAAATTAGGCATGAGTAAACGTGTCACAGATTTAGATGTTGAACTAGGTGAAACCGTTACTATTACAGAAGGAGCATTTTCTGGGTTAACTGGGGAAATCACTGAAATTGATTTAGAAAAACAAAAATTAAAAGTAAATATTGATATGTTTGGTCGCGAAACAAGTACAGAATTAGACTTTGATCAAGTAGATAAACTATAAAAACCGATATTTTTATCGGTTTTTCTTTTCATGTTTTTTCCTATTAAGGAGGGATTTTCATGCGTTTGAAAAAATTTTTAATTCCTATGATTTTTTTATTAGTTGTTTTAACAGCTTGTCAAACAAAACCACAGGAGAAAAAATCTATAACGGCGACAACTAGTGAAAAGATAGAAAGCAATATAAATTATACGAATGTTCCCACACTATTTATCCATGGAGCTGGTGGAGGACGAGGATCAATGGGACATATGATTAACCGTTTAGCTAGTCAAGATGTTGCGACAAAATCACTTGTTATCATTGTGTCAAGTGATGGGAGTATTTCAACTGAAAATAAATTAGACTCAAATCAATTTTCTGAGGATAATCCAATGATACAAGTTTTATTTCGAGATAATCGAAATAATGAATGGGAACAAGCCAGATGGATAAAATTGGTATTAGAATTTTTACAAAAAGAGTATGGTATGAAAGAAGCGAATATTGTAGGTCATTCTATGGGTGGAATTAGTGGATTGAGATATTTATTACAAGATAGCCAAACGACTGATTTACCTAAAGTTAATAAGTTAGTTGCAATAGGCTCACCATTTAATGAGTTTATTGATACGTTAACTAGTCAAAGTTTAGATGATTTATTAACTAGTGGGCCAAATGAAAAAAGTGATCGTTACATTCTCTATGAAAATGAATTAAGTGGGTTATCTAAAGAGATTAGTCTGTTGTTAATTGCAGGAAAATTATCTGATGATAATTTGAGTGACAATGTAGTCCCACTTAGCAGTTCTTTAGCTGTTAATGCGATGTTATTAGAGCATGGTAATCAGGTAGAACATGTATTGATAGAAGGAAAAGGTGCGGATCATAGTGGACTTCATGAAAATCAGGAAGTGGATGAGATAGTGAGTCAATTTTTATGGGATAAAAAATAAACTATTGACATTTATCAAATAAATAGATAATATGAGTAAAAGTTTTACATTTTATGCAAGTAGGGAATAAGAACTGCGTTTAGAAAGTCGATGGTTGCTGAAAATCGATCCAGCTTATTTATCTGAATTACACATAAGATGAATCTAATTAAATATAACTAAAGAGATGAAGATAGATGGACTATCTTTAAATTAAGGTGGTACCGCGAAAAAAGTCGCCCTTATGTTTAAATGCATAAGGGCGACTTTTTTTATTATAACAAAGGAGAATGGTCATGAGTTGTGGTGGGATGATACGATATCGTTGCATTTGATAAATAAAAAATTTATTAAATGAAAAGAGGAATTATCATGCAAAAGAAGATTAGTTTACTAGAAGCAAGTATTGTATTATTAATTATTTTATGTTGTATTTCAATGGGAGTTATAGTATTTAAACTCTCTCCCAATGTTGTGATATTATTTGCTATTGCGTTGACCATTGGGTATATGGTCATAAAAAAGATGCCATTAGAGTGGGTCAATGAAGGGATTGTTAGTGGATTAAAACCAGGTATTATCCCTATTTTTATTTTTTTATTAGTTGGTGCACTTATTGCGGTTTGGATACAGGCAGGTATTATCCCAACGATTATGGTGATAGGGTTTAAGCTACTCAGTGTAAAATGGTTTATTCCGTCTATTTTTCTTGTATGTGCGATAGTAGGGAGTGCAGTAGGCAGCGCATTTACTGTCATGTCAACAATTGGTATTGCTTTTTTTGGCATCGGTGTCACATTAGGATTAAATCCGCCACTAATTGTAGGCGCAATCGCTTCAGGAGCAATTTTTGGAGATAAGATGTCGCCACTCTCTGAGTCAACTAACTTAGCCTCAGCTGTCGTAGAGGCAGATTTATTTGATCACATAAAAAATATGATGTGGTCTACTATTCCAGCTTTTTTAGTATCATTGATTTTATTTACCGTTATTGGCAAATCAGATGCTACAGCAGAATTAACAAACGTTAAAGAAGTGACACAAGTACTTGAAACAAATTTCCATATATCCATGTGGTCACTCATTCCTATTTTACTGATGTTAATCTGTGCTTGGAAAAAATTACCAGCGATTATCACAATTTTGTTAAATGTTATCGTGGCAGTGGTGATGATTGTAATCCAACAAGGAAATATTGATTTAGCTAATTTAGCGAGTGTCGTTGAAAACGGCTTTGTATCAAACACGGGTAATGAACAAGTGGATATGCTATTGACTCGCGGTGGAATAAACAGCATGACGTTTACTGTATTATTAATTATCTTAACCTTATCTCTTGGTGGGATTTTGATGAAAATAGGGTTAGTTACAACTGTTATTGACTCATTAGCTAAACGTTTAACCTCACCAAGTCAATTGATTATTGTGAGTTTACTTTCTAGTATAGGCGTTAATATTTTTATTGGTGAACAGTTATTATCCGTTATTTTACCAGGTAATGCCTTTAAAGAAGTATACAAAAAAATGGATTTAGACCCAGTTGTTTTAAGTAGGACATTAGAAGACGGCGGAACGGTAATTAATTACTTAATTCCATGGGGGATAGCGGGAAGTTTTGTCGCCAATACATTTGGGGTTCCAACAATGAGTTATTTGCCATTTGTATTTTTTAGTTTGTTATCACCTATTTTTTCTATTCTAAGTGCATTAACTGGAATCGGAGTTAAGCACACAAAAAAAGTTGCCAATTAAGGCAACTTTTTTTGTATCTTAGTAAAGCATCTTATTAGTTAAAGCTTTAACGGGTTTATATAGCAGTGACACAATGATAATAGCGGCAATAGCATTAATCACCGTAATATATAAAGTTGAAAAACTAGCGAATGCTGAAACACCAAACGCATTTCCCATCATTAGTTGAATCACTAAATTTTTCAGGAATGTCATAGTAATTTTTGCGATTGCTGCAATAATCATTATAACAGGGATAAACCAGGCTTTATTTTCATATTTTTCAAAACGGTGATAAGCAAAGGTTAAAGCAGCACCGACAACAAAACTTTCTAATATAAAATAAGGTGCTTCAGCAGCAAATCCGTTTAAAATGTCAAAAATGGCAAACCCTATCCCTCCTGCTAAGGATCCTTTGAAAAATCCGAGTGTTAAAACAGCTAATGATAGAATAGGTAGTCCAAAGTGAAAGAAAGGATTCCCAACAAGAGCGGGTAGCGGCACACGTATACTTGTACCCACCACTGTTAAAGCGGCAAATAATCCCATTAAAGTTGTTTCTTTGATACTCCATTTAGTACTTGTCATCATTTAAAATCATCTCCTAAAGTCATTCGATTTGTTGCTTCTTGAAACGCACCATGCCAAACATATCCTGTGAAATCATTTAAATAGATTCCCTGTTTGATAGCACTTGTAACATAATTTTTAGCAAGTTTAACACTTGACTCCATACTTAATCCTTTTGCTATACCAGCTGTGATTGCTGCAGCGAATGAACATCCTGCACCATGATTAGTATTGGTTTCTAATTTATCTTCATGGATAAATAGAAAGTGTTTCCCATCATAAAATAAATCCGTAGCAATATTCCCTTTAAAACGTGCCCCACCTTTGATGATGACTGATTTTGCTCCTAGCTTAAATATTTTTTGAGCGGCAAGTTTCATATCATCTTCTGTTTCAATGACAGGCATATCAGCTAAAATGCTTGTTTCAACTAGATTTGGTGTGATGATATCAGCTAGTGGGATTAACTTTGTAATCATCGCCTCTACTAAATCAGGTTGCAAGACTTCTTTGTTTGTTTTGACAGCCATAACTGGGTCTAAGACAACATGTGGTTGATTGACTTTTTTGATAGAGGATTCTAACAAATCAATCACTGGTAAACTACCAAGTAATCCAATCTTTAAAGCATCTAGTGGGCCACCAGAAAAAGCTGTCTCTAATTGTTTTTCTACAATTTCAATAGGGATAGGATAAATAGAAGGTATTTTTGTTTTAGGGCTAACAGTTAAAATGCTAGTAATGGTACTTAAACCAAACGTGCCATACTCTTCAAAGGTTTTTAAGTCAGCTTGGATTCCTGCGCCACCTCCAGCGTCAGAACCAGCCACTGTAACTATTTTTTTGACCATAAATTTTCGCTCCTTAGTGATGTTGTACTAAAGTTTATCATGTTCATTTAAAAAAACTACATCCAGTTTTAAAAAACTGGACCCATCCAATTTATGATATACTAAAATATAAAGAGGTGGTTTTATGGAAATAAAAATAGATAAATCCTCCCGTACGCCTTTATATCGTCAAATTATGAATCAATTAATCAAACAAATAAATGACGCTATTTTATATGAAGGGGATCGTTTACCATCAGAAAGAACATTAGCTAATCAACTAAATATTAATCGAAGTACAATTGTTCGAGCATATGATGAACTAGAGGCACAAGGATTTGTAGAAAAAAGAGCGAGTAGCGGAACATATATTTTAAGTCAATCAGAAGAAACAAAAGAAAACCATTTAAGACAGAGGATTCAATACAATGATATTAGATATCAAAAAAATGATTACGAACAACAAATTGAGACATTGTTATTAAGTAAAAAGTATGATGTATTAGATGGCTACACTGGAGAATTACCTTATCGTTTAATCCCGAACATCAGTTTACCGAATGTCAATTGGCAATCTTTTTTGTCAGAAGAAGTATCTGAGTTAGGGTATTTACCTTTAAGAAAAATGATTGCTCAATTAGTATTTAATCAGTATTCTCACCAACCTAAATCTCAAGAACTGATGCTAACAGCTGGTGGTCAACAAAGTTTGGTCTTATTGATTCAGGCTTTACTAAAATCAGGAGATACTGTCGCTGTTGAAGACCCATCTTTTTTTAATGGTATTTCTGTCTTAAATGCTATGTCTATTAAAGTCATTAAAATTCCTGTGGATCAAGACGGAATGTGTGTGTCTGTTTTAGAAAAAATGGTGAAAAAAGAAAGTGTTCAATTGGTTTTAACTAATCCGAATTTTCAAAATCCTACAGGAACAAGTATGAGCTTAACACGTCGCAAAAAATTGATAGAGTTGTGTCAGATGTATCGTATCCCAATCATTGAAGATGATGTATTCGGTCAGCTGTCATTTCACTCATCAACCCACTATCCATTACTAAAAGAGTTAGCTCCACAATCGGTTATTTATATTGGTTCTCTGTCAAAAATATTAGGAAGTCGTATGCAGTTAGGATGGATTGAAGCACCTAAATTTGTGTTAGATGAAGTGGTTAAATTACGAGATGAGTATGAAACGCAATTAAATATTTTTCCACAAGTCATGGCATCTTTTGCATTAACTAATCCAAATTTTTCAAAAAAATTGTCACTTTTACAAGAAACACTTAAAAATAGAATGAATTATTTTATTAATGCACTTCAAACAGCACTATCTGAAGACATTGACTTTACACTTCCAAAGGGAGGATATTACATTTGGTTAACCTATAAAAAAAGAGTGTTAACCAATGAAGACTGGTTGTTATTTCTTAAGGCACACGTAGCTGTACTGCCTAGTTTTATAATGACAGAGAGTAGCCAAAGTTGTCGTGTGAATGTGGCAAGATTAGATGAGAGAAAAATTGATTTATTTGTGTTGAAATTACAAGAAATTACCCAACAATGGAATAAACAAATAACAGAATGATGCACTTGTTTCATAATAAATGAGTAAGAAAGTATATCTTACAGAAATTTTTTGTTTTTTATGATAAAATGGTATCAACTTAAGACGTGTAAAATTTATTGATAAAAATAATTCGCGCAAGAATCATGTAGGCAATTATTTTGTGATATTACCAATAAATATAGATCGTGAACAAGAAAAATAATGAAAGTAGCTATATGAATGAGTTGATATAGCATAATTGAGGTGGAAATTTAGTGAGTCAAGTAAAAATAGTTCCTCTTGGCGGAGTCAGAGAGAACGGTAAAAGTATTTATGTCGCAGAAATAGAAGAAGAAATCTTTGTGATGGACTGTGGATTAAAATATCCAGAAAATGAACAGTTAGGAATTGATATGGTCATTCCGGATTTTTCTTATTTAGTAGAAAAGAAAGATAACATTGCAGGCGTCTTTTTAAGTCATGGACATGCAGATGCGATTGGTGCGTTGCCTTATTTGTTAGAACAAGTATCAGTTCCAGTGTTTGGTTCAGAGTTAACCATTGAGTTAGCAAAAATTAATGTTAAAAATTATCCAAACACAAAAGATTTTAATGATTTTCATGTAGTGGATGAAAATACGATTATTGAGTTTGCTCAATCTGAAGTGAGTTTCTTTAGAACGACTCATACTGTTCCAGACTCAATGGGGATTGTTTTAACAACACCAGAGGGTCAAATTGTGTACACAGGTGATTTTAAATTCGACCAAAGTGCTAGTCCAATGTATCAAACAGATTTTGCAAGATTAGCAGAAATCGGGAAAAAAGGCGTATTGGCACTGCTTAGTGATTCGACAAATGCTGAAAGTAATATTTTATCAGCTTCAGAAAATGAAGTAGCTGATGAAGTCGTTGATACCTTTAGATATTGGGAAGGTCGAATTATTGTCGCGAGTGTGGCTAGTAATTTACAACGTATCCAACAAGTGTTTGATGCAGCTTATTTAAGCGAGCGATTTGTTGTATTAACTGGAAAAGATGTCGAGCAAATTGTTCGGACAGCCATTCGTTTAGGAAAGTTAACCTTACCAAATGATGAGTTGATTATTACAGAAAAACAAATGAAAAATAAAGAGCCACACGAACTTGTTATATTAGAGACAGGACGTATGGGCGAGCCGTTAAATACTTTACAGAAAATGGCAAGTGGTCGTCATCGTTTTATTCGTATTTCTGAAGGAGATTTAATTTATATAACAACAACGCCATCAACAGCAGTTGAAACAGTTGTAGCGAAAACTGAAGATATGGTTTACCGTGCAGGTGGTACTGTGCAAACTATTTCTGATACAGTAAAAGTATCCGGTCATGCAAATCAAAATGATTTAAAATTAATGATAAACTTGATGAAACCTAAATTCTTTATTCCAATTCAAGGTGAGTATCGTGTGTTAGCAAAACATGCGGAATTAGCTAATGAAGTAGGAATACCATTTAAAAATATCTTTATTTTAGGTCGAGGAGATATTTTAGAATTTGAAAATGGTCGTTTGCGTATGACAGGTTCTATTGAAGTTGAAAATATCTTGATTGATGGATTAGGTGTAGGTGATATCGGAAACATCGTGTTAAGAGATCGAAAAATTTTGTCAGAAGACGGGATTATTATTGCGGCAATTACGATTAATCGTCGTGAGAAAAAAATCATTTCACCAGCAAGAATTACTTCTCGTGGGTTTGTTTATATGAAGTCAAGTAACAATCTTATGTCAGAAAGTGGCGAAATTGTTGAAGCAGTTGTTTTAGAAAACCTTGAAAAACAAGATTTTGATTGGGGAATTTTAAAACAAGAAATTAGAGATCAGTTAAGTCGATATCTGTATGAGCAAACAAAACGTCGTCCGGTTATTTTACCAGTTATTATGGAATCAAGTCAAAAAAGAAAATAAAGATAAGTTAAACACGTCAAAACGTGAATTCACGTTTTGACGTGTTTTTTATATCAGTTATTTATTTTCTGTTATAGGATTCAAATGTATTTTTAATGTGTTTTATGATAGAATATAAACATTACAAAAGGATTTGTATTAATACAGATTTTTCAATCGACTATAACAATGAGAAAGTAATAAGGTGACACACATGAGCATGACAAAACACGATCAAATATTAGCACATATTGAGTCACTGCCTGTTGGGGATAAAATATCTGTTCGAGGCATTGCGAAAATATTAGGTGTGAGTGAAGGAACGGCTTATCGTGCGATTAAAGAAGCAGAAAATGTGGGATTAGTATCCACTATACAGCGTGTTGGAACGATAAGAATTGAAACGAAAACAAAGGAAAACATAAAAAATTTAACTTTTAAAGAAATTGTCAAGATTATTGACGGTGATGTACTAGCTGGCAAAAAAGGGCTAAAAAAACCTTTAGATAAATTTATTATTGGAGCGATGACAGAAAAAAGTATGTTACGCTATATCACGCCAGGAGCTTTAATGATTGTTGGCGATAGAGAAGGCGTACAGCGGTTAGCACTAAATAATGGTGCGGCTGTTCTGTTAACGGGTGGATTTGAAGTCAGTCAAGATATAATGAATTTAGCAGATGAAGTTGAGATGCCTATTTTGCGTACATCTTACGACACGTTTACTGTCGGAACGCTAATTAACCGAGCAATTAGCGATCAAATGATTAAAAAAGATATTGTTTTAGTAGAAGATATCCAAACACCAGAAAATGAAACGAGTTACATGACAACCAAAGATACGGTTGAAGATTATTTTAAACTCGTTGAAAAAACAGGCTACACACGTTTTCCTGTTGTAAACAAATCCAAGCGTTTAGTGGGTATGGTAACAACAAAAGATGTGTCTGATAAATCACTGACACAATCTATTGAAAAAGTTATGACGAAAGATCCAAGACATGCTAAATCACACATGAGTGTAGCGAGTATTGGGCATCAAATGATTTGGGATGGTTTAGAAATTATTCCAGTGGTAGAAGATGACTTAACACTTGTTGGCATTATTTCACGACAAGATGTGATGAGAACTGTTCAATCAGCACAAAAGCAACCACAAGCCGCACATAAATTAACCGATCATATTACCAATCAAATTGTGGAAAAAGAAATGCCAGAAAAAGGGGACGCTGTTTTTACTTTTGTCGTTACACCACAAATGATTAATAATTTAGGAACACTTTCTTTTGGAGTGTTAAATCAAATTATTTCAAGTGTGGTTCGTTCAACGATGTTATCGCGTTATAATTTTCACTCAGTAATTGAGCAAAGTAGTTTATACTATTTTAAATTAATCCAAATGGATAGTGAAATTGAAATTAGAACTCAAGTGATAGAAGTTGGGCGACGTTCGGGAAAAGTTGAAGTAAGCGTGTATAAAGATAATATCGTTTCTGCAAAAGCAATTGCGGTATGTCAGTTAATGGATCCAATTTAGGAGGAAAATTATGACTATTAGTCAAGAAATTTTAGAAGAGATAAAACAATATGATACGATTATGATTCATCGCCATCAAAGTCCAGATCCAGATGCTTTGGGTTCACAAGGTGGGTTAGGTGAAATATTAAAGGCAAGCTTTCCTGAAAAAGCGATTTATTTAGTTGGTGGTCCTGTAAATGATTTGGATTACCTTGTAACGATGGATGAAGTCAGTGATGAAATGTATCAAAATGCTTTAGTCATTGTGACAGACACAGCAAATGCCCCAAGAATAAGTGGAGAACAATATTCTCTAGGAAAAAAATTAATCAAAATAGATCACCATCCAGATGATGAACCTTATGGCGATTTATCATGGGTGAACACACAGTCAAGTAGCACAAGTGAATTAATTTATGATTTTTATGATGAAAATAAAACGCAACTTGTGATGACGGATAATGCCGCTAGATTGCTTTATGCGGGTATTATTGGAGATACGGGGCGATTTTTATATCCAGCGACAACCTCTCACACATTGTGGGTAGCTAGCCAATTATTAAATTATGATTTTGATGCAGCAAAATTAAGTCGTTACATGGACGAGGTGGATGAAAAAATTTCGCGATTATCAGGATATATTTATGAAAATATGATTTCTGATGAAAATGGTGCAGCAATGGTTTTATTAACGCAACAAGCTTTAAAAGAGTTTAATGTAGTTGATTCTGAAACCCCAGCCATTATTCCTTTACCAGGTAAAATTCGTGGGATTTTATCGTGGGCTATTTTTGTTGAGCAACCTGAAGGATTTTTCAGAGTGCGTTTGAGAAGCAAAGGTCCTGTCATTAATGGGATTGCTAAACGTCATCATGGTGGTGGGCATCCATTGGCAAGTGGTGCTAATGCTAAGGATATGGATGAAGTCCAAGAGATGTTTGAAGAAATCAAAACGATTGTTAGTGAGTATAAAATATCATAATTTTAAAACTCTTTTTGTTGAAGAATATTCTAACAAAAAGAGTTTTTTTGAGATGAAAAAATTTCTTTTATAACAAATAATAAAAATCTATTGAAAAAAACATTTTAATAACGTATTCTTATATTAAGTTTTGTATATTAAAGGAGAGTATTATGAAGAAAAGTTTATATGGCGTGTGCTTGTTATCAACAGCACTATTATTAGTAGCATGTGGTGGGAACAGTGATTCTACAAAAAGTAGTAACACAAAAGAAAAAACAGAACAGACACAAACCAAAAACAAAGAAAATAAAGAAAAATATGTGTATGAACGTAATGGACATGAATATGAGGTAGACACTGTGTCTGGGGCAACAACCGGAGAGTATTCAGGAACAGAATACAAAGGGGAAGAAAAACAAGAAAAAATGTATTGGTCTGGTCGTCCTGAAGTAGGGACAGTAAAAGGAGATTACTATACCGATACGATTGATTTTGAAGATGGCTATATTGGAACAGCTGATGTGGTGATGGATGGAGATAAACTTGTACTGGTTGAATTTGATGAACGTGGGCCAGATGATTATTATTCAGAAACATGGGCAGGACAAACTAAACGAACATCAGGTTATGCCAATTTCCAAGCTGAAAACGATCGGACAAATGTTACACTTGTCACAATTGTGAATGGAATGACTATTTTAGAAGATCAGATGATGAAAAATAATAGCTTAACAGGAGATTTTGTTAGTGTGAAAGGTTCATCAAACAGTGTGCGTCGTGGATTTATTCCACTAGCTGAAAAAATTGATGGCGAAATAAAAAAAGGTACAACATTAACTTATCAAGCTGTTACCAAAGACTTAGGTGACGGATTATTTGCTCGTTTAATTATTATTAAAGATAAAGATAGTGGTAAAATAACAGAAGCAAAATATAATGAATTTTTCGCCGATACTAAAGATGAAATTAAAAATGAAGACGACAAACAGTTCTATCGTCAAAGTAAATATGATTCTATTACTTATGCCGATGAATCAGGTGTTGACTTTAAAAAGATTTCAGATGAATTAACAGATAAAATTGTTAAAGATCAAACACTTGATATTGCACCAAGTGATGAAACAATTAAGAGTCATTATGATAGTGTTGCAACAGATATGAAAGAACTATTAAAATAAAAAATAAGCGTAAAAATAAGTCAATCTTATTTTTACGCTTTTGTATTATCCGATTATTTTTTCAACTACTAATTGTTTTCCATAGTCGCCATCATAAGTAGAGATAGCTTTATA
The DNA here is from genome assembly GCF_003950315.1 of Vagococcus bubulae. Lineage (GTDB taxonomy): Bacteria > Bacillota > Bacilli > Lactobacillales > Vagococcaceae > Vagococcus > Vagococcus bubulae. The sequence continues at coordinate 29,354 of NZ_NGJT01000007.1, forward strand.
GCCTTGTTTTTCCCAGAAACGAGCAGCACGTTTATCATTTTCGATAAACGTTAAACGTATGTTTTTTGTTCCTGTATCAGAGACAGTTTTTTCTAATGCACTATATAATTCCTGAGCAAGTTTAGTTCTTCTATACTCATCTTCAAGTACAAAGTAGCCCAATGTGCCAGTTTCTTTTTGAGGATAATCTTCTAACCAGTCAATGAATCCCATTAATCTATCACGATCAAAGATACCATACATGTATTTTTGAGAAGGTGTTGTATTTGAAGGTAATGAGGTAAAGAATTCTTTAACCTGTTCATCTGTTGGTTCAGCTACAAGATAATCTGTAAAATACTCTTTCGTTCTTAATAAAAATTCTTTGAAGATAACTAAATCTGCTTCATTATTTCCATCAAGTAAACGAATATGAATGGATGGAAAATCGACTGTATTAAAGTGTTTCATAAAATATATACCTCTTTCTATCTGTATGGAACAGTTATTACTACCTAAGAATAGCTCATATTATTGAGAAATAAAAGGTATTAGAGTAAAAAAGTTAAAAAACGTTTTGATAATCGGTGTTTTATGTTTAAGATTGAAAAAAATACTTTGCGAAATGCCAATAAGCAAGTATAATAAAACAGGACGTTTTTGCGTTACAACTGAAACAATTTATTAAGAAAGAGAAGTGAGACTATTGGGACGTAAATGGGCTAATATCGTAGCTAAGAAAACAGCTAAAGATGCAAACAACAGTAAAGTTTATGCAAAATTCGGAATAGAAATTTATGCAGCAGCAAAATCAGGTGATCCAGATCCGCACTCTAATCAAAAACTTCGTTTCGTTATTGATCGCGCAAAAACATATAATGTACCAAAACATATTATTGATCGCGCTATCGAAAAAGCAAAAGGATCAGGCGATGAAAACTATTCAGAATTACGTTATGAAGGATTTGGACCAAATGGCTCAATGGTAATTGTTGATACGCTAACAAACAATGTTAACCGTACAGCAGCAGACGTTCGTGCAGCATTTGGTAAGAATGGTGGAAACATGGGTGTTTCTGGAGCGGTAGCTTATATGTTTGATAACACAGCTATTTTTGGTTTTAAAGGCGATGATGTGGATGAAATATTTGAATATTTATTAGAAAAAGATATTGAAGTGAAAGATGTCTTTGAAGAAGAAGATCAAATCATTGTTTACGGAGAATCAAGTGATTTTCATGCGATTCAAGAAGCATTAAAAGAAAAAGGCATTACAGAATTTTCAGTAGCTGAAATTCAAATGCTTGCACAAAATGAAGTAGAATTATCTGAAGATGACCTTGCTCAATTTGAAAAGATGATTGATGCGTTAGATGAATTAGAAGATGTTCAACAAATTTTCCACAATGTAGATATGGACTAATCCAAAAAATCAGAAGAATTATTTCTTCTGATTTTTTTTGCGTCGACTCATGTGGGTTGGTTCTTTAGAAGGTGTATTCTGACCAGATGTTGGATTAGTTTCTTCATCGTTGTCCTTCACACGTAACTCTAAAGTATAAGGCTCTTTATAGATAATACCATCTTTTTCATAAGAACCACCATTGACAAACACACCAAGGGGAATCAAAGAATCAGCGTCATCATTAATTTTGATAGTAGCAACTTCATGTAAGTCCTTGTAGCTACTACCGATAAATAATTGTCCTTTTGATATTTTATAAAATGGAATTAAGGTATAGTCTTTTAATTCATAGGCATAATCAGTCAATTTTTTTGCCTGAATATAATTTTTATCAAGTAACTCATGAATAACAGTATCAATGATTTGGTCACTATCATTTGTTAGAGTCAATGTAAGTAACTTACCCTGAATTTTAGGAGTTGCTGACGATGTTTGAACCGTTTCATCAAATGTCACATCTTCTGGGACAATATTTTCTATCAGATTAGTAACATCCCATTTTACTTTTTGATTTTTAAAATAATAGATAAAATTTAGGACAATGAAGTAAGCTAATATAATGAAAATGGCTAAATAAAGAGTCATTCTTAGATAATTTCCATTTTGAAAATAGCCTTTTACAATTCGTAAGATATAAAGTGTTGGAAACACACTCACAACTGTTAATATTTTATTTTGTAATCTTGGGTTAATGTTTAAATAATTCAAAAATTTAGTAATATTGCTTAAAATTAACGTTAGGATGGCATCCATTAGTTATTCCCCCCAGTAGCTGTTTTATTGTCATTTGTTTTTGGGGAAACTTGATTAGTTTGCACATCTGGTGTGACTGTCTCTTCTGTCTTTTCAGCGCCATTTTGATTATTATTTGATTGTTGATTATCAGAAGATGGTGTACTATTTTCAACAGATGACTGAGTGCCATTTGTTTTATTTTCTTTACTATTTTTTGTTTTATCTTGGTTCTCAGAAACAGAAGGTTCAGTTTGCTGAGTATAGCTATTGGTTGTTTCAGTATAGTTTGTTTCTTTTGTAGTATCTGTTTTGTCTTGAGTCGTATGTGTTGTTGTTTCTGTTGTTGATGTGTCAGTTTTTTTTGTTTTGTAATTACTACCATCAACAACTGCAGTTGTCGCACTAATTCCTAAAGCGATACTAAAAATTGCGATAGGTTTTAAAAAAGGAGCAACAATTTTTTTATCTTTTGCCATACAAGACTCTCCCTTCATCTTAAGTCATAGTTCTCCTATTATCATAACAGATTTCTTTATTTTTCAAAAAATAAGACACAGATTTTCAGTATATTTAAACTATTTTTAATAAGAATAAGGTTATAACAATAGTCTGACTTGGCATTTTTTTGAAAAACGTGGTAAAATTTTCATACAGTGAATATTACGTTAAGTGTAGGAACCATCTGACAAGATGGTTTCTGCACTTTTTTTTCGCTAATTTTTAAGAAAAGAGGAAAAACAATGCATGAAGAAAAACGATTACCAATGAATAAAAAAGAAGGATTACTATATGGCGTGGTTATTTGTGGGATTACGGCAACGAGCATGTGTTTTTATAATTTGTATTTAGGATTTGGTGCGATCAATCAAGAGATGTTACAAACATTCTTAAAAAGTTTGCCTTTATTTTTTGTGATTGCTATGTTACTTGAAAATTTTGTTATTCGTCATTTTGCAGATTTTTTAGTGAAAAAATTTGGTCATCCAGAAGATAGTTTTAATGCACAGTTGCTGTTCTCAATTTTATTTACAGTTCTTGGTATGTCTTTTTTAATGACCTTTATTGGAGATATAGTGGGGCATGGGTTAGTAGTTAATGCAGCAACGTTTAGTCGTTTTGTTATGTCATGGCCCAGAAATTTTGGTGTAGTACTGGCATTAGAGTTATTGGTTGCTCAACCAATTGCTCGAAAAGTCATGGTTATAATTCATGCAAAACAGTTAGAAGACTATGTGGAATATGATTAATGAATAACTTTGATGGTGACATCAAAGTTATTTTTTTATGGTATAATTTGTAAAATTAGCAAAGGAGATGGGAGGAGTAACATGATTAAATCAAGTAGATTAAAACGTGGAGATAAAGTAGCAATAGTGAGTTTATCAAAAGGATTGTTAGGCGAAAAATTTATTGAACATAATCTCATTTTAGGGAAAAAGAGATTGGAAGATTACGGATTAGAAGTTATTTTTATGCCTCACACTTTAATGGGAATAGACTATGTTGACAAACACCCAGAAAAAAGAGCAGAGGATTTGATTCAAGCGTTTGGAGATGATTCTATTAAAGGGATTATTTGTGCGATCGGTGGAGATGATACCTATCGCACACTGCCTTATCTAATGGAGAATGACAAGTTTAAAGGATTAGTTAAAACTAAACCGAAATTGTTCACCGGATTTTCCGATTCAACGATTAATCATCTCATGTTTTATCATCTTGGTTTAACGACTTATTATGGTATGTCTTTTATTCCAGATTTAGGTGAAATAAGTGATACTATGCTACCTTATACTAAAACCTATTTTAGCTACTATTTTGAAGAGAGTCCACTGTATGAAGTGATAAAGCCAAGTGAAGTTTGGTATGATGAACGGCTAGACTTTTCTAAAAAGTCATTAGGGCAACAACGCATTAGCCATGTTGAGACAAAAGGATATGAGTTGCTACAAGGCAAGTCCGTTTTTGAAGGGGAACTGTTAGGTGGCTGTATTGATAGTTTATATGATATGTTAACACCATTTACACACATTGATGAACCTAGAGTGATTGAAAGATACCATATTTTCCCAGACTTAGATACATGGAAAGAGAAAATATTATTTATAGAGACGTCTGAAATTAAAGAATCACCTCAAACGTTTGAAAAAATGTTAAAAGTGTTAAAAGATAGAGGTATTTATGATGTGATTAATGGCATAATTGTTGGCAAGCCACAGGATGAAGTATTTTATGAAGAATATAAACAATCGCTGATTGAAGTAGTAGATAATAGTAACTTACCAATAGTTTATAATGTTAATTTTGGACATGCTACACCGCGTTGTGTGTTACCTTATGGCATCCGAGTCCAGGTTGATAGTGAAAAACAAGAAATCAGATTTTTAGAGTCAGCATTTTATGAGGAGGTAGGTTATGGAAAATAGACTAGCAGATGTATCCACTATTTATCACTCAGCTTTAAATTTGTTTCCATATTGGACAAGTAAAGAATTAGAGAAATGGAAACAGGCATACCTAGATACGATAAAAAAGACATTACTAAGTGACTCGCTTCCAGATTTTTATCATCTATTATGTCATTTTACTGCTAAATTAGATGATGGGCATACCATGATTTATTTACCAAAAGAGTTTAAAACAGACTTAGTGTATCCTGTAATGTTCAATATGATAGAAAACCAACTAGTGATAGTGAAAACAACTGAGGAGTATCAACACTATTTGTATTTACCTATTAAAAAAGTAAATGGATTGTCTGTTTCGGACTTTTTAACAGAAATTAATTCTAAGTTTTGGTTTAGTAATGGAGTAGTATCACTTTACTATTATCAAAACTATTTGTTTTTTTTTCATCTTAATCAATTATTAATAGAATTTTCCTCTAATGATAGCTTAGTGTTATCTCCTCAAAATAAAGAGACAGTTGTATGGGTACAAGAAAGAATGAACAAAGAAATAGTCATTGAAACAGATGCGATTATTATAATAAAAGAGAAGAATAAAATTTTGATAAAGCTTAATCATTTCTTGGAACAAGAAATAGTAACGGTTTTTTATCAATATATGAATTTATATAAAGAATCGGATGAAATTATTTTTGATTTAAGAGGAAATATGGGTGGAAATTCAGGAATTGCTAATGATATCTGTGCAGCATTTTTTGAAGAGACATTTGAAACTGAGTTATCATTTTATCAAGTGCTAGATGCACAACGTTATGCGTCGGGTACACAGCTTTATTATAAAAGAGACATAATAGATGATAATGACTATACTCAAACGTTAACTCACCAATATTTTGTAGAGGAAATTGATAAAGAAACAGTACCAAAAAATAAAGGACAACTTTTAAATAAACCTGTGACTATCATACAAAATAGACAAACTTACTCATCAGCTGAAAATTTTGTGATGAATTTTTATAACAGACCTAATACGAGAATTATTGGAACATATTCAGCTGGATCGACAGGTCAGCCGGCTTTGATCCCTCTTGAAACAGGGGGAACATTTATGGTGACAGCAAAAGGAGTTAGGATTCCCAATGGAAGAGTTATTGCATGATAAATTAAATGGTGAGGATAGATTATTAGACTATGCTTTACAAACTAACATTGATTTTTAAGTAAATTGAGTGCATAGTTTAAATCAACATCTTCAGTTATATGACTAGGCGTCCAAGGAATATAAATATCAGGTTTTACACCTTAGTTAGTTCAATCAGTGTTAAATGAGCATCCTTATAGGTTTTTAAAAAATCCATTGTTAAATAATAAAATTCTTCATCAGAATTAATGAAGGAACTTGTTTGATGTGATTATTTTTGCTTCATTTTGTGGTAATTCTTTGCAACCTGGATAATCATTACTCACTAACTCAATAATATCATTGGCAATTTTTTCGTAGGTCATATTGGACACCTCGTTTATAGAATATAATAAGTTTACCAAACAATTCATTAAAAGTAAGTATTTTATTATAAAGGAGTGAAGAAATTGGCATATCATTGTCAGTGTCTATGTGGAAAAGTTAACTATGATGTGATACTGGATAATTTAGATTTTAGTATTTGTCATTGTTCAATGTGTAGAAAAAATACTGGTGGAACAGGATTTTCATATTTTTATACTTATTGTCAACCTAATTTTTCTTCAAGTGATTTTCTATCAACTTATAATGCTCAAAATATTGCAGAAAGAGTATTCTGTAATCAATGTGGCACATTACTATATTATAGACATTTTGAAAGTAATGGATATTGTATTCCGATAGGGATAGTAGACAACTTATCGGAAGAAAAAGTAAAATTAGTATCAGAATGGTATTATCAAGATAAACCGAGCTATTATGATTACAACGAAGAAACAAAAAAATTTTAAAAAAGGAGAAATAAACAATGACATGGAGAGAAAATCGAATTAAGTCTGCACAAAATGGTACAAATCCAATGTTGATCAAAGAGATGACAGGAGGCTTTTTAGTGTTTGGTGATGTTCAGTTTTTACCTGGATATTGTGTGCTATTACCAAAAAGAGAATTAAATTCACTAAATGATTTGTCATTAGAAGAAAGAGAATCTTTTTTATTAGATATGTCGCTAGTGGGAGATGCCTTGCTAAGTGTGTGTGGAGCTACTAGAGTAAACTACGATATTTTAGGTAATACAGATAACTATCTGCATGCTCATATTTTTCCTAGATATGATTGGGAAGAAGAGGAAAGACGTAAAATGCCTGTATGGTTGTATGATAAATCAAATTGGAATAACCCAGACACAGCCTATCAAGAAGAAAAACATGGAGAGATTCGTGCAAAAATAAAAGATTATCTAGACCAAAAAAGCTAACTGTTCTTATCTAAATAATCTAAAGACTTTTCAAAAAGGACTAAAAAAATAGAAAATAAAAGAATTGTCTGAACAGAAAGATACACAGAATCGACAAAATAATCAGTGATGGTTAAAGAGATGATATTTTGACAAAACGTTAAAAAAATGAACTCTTTCTTAGTAATCAGGTGAAAAATTGAATCTATCAAAAAATCAATGATTAAATAAATAACAAAAAATAAACCAAGTTCTTTTTCATCAGATGAGTTCTGTCAGATTTTAGATAAATTAGGAGCTACAGAGATGGTTGTTACAGGTTTAATGAGTAATGCCTGTATTCAAGCAACGAGTAAAAGTGCATTAGAAAAGGGGTACAAGGTAACGCTCATTGAAGACGGACATGATTCTATCATTAAACCAATGAGAGGTGTTTTTAATAAGATTTTACATAAAAAAGGTGCTAATTTGATAAGTTGTACGGAGTTTGTATCTGACAAATAATGATTAAAAAAAATAGAAAATATTAGGTGACTACATGAAAGTAACAACATATGATTTAGAGGAAATCAGTGACGAACAACTAGTTATTGCGATGATTGTTGCAAGATATAAAGGAAAAAATGTTTACGTTCGCTATAAAGATAGAACCACCTTTGAAATACCTGGTGGACATAGGGAATTAAATGAAACAATAGAGGAATGTGCTAAAAGAGAATTAATGGAAGAAACGGGTGCTATTAAATTTATTCTTAAACCTTTGTTCATATTAGGAGTAGACAGAGAGGGAATTGAAGACTATGGGCAAGTCTATTCAGCAGAAATAGAGGAATTTTCAACTAAATTAGAATATGAAATGGAAGAAGTTGTTTTCTTAGATGATGAACCAGAAGAAAATACCTATCCTGCTATTCAAAGTGCCATTAAAAATCGACTATCAAAAAAAGAATTATGAGAATAAATGGCACACTATAGAGTGAAATGATGATGATTTCTGATATAATCAGTTTATATTATAGTCAAGGAGATTATTAAATGAAATTTGTTAACTTAAAGTGTTCAAATTGTGGTGGTAAATTAAAAATAATCAATAATCATCTAGCAAGGTGTAATTCCTGTCAGTCAGAGTTTATTATTGATGATGAAAAAAATATTGTAAACAACTATATCATTCATAACCATACTAAAAAGAAAAAAACTAATTCATTGTTAATCGTTATTCTTTCAATTTTTGTCATAACTAGCATAATGACCATCTTAATCTTGGGGATTGCCTCTAAGAGTACGGTGACTAAGGAGAATTTTAATACTAAGATTGTGGGGGATATTTATCAGTATCTTGAAAAACCTGAATCTGAGGCTGGAGTAGCTTTTGTCGAACAAGTTTTTCGAAAAAATATTGATAACATCAAACCTGAGGAGCTACAAAAAATTAAGTATTTATCTGTTACATCTGATAGTCGTTCTGAGAATTGGAATTTAACTTATAGCTTTGAAGACTGGAGTAATCCTTTTGATGATTTTGAAACCAAAAAAATTGTTTTATCAACTGATCTAGCTTTAAATGCTCTAGATTTTACTAGTTTTAGTGGGTTAACATATTTGGATTTTAATAATACGTCTGATATAGAGGGAATGTACGATGCTTTTTCTTTGAAAAATTTGGATAATTTAATATTTTATGGAGGTGATTTTAATCAATCTCTAGATGAAATTATAGATGCGTTACCTCAACCGAAAAAATTAAAATACCTAAAAGTACAAATTAGAAATGATAACCAACTTCATCGCTTACAAGAACTTACGAATTTAGAGAATTTAGACATTACTTACTTAGCTGAAGAAGTGACTGTTGCTAATATGAATGACCTTAATCAGCTTAAATCTCTTGCTATAAATGGTTATAACTTAAAGGATATTTCATGGCTATCCAATTTTAGTAAATTAACTAGTTTATCGCTTTCTAATGTATCAAAAATTTCTGATTATTCAAGTTTATATAGTTTGGCGAACTTAGAAAATTTATCGATCAATTCAGGTGATAAGTTAAACAACATTGATTTTGTAAAAAATATGCCTAAGTTAAAGAGACTATCTTTAGATAATACATTTATTCATGATACTAAAGACATTGCTAATAAAGAAACCATTATTTCTCTGCATTTAACAGGAAATCGTCAACTTAATAACATTGAAAGTATTTCGTCGTTAAAAAATTTAAAAAATCTTCACTTGGAATCTTATTCTGATAATATTCAAACAACTAACTTAAGCCATTTAGGAAATTTAACCGACGTTACTGTCTCTGGAAAATTTTTAGGACTTATAGACCAATCATCTAGTGTCAAAAAATTATTGGTTGTAAAAAGTAGTGATTTAGATCTAGGAATTTTGAGAAATATGTCCTCTTTGGAAACACTTATACTAAATGACGTTTCTGATATGGTTAATTTATCTACGCTTAGTCACTTAGACAAATTAAAAAAATTGACCTTAGAAAAAAGTAAGATTAATTTTCATAGTAACTCTGAACAAATTGATTTGATTCCCTCTGTTGAAGAATTAACACTGCTAGATTCAAGTTTAGTATTAGGAACATTAAATCAGTTACCTTTTCCAAATTTGAAATATTTTGAGATTGACCAAGAGTCAGACTTCTCCGTTAGAATTAATAATAAATATATGGCTTCTTCGGATTATGGATTGACTCTTTTACCAGATAAAATAAAAAATATAACCAACTTGGAAACCTTAATTATACCTAATAGTCGATTAGATTCTTTAGACTTTATCAATGTTTTTAAAAAATTAAAAGTTTTAGATATATCGAATTCGTATATAACTGATGTGACACCTTTAAATCAATTACAAGATTTAGAACTTTTAGATATTCGTAACACACCTGTTAAAAATAAGGATATTCTATCTAACAAAGTTTTTATTATTAAGTAAAATAGTTTTAGAGTTAATATTTAGCTATTTAAAAAAGAATATTACTTTTTTCTATATCAAAAAAACCACATGAAACGAAAAGTCTCATGTGGTTCCTTTTATATCAATGTAAGTTTAAAACTTAGTTTACATCATACCGCCCATCATTGATGGATCCATTCCACCAGGCATTCCTGGAGTTTCTGGTTCAGGTTTGTCAGCAATAACCCCTTCAGTAGTTAAGATTAATGCAGAAACACTTGCAGCGTTTTGTAAAGCTGAACGAGATACTTTAGTTGGATCTACGATACCAGCTTCAATCATGTTTACCCAAGTATCATCTTTAGCATTGTATCCAACGCCTGATTCAGCTTGTTTTAATTTATCAACAACAACTGAACCTTCCATACCAGCATTTTCAGCGATTTGACGAACAGGTTCTTCTAAAGCACGAACAACAATATTCACACCAGTTTTCTCGTCACCAGTTACATCAAGTTCAGCCACTTTTGGTAATACATTAACAAATGCAGTACCACCACCGGCTACAATTCCTTCTTCAACAGCGGCACGAGTAGCATTTAATGCATCTTCAATACGTAGTTTTAATTCTTTTAATTCAGTCTCAGTTGCAGCACCAACTTTAATGACAGCCACACCACCAGCTAATTTAGCTAAGCGTTCTTGTAATTTTTCACGGTCAAAGTCTGATGTTGTTTCAGCAATTTGAGAACGGATTAATGATACGCGGTTTTCAATATCTTTTTTGTCGCCATTACCTTCAACAATTGTTGTGTTATCTTTGTCGATAACAACTTTGCTTGCAGATCCTAATGCGTCGATTGTTGTGTCTTTTAAGTCTAAACCTAAATCTTCAGTGATAACAGTTGCGCCAGTTAAAGCAGCAATGTCTTGCAACATTTCTTTACGACGGTCACCAAATCCAGGAGCTTTAACAGCAGCCACATTGAATGTACCACGGATTTTGTTTAAGACTAATGTTGGTAATGCTTCACCATCAACATCATCAGCAATGATTAATAATGGTTTACCTTGTTGTAAAATTTGTTCTAATAAAGGTAAAATATCTTGAATGTTAGATATTTTTTTATCTGTAATTAAGATGTATGGATTTTCTAAAACAGCTTCCATTTTATCGTTGTCAGTTACCATGTATTGAGATAAGTAACCACGGTCAAATTGCATTCCTTCAACAACGTCTAATTCAGTTTCAATCCCTTTAGATTCTTCGATTGTGATAACACCATCGTTACCAACTTTTTCCATTGCTTCAGAGATTAATTCACCAATTTTTTCGCTACCAGAAGACACAGCAGCTACTTGTGCGATTGATTCTTTCGAGTCAATTTTTTTAGAAATAGCATGTAATTCTTCAACAGCTTTTTTAGTAGCAAGTTCAATCCCACGACGAATACCGATTGGGTTTGCACCAGCTGTGACGTTTTTAAGTCCTTCACGAACGATTGCTTGTGTTAAAACAGTTGCAGTCGTTGTTCCGTCACCTGCGATGTCATTTGTTTTAGAAGCCACTTCAGCGACTAATTGAGCACCCATGTTTTCAAAACGATCTTCCAGTTCAACTTCTTTGGCGATAGTCACTCCATCATTTGTAATTAATGGAGAACCAAATGATTTATCTAAAACAACATTACGTCCTTTAGGTCCTAAAGTTACTTTCACAATATTTGCTAATGTATCCACACCACGTACCATTGAGCTACGAGCGTCTTCAGAGAATTTAATATCTTTTGCCATTTATTGTTCACCTCATCATTTATTTTTATTCTACGATTGCAATAATGTCTTTATCATGTAGTACTAAGTAATCTTCGCCAGCATCTGTTACTTCTTGTCCAGCGTATTTTTCAAATAGGACAGTTTGTCCAACACTTACAGATACGGATAATTTTGTCCCATTTTCTAAAGTACGGCCATCACCAACAGCAACAACTTCACCTGTTTGAGATTTTTCTTTTGAAGCTGATGTTAAAACTAGTCCACTGGCAGTTTTTTCTTCCGCTTCTTTTACTTTAATAACAACACGATCTCCTAATGGTTTTAACAATGTGTATCCCTCCATAATTTTTATATTTTTAGCACTCTTTAACTTTGAGTGCTAATCACATCTTTTATAATACAGATAAATGTTTTTTTTTGCAAGTATTTTGATACAATAAGTAAAGAGATAAAACAGATAGGTGGAAATAAAATGTCAATCAATCAAAATATGCTGTATACAAGTTTTCTTTACTTATTTTTATTAAATAGGTCGCTACTTTTTTCATTAAATAATATTTCAACTATTCTGTTGTATACAGTGATATTAGTATTGATGCTACTGATTTATGTAAAAACTAATAAAGAACAAACATTAAATCATTCTGGGACATCATTAAAACAACTAGTTGCTTTAATAGTGATAGGTTTAATGATGAGTTTTTTGATTCAAATTATACTTATTTTTTTGACAACTTATTTTTTTCCTAATTTAGTATTGGGAAATGATTTATCTGGAAACAACTCATTTAGTTTTATTCTCATTTCGGTTTTATTTAATCCTATCATGGAAGAGCTGGTTTTTCGGTTTAGTTTTGTCAATTGGGTTGGACAAAAATTACCTATTTGGCTTGGTATAGGTATTAGTTCATTGTTTTTTATGTTAATGCATGTAAATGGAAATCTTTTTATTTATTTTTGTTTAGGACTCATTTTTTCTTATCTATATAAGATAAGTGGTACCATTATGACTTCTATTATGGTGCATATATTGCTTAATACGATTGTATTATGGATCAATTAAAAAAAGCTTAACGAAATGTCTCGTTAAGCTTTTTGATTAATCTTCTTTATAGTTAGATAAGAAATAGATTAAGGTTTGCATTTCATTTGTTAAATCAACATTTTGAATTTGAACTTCTTTTGGCACATTGATTCTGATAGGGGTAAAATTCATAATCCCTTTAATACCAGCCTCAACCAATCTATCGGCATTTTCTTGTGCGTGTGTTGGTGGCACAGTTAAAATAGCGACATCAATATGTTGTGCGCGAATTTGTTCAACCATTTCATTGGCATTATAGACAGGAACACCATCAAGTATTCGGCCAACAATATCTGGATTAACATCAAATGCAGCACTAATACGAATGCTGTCACTTTGATGGAAACGATAGTTTAGTAATGCATGACCTAAATTACCAACACCAACAAGAGCTACGTTTGTTAGACGGTCTTCATTTAATGTTTTAGCAAAAAAAGTCATCAAGCTTTCAACATCATAGCCGTAACCACGTTTACCAAGTTCCCCAAAATATGAAAAGTCTCGGCGAATCGTAGCACTATCAACCTTGACAGCTTCGCTTAATTCAGTTGAAGATACCTTTTTTTTACCTGAATCGAATAAAAATTTTAAATAACGATAATACAAAGGTAACCTTTTAGCAGTTGCCTTTGGAATAGTTGTGTCTTTCATAATAATTCCCTCACTTTTTTATCTTATACCCTAATTGTTATAAAGTTCACGTTAATAGGATACCTTTACTACAACATAAAAGCAATTTTTACGCTTGAAATTGCGTAATGATGAACGATAAATATACCAAACTTTCGAATGAATTTATGATAAACTGTTTTTAGAAGTTAAAATATGGAGGAAGTCATGATTTTATTACAAGCGAACAACGTCTCACGATTATTTGGAGACGATGTCTTATTTGAAAACATACAATTAGATATTCAAGATAAAAGTCGAATCGCTCTAGTCGGACGTAATGGAGCCGGAAAATCGACGTTACTAAAAATATTAGCTGGTATGGAAGAACCAGATACAGGATTAGTTACAAAATCAAAAGAGTTAACAATAGGGTACTTGGATCAACATACAGGTCTTGAATCAGATAAAACGATTTGGGAAGAAATGTTAAGTGTTTTTGATTATGTACAAGAAATGGAAAGAAAACTACGACAATTAGAACAAGATATTGCCAATCCTACCATTCATGATGATGAAGAAGCTTATCAGCAAGTTTTAAAGGATTATGATAAGTTACAACATGAATTTAATGAGATAAATGGATATGGTTATGAATCGGAAATAAAATCAGTGCTACATGGTTTTCGGTTTGATGAAACATTTTTTGATGTGCCAATTCAAAATCTATCTGGGGGACAGAAAACACGATTAGCATTAGCACGATTGTTACTTGAAAAACCAAGTTTACTAATATTGGATGAGCCGACAAACCACTTAGATATTGATACTCTTAACTGGTTAGAAAACTATTTACAAGGTTATCGTGGGGCGATTTTAATGGTGTCCCATGACCGCTATTTTTTAGATAAGATTGTCAATGAAGTTTATGATATTAGTCGACGAAAAATAACCCATTATAAGGGGAATTATTCGACATTTTTAGAAAGAAAAGCTGAAAGACTTGAGCAAGAGGAAAAAGAATACGAGAAGCAACAAGACCAAATTGCAAAATTAGAAGATTTTGTAGCAAGAAATATTGTCCGTGCTTCTACGACAAAACGAGCACAAAGTAGACGAAAACAGTTAGAAAAAATGGAAAAATTAGAGAAACCTCTAGGCGACGAAAAATCAGCTCATTTTCTTTTTAAAACCAATCGCCCGTCAGGTAGAGAAGTTTTAACGCTAGACAATGTTGCTGTAGGATATGATTCATTAATTTTAAGTGACCCAATTAATTTAGCCTTACGTAAGCAAGAAGCAATCGCACTTGTTGGCCCAAATGGGGTGGGGAAATCAACACTACTAAAAAGTATCATTGGAGACATTCCATTTGTAAAAGGAACAGCCGAAATTGGTCATAAAGTTGATATAGGTTACTATGATCAAGAGCAAGGAAAATTAAGTGGTAGTCAAAGTGTATTGGAAGAGTTGTGGAGAGAACACCCGACTACACCAGAAAAAGATATCAGAACACTTTTAGGTAGTTTTTTATTTTCTGGGGAAGATGTGAAAAAGACGATTAACTTATTAAGTGGGGGAGAGAAAGCGAGAGTGGCATTAGCTAAATTAGCGATGCAAAAAGATAATTTCCTAATTCTTGATGAGCCGACTAACCATTTGGATATTGATAGTAAAGAAGTATTAGAGAATGCGTTAATCGAATATGATGGAACATTGTTATTTGTCTCTCATGACCGCTATTTTATTAATCGTATCGCAACAGGAGTGTTGGAATTATCCGAAGAGGGCAGTACCTACTATCATGGTAACTATGATTATTACATGGAGAAAAAAGCAGAAGAAGAGGAACGACAAGCGTTATTAAATGACACGCAAAATGTTGAAGATAATAAAGTGACTAAAGATAAATTAAGTTACGAAGAATCAAAGGAGCGACAAAAAGAACAACGTAAATTGGAGCGATTAGTCGATTCATTGGAAGTTGAGTTACAAGAAGCAGAAGAAAAAATAGAGTCTATCCAAAAAGAGATGGAACAACCAGAAATTTTAGAGGATCATGAAAAGCTCTTAGATTTAGATAAAGAATTACAAGAAGTCTATGCTAAACAAGAAACACTATTAGAAACGTGGGAGAAGGCTTCGTTGGAATTAGAGTCATTTTAAAAAAGCAACTAATCATTTTTTTGATTAGTTGCTTTTTAGTGGCTATTTTTTTCGAAGTTGGTTTATTTGAGAATATAAATCTCCAGTTGTTTTAACATTTTTTAATTTTGTTTTATCAATGTTAGCTTTTTTACTTAGTTTTGTTATATCATCGTCGTTGGCAACTTCATCAACATTGATTGATTTTATATTGGTTACTTTTCCGTCTTCCATACTTGGAATCTCAATAATATCATCATTAATCAATTCAGCAACGTCTTGATGAGCTTTAGAGTCAGTATCAATACCAACGATTTTCCAATTATTCAGTAACTTACCTTCATAGACACCATTTTTTTCTTCTTTAATATATCGAGCAGATAATTCACGAATACGACCTTCAACTTCACCAAAAGCATCAGGAGAAAAGGTTGAGTATACTTGGTTGAATTTTCTACCAGCTAAAGGACCTTCTTCTGAAGTTAAGAAATTCATTCGATATTGATTCATTCCAATTTTCAAAGGCTCATTTAAATCAATAGGGGTGTCATCAAGTCGTCTTAAATTAGTAATACGTTCACCAGCTGGTTGGGATAAATCAATGTCATATTTCACATTGTAAAAACGATCGTTTGTATTGTATTTACTAATTCTTCTTTTTGGATTGTAACTAATGGTTACATCTCCTGGTTGGCTTTGATTGTAGTAATCAGCTCCCCATTCCATGTAATCTTTTAAGTCTTTTCCGGTAATATCAAAGACTGTCACTTCGCCATCAGTAAATTGATAGTTTCTGGCAATATCTTTTTTCTTAATGTCACCGATATCTAATGATGGTGTATCAGTATCGATTTGGAAAGCCACAACATCAGCATTTTTACTATAATGAAGCATCACTTCACCAAAGAAGTTAACTAAAGGTGTTTCTTCTATTTGAGCATTTGAAATCCCTTTAATATCGTTTTTAGGAACTAAGTCCATTCCAGTTAATTGACCAACGACAGTGTTCGCGACTTTACGTGCTTTTTCATGAGATGATTTTAATAAATCATTGATTTCTTTATCTTCTTCATATTTAGCCACTTCAATCGCTGACCCTTTTTTATTTTTTACTTTGTAGCCATCTTTTGTTTTGTCTAATGTTAAATCAACGCGTGAGACAAATCGACCATATTTATCAGGTTCCACAATTAAGACATTATTAATGTATTCCTCTTCTACTAATTTATGCATGTGTCCGGCAAAAACCACATCTAATTCAGGAATGGCTTCAGCCATGTCAGCAACACCAGTGTTATGTACATCATTTTCATTATCTAATCCCATATGTACTACACCAACTAAAACATCTACTTTACTTTTTAACTCTTTTACAACGTTAATCGTTTCTTTGACTGGGTCTGTTAGTTTTTTTCCATCAAAAATTGTGGTATCTTTTTTAAATTCCGCAACCATTGGAGTGGTCATTCCAATAAAACCAACTTTAACCCCATCTTTTTCAATAACTTTGTAAGAATCAAAATAAGGTTGATCATTATCTAATTTGACATTACCTGCTAGGACAGCTCCATCAAATTGGTCAGTGATGTTGTCTAAAACATCAAAACCATAATCAAATTCATGATTTCCCATAGTCCAAACATCGTACTTAAGAGCTTTTAGTACAGTTGTTGCGGGGTGATTATCATCGTTTTTAAAAATTTCAGCTGAGTTGTCTTGAATTAAATCCCCGGCATCAACAAGTAGAGTGTTCTTATTTTTATCTCTAACTTCTTTTACGATAGTTCCAATTTGAGAAAAACTACCGATTTTATTTTCGACATCTGTTGTATAATCCCAAGCCATGTACCGACCGTGAATATCAGATGTTCCTAAAATGGTTAATTCTTTTTGTTCTGACTCTTTTTTCTTAGAAGAGTTTTCATTTGTTTTAGTTGTACAACCAACTAACCCGACAATCCCTAATAATGTGATTGTTGCTAATTTAACTTTTTTCATAATCTGTTGTATATCACCTTTATTTGATATACTTCCCCTTTCGATTTTTGGCGACATTTATGTATCCCCTTACAAAACCTAACATAGCTGTTTATAAATAACAATATCAGAAGATAAAGTGTTATATTTTTAGTATATTTGATATAACATAGTTGAATTATAAAAAAACCAAAGTGCGTATAAGCGTACTTTGGTTTTGGTATTTAGTCTTTTTTACGTCTCTCATAGCGATTAAATAAAAGCAGGGCAATTAGTGAGAATAATACAGGTCCGGCAATTTGCCATAATGTATCTCCCCACACAGGGCCATCTTTTCTAAATAAAGGCTCAATAATGGTAAAGATATTAGCAAACCCAATGACGGACATGACAACGATTGTACTTACCATATATTGTGTTTTGGTTTTAAAGATATTAATGGAATGATCAATATCTGTTTTTTGTTTAAATGCTGGAAATGCTCCTGTTAAAAATAGATAAGGAATTGTCATAGAAACATTAACCATTAATGTTAAAACATTATAGAAGGATTGAGCATCTTTTCCGCCAAATGATACAAGTGCTAAGATGACAACAACGATCACACATTGAATCCACATAGCAAAAGCTGGCATGCCTTTATCATTTTCTCTGACCATTTTTTCAGGCCAAAGACCTTTTGGTGTTCCTTCGATAATGGTTTTTAGTGGTGAATAGATTAACGTAAAGAATGCGCCTAGGTAAGCTAAAAACATAGATAGACCAGTAAATCTTGCGAAAGCGTGACCAATAGCTAAAGCTGTATCTGTTGATAAATTAATTGCTCGTCCTAATTCAAATCCTAGATTGTTCATTAAGACATAAGTGATATTACCAAGATTCACATTATCTCCGCTTAAAACAGAATTCCAGTTTGTTGACACACCCCATAAAAGAATCGTTAATGCATACCCAATAGAGATAATAATCGCTGAAAGAATAACTCCTTTAGGAAAATTTTTCTCAGCATTTTCTGTTTTATCTACTAATCCACCAACAGCTTCCAATCCACCATAAGCAAAAATAGCAAATACTAAAAATGAAATAATGGCTAGTGGAGAATTAAATCCTGGATTAGGTGAATCAATAAAACTTTTCATGCCTTCGATTGGTTGGGCAACTTGTCCTTTGTTAAAGACTAAAATAATCAAGCTGACAACAATCAATACAACGTTTAAAAATGTGACAGCAATCCCACCAACAGAGGTGATTTTAGTGATTTTATCCAAACCTCTTGCGGCAAAAAATGTTACGATAATGATAAATAAAATAGCTAACAACCCGATTGTTTGTGTCGAATCAAGACCGAATAAACTCCAATAATTTGTGTGGTCCGATCCGGAATAAGTGGTTGATAACGTAATGAATACTTTAGTAGACACGTTAACCATCCAAATGATATAAGAGGTGTACCACATAAATGTTCCGATGAACGCATATTTTGGTCCAACAGATTTTTCCATCCAAGTGTACATCCCACCACTTTCATGTTTGAAAGTAGACCCATATTCAGCCATCATAAGTGCATATGGTATAAAGAAAAAGAGCGCAGCTAAAATATACCAAATGATTGCACCATATCCCATACGATAAAAGGCGACTGGAGCATTACCGAACCCGAATACCGAGGTAAAAATCATTAAGATTAAACCGAACAGGGTTACTTTTTTTGTTGCTTTTGTCATAAAAATCCTCCTTAATTTAAAATACCTTATTATACCCCATATTTATAGTATCAAACATTCTGAGAATAGATTAAAAGAACTAAGTAAAATGTTAGTAAATTTACTCAGTTCTTTTAATATGTTTATTAAATTGTTACTTTTTTGTTAGCTTATTCTTACCTAAATTCATCTATTATCTTATTTTTCTTTTAAATTCTCATTTTCTCAATAGCTTTTCTCATTTCTTCTTTTGCTTCATCGTCTGTTTCTTTGTTAAAGTATTCGATTAAAAAGTCAAGAATTGCTTGATTACTTGGGTCAATCATACTAAGTGACCAGGCAGCTGTGCCTCTTATAACGGGACGAGGATCATTTTCTATACAGCTTAATAGATTAGGAACACTTGTTTTGTCTCTCACATTTGCTAAAGCAATAATGGCATTTCGTTGGATTGGTTTTTTCCCACGCCAAGATCCGGCAAGGTAACCAAAGCGTTCTTTAAATTCACGATTGGAGATTGTTAATATCGGTTTTAGTAAAGGCGTCACGACTTCAGGATCTGGTTCCATTTCTTTATGAAAATGAAAGTTTTTGCCTTTATTAAAAGGACAGACTTCTTGGCAAATATCGCACCCATAAATAATTGACCGAATCTTTGGTCGATATTCTTCAGGCATGAACCCTTTTGTTTGTGTTTGATAGGATAAACATTTTTGAGCATTCATCCTACCATCTCCCAGTAAAGCAGATGTGGGACATTGATCGATACACTTAGTACATTCTCCACATTGATTTTCAATTGGCGTATCTGGTTCAAATGGAATATTTGTAATGATTTCACCCAAATAAACATAAGATCCAAACTCTTCTGTGATTAATAACCCATTTTTTCCAATAAACCCAAGACCTGCTCTTTGAGCAACAACCACGTCTATTAATTCACCAGTGTCGACCATTGGTTTAAAAGTAACATCTAAGTTTTGAGATGCTTCTTCTTTGATAAAATCGATTAGTTTATTCAGTCTGTCTTTTAAAATATCGTGGTAATCAATCCCCCAAGATGCTCGAGCAAATTTTCCACGTTTTTCGCCTCGGACAGATTTTAAACGGTCATTCATTCGTGTTGGATAAGCTAGAGCAATCGAAATGATCGATTGTGGTTGATCAAAAATTAATTCTGGATAAAGGCGCTCATCAATGTTTCCATATTCAAAACCTGTTGTATGATGGTTTTCTTTTTGTTCGATGAGACTGTCTTTTAAATGGTCAAACGGTTCAGCAGTAGTAAAACCAATCTTATCAATGCCGATGTCTTTGCTTGCTTCAATTATTTTTTGTTTTAATAAGTGAGTATCCAACACATTATCCCTCCAGTTTGATTCTTTATTAAGTATCAAACAAACCTTTTTATATTTCAAGCTTTTTTGACGCTATTTGCGAATGTAGTTTATAAGAGGTGAGGGTATGCTTATTGCAATCAATGAAAAAGAAGAGATGATTATGAGTCATGATGCAAATAAAAAAGAAACGTATTATTGTCCAAGTTGTCATAGTGAAGTGATGTTAAAAAAAGGTGAGATTAAGTATCCTCACTTTGCACATAAAACAACAACAGTTTGTCAGACAGCAACTGAAAATGAATCTGTTGAGCATTTAGCAGGAAAACTACTTATTGCCAAAAATTGTGAGATATTTGGTTTAGAGTACCAAATAGAAGCGTATTTACCAGAAATTAACCAACGAGCCGATGTATTGATTGATAAAAAATTGGCAATTGAATTTCAATGCAGTCCATTAAGTATTGAACGGTTAAAAGAAAGGACAGAGCATTATAAACAAAATGGTTACCAAGTTTTCTGGATTTTAGGCCAGAAGTTAGGGCAGTTGAGCAGTTTGACAGAATTAAAAAAACATTTTATTTATTTTGATCATTGCAGAGGCTATGTTGATTTTTGTTTGTTAATTGATAAAGAGGCATTAGTCATGACACATTATTTAACTCATAATGGTAAAGATATGATTGTCCGAAAGAAAAGCTATTCGCTACAAGATTATAGTTTAAAAGAGTTGTTGTTGAAACACTGTATGGTCGCTAGTTATAGTATTGTGAGTCCATTAAAAGAAGTGAGTCGAAGAAAAGATAGACTATCCAAACGCTTGTTGCAATCAGATAAGTCATTAAGAGTGTTACAAGAGTATTTATATCAACAATTGTATCATTTGTTATATTTACCAGAAGTGGTGTATTTACCAAGTTTATATCATCCTTTCTTTAAAGAGACAGAGCTTGTAGTTCGTTTGATTATATTTAATGAATTAAAGCATCAAAAAAAGATATCTTATGTTGAATTAAAAGAAATGATTATAAGTGAGATACCAAATGAAATGTTGGACGATTATGCTAATTTAGGAAAATATCAAGTCATAGATTATTGTTTATCTTTATATCTTCATTTTTTAAAAGAAATAACAGTCGTTGAAGAAATATCTCCAAATGTATTTCATTTTAAAGAAGAGGAGGTATTGAATAACGCTCAATGGAAAAATTTCTTTAAAAAAAGAAGTGAAAGACTAACTCTTCCGTTAAAATATGATATGATTATTAAGTGATAATGAGAAAGGGGTTATTTAAAGATGAGTGAAACAAAACAATTACCAAATCGTTCAGAACTATCAGAGGAATTAACATGGGATTTAACACCTATTTTTGCATCAGATGATGCCTTTAATGATGCATTAGAGTCATTAACATCAGATTTAGAAAAAGCAAGTGACTATCAAGGGACATTGAAAAATGGAGCAACTGATTTTTTAACTGCTATTGAATATGTGTTATCTATTCATCGTATGACAGAAAAAATTTATGTGTATGCCCATTTAAAAAATGACCAAGATACAAGCAATGCGATTTACCAAGGAGTATATGCTAAAGCTAGTACGATTGCTGCTAAAGCAGGAGAAGCAGTATCATGGTTTGGTCCAGAGGTTTTAACATTATCAGATGAGACAATAGAGGCATATTTTAAAGAAGAATCTGGTTTAGAAATCTATCGTCATTTTATCAACCAAATTACAGCAGATAGAGCACATACCTTATCTGAAAAAGAAGAAGCGTTATTAGCTGGAGCAAGTGAAATTTTTTCAGCATCAAGTCATACTTTTTCAGTATTAAACAATGCTGATTTAGAATTTCCAATTGTGACAGATGAAGAAGGCGAAAAAGTTCAACTATCTTCAGGTATGTACGGTCAATTAATGGAAAGTACTAATCGTGAAGTTCGTAAAGAGGCGTTTGAAGGATTGTACAAAGTCTATAAACAATTTAGAAATACGTTTGCAAGTACGTTATCTTCTCACGTGAAAAAACATAATTTTAACGCACAAATTAGAAATTACAGTTCTGCCCGTGAAGCTTCTTTAAGTGCTAATCATATTCCAGAATCAGTCTATGATACATTGTTAGATGTGGTACATAAAAATTTACCATTATTACATCGTTATGTTGCGTTGCGTAAAAAATTATTAAATGTTAGTGAGTTGCATATGTATGATATGTATACACCAATATTAGGTGATGCACCAATTCGTTATACGTATGAAGAAGCCAAATTAAAATCACTTGAAGGATTGTCTCCATTAGGTGAAGAATACTTAGAAATCGTTCAAGAAGCATATGGTGACCGTTGGATTGATGTGATTGAAAACAAAGGTAAACGCAGTGGGGCATATTCTTCAGGTAGTTATGACACAAAACCTTATATCTTATTAAACTGGCATGAAAGCTTAAATCATTTATTCACGTTAGTTCATGAAATGGGACACAGCGTGCATAGTTACTATACAAGAAAATCTCAGCCTTATGTGTATGGGGATTATTCAATCTTCTTAGCAGAAATTGCCTCAACAACTAATGAAAACTTATTAACAGATCATTTGTTAAAAACAGAAAAAGATCCGAAAGTTAAGGCGTTTATTTTAAATCATTATTTGGATGGTGTAAAAGGCACAATCTTTAGACAAACGCAATTTGCTGAATTTGAACATTTTATTCACACTGAAGACGCAAAAGGAACGCCACTAACAAGTGATTATTTAAGTGAGTACTATGCTGATTTAAATGCGAAATACTACGGTGATTCAGTAGAACGCGATCCAGAAATCGCGTATGAATGGAGTCGTATTCCTCATTTCTACTATAATTATTATGTGTATCAATATGCAACAGGTTTTTCTGCTGCAACTGCTTTAGCGGATAAAATCATTCGTAAAGAAGAGGGCGCTTTGGAAAATTACTTAACATTCTTGAAATCAGGAAGTAGTGACTACCCAATCGATGTCATGAAACGTGCTGGCGTTGATATGACACAGTCTGCTTATATTGAAGAAACAATGAAAGTTTTTGAAGCACGTCTTGATGAATTAGAAACATTAATTGATTCATTTTAATAACATAAAAGGAATGCTCTAGTGTTTAGGGCATTCCTTTTTTAGTATTCTAATAATTTTGCACAACTTGTCTGCGTATGTTCCACTTTTAATAATTGTTTGATTAAATCAGTCGAAGAGAAAGCATCGATTAATACACCAAAGTTTCGTGTACAATCATAATTAAATATAACGGCTTTAGCGAACCGATTGATGCCCATCTCATTTGCTATTTGTTGATCTGTTTTGAAAAAATCTTTAATTAATTTAGATTGTCTATCTAATTTAAATGTTTCTTTATCAGCGTTAATCTTAGTTAGTATCATATCAACTAATTCCTCAGAATAAGCCATCTTCTTTTTTCCGACTAAATCTTGTAAATGGAATAAGAATTTTCTTTCCATTTTTTTCCCTTGAAGTTGAGCCGCTTTAACATCTAAACAGGCAGAATAAACTGTTTCGATTAAGTGATTTCTAAAAACTAAATCATTGGTGGGATAGTTGTTATCAATCAAGTAATGGTGGATAATTAAAGGATTTAATACAGGAATTAATTTTAAATAGACTTTCGTGTGTTCGTTCTCAATTGCTTTTAAAAAACGCTGTTCAGACAAAAGACAACGCTCGTCTAATGGATTAACAAATAAATAAATCTCTACCATTATGCCCCCCCTTACATAGGAAAACTGTTCTACTACTTACGTATAATGTAACAAATATTCACAAAAAACAAAAGAGAAAAGCCTTTTGTATCAATGTGTTAAAATCAACCGTGATATTCTATCATACGTGCGATTTTTTTGCTAGCAGGACGTCTTTTAATGCCTTCTTTTATTAGAAAGTCATTAAAAAAAGATTCTCCTTGTAAAGAGTCACTGACTTCCATTTCAAGTTCAAAATCAACAACGTCACCAAAATGACTTTCATCAAGAACTAGTAAGACGTTGTTATTTAATTTTTTTTCACGTCGATTGGTTGTTAATGAACCAATCAGATTCAGATCGTTTATAGGAATATTAATTGATTTTAAAAAACGAGCAACCTCTCCGTGTGTGTAAATTTGTTTTTCCATGATTAAGGCAGTCATTTGCTCCTCAGTTAAATCATCTGTAATTTCTTGATAAGTGTGACTATTTTTTGTTGGGACTTTTAATGTGCATTCATTTTTTCCAAAACGTTTTCTAAGTCGTAATCCCATCCCTTGTTCTTTTAACTGTTGACTAGGTGTATCAAAATAACAATTTGTTTGAGAAAAAGCTAGCGTTGTTGGAAAATATTTCGTTATCAGTTGTTCAAATTCTGTTTTAGTTAACATGTTTTTAAATTCGATTTCTAGTTCTTTAGACACAATCTTCACCTCGTTGGTAGTGTAATGAATTCATTCTAAAAA
This sequence comes from Vagococcus bubulae, assembly GCF_003950315.1. Classification (GTDB taxonomy): domain Bacteria; phylum Bacillota; class Bacilli; order Lactobacillales; family Vagococcaceae; genus Vagococcus; species Vagococcus bubulae. The sequence continues at coordinate 54,383 of NZ_NGJT01000007.1, forward strand.
AACAACTATAATGACTTATTTGTGAGCTAACTTTTTAAGAGCAATTATGTTAAAATATAGCATGTATGTTGATAGTGAAGGTGGCGAATAGGATGGAAGAAAGAAATTGGCAATTATTTTTGGCACCATACGAACAGGCTGTTTCAGAATTAAAAGTTAAACTTCGAAATATTCGGACACAGTATAAAGAAAATAATTTGCACACCCCGATTGAATTTGTAACAGGTCGTGTGAAACCTAAAGATAGCATTTTAACTAAAGCAACATTGCGTGGTATTGAGTTAGATAGATTAGAAGAAGAGATGCAAGATATTGCAGGGCTTCGTGTGATGTGTCAGTTTGTTGAAGATATTTATGAGGTGGTGGCACTTCTTCGAAAACGAACTGATTTTAAAATTATTCAAGAAAGAGACTACATCACGAATAAAAAAGCAAGTGGGTATCGCTCATACCATGTGGTCATTGAATACCCAGTTCAACTTATTATGGGTGAGAAAAATATTTATGTTGAGATACAGATACGGACGTTAGCGATGAATTTTTGGGCAACCATAGAACATTCACTTAATTATAAATATGACGGTGAATTTCCAGAAGAAATCAATAAACGATTAGAATTAACAGCAGAAGCTGCCTATTTGTTAGATGAAGAAATGTCAAAAATACGTGATGAAATTCAAGAAGCCCAACATCTCTTTTCATATCGAGACTTGGAACACTTGGAAAGATATGTCAATGAAAAGAGGGCAGATAATGATGAGAATTAGGGTTTATTCTAATCGAAAACCAACGTCAAGGAAAGTCACGCAAGAACTATTATCAAAATTGCGTAAAGCGGGATTTATTTTAGATAAAAAAAATCCTGATGTAGTCATAACAATTGGTGGAGATGGGACGTTATTAAGTGCGTTTCATGCTTATGAAAGTCAATTAGATACCGTTAGATTTATTGGTGTTCATACAGGTCATTTAGGTTTTTATACGGACTGGCGAGACTATGAAATAGATGAATTGGTACGAAGTTTGAAAGAAGAAAAGCAAAACAGTGTGAGTTATCCCTTGTTAGATGTTTGTTTGACTTATACAAATAATATGCCAGACCGACATTTTTTAGCGCTTAATGAAGCAACCATTAAAAATGTCGAGCGAACGATGGTAGCTAATATCTACATTAAAGATGAACTATTTGAATGTTATAGAGGAGATGGGTTGTCGGTTTCAACGCCAACAGGCTCTACTGCTTATAGTAAAAGCTTAGGTGGAGCAGTAGTTCATCCACGAGTGAATACTCTTCAATTAAACGAAATAGCCTCATTAAATAACCGAGTATACCGTTCGTTAGGCTCACCAATGATTATAGCACCAGATGAGTGGATTAAATTAGATATGAAAAAAAGAGAAACGTATAGTTTACATGTGGATAATTTATCATTGACTAATTCTAATGTTAAACAAGTGACGTTTCGTTTATCGGAAAAAAGAATTCATTTTGCACTATATCGACACACTCATTTTTGGCGCCGAGTGAATAATGCGTTTATAGGAACTTCAAAGGAAAGTAGCGAGAAATTATGAGATTTAGCTGGACAGTAGATGAAGAAAAGACTACTTTAAAACGTTTTTTAAATAATAAAGGGGTATCGAGAAGACTTTTAGCTAAAATAAAGTTTCAAGGTGGAACACTTTTAGTTAACAAACAAGTTCGAAACACAAAATATGAAGTAAATTTAGGTGATATCGTCACGATTATTATACCTGATGAAGGGGAGCATGAAACAATGCTTCCTTTTGAGTCTAAACTAGATATCGTGTATGAAGATGAACACCTATTGATTGTCAATAAACCAACAGAAGTGGCATCGATTCCGTCGCAATATCATAAAAATGGTACGATGGCCAATTATGTAAAATATTATTACAATCAACAACAATATGTTAATCGTATCATTCATGTCGTGACGCGCTTAGATAGAGATACAACAGGATTAATGATGTTTGCCAAGCACGGTTTTGCTCATGCTATGATGGATAAGCAACTTCAATCAGGTGAATTGAAAAAATATTATCATGCGTTAGTTGGTGGCGATTTGTCTCGTTTGAAAAAACATGAAACCATTGATTTACCAATTGGAAGAGATGAAACATCCATTATTAAACGTTGTGTCACAGAAAATGGTCAGCATGCGATAACGGAATATAAATTAGTCGAAACAAATGAAGATATCGCACAAGTTGCTGTACAGTTACATACAGGGAGAACGCATCAAATTCGCGTTCACTTTTCAGCAATCGGTTGTCCTTTAATCGGAGATGAGTTGTATGGTGGGGACTTAACAAAAGGATTAAATAGGCAAGCACTTCATTGTCAGAAGTTAGTTTTCCTACATCCATTTACAAGAGAGGAGTTAACATTTGAGTTGCCATTACCAAATGATATGGAAGAGTTGATAGAGTAAGGGGAGTTCGTTGGTATGACAGAAGTGTTAAACAAAGAAGAACAAGAAAAAGAATTATTATCTCTGTTGCAGAGCCAAGAGATGGAGTTATTTAGGGAAAAATTCTTAGACTGGCATTTATATGAACAAGGACAGTTTTATTTATCTCTTGATGAGAAAGAACGTCATTTAATGTATGCCTATCTTTCACCAAAAGAGATGGCAGACATGTTGGATGTGATTGAAGAAGATCATGAGGGTTTGACTGACTATATTACAGAAATGTCACCAAACTATGTCGTAGCTATTTTAGAAAGTATGTATACTGATAATGCGGTGGATATTTTAAGTCAGCTAGAAGAAGACACAGCACGAAAATATTTAGATAGAATGAAGCCAGAAACGTCAGTTAATATGAAAAAATTGCTTCATTATGAAGATAAAACAGCTGGTTCGATTATGGCAACCGAATATGTATCCATTGTTGCCAATCAAACTGTACGTTCTGCTCTAACGCTATTAAAAAAGAAGGCGCAAGAAGCAGAAATCATTTATTATGTCTATGTGGTTAGTCTCAGTAATCAATTGGTGGGAGTTATTTCTTTAAGAGATTTAATTGTCAGTGATGATGATATGATGATTGAAGACATGATGGGTGAGCGTGTGATTAGTGTTAGCGTGAATGAAGATCAAGAAGAAGTAGCAAAAATGATTCGTGATTATGATTTCTTGGCAATTCCAGTAGTGGATGATAATAATCATTTGTTGGGGATTATTACGGTAGATGATATTATTGATGTTATTGATGATGAAGCAGCTAGTGATTATTCTGGACTAGCCGGTGTCGACGTTGAAGCAACTACTGAAAGTTCATTTCAAGCAGCTTTGAAGCGTTTGCCGTGGCTAGTGACGTTGCTCTTTTTAGGAATGTCTACAGCCTCTTTAATCAGTCACTATGAAGTCTTGATTAGTGAAGCTAGCATTTTGGCTGTTTTTATATCTCTTATTACAGGAACAGCGGGGAATGCCGGAACACAATCTTTAGCTGTGGCAGTTAGAAAATTAGCAGTATCTGATGACAAAGAACTAAATTTTTTCTCACTTGTTATGAGTGAAATTTTGACAGGAATTATCACTGGAGCTGTAACAGGGATAGTAATCTTTTTAGTAGTTGGGTTCTGGAAACAGAATTTTCCACTCGGTCTTGTCATAGGAATAGCGATGCTTTGCGCGATTACTATTGCGAACTTGGCAGGAAGTTTAATTCCTATTTTAATGGAAAAAATTGGGTTTGATCCAGCGGTTGCTAGTGGTCCTTTTATTACCACATTAAGTGATTTGACTAGTGTGCTCATTTATTTTAATATAGCGGGTTTATTTATGCCTTTAATCGTAGGTAGTGTATAATAAGAATAGAAATTCGAAGAAGTCATCATAAAATGGCTTCTTTTTTATAGGATAAATGAGAAAAAAGGGGAAAAGTCTATGTTGGTTGAACATCAAATCAATTCAAGTTTTGAATGGATTGAAACACATCACTTATCATCAAGCGAGAAAAATATTTTGAGAGAACAATATCAATTACCAGAAGAAACATTAGAATATGTGATGGATATTTATGAAAGAAGTAATTATATTACCGATTCAGTTAATGACTTAGAATTAATTGTCATTCATGTCCCAACTAAACAACCTAAAGAAATTCGTTATGTCTCTCGTCCAGTTAGTTTTTTGGTAAAAGGCAATAAATTATTTTCTTTTAATGAAGGCGAAAGTGTGGTGAGTTATGATGGGGTTAAAAATGCCATAAATCAAGATATTCATTCAACCCCAATGATTTTTTTATTTGAATTGATACGAGAGTTGATTGATAGGTATCTACCTATTTTGAGAGAAATATCGAAAGAGCGTCACCAAATGGATGATTTGTTGACTGAAAAAGTAAAAAATAAAGATTTGGTTCGCCTGTCCTATTTACAACAAACCTTAACGTTTTTACTTAGCGCTTCAGAAAATAATTTAGAAATACTTGAACAAATTAAGCGTTCAAGGTTAGGTCAAAGTTTTGATGAACAAACAATGGAGCGACTAGATGATGCGCTCATTGAAGCAAACCAAGTAGCACATATGACAGAATTGGAATCAGATATTGTAGACCGAATCGCCCGTATTTTTGACAGTATCATGAACAATAATCTAAACGATACCATGAAATTTTTAACAGTTTGGTCTTTAGCATTAGCCATTCCAACTTTAATTACCGGTTTTTATGGAATGAATATTGATTTGCCACGATTTTCTTCTGATTACGAATGGATTTATGTGGTAATTTTATCGGTAATCTTGATTATATGGTTAATCATGTTTATTAAGCACAAAAGAAAATAAAGAGAAAATGATTTGTCATGGTATTTTGACTCTTTGTCAAATAGGACTGATGAGTTAAATCCATAAGATGATAAATTTGAGAGTAATCTCAGATTTATCATCTTTTTTAGTTATTTAATTTTTATAAGACCGTTTATCAATAAAATTCTTATTCTCATGTTGCTGAATGATTTGAATCCGTTAGCGGAACTAGATTTTTTATCCTGTTTGCCTAAAAGAGTGGTGGTCAATACACTAGAAACATATTCTGAAAAGTTAGGATTTGATTATACAATAGATGTGAATAATATTTATGACATTATGTTTAATCAGTGGATAGTATTCTCTTTTTTAAAAAAAGATAGCCAATACCAGGATACATTAGAAATGACAGATAAAGAAGCAGCCTTTTTACTCTCACAGATGGAACACTTCCAAACATTTTGCTTATCAGCTAATCCATTCATTAAACACGAGTACTACAAAAAAACATTTATCCGTTTGTATGATCGTATTAATCGTTGTGATTCTGTAAAACAATTAAGTCATATTTTGATGATTAGAACGAAGTATGAGCAGATGAGTTATTTAAACATATTAGATGGTAACAAATATCAAGAAGAAGCCCATGACATTTATGATTTATATTTAAACCATTCATTAGATAGAAAAGCGTGGATGAAGAAAATGGAAAAACTATCTTTTTCAGTGGTGATTCTATTAATCCTCTTTTATAAACGAGATAATCAGACAGAATGGTGTTCTTGGAATGATATAGTGAACGATAGCATGGAAGATGCGTTTCTAGAAGTATTAAAAAGTAAGGTTAAAGGATGTTCTTTAGAAGAAATGGAGCTGATGAACGATGTTTTACATCAGATAAAACTACCAATGATTGATTTTTATTAATAAAGGACAAACAAAAAAAGAGATGGAAACCATCTCTTTTTTGTATAAAGATAATTGAAAATCTTATAGTAATTTGTTGTAGAATTCAACTACGTAAGATTCGTCAACTTCTTGTGGTAATTCATCACGTTCTGGTAAACGAGTGATGCTACCTTCTAATTTTTCAGCGTCAAAGCTTACAAATGAAGGACGACCTAAAGTTGATTCAACAGCATCTTTAACGATTGTTAAATCTTTAGATTTTTCACGAATAGAGATAACTTGTCCAACAGACACTTCGTATGAAGGAATGTCAACACGTTTGCCATCTACTAAAACGTGACCGTGGTTAACTAACTGACGTGCTTGACGACGAGTTGTAGCTAAACCTAGACGGTATACAACGTTATCTAAACGTTGTTCTAAAAGGATCATGAAGTTAACACCGTGTTTACCTTCTTTGATTTTTCCAGCTCTCATGAAAAGGTTACGGAATTGACGTTCATTTAAACCATACATATGGCGTAATTTTTGTTTTTCAGTTAATTGCATACCATATTCTGATTTGTTTCTTCTTTGGTTTGGTCCGTGTTGTCCTGGTGCATATGGACGACGAGCCAATTCTTTACCAGTTCCTGATAAAGATACGCCTAAACGACGAGATAATTTCCAACTTGGTCCTGTATAACGAGACATTAAAAAATCCTCCAATATAATTTTATTTGGAGTAAAATAATTTCTTGAAAATATTAATAGACGCTTAGTTTATTCTTCAATCTTCACCTTTGCAGCCGCGGTTACACAATTGAACCCATATAGGCAAACAAACTAATAAACGTGCTACTTATTCTCTAGCTGCATTATTTTACACAAATTCCATTATACTTGATGATTTTTGAAAAGACAAGGATTAATTAATGTTTTCTATATTTGTTTTCCATTAAAAATTTGACGTATTTTATCCTAATATTTATTAAACTTTTAGTAGATTTGAATGAAATTTTGAGATATAGTATCTACTGTAAATAAAAGTTTGTTCAAAAAATAACAATGTATTAAAGGAAGGAATAAGACAATGGCACAACATTCAGAATTGATGGCAAAATTAGATGCATCCATCGAAAAAAAAGATGAATTAATTCAAAAACATTTTGGAAGATATGCAATGCGCTCCGTGTTAGCCGCATTATACTTAAGCTTAGGTTCGGCTATTGCAATAGGGTTAGGACTGAAGTTTACTGATCCTGCTACGGGGAAAGCTTTATACGCCATGGCATTTGGTTTGGGGTTAGCATTAATTATATTTTTAAATGCAGAATTAGGAACATCAAACATGATGTATATGACTGTTGCAACCTATCGAAAAAAATTAGCGCCAAGTAGAGCGTTGAAAATATTGATGGTTTGTGTACTCTTTAATTTGATTGGTGCGTTTGTTGTAGCGTATCTATTATCTCTTACAGGGGCCTTTAAAGGTCTTCCAGCAGATAATTTTTTAACTCATTTAGTTGAAGGAAAATTTCAAAAAGGAATAATGCAGACATTAGTTGAAGGGATTTTTGCTAATGTTATTGTCAATTTAGCGGTTCTAATGTCAATGAAGTTAAAAGATGATGTGGGTAGATTGTTTGGTATTATCTTAGTGATTTTTATTTTTACCTTCTTAGGATTTGAACACGTTATCGCCAATTTCATTTATTTCCCATTAGCGTATTTTTCATCAGGTGGAATGATTGCTGGGATGACAGTTGGTGCAGTGGCAACCAATATTATCTTCACTTTTATTGGGAATTTTATTGGTGGAGGACTAGTCATAGGGTTAACTTATGCATGGTTAAATAAAGATGAGAGTGTTCATTATTTAGATTAAAAGCAAAAAAAGTTTGTCATACAATTTGCATGACAAACTTTTTTATTGAATAAAGATAACATCCTCAGGTGCATAGTTTGGATTTTCTTTATTAATGTGATCATAGAACATAATGCCATTAATATGATCAATTTCATGCTGAACAACAATCGCCATATAATGTTTCAAACGAATTTTATGTTGTTCGCCGTTCATATCATAATATGATACGGTAATACGAGCATTTCTGACAACATATCCTGGAACAGGGCGATCAACAGATAAACAGCCTTCGCCTTCTTCAAGGGCAGCTTGCTGAACAGAATGACTTAAGATTTTTGGATTATACATGACAGTGCTTAATAGTGGTTCAGGATTTTCCTCTGATTGACTAGGAATTTCTATCGCAATAATGCGTTTTGAAATATTAAGTTGAGGAGCAGCAAGACCAACACCACCACGTAGTTGATATTTTTCGGCAAGTTCTGGATCTTGACTATTTTTAAGAAATTCTTGCATACGTTTTCCTAACTCGATATCTTCTTCAGATAAAGGTAAATCAACCTCTTTAGCCACTTCACGAAGGGTAGGATGCCCTTCACGGATAATATCATCCATTGTAATCATCAATATCCCTTCCTTTCTATCTAATATAGTACTTTTTATTTTACCATAAAACAAAAATGATTAGAAATAAATAAATTGCTTAAAACTATAATAAATGTTATTTATACTTATTTTATTTTGGTAATAGAATGATGAAAACTTTCATATTTTTCTAATAAAGTAAAACAGGTATGTTATTATTCTAAAGGATTTATATCTAATGAACAAATTAACGGGAGGCTATTTATTAAATGAGCAAGCAGCAGTTTGGCATGGTTGGATTAGGTGTTATGGGAAGAAATTTAGCATTAAACAGTGAAGGAAAAGGATACAGTGTATCAGTCTACAGTCACTTTTATAATGAAACGAAAGAATTCCTTGAAGCTTATCCTGAAAGAAATATTAAAGGGTTTGAATTAATTGAGTCATTTGTTCAATCAATTGAAAGACCTAGAAAAATTATGTTAATGGTAACTGCTGGAGAGATTACTGATAAAATGATAGAACAGTTGTTACCTCATTTAGAAAAAGAAGATATGTTGATTGATGGTGGTAACACGCATTATGAAGATACTCTCAGACGGAGTCGTTATTTAGAAACATTTGGTATTAACTTTATTGGATCAGGTGTGTCTGGTGGAGAAGAAGGAGCACTAAATGGACCGTCACTGATGCCTGGAGGACAAGAAAAAGCGTATCGCTTAATCCAACCACTTTTTGAAGATATAGCAGCAAAAGCACATGATGGTAAACCGTGTGTATCGTATATTGGACCAGATGGTGCGGGTCATTTTGTCAAAATGGTTCATAATGGCATTGAGTATGGTGATATGCAGTTGATTGCAGAAGTCTTTGACATATTAACAAGAGGACTTCATCTAACAATCGAAGAGGTATCAGATATTTTTAGTATGTGGAATGAAGGCGAATTAAATAGCTATTTAATGAGTATTACTTCAGAATTATTGAAACGAAAAGATGACTTAGATACAGAAGATTATATTGTCTCTAATATTTTAGATAAAGCAGGAAATAAAGGGACTGGAAAATGGACAAGTCAAAATGCACTAGATTTAGGAGTGCCGTTACCATTAGTAACAGAAGCAGTATTTGCTCGGTTCATGTCTGCTTTAAAAGAAGAAAGATGTGTCGCAAGTAAATTACTGAGTGGACCAACTACGACAATATCGTGTGATAAAAAAGAGATGATTGAAAAAATTAGACAGGCTCTTTATTTCAGTAAAATCATGAGTTATGCTCAAGGATTTTCTCAAATGATGATGGCAAGTAATGACTATAACTGGCAGTTGAACTATGGAGAAATCGCTCAAATTTTTCGAGAAGGATGCATTATCCGTGCGCAATTCTTACAAAAAATTACGGATGCTTACACAAAGAATCCAACACTTAAAAATCTCATGTTGGATGATTATTTTTTAACTATTGTCACGAACTATCAAGACGCTATTCGTGAAGTTGTATCGTTGGCCGTAAAAGTAGGGATTCCAACGCCAACGCTCTCATCAGCTATTGCGTATTATGATTCTTATCGTTCAAAAGACTTACCAGCAAATATTATTCAAGCACAAAGAGACTATTTTGGTGCGCATACTTATGAACGAAAAGATAGAGACGGAATATTTCATTATGATTGGTATAAAAAAGACAAATAAAACGTGAATTAATCGTAAGAAACAGTTGCTTTTATACTGAAAATCATGTAAAGTACCATTGTGTGATAAATCGTCACATGCCTATTACTTGGTACATCGAATCACCAACGATATACTCAGTTTTGGGGAAATACTATAGAAGAGGTGAAAGACATGGCAATTTCAAAAGAACGCAAAAACGAAATCATTAAAGAATACGCACGTCACGAAGGAGATACTGGTTCTCCAGAAGTACAAATCGCTGTTTTAACTGCAGAAATTAATGCATTAAACGAGCATGCACACGTGCATAAAAAAGACCACCATTCATACCGTGGATTAATGAAAAAAGTTGGTCACCGTCGTAATTTATTAGCTTACTTACGTAAAACTGATGTTCAACGTTACCGTGAATTAATCAAACGTTTAGGCTTACGTCGTTAATCAATTTAGCTAAGAATAAGAGGATAAGTGAGGTCGTTTTGATCTCGCTTTTCTTTTAATAAAAAACCGAGGATGAGCTGATTGTCTACTATGCAAATATGAGTTTTCTCTACAAATTAAGAGGCGATTGATATTTGTTTAGTAGTCTGTTCACCTCGAGTATGCAAAGGAGAAAAAATAATGCATAGTGAAAAACGTGTATTTGAAACAACTTGGGGCGGCCGTCCGTTATCAGTTGAGATTGGTCAATTAGCCAAACAAGCAAATGGAGCAGTTTTAGTAAGATATGGAGATACGGTTGTATTAAGTGTTGCAGTGGCTTCAAAACAAGCCAAAGATGTTGATTTTTTCCCATTAACAGTTAACTACGAAGAAAAAATGTATGCTGTTGGGAAAGTGCCAGGAGGGTTTATTAAGCGTGAAGGTCGTCCAAGTGAAACAGCGACATTAACAGCTCGTTTGATTGACCGACCAATTCGTCCAATGTTTGCGGAAGGATTCCGTAATGAAGTTCAAATAACTAACACTGTCATGAGTGTGGAACAAGATTGTTCACCTGAAATGGCTGCAATGTTAGGATCATCTTTAGCTTTATGTGTATCTGATATTCCATTTAATGGCCCAATCGCTGGTGTCGAAGTTGGTTTTGTTGATGGGGAGTATGTGATTAATCCAACTGTTGAACAAGCTGAAAATACAACGATTGAATTATCAGTAGCTGGAACAAAAGATGCGATTAACATGGTTGAAAGTGGTGCAAAAGAAGTATCTGAGGAAGATATGTTAGGTGCACTGTTATTTGGTCATGAAGAAATCAAACGTTTAGTGGCTTTCCAAGAAGAAATTGCCAATGAAATTGGCAAAGAAAAAATGGAAATCGAGTTATTACAAGTTGACGCTGAGTTAGAAAAAGAAATCAATGATACATATATGCCTCGTATGACACAAGCCATTCAAACAGAAGAAAAATTAGCTCGTGAAGACAATATTTCAGCCTTAAAAGATGAAGTGATTGCTGTTTACGAAGAAAAATTTGCTGAAGACGAAGAGTCTGCTAAATGGATGAAAGAAGTTCGTCAAATTTTAGAAGACATGGAAAAAAATGAAGTTCGTCGTCTGATTACAGTTGAAAAAGTTCGTCCTGATGGCCGTAAAATTGATGAAATTCGTCCGTTATCATCAGAAGTTGGTATCTTACCTCGGGTTCATGGTTCTGGATTATTCACTCGTGGGCAAACACAAGCTTTATCAGTTTGTACATTAGCACCACTTGGCGAACATCAAATTATTGACGGATTAGGTGTGGAAGAAAGCAAACGATTCATCCATCACTATAACTTCCCTCAATATTCAGTTGGTTCGACTGGACCAATGAGATCACCAGGTCGTCGTGAAATCGGACATGGTGCATTAGGTGAACGTGCGATGGCACAAGTTATTCCAAATGAACAAGAATTTCCATACATGATTCGTGTGGTTTCAGAAGTATTAGAATCAAATGGTTCTTCTTCTCAAGCAAGTATCTGTGCGGGGATTTTAGCCTTAATGGATGCTGGTGTTCCGATTAAAGCACCTGTTGCTGGTATTGCAATGGGACTTGTAATGGATGGAGATAACTACACTATCTTGACAGATATTCAAGGAATGGAAGACCACTTAGGTGACATGGACTTTAAAGTTGCCGGAACAAAAGATGGTATTACAGCCTTACAAATGGATATTAAAATTGAAGGTATTACAGAAGCTATCTTAACAGAAGCTTTAACTCAAGCGAAAAAAGCACGTATGGAAATTCTAGCTGAATTAACATCAACGATTGCTGAACCTCGTAAAGAGTTAAGCAAATATGCTCCTAAGATTGAAATGATTCAAATCAAACCTGAAAAAATTAAAGACGTTATCGGTAAAGGTGGCGAAACCATCAACAAAATTATCGAAGAAACTGACGTTAAAATTGATATTGATCAAGAAGGTAATGTAAGTATTGCTCATCAAGATCAAGAAAAAATTAATCGTGCGATTGAAATCATTAAAGACTTAGTTCGTGAAGTTGAAGTGGGACAAGTATACTTAGCTAAAGTTGTAAGAATTGAAAAATTCGGTGCTTTTGTTAACTTATTTAAAGGAAAAGATGCGTTAGTGCATATTTCTCAATTCTCACATGAACGTGTGAATAAAGTAGAAGATGTGGTTAAATTAGGCGATGAAATCCTTGTGAAAGTGACAGAAATTGACCGTCAAGGACGCGTTAATGCTTCACGTAAAGCAATGATTGAAAAACCTAAAGAAGAGAAAAAAGAAGAGAAAAAAGAAGAAACAAAAGAAAAATCTGAATAAAACCCAAAATCACCCATTAGAGTTATCTAGTGGGTGATTTTTGATTCGTTAGATAGTTGAGGGATTTCTTCTAGCAAAGTCATAAAATAAAAATTTGTCCACACGATGTCTGCTGTCTGTATATTGAAATTGTTCTGCATTGGCTAAAAAGACGCGACTTTGAATGGAAACAATATTGGTATCTTGAGGATTTAAATCAAGGTATTGTTTTTCTTCTTGATTTAATTTTACTACGCGAATTTCTTTTTCCGCGAATGAAATTTGTAAATTTAAGTCTTTCTCGATGTATTTATAAATAGAGTCTTCACCGATTTCTTTTGTGAGAGTAGGAATAAATCGACATAAAAGATAGTCTGTATCTAAAATAATTTTTTGTTTATCAATCTCACGAGTTCGAATCATTTTCCATGCTTGTTCTCCTACAGAAAATCCAGTGAGTGATTCAAGTTCTTTGTCAATAATGATTTTTTCTAAGAAAATCACGTTCGTAATACTTTGATAACCATAAGCATTTTGCAATTCTTTATAGCTCGTTAATCCAGATATAGGAAATCTTAACTGTTCTCGTTTTAAAACAAGCGACCCTTTTCCATGTATTTTTTGAATATAACCGTTAGTCATAAGAAGATTTAATGCTTTTCTTATAGTATCTCTAGATACTTTAAATAGCTTCACGTATTGATTTTCACTAGGTAAATAATCTCCAGGTAAAAATTCTCCTCTTAAAATACTATTTTCTATTGATTGGTAAATAACCTCATATGCTTTCATTCCTATTTCCCCCTCCAATTAAACTTGTATGAACAACTATACAAGTTAGTATAAAAGAAAAAAATAAAAGCGTTTTAATTATGAAAGAATTTTAATAAATCAGTCATTAAATTGATAACTTGTTAGTGTTTGTCTATACAAGTGTATAGTTATAGTGAAAAAAAGCTGTTTTATTAGATTTTTTATGACAAAATGATGTGAATTAGAATAATGAAAAATAAATAAAATGTGTTAGCGCTTTACAAAGTGGTGAGGAGGGTGTATATTTTGTTTATGATAACTTGTATGTACAAGTGAAAGGAGAAAGAAGATGGGAAAATTTAATCAAGATGCATTATTATTATTAGACTATGTTGGTGGTAAAGAAAATATTGCCGCAGTCACACATTGTGCCACACGTATGAGGTTTGTGTTAAACGATCCATCAAAAGCACAGGAAGATAAGATTGAAGATATTTCTTGTGTGAGAGGGATTTTTACAAATGCTGGACAATTCCAAGTCATTATTGGGAATGAAGTACCAACATTTTATCAAGAATTTATGTCTATTTCAGGAATTCAAGGTGGAACAAAAGAGGAAATTAAATCAGCAGCAAAACAAAATCAAAACATGCTACAACGTGCAGTAACTGTTCTAGCGGAAATTTTTACGCCATTATTGCCAGCGATTATTGTTGGAGGATTAATTTTAGGTTTTAGAAATATTTTAGAAGCTGTTCCGATGGGATTTTTAGATGGTAAAACGATTACAGAGTCATCTACTTTTTGGAATGGAGTTAATGGATTTTTATGGTTACCAGGTGAAGCGATTTTCCATTTCTTACCAGTAGGAATTACATGGAGTATTGCTAAAAAAATGAAAGGAACTGAAATATTAGGGATTGTTTTAGGGATTACATTGGTTTCTCCACAACTTTTAAATGCCTATGCAGTAAACTCAACCAGTGCGGCAGATATTGCAGCTAATTGGAGTTGGGATTTTGGTTTCTTTACAATGGATAAAATTGGGTATCAAGCACAAGTGATACCAGCGATGTTAGCAGGGTTTATGTTAGTCTATTTGGAAAGATTTTTGAGAAAACATATACCAGAAGCTATTTCAATGATTTTTGTTCCGTTCTTTGCATTATTACCAACTATTTTAGCAGCACATTTAATTTTAGGACCAATTGGTTGGAAAATAGGTTCAGCCATTTCAACAGTCGTTAATACAGGATTAACTTCTTCATTAAATTGGTTATTTGCAGCTGTGTTTGGTACATTTTATGCACCACTTGTTATTACAGGATTACATCATACAACTTTAGCAATTGATCAACAACTAGTAGCAGATTTTGGGTCAACCAATCTTTGGCCAATGATTTGTTTATCAAATATTGCTCAAGGAGCAGCTGTTTTAGCTGTTGTTTATGCTCATAGAGGAAATAAAAAAGAAGAACAAGTATCTGTTCCATCAGTTATTTCAGCTTGGTTAGGTGTAACAGAACCTGCGATGTTTGGGATTAATTTAAAATATATGTACCCATTTGTTGCGGCAATGATTGGTAGTGGAATTGCTGGTTTGTTTGTGACATTATTTGGTGTTAGAGCCCTATCAATTGGAGTGGGTGGATTACCAGGTATTTTAGCGATTGTGCCAAAATATTACGGTGTATTCTTTATCGGAATGATCATCGCTGTGGCAGTCCCATTCGTCTTAACATTGTTCTTTAGAAGAACAGGTATTTTTAATCAGTTGGATAGAGTAGGAGAAGCGATTTCGCCAATAGACGATAGTTTAAGTGGGCCGATTGCTCCTGAAGAAGTAGTCAATGAAGTCGTAACAGTTTATGCGCCATTGGTAGGAGATATGGCACCAATTACTGAATCAAAAGATCCAGTATTCTCACAAGGTACGATGGGACAAGGTGTTGTGATTGAACCAAGTGAAGGTCATGTTTATACTCCAATGAATGGAACGATTAGTTTAGTCTTTCCAAGTAAACATGCCATTGGGATTACAGATGATCATGGAATTGACATGTTAATTCATGTTGGATTAGATACTGTCAATTTAAACGGTCAATATTTTGAAACACATGTCAAACAAGGTGATAGAGTGACTGTCGGTGATTTATTATTAGATTTTGATATTGAGGGCATTAAAGAATCAGGATTCTTAACCCAAACACAAATTGTGATTACAAATTCAGATAGTTATCAAGTAGACCCAATTATAAAAGAGGGTCAAGTAAATAAAAACACAAGTATTTTACAAGTAAAATCGATTTAGTAAAGGAAGTGGCGTCATTGAGTTTTAAGGACAAAGTAATTTATCAAATTTATCCAAAATCATTTTATGATAAAAATGATGATGGAGTGGGTGATTTACAAGGAATTATTGAAAAATTACCCTATCTAGAAACGTTAGGAATAGATATGATTTGGTTAAACCCTATTTATCCAAGTCCACAAAAGGATAATGGCTATGACATTTCCAATTACATTGCGATTGATCCTGTTTTTGGAACAGAAGATGATTTTAAAGAATTAGTAAAAAAAGCACGTGAACGAAATATAGAAATCATGCTTGATATGGTACTAAATCATGTTTCAATTGAGCATGAATGGTTTAAAAAAGCAGTGAATGGAGATACCTATTATCAAGATTTCTTTATATTAAGAAGTGAGCCGACAAATTGGGAGTCAAAATTTGGTGGAAATGCCTGGTCAAAATTTGGTAAAACAGATGACTACTTTTTACACTTGTATGATAAAACGCAAGCTGATTTAAATTGGCGTAATCCAAACGTTAGAAAAGAGCTATATAAAGTAGTTGATTTTTGGACAAATTTAGGTGTAAAAGGGTTACGATTTGATGTTATTAATGTTATTGGAAAAGATGACATATTAAAAGATGCAACGGATATGATTGGAAAAGCCGAATACACTGATAAACCAATTGCACATACTTTTATTCATGAAATGAACCGCGAAACATTTGGAAAAGATCCATCTATTATTACTGTAGGGGAAATGAGTTCAACTACTATTGAAAACGGCATTTTATATACTGCACCTGAAAGAGAAGAGTTAAGTATGATTTTCAATTTCCATCATTTGAAAGTTGATTATAAAGATGGAAAAAAATGGACTATCATGCCGTATGATTTTAACGAATTAAAATCAACTCTTCATGAATGGGGAACAGGTATGAGTAAAGGTAATGGTTGGAATGCTTTGTTTTGGAATAATCATGATCAACCGCGCGCTATTAATCGTTTTGTTGATTGGGAAAAATATCGTGTACGTGGATCAAAGATGTTAGCAGCAGCGATTCATTTAAATCGGGGAACGCCTTATGTTTATATGGGAGAAGAAATTGGTATGCTGGACCCCAAATTTGACGAATTGACTTCTTATCAAGATATTGAAACTCATAATGCTTATGCTCAGTTATTAGAAGATGGATTAAGTCATGATGAAGCAATAGAAGTTATTCAACATAAATCTAGAGATAACTCTAGAACACCTATGCAGTGGGATAGTACGGACTATGCTGGATTTAGCATACAAGAGCCATGGTTATCTATAGGTAAATATGATGATATTACAGTCCAAAATGAATTGAAAAATGGGAGTATCTTTTCCTTTTACCAAAAACTGATTCAACTAAGAAAAAAATATCAGGTTATCTCAATGGGAGATTATGAACCATTTGAGGTTGAAAATAGCCGTATTTATGGATACATTCGCCGTTATGAAACCGACTCATTGCTTGTGTTGAATAATTTTTCTGATGCCCCAATTAACGTGACTATTCCAGATGAATTTATTTCAGGAAATATTTTAATTAGTAATGTGGCGTGTGAAACACTAGAAAAAGAGTTAGACATTCAGCCCTATCAATCTTTAGCAATATACGTACAAAAATAATAAAAAACCAGTTGCTTCTAGTAAAAGCAGCTGGTTTTTTGATTAAAAAAAGATAGTCACTAACTTCATTAAGAGAGGAAATGCTAACAAATAAGCAAATAAAGAGTATGTAAGAGAAGAGTCTGTGAATGAAACATCAACCTGTTTCTCTCCAGCTAAAATCGCCACAGTATTTGAGACAGGGATACTAAATTGAATTAAACAGACAGCTCCCATCATATTGGATGTGTGGAGTAACTTAGCTAGTATGATAACAGTGACAGGAGCTACAATGAAACGCCCGAACAAAATTCCCAGAACTTCTTTTGAAAAGGTAAGATTTTTAAGACCAGTTTGATAAATAGTGGTTCCAATAAATAGCATAGCCAAAGCAGAGGTTGTGTCACCAATGTAGCTAAAGAGT
Source organism: Vagococcus bubulae (assembly GCF_003950315.1). Taxonomy (GTDB): domain Bacteria; phylum Bacillota; class Bacilli; order Lactobacillales; family Vagococcaceae; genus Vagococcus; species Vagococcus bubulae. The sequence continues at coordinate 72,050 of NZ_NGJT01000007.1, forward strand.
GATTTGATAAAAACAGGCATAGGAATACCTATGTAAACAACTAAACTAGCTAGTATAAAGGCGATAATAGGGGGACTTAAAAGTTCTTTAAGCATGCGAGTTACATCAAAAGGAGTGTGTATGTGATTAGCTAGTTCACTATCACGATTTAGTAATACTACACCTATTGTCCAAGTTGCTAAACTTGTCACAACATACCCCAATAAAGCATAAGGTAATCCTTTATCACCGTATAGTCCAATGATAATAGGCATTCCTATAAAAGCGGCACTAGGAGATGAAAAACAAAGAGTAAATGCCCCTATCTGATGTTTAGCTACTTTAAAGAGATAAGTAGAAAGATAACCGATAGTAAGAACAACGGCCATGATAAGTATAGGAAGCAATGATTCTTTAAAAAGTAAAAGTAATTGATGCTTAGTAAAATCTCTAGTAATTCTAAGGAAAATTTCTAATGGTAAAGCAAAATTAATAACGAAAAAAGAGAGAGCTGTGCTAACTTCTTTAGTAAATATTCCTTTTTTTGATAATAGATAGCCAAGTCCTATAATCAAAAATAAAACGAGGATAGTAGAATAACTTGCTAACATGGTATCACGTCCTTTAAATAGTCATTCAATAGTGTATTAAAAAAATATCAATCATTCGCAAAAAAAATAAGAAGATTCTATAGTTTTTTAAGACTTAAATGATTATTTTTCTCATTTAAGTGTTATTTTTATTTGATGAAAGACATTGGTGGTAGACTATGAATAGGATGTTGAAGTTAGGAGAATTATTATGACGAATTTACGAAAGTTTTTACTGACTATTTTTGCAGGACTCATTGCACTTATTGCTGAATTTATGTTTCATCAGCCTATGTTAGCGTATTGGATTGTGATTATTATAGGTGGGATAACAACTATTTCTATGCTTATTGGCATGATACAAACATTAAAATCTGGAAAATACGGGGTAGATATTTTAGCTATTACTGCTATTGTTGCAACACTTGCTGTTGGACAGTATTGGGCAAGTTTAATGGTGTTAGTGATGCTAACAGGTGGTGATAGTTTAGAAGATTATGCAGCAGGACAGGCTGGAAAAGAGTTGAAAACACTGCTTGATAACACACCGCAACTTGCGCATAGAGTTGAAAAAAATGAGTTAGTCGATTGTCATGTTGACGATGTGAGTATTGGCGATATTATTTTGGTTAAGCCTGGAGAAATTGTTCCAGTAGATGGCTTAATCATCGATGGTATCTCATCATTTGATGAATCATCCTTAACGGGTGAATCAAAACCTATTGAGAAAAAAGTGAATGATAGTGTAATGTCAGGCTCGATTAATGGGGATGCAGCAATTAGATTGAAAGTAACAAAAGTGGCAGCTGATAGCCAATACCAAACGATTGTAAAATTAGTAAAAGAATCTGAATCTAAGCCAGCAAATTTTGTTCGACTAGCTGATAGATATGCTGTCCCTTTTACAATTATTTCATATGTCATAGGGGGATTAGCATGGTTTATTTCAAAAGACCCTGTGCGATTTGCTCAAGTGTTAGTGGTTGCTTCACCTTGTCCTTTAATATTAGCAGCACCAATAGCATTGGTTGCAGGAATGAGTCGTTCAAGTAGACATGGTGTTGTGGTTAAAACAGGAACAACGATTGAAAAATTATCTGACGCTAAAAGTATTGCATTTGATAAAACAGGGACGTTAACAGAAGGTAGCTTGAATGTTTCGTCCGTTACAAGTATTGATGATGATGTATCGACTCAAACATTGCTTCAATTTGCTGCGAGCATTGAGCAAGAATCCACTCATATTTTAGCACGGTCCTTAGTATCGTATACTTTGTCACAGGGCGTTGATCTGTTAGATGTGACAACACTAAAAGAAATAACAGGACAAGGTGTACAGGGGGAGATTAATCATCAATTAGTCAAAGTTGGTAAAGCACATTATGTCGCAACGTCCATTCATTCAGAAAGGGACAAGACAATGATTTATGTGTCTATCAATGATAAATATGTTGGAAATATTGAGTTTGAAGATATTGTCCGACCAGAATCACTAAAAACAATTAAATCACTCAAACAATTAGGCATCAATCGAATGTTAATGATTACAGGAGATAGTAAACAAACTGCACAAAAAATAGGGGATGAAGTAGGAATTACAGAAATTCATGCTAAATGTTTACCACAAGAAAAAATAGATATTATAAAAAAGTTAACGCAGACTGATTCTCCGGCAATTATGGTGGGAGATGGGATGAATGATGCGCCAGCTCTTGCAATGGCAGATGTGGGAATTGCGATGGGTGCACATGGTTCAAGTGCTGCTAGTGAAAGTGCAGATGCTGTTATTTTGAAAGATGATGTATCAATGGTAACAGATGCGATAGAAATATCAAAAGATACCATGAAAATAGCAAAGCAATCGGTACTAATTGGTATTTTTATTTGTATTATTTTAATGCTTATTGCCAGCTTAGGCGTTATTCCAACATTAATAGGGGCAATGTTGCAAGAAGTTGTAGATACTGTGTCTATTTTATCAGCATTAAGAGCAAGAACAGATAAATAAGAAAAAATTGCGAGCATTCATCCTATTAAATGCTCGCAATTTTTTTATATCGTTACCAGTGTTAATTGTTGTTTTTGATAAACAGCTAATTCAGAGATGCCATTTTTAATTAATAAATTCCTCATTTCTTCAAAACCCAATTCATAATCTTCTGCAACATGGGCGTCAGATCCTAAAGTGAATAATTTTCCTCCTAAAGAGATGTATAAAGGGATCGCATATTCATAAAGCTCTTTGTTAGCATACTTGATAAAACTTTTGGCATTTAGTTCGAATGCGATATTTTTTTCTATGATGGTGTTAAAAATGTCGATTAAATAAGGTTCTGCTACCGATTTAAACGCATCGACAGATAAATCAAGTCGTCTCATACCGTAATCGAAATGGGTTAAAACATTACCAAATTCAGCTGATTTAACAGCATCAAGCATTCTTGAGTAGTAATCATGAATTAAATCACTTGTATTTAAATCTAAAACATCGTCATCCATATAATCAAATATGCCATTTTGGTGAATACTCAGTAAGATGATGTCATATTCTTTGTCTTTTAAAAATTCGTTAAGTAGTGTGGCATGAGTATCCACATAACCTACTTCAATGCCTTTAAGAAATGTTGTGTGAGGGTTACTAAGAGCATGTTGGTTCACTTCATCAGTATATCTCTGATAGTCAGGAATACTGTCTTTTCCATTGTCATATGGATTTTTTAAATCTAAGTGTTCAGTTGTAACAAAAAAATCAGGTGAGTAAGTGTTTAAATAGTTTTCAAATGATTCTTCTGAGTCAAATGAATGGTGTGTATGTAAATGTTGGTCATAATAATTCATGTAAAATCCTCCTTTAATGTTTAATTCATTCTATCATTAAAATAAAGAAAATGATGTGATTTACTCGAAATTTACAAGGTTTACAAAGTGATACATACAATTTACTAGATATTTACAATCTAAGTCTATACTCAAGGTATTAAATAATATAAGCGAGGGTTAGTTGATGAAAAAGAAATTAGTATCTAGTTTATTGGGTGTATCTGTAATGGCAATACTTGTGGGATGTTCAACGAGTTCAAAGGATAATAATGAATCCACTGTTAGTAATGATGATAGCTTGGAAACAATTATAGAAAAAGCAAAAAAAGAAGGAGAAGTTGCCAGTGTTGGTATGCCTGATACATGGGCAAACTGGGTTGGAACATGGGAAGACATTAAAGAAGAATATGGTATTAGTCATAAAGATACTGATATGTCGAGTGCTGAAGAATTAGCTAAATTTGAGTCAGAAGGGAAAAATGGGACAGCTGATATAGGAGATGTTGGTATCAGCTTTGGACCATTGGCTGTGAGTAAAGACTTAACGTTACCCTATAAAACATCTTATTGGGATGACGTACCAGATTGGGCAAAAGATAAGGATGGGCATTGGTTACTAAGTTATACAGGAACTATATCTTTTATGGTGGATACAGATAATGTAAAAGATGTTCCAACAAGTTGGGAAGATTTAAAAAATGGTGATTATCAAATTGCTGTAGGAGATGTTACTAAAGCAAATCAAGCACAATTTGCAGTTTTATCTGCTGCAATGGCTAATGGTGGAGATGAAAAAGATATCCAACCAGGATTAGAATACTTTAAAGAAATTGCCAAACAAGGAAGAATATCTTCAGTAGATGCTTCACTTGCTAATATTGAAAAAGGAGAGATTGATGTCGCTATTTTATGGGATTTCAATGCTTTAAATTACCGTGATTCAATTGGTAAAGATCGATTTGAAGTGAAAATTCCAACAGATGGTTCTGTTATCAGTGGCTACACAACTTTAATTAATAAAAATGCGCCACATCCAAATGCCGCTAAACTAGCAAGAGAATACATCTTATCAGATGAAGGACAAGTTAATTTAGCTAAAGGTTATGCTAGACCAATTAGAAGTGACGTAAAGTTACCTGAAGAGGTTGCAAGCAAACTATTAAAAGATGAAGAATATAAAAGTGCTATTCCAGTTAAATCAAATGAAGATTGGGATAAGACAGCTTTAGAGTTGCCAGAAAAATGGCAAAGTGAGGTATTGGTTAATGTTAAAAAATAAAGTGGTGTTGGTTATTTTAGATGGTTGTCGCTATGATGTTGCAATGGAACAAATGGGTTTTTTAAATAGTTTGGTTGAACATAATCAAGCACAGGTCAGAAAGATGAAAGCAGAAATGCCTAGCAATTCAAGACCGTTATATGAAGTGATTATGACAGGAAAACCGATGTACCAAAATGAAATTTACACTAATTTATGTGTGCAACGTTCAAAGGAAACGTCTATTTTTGATTTAGTGAAGGCCTCTGGAGGTACAACAGGTATGGCTGGTTATTATTGGATGAGTGAGCTATATAATAGCTCACCATACAATATTTTTACTGATAGAATTCAAAATGATGACTCTAAATTAATTCAACATGGTATTTTTTATAGCGAGGATCATTATCCCGATAGTCATGTTTTCGCAGATGCTCATAGCATTATTAGTCATTTTTCACCTGATTTTATGGTCGTTCATTCCATGAATATTGATGACGTGGGACATAAGTTTACTTCTTACTCTCGTGAATATATGGCACAAGTAAATATTGCAGATAACATACTTGGAACCATTGTACCTAAATGGCGTGATTTAGGCTATCAAGTTATCGTGACGGCTGATCATGGGATGGATGAGTATGGGCTTCACGGTGGAAATTTACCTCAACATAGAGAGGTACCATTCTATCTATTATCTAATTTAGTGTCACTACCTGAAGAGCCTATAATGAACCAATTAGATTTAATGCCTTTTATTGCAGAACTATTAGGTGTATAGGAAGGAAAGATTGTATGAAACGAGCGAGTAAACAGTGGATAGGACTCCTTCCACTGTTCCTTATTGCAGCACTATTTTTATTTATTCCGTTAATATTTATGTTTATATCGAGTTTTCAGTTGGATGTGTCAGGGGAATTTAGTTTTGATAATTATATTCAAGCGATAACCAATCCTTATTATTATCAAGCATTTGGTAATAGTGCATTGATTGCTTTAGTATCGAGTATATTAGGAATTATAGGAGCTCTTTTATTTTCGTATGCATTAATTGGGCTATCAGATAAAGTCCAAGAAAAGTTAACCTTATTTTCTAATCTGGCTGCTAATTTTGCGGGTATTCCTTTGGCGTTTGGTTTTATCATTATTTTAGGTAATTCAGGACTATTAAAACTACTTTTTCCGGTTTTAAATCGATTTGATTTGTATACTTGGAAAGGGTTGGTGCTGACGTACGTGTATTTTCAAATTCCTTTAGCGACACTATTTATATATCCTGTTATGCGTAAAGTCAAAAAAGAGTGGCAAGAAAGTGCTGAAATGTTAGGAGCTTCGACTTTTTATTATTTAAGAAAGGTCGTTTTTCCTTTTCTAGTTCCAACGATAAGTGGAACGTTTGCCATTTTATTTGCTAATGGAATGGGGACTTACGAAACAGCGTATGCCTTAGTAAGTAGCAATGTGGGACTGATTACAACACGAATAGCTTCTTTAGTTGCAGGAGATGTGTATGCCAAACCAAATGTAGGAAGTGCATTATCTGTCTTATTTGTATTGAGTATGGTGTTGGTTATTTTTATTTCACAGTATTCTATGAAGAAGTTTAGAAAGGATTTGGCATGAATCATACAAAAAAAAATCATCGTATTTTTTCATACATCATTGTAGGAATTTTAGGCATATATTACCTAACACCATTACTTATGACGGCAGTTTATGCATTTGGAGATGAGTGGGGAAAATCTATTTTACCTAATAATTTTACGGTACAGTGGTTTATTGAATTATTTAAAGATAAGGCATTTTTTCAATCAATTGGGAGGTCGCTACTACTATCGGTCACTGTTCTATCCATTATTTTGATTGTTATGATACCTAGTGTAGTGATTATTTATTTGAATTATCCAAAATTGGATAGAGCGTTACAATCAATTTCATTACTACCATATGCGATACCAGGAGTTATTTTAGTGACAGCTTTACTAAAAACTTATTCTAAAACAGGTATTTCCATGTTTGTTGTGCTATGTGGTGCATTATTTATCTCGCCTATAATGTATATGGGAATTAGAAATAGTTTGCAAGCTATAAACACCAAACAATTAATCGAGGCAGGACATATGCTCGGCGCAAATACTTTAACCATTATTTTTAAAGTTGTGCTTCCAAATCTAAGAGTCGGAATTGTATTATCCAGTATTATGGTTTTTTCAGGTATTTTTGGCGAATACGTTTTGACTAATTTATTAATTGGAGGTCGGTTTGAAACACTTAGAATATATATGTTAAGAAGAATGAATGAAAATGGTCATTTGGCTAGTGCTGTGATGGTATGCTATTTTATCCTTATTTTTTTAATGGGCATTATTATGTATAAATTATCTAATAAACAAAAACACTCACCTAAAAAAATAGGATCTAAAAAGAAAAAGATAGCCAACAATGAACATTTAACGTCAGTTATCAAGGAGAGCAGTTTATGAGTTACTTAGATTTAGAAAATATTTCATTGTCATTTGATGATAAATTAGTATTGAATGACATATCATTATCTGTAGGAAAAGGTGAACTAGTTACATTATTAGGTCCAAGTGGTTGTGGAAAATCAACTTTATTACGAACAATAGCTGGGTTAGAAGAACCCAAAACAGGTAGTATAAAACTTGATGGAGAAGAAATCCAACATAAAAGAAGTCGAGAGCGTAACATTGGGATGGTGTTTCAGCAATATGCACTATTCCCGACTATGACTGTGTTTGATAATGTGGCATTTGGTTTAAAAGTAAAAAAATTGGATAAAAAAATCGTCCAAGAAAAAGTTGACACTGTTCTATCGTTAGTTGAATTAGAAGAATTTTCAGACAGATATGTTACACAACTCTCAGGAGGTCAACAACAGCGTGTTGCTTTGGCAAGAGCGTTAGTGGTTGAACCAAAGTTATTGTTATTAGATGAACCTCTTAGTGCATTAGACGCTCGAATAAGAAAGCAATTGCAGTTAGAAATAAGAGCTATCCAAAAAGAATTGGGTATTACAATGGTCTTTGTAACACATGATCAGGAAGAAGCAATGCGAATTAGTGATAGAATTTATGTGCTATCTGAAGGAAAATTAGAACAAGCATCTTCTCCAAATGAATTATATACTCAACCAAAAAGTCAGTTCGTAGCAGAATTTATTGGAGATTATAATCATATTCAATCAATCGATTTGATTGGTAAGATAGGAACCAATCAATATAAAAAATATTTTGTCAGACCAGAAGTGATTATGTTTGAAGAAACGCCTAATAGTATTGATATTTCTGTCGCGTTTGAAAATCAGATTATTTTAGGTAACGTAATTAGATATCAATTTAGAACAAGTGAGAACCAAACGATTTTCGTGGATCGATTGAATAATGGAAAAATTCTTGATATTAAAGATATCAAGAAAGTATACATTCAAGAAGATGATTTGTTACGAATAAAATAAAAAAGCTTTAAAATTGGAAATTTCCAGTTTTAAAGCTTTTTACACGTTTTGATAGGTAGTAACCAGTTGGTTTTTACCATTTCTTTTTGCTTCATAAAGCATATTATCAGCTAATTTGTACATGTCTTCAGTATTAAACTTTTTCTTTTCAATACTTGTTGCTTCAATAATAGCAAGACCACATGACAACTCAATTGGAATGGCTAAATCTTCATAAAGACAAGGAGATTGATTGATTAAGGTTAATTTTTTTTCAATAAAGGCATCAGGTTGAGTCAAAGGAGCTTTGAAAATCATCGCAAATTCATCTCCACCAATTCGGCAAATTCGAGGTGATTCTAGTGGTGTTTTATCTTTTGTTAATAGATTGGCGACATGCATTAAAACATGGTCTCCAGCTAAATGACCATAGTGATCATTGATTTCTTTAAAATTATCAATATCCAAAATAGCAATAGCGCAGGTTTTTCTGTTGCTAATTAAGTCATTGTAAACGTGATCCAAGAAAAAATAAAATGACTCTTTATTGTATAGTTTAGTCAAGTGGTCATAAATGGATGATGTTCGATAAACATGTATGGTTTTTGAAATAGAAATAGACGAGTCAATCAACCAAGCAGTAAATAAAAAGACTAACGAAAAAATCATAATATATGATAGGACGTTAACTAAACTCTTAAAGGATGACGGTGGAGAAAAAATGACACTAAATGAGATTAATCGAATGGTTAATGCCACAATAAGAAAGGTCAGTACCGATTTTTTTTGTGAAAAATGTTGTTTTTTTATGATAGTAGCTAAAATAACTAACGATATGGTGAGAAAAATATTATTAAAGTACTCGTAAATATAAGCACCTCTTACGGTATATTGAATTAATTTCAACACAATTAATGTCGCGCCATTAAACATACCAATCAAAGTAGAGCCATAATAAATGGAAAAAAAGATAGGAAGGTATCTCACGTCAACAGTCAAACCACCATATAATGGGACAGGTATTTTGTTGAGTGAAATAAAAAAGCAAAGTATCCCCACAATCATTCCAAGAAACATTTGGTGACCTATTGATAAAGATACGCGACCTGTTTGGTTCATAAAATCAGAATCAACCTGACTATCAGCTAGAGATTGACGAATGGATAGAAAATACAGCGTCAATGAAGTACTAACAATGATAGACAAGTTGATTAAAATAGCATTAACAAAACTTAGCATGTATAAAACTCCTAATAATAAGTATTGTTTAAATAAGTAACCACTTTTTCATCTAATTGATGAGTATTGTTAATCGCTCGTCTAATAGTTCCCCAATCTGAATTAGAGGGAATATCATCAATAACGACTAATTTATCTTGTGGCAATAATTCAGAGTCAAATGTACTCACAATGATATCATAGGATTGAAAATATTCTTTGGGGATATCTTCAATAAAAATAACTGATTGAGTATAGGGTTCAATAAGAGCTTTATTGTCAAAGTTTTTTTGAATCATTTTAGATAAAAAGTCAGAGTGATCATGTCCTAAACTACTCATAACAAGAATTCTAGCTTTTTGTTTTTTATTTTCTAACAAGGTTGGCAAATCAGTCCATTGAATCATAATCGTACAAAGCACTTCATAAAAATAGTCAGTGTGCCATGGAAAATTAGTTGATTTTTCTAGTTTAATTAATTCTTGTTCAATGACTAGAGCCATAGTAGGAAATAGTTTTTTTATTGCCACAGCATTGTAGAAGCTTTTATTAAAAATAATGTAGTTTGGATATGGGTAAATTGTATGCTGTAAGTAAGTATGCTTCATTGAATTTTCAATTTTATCAGATAACTGATTGGTTAGTGTAAAATCAAAGACGTTTCGAATATTTTTCATCAGGTGTTTGATTTCTTTGGTAACATGTAGGTATTCTTCTTCAGAATGCCAATTAATTAAATGATAGTAGAGAGAGAACATTAAATCATAAATCAGTTGATCATTTATCACTAAGCCATAATCTTTAGCAATATCAGCCAAGTTATCCGCATTTCTATCAAGTGAATGGTACATTTTTTTTGTAAAGATGCTCTTATCATATCCCTCAATAAAAAATTCTTGGCTTTGACGAGTTAATGATATACAAAGAATATAACTAATAAGTAGTATATCTTTTTCTGAAATATCTTCATTAAAATATTCTACAATATCTTTAACAAATTGAATGGTTTTCTTTTTATCAGACGGAAAAGGCCATTCATTAATTTGATACGCTTCGAAAAAATAATTTGTATAGAAAAATCGAACAAAAAACTCATCTTTTCCAATAACTCGACATGGCTTTTTTTCTAAAGTCAGTCCGTATTTTTTTAAGGACTTGGAAACATCACTTGTGATCCTATACAAAGAAGATTCACTAATAAATAATTTTTCGCCCCATTTTTCTATACTAAGTGTGGTGTCAAAAAAGACTGATTCGATTAAGCGAAAGGCTTCAGAATTTTTAAGCACATATCGATAAACGACTTCAATGTGACTACTGGGTTGAGTTTGTAGACGAACCCCATTTTTTTTAGATGTTTCAATGAGCAAATGTGGGTACCAATTTTCTTTTAAGTAACTCACATCATTATTTATTGTTCTTAACGAGGCATTATTACTTTTTGCCAGTTCGTTAGAGCTAATCCAGTCAGAGACTTCATTGAGCTGTTCAAGTATATGAAGACGTCTCTGAGTGGGTGTATCAAGAAGTTCGCGCATAGATGTATTCCTTTCGTATGAAATTTATTTATAACAATCACGTCACTATTAGGATTTAATATAATCCTCACTCTATAAAGATACCTTATTTTGTATAAAAAATCTACTTAACGAAAAGGACTCTTTCGAATATTAAGAATTTATTAAAACACCATTAAATAAAGGGTTGTTAGTCTGTTTTTTTATTTAATTTATAAACGTTTTTTATAAAATCTGTTACAATAACACTAAGACAATAATAAGGAGGATATAGAAATATGATTTATCCATTTTTTGATAGTACGTATATATTAGTCATTATTGGCATGTTGATATCAATGGTAGCATCTAGCTATGTCAATAGCACCTACCGAAAATTTGACAAAGTGATGAATAGAAAAGGATACACAGCAACAGACGTTGCACGACTTATTTTAAAAGATTCAGGTATCCATAATGTTGGCGTTCAACAAATATCGGGTGATTTGACAGATAATTATAATTCTAGTACCAAAATTTTAAGTTTATCTCAAACAGTTGCAGATTCTCGTTCTGTTGCCGCAATTGGTGTTGCCGCTCATGAATGTGGACACGCTGTTCAAGATCAAAAACATTATGCCCCATTAAAACTAAGGATTGCAATGGTTCCGGTTGTTAACTTTGGTGCTAAAATATCTATTCCATTAATTTTGATTGGGGCTATATTTTTTAGTGCCACACCAGCATTAGTGACGATAGGATTGTGGTGTTTTGCTTTAACTTTTCTTTTTCAAGTAGTGACCTTACCAGTAGAATTTAATGCCTCACGACGAGCATTGGCTATATTAAGTGAGAATCATATTTTAGAAGATGATGAATTAGTGATGGCTAAAAAAGTGCTAACAGCCGCCGCATTAACTTATGTAGCAGCAGCTGTAGCATCACTCTTACAAGTGTTACGTCTATTTTTATTATTTGGAAACAATAATAGAAACTAGAGTGAAAGAATCATTAAGTAACAAAGAGTTAATTCGGTCATGTTTTTGAGAGAAATACCTGTTTGTTCTGAAAATTTATCTAACTTGTATTGAAGAGTGTTTCGATGGGTGTAAAGCTTTTTAGCACTAGAAGTCATATTACCTTGTTCAGTCCATAATGTTTTAATCATCAAAACAGTTTCTTCATCGAAAATAGTAGATTGATACAAATTAGTCATTAAGGCACTTTCCTTAATGGCTTTTTTTGTTAGATATTCTAATGCAACTTCTTCAAAAACGAAGACATCGTTAGGATGAAAGTGTGAAAAGAATTGATTGAAGATGGTTTGTTCTTCTTTAAAACACGTAATAAATGTAGGGGATACCTGTTGAAATTTGCCAACAAAAGCTGTTGCTTGAATTAAAAATTCTCCTTCTAAAGTAAGAAGCATAGCTCTAATATCTTCTGTTGAATATAGAATGGTTGTTTGTTGTTCAACCAAAATAGCAGACGTTTCATCTATAAAAAATGAATCCACGATTGAATCAAATAATTTTGAAAAGTGAGTGAGCCACATTTTTTTATTGGTTGCGTCTTTTCTTATTCTAATCTGAATGATACGATAATAGCTGGATGATGTGGGCATCTCTACTTGATTAAATAAATAGTCATACCAAAGATGACCGTTAGAGACTTTAGTTACAGGCTGTTTGATCATCAATTCAGTTAACAAGGTAGCTTCTCTTTGCGAAATATCTTGTTTTGAAAGGTAAAAAAAGCCATTATCAATTGGAATAATTAAATCGCTTGATTCCTTATCATAGGTAGATTTGATATATCCAGTAGGAAAAAGTGTTTGAAGTAAGTGTGTATTCAAATTAAATCATCCTTTATTTTATGTTAAAGTCATTCTAACATAAAAATAAAGCCTAAAAACATCTTTTTATAGAGGGGTTAAAAATGTTAGAGAAAAAAATAGAGCTATCTGAAAAAGAAAAAAATAACTATATGAAAGAAGCATTGTTAGAAGCAAGAAAAGCTGAAATGATGGGAGAAGTTCCTATTGGAGCTGTTGTTGTTTTAGAAGGTAAAATTATTGGACGTGGACATAATGTACGTGAGTTTTCACAAGATGCTACAACACATGCCGAAATGATTGCCATAAGAGAAGCAAACAGACAAGTGGAAAGCTGGCGATTAGAAAAAGCTCATTTGTTTGTCACACTTGAACCCTGTCCAATGTGTAGTGGTGCGATTCTTTTATCAAGGATAGAAAATGTTTATTTTGGAGCGATGGATCCAAAAGGTGGCACAGTAGGTTCTTTGATGAATTTATTACAAGATAGTCGCTTTAATCATGAGTGTTATGTTGAGCAAGGGATTTTAGAAGAGGAATGTGGTGCAATATTAACCCATTTTTTCAAAGAAATAAGAAAAAGAAAGAAAGAAGCCAAAAAGACTAGTAATCTATCAAAAAATGTTGTACAATAATATTTGCCGTTATGGCTAGGACAATGGTGGGCTGATGAAGCGTGTCAGATCTGGAAGGAAGCAGCACTAAGTCGGTGCCGCCATGTGTCTGATTTTTATATAGGTATTAAGCCTATTTTTTTTTGCTTAAAATTAATAAAAAACACGCCACAGTGAGTTGCTCGCTGTGGCGTTTGTGTTATATTATTTAGTCTTCATTCGGATCGTCAATAGCATCTTGATGCGTTGGATGAGCAGTTCCAGGTAGATGATCTGGACCAGCGTATAAAGTATAAAGTTTTAATGGTTTGTCACCAATGTTTTCAACATTATGCCACATATCTGCAGGAACAAAAATCGCATCATCGTCAGAAACTTCTTTAACAAATGTTAAATTATCTTCAGCATCTCCCATTTTGCATAGTCCTTTTCCTTCTTCGATACGTAAAAATTGATCAATACCATGGTGAACTTCTAAACCAATATCATCTCCAGGTTGAATAGACATTAAAGTCATTTGCATTTTTTTACCTGTCCATACTGTTGTACGATAGTTATCATTTGCTAAAGTCCATTCTTCAACGTTTTCTACTACTGGTTTTTGTCCTCTGTCTGTAAAATCAAAAGTCATTATTTATTCCCCCAATGTTATTTTATATACCTATCATAACATAAAATAATCCGTTTACAAGTAATTAGTATTATTTGATAATTATTATAATCTAAAAAATAAGGCAACTCTTATCATAGAATAAAGAGCAAAAACCAAATAATGTAAGGGTTTTATAAAAGTATTAATAAAACTAATAGTTAACATAATTTTTGTTAAGTAGCCATGTTCGTGAAAACGGATTATTATTTGGGTGTAGACAAGAAATAACAAAAAATAAATTTTTGGAGGAACGAAACATGTCATATTTAGAAGAATTGAAAGAATTTTATCCATTAGATTTGTATGCCTTTTCAAGAGGGCTAACAGAAGGTGAATTCACTGTTCTTAAAAATTTACGAACTGTTCTAGAAGAAAAAGTAAAACCAGTTGTTAATGAACACTGGGAAAAAGCAGAATTTCCATTTGAAGCATTTGGAGAAGTAGCAAAAGTTGGCATTATGAATAGTCCTTTATTATTTGAAGGTCGTGAAGGCGAACGCAAACCAAGTGAATTATACAATGCATTTCTTTATTTAGAATTAGCTAAATTAGATGCTTCAATCGCAACGTTCTATACAGTTCATGGTGGTTTATGTTACAACACAATCTTAATTGGTGGTAGCGAAGAACAAATCGCTCACTATGCACCAAAAGTTGCTTCATTTGAATGGCAAGGTTGTTTCGGTTTAACTGAGCCAGATCATGGATCAGATATTGCTGGAGGATTAGCAACAACTGCTGAGAAAAAAGGCGATAAATGGGTTATCAATGGAGAAAAACGTTGGATTGGTGGAGCAAATACAGCGGATATCTTACCAATTTTTGCTCGTGATACAGCTGACAATAAAATCAAATGTTTTATCGTTCAAGGTGGATCTAAAGGACTTAAAGTGGATGTTATCCAAAACAAAGTGGCATTAAGAGAAGTACAAAATGGTCATATCTATTTAGATAACGTAGAAGTAGATGATAGCGCACGTCTAGCGAACGTTAATGGATTTAAAGATGTTGCTCGTATTTTACGCTCAACACGTGCTGACATTGCTCATTTAGCAATGGGAATGACTTATGGCTCATTAGAAGCAGCTCTTAAATATGTGAAAGAACGTGACCAATTTGGTAAGAAAGTCTCTTCATTCCAATTAGTTCAAGAAAAATTAGCTCGTATGGAAGCAAACGTTGTAGCAACAATGGCTTACTCAGTGCAATTAGCTAACTTACAAGAACAAGGTGAATTCTTAGAAGAAAACTCAGCACTTGCTAAAATGCATAATGCTTTAAGAATGAGAGAAACTGTTTCTTTAGGCCGTGAAGTATGTGGTGGTAACGGAATTACATTAGAAACTGATGTTGCTCGTTTCTTCGCAGACGGAGAAGCAATTTACTCTTATGAAGGAACACACGAAATTAATGCGTTAATCGTTGGTCGTCATTTAACTGGTCAAGGTGCTTTCGTTTAATTTTTAATCATCAATTTTCCAATTATCAAAAACTTTTGAATTAAATAGAGTATAAGCTGCTAAATTAGTCATGGATTTAGCAGCTTTTTTTGTTGAATAAACGCTTTTATGTTGATATTTTTAAAGTGTATGAGTATGCTTAAAGCAAAGAAAATAAAAGGGGTTAACAGCATGGATATTCAGCAGTTGTATTATTTTATGAATATTGTCGAATGTGGTTGTAATTTATCTTTAGCAGCAAAAAAAATTCATATTACACAATCTGCATTGAGTCAGTTGATTATAAATTTTGAAGCCAATGAAGAATTGGTTTTATTTTATCGAAAAAACGGTCGTTTAGATTCGCTCACACCAAGTGGAGAAAAGTTATATGCTTATGCACAGCAAATTACTAAGTTACATGAGCAAATGAATGACATGGTGAGAAAAGAAGCCGCAAAACAGAAAGGGACCATTCGCATAGGATTGCCTTCATTAATCTTACGAATTTTTTTCTCATCATTTTTCCCAAAATTTACCTTAGCCAATCCGGATATTCAAATCGAAATTATTGAAGGCGGAAGTAATCAATTAAGAAAAATGCTCTTTCAAAATGATTTAGACTATGCTATTTTAATTGAACCAACTAGCTTAGATCCTAAAGCATTTGAAGAACATGTCATTCAAATTGATGAAATGACGGCATTTGTGTATCATGATCATCCGCTTGCTTATAAAAAAATGTTGAATTGGGAAGATTTAGAACCTTATCCGATTGGGACTTTCAATGAGAGTTTTACCACAAATGAACTGGTTAGAAATAAATTAGCAGAAATAAAAAGTAAAGCTAAAATTATGTTCCAATCATCTTCATGGGACTATTTAGTAGAAGCAACTCAAGAATCTAAAATTGTCACAATTCTACCTTCTCCAATTGAGAGAACAATGGATAAAACGTTGTTTAAAGAAATTCCATTTAAAGACCCGATTCCTTTTAATGTTTTACTTTGTCGACCAATAAAATCAACCTATTCTGAAGTAGAGAGTAAAGTATACGAGTCAATCTTGAGTTATTTTTATCAACCAATTATTTAATGACATATCGAACATGAGTCTTTTTTTGATTCATGTTCTTTTTTATTAGAAGAAAAGATTATAAAATGTTAAGAGAAAATGATACTAATCATGCTACAATTTAGTGAAATAATATAAAAAAACCATATATGATAAGGTTTTAAAACACTATTAGTTTAACTAATAGTATAAATTATATTTACTTGTTAGATTTTTGTTACGTTTCGATATAAAATAATAAGTGTAAATGAAGCGCTTTAATAAATAGCGCCATAGGAGGAAATATAAGTGAAAGAAGTCGTTATTGTATCAGCTAGAAGAAGTCCAATTGGAAGTTTTGGTGGAAGTCTTAAAAATATGTCAGCCGTTGAATTAGGAAAAAAAGTACTAGAAGCATCTTTAAAAGATATTAACTTAGATCCATCATTAGTTGACGAAGTGATTTTAGGAAATGTTTTATCAGGCGGTTTAGGACAAAACGTGTCACGTCAAGTCGCAATAAATGCGGGTATTCCTCAAGAAAAATCAGCTTTCACAATTAATAAAGTTTGTGGATCTGGACTAAAAACAGTGGTTCTTGCAGCACAATCTATTATGTTAGGTGATAACGAGATTGTTGTCGCTGGCGGAACTGAAAGCATGAGTCAAGCACCTTACGTGTTAGAAAGTGAACGTTGGGGAAAACGTATGGGTGACGCTAAAGTGATTGATACAATGTTATCAGATGGTTTAGTTGATGCGTTCCATGGTATTCATATGGGAATTACCGCAGAAAACATTGCAGAAAAATTTGGTTTTACAAGAGAACAACAAGACGAATTTGCTGCAAAAAGCCAAAATAAAGCAGAAGCAGCTGTAACGTCTGGTCGCTTCAAAGATGAAATTGTAGAAATTGATATTCCACAACGTAAAGGTGAACCTGTTATCTTTAAAGATGATGAATTCCCACGTTTTGGTTCAACCGCAGAAAAATTATCAAAATTACGTCCAGCATTTAAAAAAGATGGCACTGTTACAGCAGGAAACGCATCAGGTGTAAACGATGGTGCTGCAATCTTAGTTTTAATGTCTCGTGAAAAAGCAGACGAGTTAGGATTAGAAGTATTAGCATCAATTGAATCATACGCTTCAGCTGGTGTAGATCCAACTATCATGGGAACAGGTCCTATCCCTGCAACTAAAAAAGCATTAGAAAAAGCTGGTTTAACAGTTGATGATTTAGATTTAGTGGAATCAAATGAAGCATTTGCGTCTCAAGCAATGAGCGTCATGCAAGAATTAGGATTAAATGAAGACATTACAAACGTTAATGGTGGCGCAATCGCTTTGGGCCATCCAATTGGCGCAAGTGGTGCACGTATCTTAGTATCATTACTACATGAAATGAAAAAACGTGATGCGAAAAATGGATTAGCAACTCTATGTATCGGTGGCGGACAAGGTATCGCTTTAGTTGTTAAACGCGGTTAATTAAGTGAAGTAAAGGGGTAAGCACAATGGAAAAAAGACATGAGCTAGTGCAACAAGTGATGAATTACTCTCATAAAGAATTAGCAAAAGCAGCAAGATATTATGATACTGTAGATAAATTTCCAGAAGAACAGATGAAACAGTTGTTTCAAATGAATATTTTGCCAAGTTTATATAAACATTTAAATAATCTTAATTATCATGATTACTTAAGCGTTATTCGACTAGTCTCTAAAAATTTTCCAGCACTTGGTAGTATTCTACTCACGCAAGAAAGCCATTGTGCTTGGCCTATTTCACAATTTGGAACAGAAGAACAAAAGAAACAGTACTTAGATAAAGCGTTAAATGGCGAGTTATATGGCTGTTTTGCTTTAAATGAACCTATTACAGGTAGTGAAATTGAAGAAATGAACACGATTGCCAGACAAACAGAAACAGGCTGGGTATTATCAGGAAACAAAGATTATATTTCAAATTCTCCTATTGCCAGTGTGTTACTTATTGCCACTAAAACAATGAGTCTTGATGGAAATGAAGGATACGCTGTGTTTGTCATTGATAAAAAGACAAATGGCATAAAAGTCGGTGAACTTGAAGAAAAGATGGGGATTAAAGCACTCCCTGTTGCAAGTGTGACCTTACAAAATGTTGAAGTATCAGATAAGCAGTTGTTAGGTGGTGTGACAGAGGGATTAATTCAAATCCAATCTATTTTAAATCGTAATCGATTAGCCGTAGCCGCTCAATCTTTAGGAATTGCAGGAGGCGCTTTAGATAGAGGATTGAAATATGTGTCTTATGATAGAAATTTAGGAAAACGCTTAATTGATATGGCCTCTACACAATTTAAGCTAGCTGATATTGAAACAGGAATTTATTCTGCTAGGTCTTTGTTAATGCAGGTGATTAACTCTGGGCAAGAGCAAGATGAGCGTATGGTCGCGATGACAAAATTAACTGCTTCCAATTTAGCAATTGATGCAACAGAAAGCATTATAAATATGAGTGGTGGTTATGGTTATATGCGAAACAATGATATCGAGAGATTTGTACGAGATGCAAAAATTACAGCGATATACGGATCATCATCTGATCGATTAAGACGTATCATAGCAAAACCATGGGTAGATAATAAAATGTAAAGTAAAGGAAGTATAAAAATGGAAATTAAAAAGGTAATGGTTGTAGGCGCAGGACAAATGGGAAATGGTATTGTTCAAGTCTTAGCAACAGTTGGGTACGATGTTTACATGAATGACATCACAGAAGAAGCAACACAAAATGGTTTGGAAAAAATTAAAGGATTTTTAGGAAAATCAGTTAAACGTGGATCTAAAACAGAAGATGAAGTAACAAAAATTTTAGATAGAATTACATTATCAACATCTTATGAAGATGCAAAACACGTTGATTTGATTATTGAAGCAGCAACAGAAAATAAAAGAATTAAGTTAGATATCTTTAAACAACTAGATGCGATTGCTCCAGAACATACTATCTTAGCTACAAACACGTCTTCTTTATCAATCACTGAAATCGCTTCAGTAACAAGTCGACCAGAAAAAGTAGTTGGAATGCATTTCTTTAATCCAGTTCCATTAATGAAATTAGTTGAAATTAATCACGGTCTTGCAACAAGTGATGAAACAGCGAAAGCTATTTTAGATGTGGCAAGTAATATGAGAAAAGTATCAATTGATATTAAAGATTCACCAGGATTTGCAGTAAACCGTATTTTAATTCCAATGATTAATGAAGCAATATTTGTTTTAGGTGAAGGCGTTGCTACAGCTGAAGAAATTGATGAGTCAATGACACTTGGCGCAAACCATCCGATGGGACCTTTAGCATTAGCAGATTATATTGGATTAGATACATGTTTAGCTATTATGAACGTGTTATATGACGGATTTAATGATTCTAAATATCGTCCAGCACCACTACTTAAAAAATATGTAGAAGCAGGCTGGTTAGGTAATAAAACAGGAAAAGGTTTTTATAACTACAAAAAATAATGGAGGAATCATGAATGAAAACATATAAATACTTAAGTTTATCTGCTGAAAATGGTGTTGGGACATTAAAAATCGAACGACCTAAAATGTTGAATGCTCTAAGCACAGGAGTTTTAGAAGAAATAGATAAAGCCATTGATGAAGTGAGTTCTAGACAAGACATCGATGTGTTATTAGTAACAGGAACAGGTGAAAGAGCTTTTGTTGCTGGAGCAGATATTTCAGAGATGAAAGATAAAACAGTGTTTGAAGGACGTGCATTTTCAGAAATTGGGAACAATGTCTTTTTAAAACTAAGCACATTAAGACAACCAACGATTGCTTGTGTGAATGGATTTGCTTTAGGTGGCGGTTGTGAATTAGCTTTAGCGTGTGATATGAGAATTGCTTCAGACAATGCAAAATTTGGTCAACCAGAAGTTGGTTTAGGAATTATTCCAGGATTTGGTGGCACGCAACGACTAACAAGACTTGTGGGAACAGGTATTGCTAAAGAATTAATTTTCACAGGTAAAATTGTTTCAGCTGATGATGCTTTAAGAATGGGATTAGTAAATAAAGTGGTTAGCTTTGATGATTTACAAACAGAAGCAATGGATTTAGCTAATCAAGTTAGAAAAAATGCCCCACTTGCTGTAGAACTAAGTAAAGAAGTAATTGATTCGGGTATTGAAATGAGTTTAGCAAATGGATTAAGACTTGAAGCAGAAGTATTTGGCTCACTATTTTCAACAAGTGATCAAACAGAAGGCATGGATGCTTTCATTAATAAACGTAAACCTAAATTTGAAAAAAACTGAAAATTCAGAAAATACTGACAATAATAAGGAGAGTTTAACTATGAATTACGATAACTTATATAATGAAAAAATTAAGTCAGCAAAAGATGCAGTCAGCGTGATTGAACCAGGAGATGCTATTGTTTTTCCAATTATGCCAGGTGAACCACCAGCATTATTAGATGCCATTCGCGAAATGGATACATTAGATGGTAACTCTTTATATCGTATGCTACCTAGTTTTCCAACAGTTGATGTAGAAAAATCAAAATTACGCCAAATTTCAATCTTTTTATCTGGTATGGATAGAAAAGGAATGAATGCTGGAAACATTGATTTACTACCAAACCATTTTTCTGACATTCCTTCTATTTTGAAAAAACGTGAAGGTGACAAATTAGTCATCATGGCAACAGTATCTCCAATGGATGAAGATGGCAACTTTTCGTTAGGAACTAGTCCTTCTTATGTTGCATCATTAATCGAAGGAGCTAAACGAATTGTTTTAGAAGTGAATGAAAATATGCCAAGAACATTTGGTGAAAAAAATACGATTCATATTAGCCAAGTGGATGCTTTAATTGAAAATAATGTTGAGTTACCAGAACTTGTTAGTCCAACACCAAATGAAAAAGATTTAGCAGTTGGTCGTGAAATTGCGAAAAAAGTAAAAGATGGTGACACTCTACAAATTGGATTTGGTGCAATGCCTAATGCTGTAATGGAATATTTGACAGAGAAAAAACATTTAGGGTTGCATACAGAAATGCTTCCTGAAAAATTAGTTGACTTAACTGAAAAAGGAGTTATTGACAATAGCGCAAAAGAAATTCATAATGGTAAGTCAGTTGCGACTTTTGCCATCGGAAGTAAGCGACTTTATGAATTCATGAATAATAACCCAGACATTTTAATGTTACCGTGTGACTACACAAATAGTTTTGATACAATAAGCAAGATGAAAAACTTATTTGCGATTAACTCTGCGATTGAAGTTGATTTTCTTGGTCAATGTAATTCAGAACGAGTGAAAGGGTTTTATTATTCATCAACAGGTGGACAATCAGACTTTATGAAGGGGGTACGTTTAACAGAAAGTGGTACTGGGATCATTTGTTTGTACTCTACAGCTAAAAATGATGAAATTTCGACAATCGTACCTACTTTATTCGAAGGTGCTCCTGTTGCAACATCAAAAAATGATATTGATACAGTTGTAACTGAATATGGTAGTGCAGAATTAAAGGGTAGTACAATCTTTGAGAGAACGGAAAGATTAATCAATATTGCGCATCCTAAATTTAGAGATGAATTAAGAGAAAAAG
This sequence comes from Vagococcus bubulae, assembly GCF_003950315.1. Lineage (GTDB taxonomy): Bacteria > Bacillota > Bacilli > Lactobacillales > Vagococcaceae > Vagococcus > Vagococcus bubulae. The sequence goes on from NZ_NGJT01000007.1 coordinate 94,070, forward strand.
CAAAAGAAATGAACTACATGTAATCACAACTAGGAGGAAAAAAGATGGATACATTAACGTTTCATGATATGACATTAACCTGGTTAGAAGGTGGGATGACTTGTTTAGATGGTGGTGCAATGTTTGGTGTTGTACCAAAACCTGTTTGGACAAGAAAATATCCAGTGAACGAAAAAAATCAGATTGAATTACCAACAGATCCTATTCTTATCCAGTATCAAGGAAAGAATTATTTGATTGATACAGGTGTAGGAAATGGCAAATTCACAGAGAAACAAAAAAAGATTTTTGGTGTAGCATGGGAATCAGAAATTGATGCCTCTTTAAACAAGTTAGGTTTAACAACTGAAGATATTGATGTTGTTTTGATGACTCATATGCACTTTGATCACGCAACTGGACTAACCAAACCAACTCATGATGGTCGTTATGTATCCGTTTTTCCGAATGCTAAAATATACGTTCAAGCAATTGAATGGGATGAAATGCAACATCCTAATATACGCTCGAAGAGTACTTATTGGGCCTATAATTGGGAACCAATCGTTGATCAAGTGGTTACTTATGACAAATCAGTTGAAGTAGCAGAGGGCTTGACAATGATTCATACAGGTGGACATAGTAATGGACATGCTGTGATAAAATTTGAACAAAAAGGTGAGACGATGATTCATATGGCAGATATTATGCCAACACATGCTCATCAAAATCCTTTATGGGTTCTAGCTTATGATGATTATCCGATGACTTCAATAGCAAATAAAGAAAGATTGTTAAAAGAAGCTTATGAAAACAATTATAAATTTATTTTCTATCATGATGCATTTTATCGAATGATTCAGTGGGACAATGAAGGAAAAGAAATGATTGACACTTTGGAGAGGTCCAGAGAGAGAATTATAAGGTAAGTGTAAAATATAGGGGGAAGTATTTTGGTAAAAAAAGGTTTAGCAGAAGTAATAGGGACATTCTTTTTAGTCTTTATTGGTACAGGTACTGCAGTATTAAGTGGTAATGTTGTTGGAACGTTGGGGATTGGTCTAGGGTTTGGTTTAGCGATTATGGTTGCTGCTAATACAATCGGACAAATTTCTGGAGCACATTTGAATCCAGCTGTAACATTAGCTTTTTTAGTAAATAAACGTCTTGATGTCCAAGAATTTATTGTTTATGTTGTTGGACAAATTATTGGAGCGATACTTGGTACTGGGTTACTAAGATTGATTTTAGGAATGACTGATTTAGGTGTAGATAACCTAGCTCAAACAACTTATCAAGGTATTTCAACAACAGGCGCATTTATCATTGAAATGACGCTAACAGCAATTTTAGTATTTGTCATTATGTCTGTGACAAGTAAAAAAGGTGAAACATCTTATAATGGTTTAGCAATTGGTTTAACTTTAACGATGTTACATTTTATTGGGGTTCCTTTAACAGGAATGTCAGTAAACCCTGTGAGAAGTTTATCGCCAGCAATATTTGTTGGGGGTGACGCGATGAGTCAACTATGGCTATACATTTTAGCGCCATTAGTAGGTGGCTTAATCGCTGCAGTGATTGCAAAAACGTTACTACAAACAGAAGAATAAATAATACCAACAACCACAGTCAACTGATTGTGGTTGTTTTTTTTATACAACAAATAAACAACGATTTAATAATGAGGTGTATGACATGATAAAAATACTAAGAACGCTAAAATATGACGAGGAAAATAGATTAAAACGTTATGTTACAGGGGTTATTTGTACAATAAATAGTTTATTATGAAGTGTTTTTATTGTTATTTTATAAAAAATGTACACTTTATTTATAAAAACTCAGATTAAATGAAAAGAATTCTCATGCATGTTATGATAAGGGAGAGACTTTAGTTGTAGGAGGAATGCACATGGCAAAAGAAGAAGCAGTAAATAAAAAAAATGATGAACTAAAAAAACTGTCTAATCTAAGTGTTCGAGAGTTGATGATGGAGTTTCGAACCTCACCTGATGGACTTAGTTCTGAAGATGCCGAAAAACGGCTAGATGAATTTGGTGAAAATAAGGTGAATGTGCAAAAGCCCAAACCTTGGTACCGAGTGTTACTTGAGTCCTTTATGGATCCTTTTATCTATGTATTAGCAGCATTACTGGTTGTGTCAGCTTTGACAAAAGATTTTGAAGCCGTTCTTGTAATGAGTACAATGATACTGATTAGTGCATTTATTCGATTTGCGCAAGATTTTAAAGCTCAACAAGAATCTTTATCTTTACAAAATTTAGTGAAGCATACAAGTGCGGTGAAACGTGATGGTGAAATAAAGGAACGACCTATGGAAGATGTGGTTCCTGGTGATATAGTTTATTTATCAGCAGGTGATATGATACCAGCTGATGGCGTGTTGATTTGGACGAAAGACTTGTTTGTTAATCAGTCTTCACTAACGGGTGAATCCATGCCAGTTGAAAAATTTGAATCGGATAAAGTTGCAGTAGATGTTGATAAGGATACATCTGCAATTGATTTAAGTAATTTAGTTTTTATGGGAACGGATATTTTAAGTGGTCAAGGTGAAGTGATTATTCTACGAACAGGTCAAGAGACATTCTTTGGAGATATTGCTAAATCAGCTAGTACAGCTAGAGCATTGACTAGTTTTGATCGTGACTTAAATCGAATTAGTAAATTATTATTAAAAATGGTGACAGTATTGTTTCCTGTTGTCTTTTTGATTAATGGTATTTCAAAAGGAGACTGGACTCAGGCTTTCTTCTTTGCCATTGCAGTGGCAGTTGGATTGACGCCAGAAATGTTACCAATGATTGTAACAAGTAACTTGGCTAAGGGATCGCAAACACTGGCGAAGAAAAAAGTCATTGTTAAAGAGTTAAATGCCATTCAAAATTTAGGTTCGATGACTGTTCTTTGTACGGATAAAACAGGAACGATTACAGAAGACCGTGTTGTATTAGTGGAACATGTTAGTCCTCTGGGTGATTCAAATCAAAAAGTGTTAGATATGGCATATTTAAATTCTAACTATCAAACAGGTTGGAAAAATCTGATGGATCATGCCATTATTAATTATTATGAAACAAATCCAGATAAGATGATCACAGATAAAATAGAAAAAATTGATGAAATCCCTTTTGATTTTTCTAGACGACGTTTGACTGTAGCACTAAAAAGAGCAGGCCATCAATTGATGATTACTAAAGGGGCAGTTGAAGAGATGGCTGCTATATGTTCATATGTGGAAATTGATGATGATATTGTTCCGTTAACAGATGACTTAATTAAACAAATGTCAGATGTGAATAGACGGATGAACGAACAAGGGATGCGCGTCATCACAGTTGCATATAAACGAGATGTTCATGACACACCAACCTATGCTGTGAGTGATGAGTCAGATATGATTTTAGTAGGATTTGTTGGCTTTTTAGATCCGGCTAAACAATCAGCAGTTACTGCCATTTCTTCATTACACCAACATGGAGTTGATGTAAAAGTATTAACTGGAGATAATGAAATAGTCTCTAGAAAAGTATGTAGTGATGTTGGAATCGAAGTGAATAAATCTTATATTGGAACAGATATAGATGCTATGAGTGAAGATGAGTTAAAAGAAGCCGTGAAAGAAGTCCAATTGTTTGCTAAACTCAATCCTATGCAAAAGGCCCGTATTATTAATACATTAAAAGAACAAGGTGAAACAGTAGGGTTTATGGGTGATGGCATTAATGATGCACCAGCATTAAGAGCAGCAGATGTTGGGATTTCGGTTGATACAGCAGCGGATATTACAAAAGAAGCTAGTTCGATTATTTTGTTAGAAAAAAGTTTAGTCGTGTTAGAAGATGGGGTGCTCGAAGGACGTAAAGTATTTAAAAATATGATGAAGTATATCATGATTACGATTAGTTCAAACTTTGGGAATGTCTTTTCAGTTTTAGTAGCGAGTGCTTTTTTACCTTTCTTACCAATGCTATCAATTCAGTTATTAATACAGAATTTAGTCTATGATATTTCACAACTTGCTATGCCATGGGATAATGTTGATGAGGAACAAATTATGAGACCTGTTAAATTTGATATAAAAAATCTGTTACATTTTACATTATTCATTGGCCCTGTAAGTAGTATTTTTGATATTATAACGTTTGCTGTTATGTGGTTTGTGATAGGAGCTAATACAGTTGCTCAACAAAGTGTGTTTCAATCTGGTTGGTTTTTAGTTGGATTATTTACCCAAACACTGGTTGTTCATGTCATTCGTACAGAAAAAATTCCATTTATTCAAAGTATTGCTAGTCCACCGATGTTGATTATGAGTGCTTTAGCAGTTGGTTCAGGATTATTTATTATTTTATTTGAACCACTTAGACAAGCGTTCGATTTTGGTGAATTACCAAGTGAATATTGGATTTGGTTGATTATTATTAGTTTTTCTTACTTAATACTACAACAGTTAATCAAAAAGCTTTATATTAAAAAATACAACGAATGGGTATAAAGTGAAAAAACTCACTTTCTTCATAAAAAAACAATAATGTTTTCAAATAAAAAGAACTCTTTAATAAAAAGGGTTCTTTTTATTTTATTTACTTCGAAAGAGATAAACTCTTAATAAGGAGAGAGATAAAGTATATAAGATAGCGTTTTTACTCCATTTGATATATAACAGTTTTTCGGTAACACTAATACAGTTTTTGTTTTTTTTACATAGAATTTAAATTTGATAGATAAAAAAACTGATAAAGTGATATTTTTCACTATGTTTTCACAGCGTTATCCAATGCGGATTTTAAGCGAAAAAATTCGAGCGGATTGCTTGCAATGTGAATAAAGTCATGTTAAATTGAATTTGTCAAATTGAAAAAAAGTAATACAGTTTTTTTTCCTGTTTGAGAAACCAATATGATTACGTAAAAAAGAGAGGAATGTGTAACAATATGGCTAAGAAAAAAGTAAACCCACTTGATTTTGCAGCATTGATGGAAGACATTAACGCAGATTTTCCAACGATTCAAGTGTTAGATAAAGATGGTAAGGTTGTTGATAAAGAGTTATTACCAGATTTATCAGATGACGAATTAGTAGAATTAATGACAAGAATGGTATGGGCAAGAGTGTTAGACCAACGTTCAACTGCATTAAACCGTCAAGGACGTTTAGGATTCTACGCTCCAACAGCTGGTCAAGAAGCAAGTCAATTAGCAAGTCAATTTGCTATGGAAAAAGAAGATGTGTTATTACCAGGTTATCGTGATGTTCCACAATTAATTCAACATGGTTTACCACTTAGAGATGCATTTTTATGGTCAAGAGGACATGCAGCAGGTAGTGAATATGCTGAAAGTTTACAAGCTTTACCACCACAAATCATTATCGGTGCACAATATGTACAAGCAGCTGGTGTGGCTTTAGGTCTTAAAAAACGCAATAAACCAAACGTTGCATTTACTTATACAGGTGATGGCGGTTCTTCACAAGGGGACTTCTATGAAGGAATTAACTTTGCAGGAGCTTATAAAGCAAATGCTGTATTCTTTATTCAAAACAATGGCTATGCCATCTCAACACCACGTGAATTACAAACAGCAGCTAATACATTAGCTCAAAAAGGTATCGCAGCTGGTATTCCAAGTATTCAAGTAGATGGTATGGATGCATTAGCAGTATATAAAGTAACAAAAGCAGCTCGTGAATGGGCAGCAGCAGGAAACGGACCAGTCTTAATCGAAACATTAACATTCCGTTATGGTCCACATACATTATCAGGGGACGATCCAACAAGATATCGTTCTAAAGATGTAGAAGATGAATGGCATGAAAAAGATCCATTGACTCGTTTCAGAATTTACTTAACTGAAAAAGGACTATGGTCTGAAGAAAAAGAAGAACAAATTATCGAACAAACTAAAGAAGAAATCAAAACAGCGATTAAAGCAGCTGATGCAGCTCCAAAACAAAAAGTTTCAGATTTCTTGAAAAACATGTTTGAAGTAACACCTAAATTAATCCAAGAACAAATTGACACATTTGAAGCAAAGGAGTCGAACTAAATCATGGCACAAAAAACAATGATTCAAGCAATCACAGATGCTTTAGCAGTAGAACTTGAAGCAAATCAAGATGTATTAGTATTTGGTGAAGATGTTGGTAATAACGGTGGGGTATTCCGTGCTACTGAAGGATTACAAGAAAAATTTGGTGTGGATCGTGTATTCGATACACCATTAGCTGAGTCAGGTATCGGTGGTTTAGCATTCGGTTTAGCTTTAGAAAACTTCCGTCCAGTTGCAGAAATCCAATTCTTTGGTTTCGTATTTGAAGTGATGGATGAAATTATCGGACAAATGGCTCGTACTCGTTACCGTATGAGTGGTACTCGTAATATTCCAGTTACAATCCGTGCTCCATTTGGTGGTGGTGTTCATACACCTGAAATGCATGCCGATAACTTAGAAGGGTTAATCGCTCAATCACCAGGTGTACGTGTGGTTATTCCAAGTAATCCATATGATGCAAAAGGATTATTAATTTCAGCTATTCGTGACAACGATCCAGTTGTTTTCTTAGAACACATGAAATTATACCGTTCATTCCGTGAAGAAGTTCCAGAAGGTGCTTATACAGTTCCTTTAGATAAAGCAGCTGTAACACGAGAAGGAACTGATGTTTCAGTTATTACTTACGGTGCAATGGTTCGTGAAGCAATCAAAGCAGCAGAAGCATTAGAAAAAGATGGTATTTCTGTTGAAATCATTGACTTAAGAACAGTTGCCCCATTAGATGTGGACACAATTATTGCCTCTGTTGAAAAAACAGGACGTGTTGTAGTTGTTCAAGAAGCACAAAGACAAGCCGGAGTTGGCGCTCAAGTTGTTTCAGAAATTTCAGAAAGAGCGGTTCTTTCTTTAGAAGCACCAATCGGACGTGTGTCAGCACCTGATACAGTTTATCCATTTGGTCAAGCAGAAGGTGCATGGTTACCAAATGCATCAGATATCGAAGCAAAAGTAAGAGAAATTCATTCATTCTAATTAGTTGAAATTAACTGAATGCACAACAGAAGGAGAGAAAATAACAGATGGCTTTTAAATTTAAATTACCAGACATTGGTGAAGGTATAGCAGAAGGCGAAATCGTTAAATTGTTTGTTAAAGAGGGCGATACAATCAACGAAGACGATACATTACTAGAAGTACAAAATGATAAATCAGTAGAAGAAATTCCTTCTCCTGTAACAGGTAAAGTATTAAAAGTTCTTGTATCAGAAGGAACAGTAGCAAACGTTGGTGATGTGTTGGTAGAAATCGACGCACCAGGACACGAAGATGAAGAAGAAACAATCGCTCCTGCTGAAGAAGCAGCTGCACCAGCAGCAAGTGCTCCTGCAGCTAGCACAGGTGGCGTATTCCAATTCAAATTACCTGATATCGGTGAAGGTATAGCAGAAGGTGAAATCGTAAAATGGTTTGTTTCTGCTGGAGATACAATTAACGAAGACGATACATTACTAGAAGTACAAAATGACAAATCAGTAGAAGAAATTCCTTCTCCTGTAACAGGTAAAGTCGTTAACGTATTAGTACCAGAAGGAACAGTAGCAAACGTTGGTGATGTATTAGTAGAAATCGATGCACCAGGACATAACGATGCGCCTGCAAGTGCACCAGCTACTGAAGCACCAACAGCATCTACAGCTCCAACTACAAGTGCACCAGCATCAAGTGAGCCAACAGGTAAACCAAGTGCTCGTGTATTAGCAATGCCATCAGTACGTCAATATGCACGTGCAAAAGGTGTTGATATCACTTTAGTGACACCAACTGGTAAAGGTGGACGTGTGGTTAAATCTGATATTGATAACTTTGGTTCAGCTCCAGTAGCTCAATCAGTTGAAAAAGTTGCTGTATCTGAAGAAAAAGTTTCTGTTGCACCAGCTAAAGAAACTGCTAAACCAGCAGCACCATTTGTAGGTATGCCTGAAGTTGAAGTTCGTGAAAAAATGACTCCAACACGTAAAGCAATTGCTAAAGCAATGGTAAACAGCAAACATACTGCACCTCATGTAACATTACATGATGATGTTGAAGTATCTAAATTATGGGATCACCGTAAGAAATTTAAAGATGTTGCAGCAACAAGAAACACTAAATTAACTTTCTTACCATATGTTGTTAAAGCATTAACTGCAACTATGCAAAAATTCCCAACATTAAATGCATCAATTGATGACGCAACAAACGAAATTGTTTACAAACATTACTATAACATTGGTATTGCAACAGATACTGATCATGGTTTATATGTACCAAACGTTAAACAAGCTAACACTAAGAGCATGTTTGATATTGCAGATGAAATTAACGAAAAAGCTGCTTTAGCTATTGAAGGTAAATTAACTGCAGCTGATATGCGTGATGGTACTGTAACAATTAGTAACATTGGGTCTGTTGGTGGTGGCTGGTTTACACCGGTTATTAACTACCCAGAAGTTGCTATCTTAGGTGTTGGTACTATTACACAACAACCTGTTGTAAATGCAGATGGAGAAATTGTTGTTGGAAGAATGATGAAATTATCATTAAGCTTTGACCACCGTATCGTTGATGGAGCAACAGCACAAAAAGCAATGAACAATATTAAACGTTTATTAGCTGATCCAGAATTATTATTAATGGAAGGATAAGGTGAATAGTTAATGGTTGTAGGAGATTTCGCATTAGAATTAGATACAGTAGTAATTGGTGCAGGACCTGGTGGATATGTTGCCGCAATTCGTGCAGCACAAATGGGCCAAAAAGTAGCCATTATTGAAAAAGAATACATCGGCGGCGTTTGTTTAAACGTCGGATGTATTCCATCAAAAGCACTAATTAGTGCAGGACACAAATATCAAGAAGCAATGCATTCAGCTATCTTTGGCGTGACTGCTGACAATGTTTCACTTGATTTTTCTAAAACTCAAGAATGGAAAAACAACCAAGTAGTTGCAAAATTAACTGGTGGTGTTGAATTCTTACTTAAGAAAAACAAAGTAGAAATTATTCGCGGAGAAGCATTCTTTGTTGATGAAAAAACATTACGTGTTATCGATGGTGACCATGCACAAACTTATTCATTCAATCATGCTATCGTTGCAACAGGTAGCCGCCCAATCGAAATTAAAGGATTTAAATTTGGTGGACGTGTTATCGATTCAACTGGTGGATTAAACCTTACTGAAGTTCCTAAAAAATTAGTTATCGTCGGTGGTGGTGTTATCGGTGCTGAATTAGGTGGAGCTTATGCTAACCTTGGTGCTGAAGTAACTATCCTAGAAGGTTCTCCTCAAATTTTACCAACGTTTGAAAAAGACATGGTTAAACTTGTTGAAAAAGAATTCGACAATAAAGGTATCAAAGTTGTCACAAAAGCAATGGCTAAAGAAGCTGTTGACAATGGCGATAGCGTCACTGTCACTTATGAAGTTGATGGTAAAGAAGAAAAAGTTGAAGCTGATTACGTAATGGTAACTGTTGGTCGTCGTCCAAACACTGATGATTTAGGTTTAGAAATCTTAGGTGTTGAAATGACGGATCGTGGATTAGTAAAAGTGGATAACCAAGGACGCACTAACGTGAAAAGTATTTTCGCAATTGGTGACATCGTTCCTGGAGCTGCTCTTGCTCATAAAGCGAGCTACGAAGCTAAAATTGCTGCAGAAGCCATTGCTGGTGAACCAGTAGCAGTTGATTATCGTGCAATGCCAGCTGTAGCCTTTACAGATCCTGAATTGGCAACTGTTGGTATGACAGAAAAAGAAGCAAAAGAAGCTGGATTAAACGTGAAAGCATCTAAATTCTCATTAGGTGGAAATGGTCGTGCATTATCATTAAACCAAACTGAAGGATTTGTACGTTTAGTGACAACTAAAGAAGACAACGTAATTGTTGGTGGACAAGTTGCTGGTATTAGTGCGAGTGATATTATTGCAGAAATTGGTTTAGCTGTTGAAGCTGGAATGAATGCTGAAGATATCGCTTTAACTATCCATTCACATCCATCATTATCTGAAGCTGTTATGGATACAGCAGAATTAGCATTAGGTATGCCAATTCATATGTAATTAAATTTAAGCATTGTTTGTTCGGACGTATAAAGCATCTCTTTTTAGAGGTGCTTTTTTTATATTCTAAACGTGTATTATTTAAAAAGTTGTGATAAGATAATTTTTTGTGGAAAAGAATTTAGGGGAGGAAAATGTGTGTTACTTAGTATAAAAAAAGATGAATGGATTGGAAATACGCGTGGGGATATATTTGCAGGTTTAGTATCATCTGTTGCGATTTTACCTGAAGTCATAGGATTTGCTATTATTGCAGGTGTTCATCCGATGTCAGCATTATTTGCTTCAGCAACAACTCTTTTAGTTATTACATTAACTGGTGGTAGACCAGCCATGGTGTCAGCAGCAGCAGGATCGATGGCTCTCGTTATAGCGGGATTAGTTAATTCTCATGGCGTTAATTACATGATTGCAGCAACGATTTTAACTGGTGTATTTCAATTTATTTTAGGTTATTTAAATGTTCATAGATTGATGAAATATATTCCTAAAAGTGTCATGATAGGGTTTGTTAATGGGCTAGCTATTTCAATTTTTTTAGCTCAAACGCAACAATTACCCGAACAAAATATGTTAGGCTATGTGATGGTTATAGTCAGTATCCTAGCTATTTATTTACTACCAAAAGTGATTAAAGTTGTTCCACCAGCATTGATTATTATTACAGTCATGACTATTTTATCATTTGTATTTAAAGGAAATTTCTATACAGTGGGAGATTTGGGAGATATGTCATCACTCGATGTATCATTCGGCTTGCCACTAGTGCCAATGAATGTAGAAACATTGTGGATAATCTTACCAACAGCCATTTCATTAACGTTCATTGGATTAATGGAAACGTTATTGACGATTCCGATTGTGGATGAGATGACAAATTCAACAAGTGATAGTAAGCGTGAAGTAAAAGCACAAGGATTAGCCAATTTTATTACAGGATTATTTGGTGGTCAGGCAGGTTGTGCGATGATTGGACAAGCTGTTATAAATGTCAAATCAGGAGGTCGAACACGTTTATCTACCTTTGTGTCTGGGTGTACGTTGTTATTATTTATTTTTGTACTGGATTCATTGATGGTTGTTATTCCAACTGCTGCATTGATTGGTATTATGATTACAGTTGCGGCTGATACTTTTGATTGGAAAAGTTTGGAGCTAGTTAAATCATGGGAAATGCTTGAAAGTACTGTGATGGTTGTAACAGTTGCGATTATTGTTTATACAGGCAATTTAGCTATTGGTATTTTTAGTGGAGTGATACTGAATGCTTTACTGATATTATTGACAAAATTAAATAAAAAATAGTAAAAAGGCAATGATAACATTGTTTTTTTTATTATCATTTATTAATAATAGTCGAATGAGGTATAAAAAAACGCTATAATGAAATAAATAGATGATAGGAGGAATTTTTATGTCACATATGAGTCCTAATTTGGAAACGTTCTTAAATGAAGGATTGGAAAATCTGAAAGAAAAAGGATTGTATTCAACAATTGATGTAGTAGAAGGTGCGAATGGGCCAATTATAGAAATTGATGGGGAGAAAAAAATTAACCTGGCGTCAAATAACTATCTGGGATTTGCTACGCATCCAGAATTGATTCAAGCAGCTAATGAAGCAACAGAAAAATATGGTGTTGGAGCAGGGGCTGTTCGTACCATTAATGGAACGCTTGATATCCATCGTGAATTAGAAGAAAAAATTGCTAAGTTTAAAGGGACTGAAGCAGCAATCGCGTTCCAATCAGGATTTAATTGTAACATGGGAGCTATATCTGCCGTTATGACAAAAGAAGATGCGATTTTATCGGATGCACTGAATCATGCGTCTATTATTGATGGGTGCCGCTTATCTGGATCTAAGATTATTCGAGTAAATCATTCTGATATGGAAGATTTAGAGAAAAAAGCAAAAGAAGCCGTAGAAAGTGGTTTATATAAAAAAGTGATGTACATTACTGATGGTGTCTTTTCTATGGATGGTGATGTAGCCAAAATGCCAGAAATTATGGAAATCGCTGAAAAATATGGTTTGATTGTATACGTCGATGATGCACATGGTTCTGGTGTTTTAGGAAAAGGTGCTGGAACGGTGAAAGAGTTTGGTTTGTCAGATAAAGTTGATTTTCAAATGGGAACATTATCTAAAGCGATTGGTGTAGTTGGGGGATATGTAGCTGGTAGTCAACAATTGATTGATTGGTTAAAATCCCAAGCACGACCATTTTTATTCTCAACGTCACTGACTCCAGGTGCTAGTGCAGCAGTCATAAAAGCATTGGAATTAATGGAAAATGATCCATCTTATGTTGATACATTATGGGAAAATGCCAACTATTTTAAAGAAAAACTTCAAGCAATTGGTTATGATATTGGCAAGTCAGAAACACCTATCACGCCAGTTATCTTAGGAGATGAAAAACTAGCTCAAGAATTTGCTAAGCGACTGATTAACGAAGGGGTATATGTGAAACCAATTGTGTTTCCAACTGTCCCACTTGGTACTGGCCGTGTTAGAAATATGCCAACAGCAGCACATACAAAAGAGATGTTAGATGAGGCAGTAGCTATATATGAAAAAGTTGGGAAAGAAATGAAAATTATATGATTTTCACAATTAAATTCTTGACGAAAGACTAAAACCCTTGTATCATACTTTTTGGGCACTCTTGAAAGATAGAGGCAGATAGACATAAATTAAAGCTCCCTTATTCGAATGAATAGGGGGCTTTTCTTTGTTTTTTATAGAAGTATCTTCCCCAAGTAATACATATGAAAAGAGGCGAATGTTATGACAAAGTACATTTTTGTAACAGGTGGAGTAGTATCTTCAATCGGAAAAGGGATTGTAGCAGCATCATTAGGACGATTATTAAAAAATCGTGGATTGAATGTCACGATTCAAAAATTTGATCCCTATATTAACATTGATCCTGGAACAATGAGTCCTTACCAACATGGTGAAGTATTCGTCACTGAAGATGGGGCAGAAACAGATTTAGATTTGGGTCATTATGAGCGATTTATTGATATTAATTTAAATCAACACTCAAATGTGACCACAGGAAAAGTTTATTCTGAGGTAATCAGAAAAGAAAGAAAAGGAGAATACCTTGGTGCAACAGTCCAAGTGATTCCACATATTACCAACGAAATCAAAGAAAAAATGATGGCAGCAGCTGACACGAATGAGGCAGATGTGATTATTACTGAAGTTGGTGGAACAGTTGGAGATATTGAGTCCTTACCATTTTTAGAAGCATTGAGACAAATGAAGGCAGATGTGGGTAAAGATAATGTGTTATATATCCACACAACATTGATTCCTTATTTAAGAGCAGCAGGGGAAATGAAAACCAAACCAACACAACATAGTGTGAAAGAATTACGTAGTCTTGGGATCCAACCAGATATTTTAGTCGTTAGAACAGAAGAAGAAGTGCCACAAGAAATGAAACAAAAATTAGCTCAGTTTTGTGATGTGCCAGAAGAAGCAGTCATTGAATCAAGAGATGTGAAGACATTATATGATATTCCACTTAATTTAGAAGCACAAGGATTAGATGATATTGTGTGTGAGCATTTAGGTCTTGAAACGTCTAAAGCAGATATGGCAGAGTGGCAAGAGATGGCAAAACACGTGCTAAACTTAAAACACAAAACACGTATTGCATTAGTTGGTAAATATGTTGAATTACCAGATGCGTATCTATCAGTGGTTGAAGCTTTAAAACATGCAGGGTATGAACATGATACAAACATTGAAATTGAGTGGATACAATCAGAAAATGTCACGGCAGAAAATGTTTCTGATTACTTATCAACAGTAGATGGTGTCCTTGTTCCTGGTGGATTTGGTGATAGAGGGATTGAAGGGAAGATTGAAGCCATTCGTTATGCAAGAGAAAATAATATACCGTTTCTAGGTATTTGTTTGGGAATGCAAATGGCCTGTGTTGAGTTTGCAAGAAATGTCTTGATGCTTGAAGGAGCAGACTCAAAAGAAACGGCACCAGAAACACCTTATAATATTATTGATTTAATGTTAGATCAAGCAGGTGTAGAAGATATGGGAGGAACACTACGATTAGGAGCCTATCCATGTGAATTGAAGCCAGATACTAAAACTCGCGAATTGTACGATAATCAAGAGATGATTAGTGAACGCCATCGTCATCGTTATGAATTTAACAACGCATTCCGTGAATCATTTGAAGAAGCGGGAATGGTCTTTTCAGGCGTTTCGCCAGACAATCGTTTAGTTGAAATAGTTGAAATTCCAGAAAATGATTTCTTTGTTGCTTGCCAATTTCACCCAGAGTTCAAGTCACGTCCAAATAGAAGTCATCCGTTATTTAATGGATTTATTAGAGCAAGCTTAAATAACTAAATAGTTAACAAAAAACACATATTATCATGATATACTCGAGTTATAAAAAACAGGTATAACGAAGGGTGATATGATATGGAACGTGTTATAGTAACTGGTTGTTTAGGCCAAATTGGGACAGAATTAGTAGAAAGACTAAGAAAAGAATTAGGTACAGCCAATGTATTGGCAACAGATATCCGTATGCCAGAAGATAATCCAACTGTTGAGAATGGTGAATTTAAGGTACTAGATGTGCTAGATAAAGATCGTATGTTTAAACTAGCCTATGATTTTAAAGTAGATACTATGATTCATTTAGCGTCTCTTTTGTCTTCTGTTGCAGAAGACAGACCACAAGATGCTTGGTATATCAATATGACTGGATTAACAAATGCGTTAGAAGTTGCAAGAGAATTAGACTTGTTATTTTTTACCCCAAGTTCAATTGGTGCATTTGGTCCAGGGACACCTAAAATAGATACACCACAAGATACGATTCAACGACCAAAAACGATGTATGGTATTACAAAAGTTGCAGGTGAATTGTTGTGTGATTACTATTTTAATAAGTTTGGTGTCGATACTAGAGGAGTCAGATTTCCTGGACTTATTTCTTATGATACGTTACCTGGTGGTGGGACAACAGATTACGCTGTTGAAATTTATTATGAAGCCATAAAAAATAATCATTATGTTTGTCCGATAAAAGAAGGCACTTATATGGATATGATGTATATGCCAGATGCTATTGATGCGATTATGATGCTTTTGCAAGCAGATGGAAGTAAGCTAGTACATCGTAATGCATTTAATATTTCAGCTATGTCATTTTCACCAGAATTAATTGCTAAAAGTATAAAAAAATATCGCCCTGAATTTACAATGAGCTATGAAGTGAATCCAAAACTTCAAGCCATTGCTGATTCTTGGCCAAATAGTTTAGATTGTCACTGCGCTAAAGAAGAGTGGGGATTTAGCCCTAAATATGATTTAGACAAGATGACACAAGATATGTTAAAAAAATTAGAAGAAAAGTTATGTTAAGTGTTAAACATTGTTGGTAACAGTTTTACCATTTATCCTAACTTTTAAGGAGGAAAACCATGAGAAAGCTAGGATTTGATTCTCAAAAATACATCGAGGAACAATCAAAATTTATTTTAGAGCGTGTAAATAATTACGATAAATTATATTTAGAGTTTGGTGGAAAATTAATTGGAGATAAACATGCAAAACGTGTGTTACCAGGATTTGATGAAGACTCTAAAATTAAAATATTACAAAAATTAAAAGATAAAGCAGAAGTTATTATTTGCGTTTATGCAGGAGATATTGAGCGTAATAAAATTCGTGGTGATTATGGTATCACATATGACATGGATATTTTAAAATCGATTGACGAATTTAATGAATATGGTTTATCTGTCAATAGTGTGTTGATCACGCGTTACAGTGGCCAACCATCTACGAAAATTTTTATTAACAAATTAGAAAAGCGTAATATTAAAGTTTACACGCATGAAGCAATCGAAGGGTATCCTTATAATATTGATCAAATTGTGAGTGATGAGGGATTTGGTAAAAACCCATATATTCCAACAACAAAGCCAATTGTGGTCATTACAGCTCCAGGAGCAGGTAGTGGGAAATTAGCCACAAGTTTAAGTCAAATTTATCATGAAAACCGTTTAGGACGTGTGGCAGGCTATTCTAAATTTGAAACATTCCCTGTGTGGAATATTCCATTAAAACATCCATTAAACATTGCTTATGAAGCAGCAACAGTGGATTTAAAAGATGTGAATATGATGGATTCATTCCACTTTGAAGCATACGGAGAAGTGGCGGTTAATTATAATCGTGATTTAGAAACATTCCCAGTTATTAAGCGAATTATTGAAAGAATTACCAATAAAGAATCTGTCTTCAAATCACCAACAGATATGGGTGTTAACCGAGTTGGTTTTGGTATCATTGATGATGAGGTTGTAAAAGAAGCCTCAAAAGAAGAAATTATTCGTCGTTGTTTTGATACAGAGTGTTTTTATAAACGTGGTATGGTTGATGAAGATGTTGTAAATCGTATTCAATTGATTATGGAAGAGATGGAGCTTAAAAAAGAAGATCGTCTGTCAGTTATTCCTGCAAGAGAATATGCTGAAAACCTAAAAAAATTATCAACAGAAGAGGGTGTTAACCCAATTTCTGTCATGGCTTTTGAATTGCCAACTGGAGAAATTGTAACAGGACGCACGTCTGATTTAATGGATGCCTCAGCTGCGGCTATTTTGAATTCAATTAAACGTTTAGCTAATATTTCTGATGATATTTTATTATTGTCGCCAGTTATTTTAGAAACCATTCAGAAAATGAAAGTAGAAGAGTTAGGCAATAAAATGACGGCATTAAATGCAAATGAAGTTTTGATTGCTTTATCAATTAGTGCCGTAACTAATCCAACAGCCCAACTAGCTTATGAACAATTAGCTAATTTGGATGGTGTGGAAGCTCATTCAACAGTGATGTTAAATAAAGATGATGAACAAGTACTTAAAAAATTGGGTATGAATGTGACAAGTGACCCAGTCTTTTCATCAGAGAATTTATTTTATATCTAATAGCAATTGCTTGAAATAATAAGTAAACCTAGTTACACTATGTTCGTTAGGTTTACTTGTTGTTTTTTGAAAGGAGAAATGAAAAATGAGAGAAAATACAATGAAAAAATCATTGGTATCTGTTTCTTTAATTTTTATTGGAACATTATTAATTCTGACAGTCTCAAGAATGATTGCTGGAACAAATGGGTATGTATACTTTTTATTTCCACTAATTTGGTTTATGGGATTATTTTTTAGAGAGATTCAAACAAAAAAAGCGATGTTATCAAATCAATGGACTGAATTTAAACAAGCCAAATGGCGGAATATTTTATTTGTTATTTTGACGTTAGTGATTGTGTCAGTCGTCATTCAAATGACTAGACCTTTTTTTAATCAGTTTATCCCTAAAAATCCAGCTCATGGATATGATTATAGTATTGATACAGCTTTGGGACTTTTATTTTCATTGCTAGCAGGTCTACTAGATTTAGTTGTGGCATTTGTTGAAGAAGTGACTTACCGATATGAAGGAATGTATATCTACAAATCAAATAAAGGCTTATTAGCTGTTATGTTGATTGTTTCTAGTTTGTTATTTGGTTTTTCTCATTATTATAATTTTGGTGGAAGCTTTATCGCAAGTATTCCTTATGCGTGTGCTGGTTTAGTTTTTGGTGTGTTTTATTTACTAACTAAAAATATTTGGGTCCCAATTATTGCCCATTTATTATTTAATAGTACAGCAGTATTATCTAGTTTGTTTCTAATTATTGTTAAATTAATTAGTTAAGAAAGGTGTGAACACGATGCAAGATACATATCGTTTGATAGGTTTTGTTGCAGTGATGATTGGACTAGTTTTTGCAGTATTAGCTCAATCTTGGGTGAAAACTCGTTTATTTCTTTTTAGAGATACAAGTATGATAAAACAATATATCATTGGATTTATTTTTTTAATGATTGGTGCTTTCTTCTTCTATTTAAGTGGTACGTTCAATTAAATACTTAGAGTAGACGACTATATTTTATGGTCGTCTCTTTTTTTATCTTTTTTTCTAAACAATTGAGTTGTGAAAATGATTCTCATTTGCTATAATGATTTTAAGTTTAGGTTTACCTAAAAAAATATTAAATTATTCCAAAAATAGAAAAGGTGAAAGAAATGCAAGAAGAAGTATTAACCATGTCTTATGAGGGATTAGTGCAAGAACCTATAGACGTTAAACATATATCTGTATCTTATCAATCTAAAGTAGCATTAGAAGATATTAGTTTATCCATTGAACCAGGAAAAATCACTGGAATTATTGGTCCAAATGGGGCCGGAAAATCAACTTTTTTAAAAAGTGTGATTGGATTGATTAAAACAGATAGTGGAAATGTATCTATCGCAGGAGAATCTATTGATGTGATTAGAAAGCAGATTGCATATGTGGAACAACGAAGTGCCATTGACTTGACGTTTCCGATAAAAGTGGAGGAAACAGTGATGTTAGGAACTTATCCAAAATTAGGGTTGTTTCGTCGACCAAAAAAAGAAGATAAACAAAAGGTTCAAGAGTCTCTTGAAAAAGTCAAAATGGAAAATTTTTCCAAAAGACAAATCGGTAATTTATCTGGGGGACAATTACAACGAGTGTTTATTGCGAGAGCTTTAGCACAAGATGCAGATATTATCTTTTTAGATGAACCATTTGTTGGGATTGACATGGTAAGTGAAAAATTGATTGTTGAACTACTACAAGAATTAAGAGATGAAGGAAAAACGATTGTAATCGTGCACCATGATTTACATAAAACAAAAGAATACTTTGATAATTTAATTATTCTAAATAAAAAACTTATTGCAAGTGGGCCAGTATCAACAACATTTACGACATCTACCATTCAAAAAGCATACGGAGAAACAATGGGAGAAATCGTGATTAAGGGAGTGAATGATTAATGATACAACATTTTATTGAAGGATTAATTAAATATGATTTTCTACAAAATGCATTAATAACCTCAGTCATAGTGGGGATTGTCTCTGGTGTGATTGGTAGTTTTATTATTTTAAGAGGGATGTCATTAATGGGAGATGCCATTTCTCATGCGGTATTACCTGGTGTAGCAGTGTCTTATATGCTTGGTGGAAGTTATATGATTGGTGCATCCATATTTGGGATAATGGCAGCAGGATTGATTGGTTTTGTGACACAAAAAAGTAAATTAAAAAATGATACAGCTATCGGGATTGTCTTTAGTTCATTTTTCGCTTTAGGGATTATTTTAATCTCATTTGCCGAAAGCTCGACCGATTTATATCATATTCTATTTGGAAATGTATTAGCTGTTAGACCAAGTGATATGTACACAACATTAGCTGTTGCGGTTGCGGTCATTTTATTTGTGGTTTTATTTTATAAAGAATTATTAGTCAGCTCATTTGATCCAGTAATGGCACAAGCATACGGATTAAAAGTCCAAGTCATTCATTATGCACTCATGTTTTTCCTAACACTTGTGGCGGTGTCATCACTTCAAACAGTCGGCACTATTTTAGTAGTGGCAATGCTCGTGACACCTGCTGCAACAGCTTATCTGTTAACTGATAAGCTATCGACAATGATTGTCATTGCAAGTAGTTTAGGAGCAGTTAGTGCAGTGATTGGATTATTCTTTAGCTATTCCTATAACTTAGCTTCAGGAGCAACTATTGTTCTGACCACTGTTGTGTTTTTTATTATTGCGTTTATATTTTCACCAAAACAAGGGTTTATTATTAAAAGAAAAGAGGAAGTTGTCATTGAAGAAGTCTAGTCTTATTTTATCAAGTCTTATAGCAGGGTTAATGGTGTTCTTTTTAGCCGGCTGTTCAACAGGAAGTGCTTCTACAGAAAAAAATGTAGATAGCAATAAATTAAAAGTTGTTGCAACCAATTCGATTATTGCTGATATGGTTGAAAATGTTGGAGGAGAGCATGTTGACGTTCACAGTATTGTGTCTCGTGGAACAGACCCTCATGAGTATGAACCACTTCCAGAAGATATTTCTAAATCAACTGATGCTGATGTGATTTTTTATAATGGGTTGAATCTTGAGACTGGTGGAAATGGTTGGTTCTTAAAATTAATGCAAACAAGTAAGAAAAAAGAAAATGAAGATTACTTTGTTGTAAGTAAAAATGTTGAGCCAATGTATTTAACAAGTGAAGGTCAAGAAAGCGAACAAGATCCTCATGCTTGGTTATCATTAAAAAATGGGATTATCTATGTGAATAATATTAAAGATGTCCTAGTGGAAAAAGATGCGAAACACAAAGAAGATTATGAAAAAAATGCCAAAGCTTATACAGAAAAACTAGAAGCCTTACACAATGAAAATACCAGTCGTTTTGCGGATATTCCAAAAGATAAAAATCTACTTGTGACAAGTGAGGGTGCATTTAAATATTTCTCAAAAGCTTACGGGGTAAATGCAGCGTATATTTGGGAAATTAACACAGAAAATCAAGGAACACCAGATCAAATGAGTCAAATCATTGATAAGATTAAACAAACAAAAGTACCCAATCTATTCGTTGAACAAAGTGTGGATGCTCGCAGTATGGAGACTGTCTCACGAGAAACAGGGATTCCAATTTACGATACAATATTTACTGATTCATTAGCTAAAAAAGGTGAAACAGGAGATACTTATTATGATATGTTGAAATGGAATTTAGATACCATTCATGAAGGATTAATGAAATAACGAAAAACGAGGCTGACCCAAAAGTCTACCAAAAAAGAGTAAAAGGAACAAAATTATTTTTGATTTTGTTCCTTTTTTTGACGAAAAAAATAGCACTTTCCTTTATAATTAAGGTGTCTAACCAAATAAAAAGGA
>NZ_NGJT01000008.1 GCF_003950315.1 Vagococcus bubulae
ATCAAGTTTTTCAGGTTAAATAAGAAAAGTGAGAGAATTTCTTCCCTCACTCCAATTAATTCTATTTCATTTTTGAGACTTCTTTTTATCCCTATTATTGTCCATCAACACGATTTGACATAGAGCCTTTTATTCTTGATTTTTTAACGCTTCTGCAGCAGCCATTTGTGCTTCAATATCACTGATACTGTACACATTTTCACTTGCTACGCCCACTTCTTTTGGTTCCATGTTACGGTATTTCGCCATACCAGTACCAGCTGGAATGATTTTACCAATGATAACATTTTCTTTCAATCCAAGTAAGTGGTCTTTTTTACCTCTAATTGCAGCATCAGTTAACACACGAGTTGTTTCCTGGAATGATGCAGCAGATAAGAAACTGTTTGTTTCAAGTGAGGCTTTAGTGATACCTAACAAGACTGGACGTCCAGTTGCAGGTGTTCCACCAGAAACAAGTGTATTGTAGTTACGATCTTTAAATTCACTAATATCAACTAGTGTACCTGGTAAGATATCAGAATCACCTGGATCCATAACTCTTACTTTACGTAGCATTTGACGAACCATAACCTCAACGTGTTTATCTCCGATTTCTACCCCTTGCATACGGTAAACTTTTTGTACTTCTTTAAGTAGATAATTTTCAACAGCTAATACATCTTTTACTGTTAATAATTGTTTTGGATCAATTGATCCTTCTGTTAATGGAGTACCACGGTCAATAATATCACCTTCAGCTACTTTCATACGAGAAGTGTAAGGAACAGAGTAAGATCTTGTATCTGTTTGACCTTTAACCACCACTTCTTTTGTACGATCTGCTTGGTCTTCTGTAATTTCAATAACTTCACCAGCAACTTCAGAAATAACGGCTTGTCCTTTAGGATTACGAGCTTCAAAAATCTCTTGGATACGAGGTAAACCTTGAGTGATATCATCTCCGGCAACCCCACCCGTATGGAATGTACGCATGGTTAACTGAGTACCAGGTTCACCAATTGATTGGGCTGCAATTGTACCAACTGCTTCTCCAACTTCAACTTCAGAACCAGTCGCTAAGTTACGACCATAGCAATGTTTACATACACCATGTTTTGTATTACATGTGAAGACTGAACGAATCGTAATTTGTTCAATACCTGCATCAACAATTTGTTTTGCAATATCTTCTGTAATGATTTCATTAGCGCCAACAATTACTTCTTTTGTTTCAGGATGAATCACTGATTTACGAGTGTAACGACCTAGCATACGCTCTTCTAGTGTTTCAATGATTTCATTTCCTTCTTTCATCACTGAAATATCTAAACCACGGTCAGTTCCACAGTCAGTTTCACGAATAATAACATCTTGGGCCACGTCAACTAAACGACGAGTTAAGTAACCTGAATCGGCTGTCTTAAGGGCTGTATCGGTCATACCTTTACGAGCACCGTGAGTCGAGATAAACATTTCTAAGACGGTTAACCCTTCACGGAAGTTAGATACGATAGGTAACTCCATGATACGGCCATTAGGAGCAGCCATAAGTCCACGCATACCGGCTAACTGAGTAAAGTTGGAGATATTACCACGGGCTCCAGAATCACTCATCATAAAGATTGGGTTACGTGCATCTAAACTTTCCATCAGTTTTTCTTGAATAGCATCTTTGGTCGCATTCCAAATACCAATAACTCGTTCATAACGTTCATCATCTGTGATTAAACCACGACGGAATTGTTTTGTTACTTTTTCTACTTGATTATGTGCTTCTTCAATCATTGCTTGTTTTTCATGTAACACAACGATATCGGCAATCCCTACAGTCATACCTGCATAAGTAGAATGTTTGTATCCTAAGTCTTTCATTCTATCTAACATTTTAGATGTTTCAGTAATTTTGAAACGTTTGAAGACTTCGGCAATAATATTACCAAGATTTTTCTTCTTGAATGGTCCAACTTCTGGTTGTTCTTTAATGAATGCTGGAATATCTGCTCCAGCTTCAACAAAGTATTTATCAGGTGTTTGAACAGTCAAGTTATAATCAGTTGGTTCGTTTAAATAAGGGAATTCTGGTGGCATAATCTCATTAAAGATTGCTTTACCAACAGTTGTTGTTAAGATACGTTCACGTTGCCATTCTGTAAATGGTTTTTCAGGCATTGAGCTTGTTTGTAAACCAATACGAGTATGCAAGTGGACACAACCATTTCTCCATGCTAAAACAACTTCGTCTAAATCACGGAAAATCATTCCTTCACCGATTTGTCCTGGCTCTTCCATTGTTAAATAGTAGTTACCAAGGACCATATCTTGAGATGGTGTAACAACTGGTTTACCATCTTTTGGATTAAGGATATTTTGAGCAGCAAGCATTAACATACGTGCTTCAGCTTGTGCTTCTTCATTTAATGGAACGTGAACCGCCATTTGGTCCCCATCGAAATCGGCATTATAAGCCTCACATACTAATGGGTGAAGACGGATTGCGCGTCCTTCAACTAAAACTGGCTCAAACGCTTGGATACCAAGTCTATGTAGAGTCGGTGCTCGGTTAAGTAATACAGGATGTTCTTTAATCACATCTTCTAATACGTCCCAAACAGCGTCTTCTTGACGTTCGATTTGGCGTTTTGCATTTTTAATGTTGCTTGCAATTTCACGTTTAACTAATTCATGCATTACAAATGGTTTGAATAATTCAATTGCCATTTCTTTTGGCAACCCACATTGATACATTTTTAAGAAAGGTCCAACAACGATAACTGAACGACCTGAGTAGTCAACACGTTTACCTAATAAGTTTTGACGGAAACGACCTTGTTTCCCTTTCAACATATGAGATAACGATTTAAGCGGACGATTACCTGGTCCTGTTACTGGACGGCCACGACGACCATTATCGATTAACGCATCTACCGCTTCTTGAAGCATACGTTTTTCGTTTTGAACGATAATTCCTGGTGCATTTAAGTCTAATAAACGTTTCAAACGGTTATTACGGTTAATCACACGGCGGTATAAGTCATTCAAATCACTTGTTGCAAAACGTCCACCTTCTAATTGAACCATTGGACGTAAATCTGGTGGGATAATTGGCACAACGTCCATTACCATCCAGTCAGGATTGTTTCCTGAAGTACGGAATGCTTCTAAAATGTCTAAACGACGAATAGCACGCGTTCTTTTTTGCCCAGATGCTTTTTTCAATTCTTCTTTTAATTCAGCGACTTCTTTTTCTAAATCAACTTGTTCTAATAAACGTTTGATTGCTTCAGCACCCATACCTGCTTTAAACGCTTGACCATATTGTTGACGTTTTTCACGGTATTCACGCTCAGTTAAAAGTTGTTTTAATTCTAAGTTAGTGTCACCTGGATCTGTTACCACATAAGAAGCAAAATAAATGATTTCTTCTAATGCTCTAGGACTCATATCTAATACAAGACCCATACGACTAGGAATTCCTTTAAAATACCAAATATGTGTTACTGGAGCTGCAAGTTCGATATGACCCATACGTTCACGACGAACTTTAGAACGTGTTACCTCAACCCCACAGCGGTCACAAACGATTCCCTTGTAACGGATACGTTTATATTTACCACAAGCACATTCCCAGTCCTTAGTAGGACCGAAAATACGCTCGCAGAAAAGACCATCACGTTCTGGTTTTAAAGTACGGTAGTTTATTGTCTCTGGTTTTTTCACTTCACCATATGACCAGCTCCTAATTTTTTCAGAAGAAGCTAGTCCAATTTGCATACTTTCAAATTTATTTACATCGATCAAAAGATGTCCCTCCGTTTCTTTGTCTATCAGAATAATTCAGCTGGATTATTCTTGGTTTTCTTGTGCATCTTTCAACGATTTTTCTGCTAATGCTTTTTCTTCTTGCTCTTTAGCATATTTTGCTAAAGCATCAACAGTAATCAAATCATCGTCCTCATCATCCATATCACGTAATTCAATCTCTTGATCGTCTGCATCTAATACTCGCATGTCTAATCCTAAAGCTTGTAATTCTTTAACAAGTACGCGGAATGATTCTGGAACACCTGGTTTTTGAATTGGCTCACCTTTAACGATAGATTCGTAAGTTTTCACACGACCAACAACGTCATCTGATTTATATGTCAAGATTTCTTGTAGAGTGTAAGCTGCTCCGTATGCTTCAAGAGCCCAAACTTCCATCTCTCCAAAACGTTGTCCACCAAATTGTGCTTTACCACCAAGTGGTTGTTGTGTAACTAATGAGTAAGGTCCAATAGAACGAGCATGTAACTTGTCATCAACCATGTGAGCAAGTTTCAACATGTACATTACACCTACAGAAATACGGTTATCAAATGGTTCACCAGTACGTCCATCATAAAGAACTGTCTTAGCATCACGAGATAATCCTGCTTCTTCAACTGTACTCCATACATCTTCTTCATTCGCTCCATCAAATACTGGTGTCGCAACATGAATGTTCAATGAGCGAGCAGCCATACCTAAATGTAACTCTAATACTTGTCCAATGTTCATACGAGAAGGTACCCCTAATGGGTTTAACATGATATCAACTGGTGTTCCATCAGGTAAGAATGGCATATCTTCTTCTGGCATAATACGAGATACTACCCCTTTATTACCATGACGTCCGGCCATTTTGTCTCCTTCGTGAATTTTACGTTTTTGAACGATATAAACACGAACCAACATGTTAACGCCTGGAGATAATTCGTCTCCACCTTCACGAGTAAAGATTTTAACATCATGAACAATACCGCCACCACCATGTGGAACACGTAGAGATGTATCACGAACTTCACGAGCTTTTTCTCCGAAGATTGCATGCAATAGACGTTCTTCTGCCGATAATTCTGTTACCCCTTTAGGAGTGACTTTACCAACAAGTAAATCGCCATCTTGAACTTCTGCACCAATACGGATAATACCCATTTCATCTAAGTTTTTAAGAGCATCTTCCCCAACGTTTGGTAACTCACGAGTAATTTCTTCAGGTCCTAATTTTGTGTCACGTGCTTCTGATTCGTATTCTTCAATATGAATAGATGTGTACACATCATCTTTAACTAAACGACGACTCATAATAATCGCATCTTCGTAGTTATAACCTTCCCACGTCATGAATGCTACTAAAACGTTTTGTCCTAATGCCATTTCTCCTTCTTCCATAGAAGAACCATCAGCTAAAGTATCGCCTTTTTCAACGATTTCACCTTTTCTAACGATAGGGCGTTGGTTGTAACTTGTCCCTGCATTTGAACGGTGGAATTTAATCACATTGTATTTATCTAATGCGCCATCGTTACGACGAACACGAACTTCACGGGCATCAACATATTCCACAACACCATCATGTTTACATAAAAGAGCTGCTCCAGAGTCATGCGCTGCTTTGTATTCCATACCAGTCCCAACAAGTGGTGAACGTGGTTGAATTAAAGGAACAGCCTGACGCTGCATGTTCGCACCCATAAGAGCACGGTTAGAGTCATCATTTTCCAAGAAAGGAATACATGATGTCGCTACCGCAACTACCTGTTTAGGAGAAACGTCCATGTAGTCAACTTTATCTACTGAAACTTCCAAGTTTTCACTTTGGATACGAGCCATTACAACATCTTCAGCAAACGTTCCATCGTCATTTAATGGCGAGTTCGCTTGCGCTACCATGTAATGGTCTTCCTCGTCGGCTGTTAAGTAATCAATATGCTCTGTTACTCGTCTTGTTTCACGGTCAACACGACGATATGGTGTTTCAATGAACCCATATTTATTAACTTTCGCATAACTTGACAAACTATTGATTAACCCAATGTTTGGTCCCTCAGGCGTTTCAATCGGACACATACGACCATAATGCGAATAGTGAACGTCACGAACTTCATATCCGGCACGGTCACGTGTTAAACCACCAGGCCCTAAAGCTGATAGACGACGTTTATGTGTTAACTCACCTAATGGATTTGTTTGATCCATGAATTGTGATAACTGAGAAGAACCAAAGAATTCTTTCATTGAAGCCACAACTGGACGAATATTAATCAATTGTTGTGGTGTTAATGTTTCAGTGTCTTGAATAGACATTCTTTCACGAACCACACGTTCCATACGAGATAATCCAATACGGAATTGATTTTGTAATAATTCTCCAACTGAACGAATACGACGGTTTCCTAAATGGTCAATGTCATCCACTTTACCGATATCTTCCATTAAGTTTAAGAAATAACTGATTGTCGCTACAATATCAGCAGGACGAACAGTGCGTACATCTGCATCAAGTTGACCATTACCAATCACGTTAACCACACGTTCTGGGTCTTTTGGAGATAATACTTTAATCACTTGGACAGTCATTGCTTCTGTTACAACACCATCTTCACTAGGATAGTACGTTTCGTTGTTTAAACCATTGTCTAAATGTTTTTCTAATTCATCCATCACTGAATGAGTAATAACTGTTCCTTTTTCTACAAGGATTTCCCCTGTTTCAGGATCAACTAATGTCTCAGCTAATGTTTGATTTAATAAACGTGTTTTCAAGCTAAGTTTTTTATTAATTTTATAGCGACCTACTGCTGCCAAATCATAACGTTTTGGATCAAAGAAACGAGAATTTAATAAGTTTCTTGAACTTTCAGCTGTTTTAGGTTCACCTGGACGAAGTCTTTCATAAACATCTTTCAACGCTTCCTCAGTACGAGAATCGCTTGAATTTTTATGAATATCTTTTTCGATTGTTACCTGTAAGCTTTCACTTTCGCCAAAAATCTCTGTAATAGTTGTATCAGAACCAAAACCTAACGCTCTAACTAAAACAGTTAAAGGAATCTTTCTAGTTCTATCAATACGAGCATAAGATAAGTTTTTTGCGTCTGTTTCAAGCTCTAACCATGCTCCACGGTTAGGAATAACAGTTGTCCCAAATCCCTCATGTCCATTTTTTTCTTTCTTCTCATTGAAATAAACTCCGGGTGATCTTACTAACTGTGATACCACTACACGCTCAGCACCATTGATAATAAATGTTCCCATCTCTGTCATTAATGGGAAATCGCCAAAGAACACTTCTTGTGACTTGATTTCTCCAGTCACTTGATTATCCAAACGCAATGTTACGTGGATAGGAGCTGAGTAGTTAGCATCATGCGCGCGAGCTTCCTCAACTGTATACTTTGGTTCTTTCATTTCATAATCGACAAATTCTAATGATAACTTGTCACTAAAGTCTGTAATTGGCATAATGTCTTCAAACATTTCGCGCAAACCTTCATCTAAAAACCACTTATAAGAATCAGTTTGAATTTCAATTAAGTTTGGCAATTCTAGTACTTCACTAATCCTAGAATAGCTACGTCTTTCTCGGTGTTTTCCGTATTTAACTACGTGTCCAACCAAATTAGTCACCCCTCTGAGTTTTTTCAAAAATACCTTATGTTACAAATGTTAAAAACACATAACAATTTCATTACTTATCTGTTTTAAAGTAAAAAAAAACCAAAAATAGACGGTGAACATATCTCGATATGGTCGATCTATCTTTGTTTTCCTATAAAATAAAGGCTAATGGACAATATTTCATCGCCTTTTACATTCAAAACATAAAGGTTTCTGCAACTAATCATTTTAGCCTAAATCAATGCAAATGTCAACAGAATACCAAATAAAAAAAGCTAGAATTTCTTCTAGCCTCTCCCCCATAAAACAATCCATCATAACAAACTAACCCGTACTATATTTTTCCCCTACAAAAAATACCTACATGAGTTAATTAATCTGGACTGGCGTTCCAGCGCGTTATCTAAATTTATTCCCCTTTATAAACATTAGATAAGCTATTAAATGTTATCTTGTTTTCATTATATTTGAACCATGTACTTGTATGCCCTTACCCATACTTGTATAGTGTCTTAAACACTTGTTCGTTCTTATAGACATAAATAATCAATAAGTTTTATAATAAACCATCACTAAACGGAACCGCAATTTTATTATAATGATTTTCTATGCTTTTTTTATCCCACTTTTTTCCTATGCATATGCAAACCGTTCGTTTAATCATTTTTGAATACCATTTCTTACAACTTAACGTTCGTGTTTTAGTTTATATTTTATAACTTTTAAAAATATAGTATCCTTTTGAACTTGTTACTACTTCTACTTGTCCAAAGACTTCTTCCATTTTTTTCTTTGCACTTGGCGCTCCTTGTTTCTTCTGAATAACAATCGTTAAGGTACCATTTTGTTTTAAATGTTCCTTCGCTCCTTCAATGATACTATGAACAATTTTTTTCCCAGCTCGTATTGGAGGATTACTAACAACTGCTGCAAAATCTTTTTTTGTTACGTTATCGTATACGCTTGATTCATATACTTCGATATTTTCAATTTTATTTAACTCAGCATTTTCTTTAGCTAAATCCATTGCTCTTTCATTCACATCCACCATGTGAACAAGACGTTTAGTCGAATCAGCTAGAGATAAGCCAATCGGGCCGTAGCCACAACCAACATCTAAAATTGCCCCTTCAGGTAAATCCACATCCGAGAAAGCTTCTATTAAGACACGTGAACCAAAATCCACTGTATCTCTTGAAAAAACATTACTATCAGTTATAAATTGATATGTTTTTCCTAATAATGGGTATGTCCATGTTTTTCTATCATGAGCTGTTTCTGGTTTGTTTGTATAATAATGGGCACTCATTTTTCACACTCTTTCTTTAATTTTTTCTACTATTAATCTTGCTAACAAATCATAACCATCATCTGAAAAATGAAGTCCATCTGTTTCTAAAAAACGAGTTGGAGAGTCTGAGGCAATCATTTCTTCTAATATATCTACATAACTAATACTAAATGATTTTGCTACACGTTGTGCTGCATTATTGTATTGCATTAAATCAACTAAAGGCCGTTCATCATGATACATCATTTGATGAGCATATGGCGGACCAATTAATACAACTTTTTTTGCACCGATTTGTTCTATTAAGTAAGCCAAATTTTCTTCATACTGAATAACTGAAATACCTGAAAGTTTTGCAGCGTCATTTGCACCAAAAAAGATGGTCACAATATCTGGTTCATATGACACAACATGATCTTGAAACCGACTCAATGCTCCTTTAGTTGTGTCTCCTGGTATCCCAGCATTAATAATCTCCACTTTAGTATTAAGTAAGTGTTCAATTTTAGTGTTTAAAATAGTATCAATTTCACCATTTCTATAGCCTGCAGTGATACTATCTCCAAATAATATGATTTTTTTCATCTTTCAAACCTCATTTCCTTATCTTAGCGTTTATCTATGATATAATCAGTTAGACTTTATAATATCATACCACGAAAAAAGGAGTTTTTAACGTGTTTGTACCACTACCTAATGAAAAAAAATGCAAAGATTCTTATGCTATCCAAACACATCGCGTTTTTCCAAATGATCTTAACTCGTTTGGTGCGCTATTTGGAGGAAAACTAATGGCTTTAATTGATGATACGGCCTCTATTGCTGTATCTCGTCATTGTCGTATTCCAACGATGACTGCCTCAACAGATAGTTTGGACTTTTTACATCCTATCTATGAAAATGATGCTGTAACTGTAGAAGCTTATGTTTCAGGTACAGGAAAAAAATCGATGGAAGTTTTTGTCAAAGTCACTGGAGAGGTTTTAGATACTGGACAACATTATTTAGCTGCAACATGTTTTATGACGTTTGTTGTCGTGAAAACTGATGAAACATTTACTAGTGTGCCAACTATTATTCCAGAGTCAGTCGAAGAAAAAATGATTCATAAAGGATACAAAAAAAGACGTGAAAACAGACTAAGAGAATTGTCATTTAATAAAGAATTAGGTCGATACATCTCTCAACAATTACCTAATCTGATTGAAGATGATAAGTAGAGGGCACTGTTTATGGATGAAAAAACAAATTTTTATCATTTAACTCGTGATGAGTGGCAAGGTTTTTATCGTAATGGAACAGCTCCTTTAACAGATGAGGAGCTACAACAAATTAAAAGTTATAATGATACAATTTCCCTTCAAGACGTACAAGATATTTATATTCCGCTCACTCATTTAATCAATATCTATATGAAAGAATATGAGTCTCTTCATCTTAGTAAGGGATTATTCATGCAAAAATTTCTACCTCCCTCTCCTTTTATTATTGGAGTAGCTGGTAGTGTGGCTGTTGGGAAAAGCACGACAGCTCGTTTGCTACAAATGATGCTCTCTCGTATATTTAAACGACGTCATGTTCAACTCATTACAACGGATGGTTTTTTATACTCAACGGATGAATTAATCCAGCGAGGCATTTTAAATAAAAAAGGATTTCCTGAAAGTTATGACATGGAAAAATTATTATCGTTTTTAAATGCCGTTAAAAATGGTGGAGATAATTTAAAAATTCCAATCTATTCTCATGAAGTTTATGATATTATTCCAGGAGAATTTGAAACAATTTCGCAACCAGATATCTTGATAGTTGAAGGGATTAACGTCCTACAATTACCAGCTAACCAACACATTTATATCAGTGATTTCTTTGACTTTTCGGTGTATGTTGATGCTGATCCAAAACTCATTGAAAGTTGGTATTTAAAACGCTTTGAAGATTTATTGGTTCTTGCAAAAAATGATAAAACTAATTATTATTATGAATATGCTAATGGTTCGCGTGAAGATGCATTAGCAATGGCTCGTCGTGTGTGGAAAGATGTCAATCTAAAAAACCTCAATGAGTTCATTTTGCCAACTCGTAGCCGTGCCGATGTTATTTTGCATAAAGCACAAAATCACGAGATTGATGAAATCTATTTACGTAAGTTTTAATAAAATTAATATATAGAAAGAAAAGGTGAAGTAAGTGACGAAAGTATCTGAACTTAAAGATATGGAAAAGATTATAGTGTTAGATTTTGGTAGCCAGTACAATCAATTAATTACGCGACGTATTCGCGAATTGGGAGTATTCTCAGAATTATTGAGCCACAAAATTACTGCAGCAGAAATCAAAGAAATTGCTCCTAAGGGGATTGTTTTCTCTGGTGGACCAAACAGTGTGTATGATGATGGTAGTTTCCAAATTGATCCAGAAATATTTGAATTAGGAATTCCTATTTTAGGTATTTGTTATGGGATGCAATTAATGACACATAAATTAGGCGGAGTTGTGTCTGAAGCTGATAGCCGTGAATACGGTAAAGCAATGTTATCTTTAACAACTGAATCAACATTATTTGATTCTCTACCAAAAGAACAACAAGTTTGGATGAGTCATGGTGACTTAGTAACAGAAGTACCTGAAGGATTTACTGTTACTGCTACAAGTGAAAACTGTCCAATCTCTGCTATGGAAAACCATGCGAAAAAAATGTATGCTGTGCAATTCCATCCAGAAGTTCGTCATTCAATCAATGGTAATGACATGCTACGTCAATTTGCTTTTGACATTTGTGGCTGTAAAGGTGATTGGTCAATGGACAGCTTTATCGACATCGAAATCGCTAAAATCCGCGAACAAGTTGGAGACAAAAAAGTCTTACTTGCTTTATCAGGTGGGGTTGACTCAAGTGTTGTTGGAGTTTTACTACAACGCGCGATTGGTGACCAATTAACTTGTATCTTTGTTGACCATGGTTTATTACGTAAAGGTGAAGCAGACCAAGTAATGGAAAGTTTAGGCGGAAAATTTGGCTTAAACATCATTAAAGTGGATGCTAAAGATCGTTTCTTAGATAAATTAAAAGGTGTATCTGATCCTGAACAAAAACGTAAAATCATTGGTAATGAGTTTATCTACTTATTTGATGATGAAGCAGCGAAACTTGATGGGATTGAATTCTTAGCTCAAGGAACACTTTATACAGACGTTATCGAAAGTGGAACTGATACAGCTGAAGTTATCAAATCACATCATAACGTTGGTGGACTTCCTGAAGACATGGCGTTCAAATTAATTGAACCATTAAACACATTATTTAAAGATGAAGTTCGTGCATTAGGTACTGAACTTGATATGCCAGACTCAATCGTATGGCGTCAACCATTCCCAGGACCTGGATTAGGTATCCGTGTCTTAGGTGAAATCACTGAAGAAAAATTAGAAATTGTCCGTGAAAGTGACGCTATCCTACGCGAAGAAATCGCAAAAGCCGGTTTAGATCGTGACATTTGGCAATACTTTACTGTTTTACCAGGTATCCGTTCTGTTGGGGTTATGGGAGACGGTCGTACTTATGACTACACTATCGGTATCCGTGCGATTACATCAATCGACGGAATGACTGCTGACTTTGCTCGTATTGATTGGGACCTATTACAAAAAATCTCAGTTCGTATCGTAAACGAAGTCGATCACGTTAACCGTATCGTGTACGATATTACAAGTAAACCACCTGCAACTGTAGAGTGGGAATAACAGAAAAGAGCTTAGAAACCTTTATCTATAAAGGTTCTAGGCTCTATTTTTTTTTAACCAATCAATACTTTTCCTTATTATTAATTATCCAAAATTCTATCAAACTTTGAGTCAATCATTTTTATAATATCTTCATTTCTCCAACTTAATGATAATCTTTCTAACTTGTTATTTTCATATAATAAAATTTCACCTGATCCCAATTGCTCATAATATGGTTTTTGGTTTAAAGGAGTAACTGTAAATGTATCAATTCCCACTATTTCGATTTTGGAATTTTTAACGATGTTTACATTTTTTTGTGGTGTATGTCCAACAATTTGTTTAGGATAATCAAGATTAGGAAACCTTGTTAATTCTTCAAAGTCTGCCCACAAAGGACTTCCAGAAATATATTTTCCACCTCTATAAATTCCTACATGATTGCTCAACCAAGCTACTTTTTCGATACTTTTTTTAGAAATTTTCTCTAAATGCCACGCTTCTAGTCTATAATCCTCTGTATAACCTGCGTGACTTACAAGATAATTTCCCAATTCATAAGATACTTGTAATCCTAGCTTCATTAACTGCTCTCTAATTTTCATAAAGTAATCAGGATTTTTTAAAGAATAAATTTTAGGACTAGAAATCAAATAATCCGAATCGTGATTTCCTAGTAACATGATTACCTCGACACCATTATTTCCTAGCCTTTTCTTAAAATCTAACAAATAAGCTAATTCATCCATATACAACTTTATGTTTTCTGTTTGATTATATGCATCAGTATAATCTCCTAATAAAATCAATTGTTCACAATTAAATTCTTTCAATTTTTTTTCGGCCATTGGCAAAATAATTTGTGCGGTCAAGTGTAAATCCCCAACTAAGATAGTCCTCATACTATTCTCTCATTTCATATCAACTATTAGACAAATAAACGATTTATACATAAACATAGATTACTCTAGATTTCCCTATTCGTCCATTAGTTCAATAGTAGTATTTTGTGTATAAAATTTCCCAATACCTCAATTTTAGGAAAATATAAAGAACTAGCTTTCTTTTCATTAAATTCTCCAATATAACCAAGATGTTTTAAAATGTAATAGCCAATAGATGGACTTCGACTAATTCCTTGCTCACAATGAAGAACAAAAAATTTATCATATTCTATTCTGTTAGTCTATTGCCCCCCAACTGGTATATTTCGGTCAATTTAATCAGCAATAAACCTTTTAATTAAACAATAAGCATCAACTAAATAACTAAAAAGATGATAGATTTGATAATAGTCTCAAATCCACCACCTTATAAATTCTAAATAATTAACCTAGATCCTCACCATTTGTTGCAATGACTTGTTTGTACCAATCAAATGATTTTTTCTTAGAACGATTTAATGTTCCATTTCCTTCATCATCTAAATCAACATAGATAAAACCATAACGTTTACTCATTTCACCTGTTGAAGCTGATACTAAATCAATACAGCCCCAAGGAGTGTATCCCATAACGTCTACACCATCTTCAAGTGCTCGGCCAATTGCTTCAATGTGATCTCTTAAATATGAAATACGGTAATCATCCTCTACATATCCATTTTCATCTACTTCATCATGAGCACCTAAGCCATTTTCAACAATAAATAATGGAACATTGTATCTGTTATATAGATTGTTCATTGCGATACGTAGGCCTTCTGGATCTATTTGCCATCCCCAGTCACTTTGTTTTAAGAATGGATTTCTAACACCCCCCATTAAGTTTCCACCAACAGTTTCAGGTGTTTCTTGAGTCACATCAATAACAGCTGACATATAGTAACTGAAGCCAATATAGTCTACAGTATTAGTTTCTAGCAATGCTAAGTCTCCTTCTGCTATTTCTAGATCAGAGAAGTTAACCCCTTTACTTGAAAGGAATCGCTTAGTGTAAGCTGGGTATTTACCTCTTACTTGTACATCAGCACAGTAGTAATTAAATTCTTGATTTTCAATAATTGTCGCCATTTCATTAATTGGATTAGAGTCCATACTATAAGTTGTTCCATAAATAATCATACAACCTACTTGTAATTCAGGATTTAAAGCATGAGCAAATTGAACTGCTTTTGCACTAGCTACAAATTGATTGTGCCAAGCTTGAGCTACATTTGTATAGTCTTTTGCACCATTTGATTTAACTAACCCTTGACTTAAAGCTGGTACATGACTTGCAGAATTAATCTCATTAAATGTCATCCAATATTTTACTTTATTATGATATCGAGATAACACTGTTTCTGCATATCTTTCGTAAAAATTAATTAACTCACGATTTTTCCATCCACCATATTTTTTTGCTAAATTTAATGGCATTTCATAATGTGAAATAGTCACAACTGGTTCAATACCATGTTTCAAACACTCATCAATCACTTGATCATAAAATTTTAACCCTGCTTCATTAGGCTCTAATTCATCACCTTGAGGGAAAATACGAGACCATGCAATAGAGAATCGGTAACATTTAAACCCCATTTCTCCAAATAATGCAATGTCTTCTTTAAAATGATCATAGTGTTCAATCCCTCGATGATTTGGGTAAATTCGTGCATCAGCTAATTCCCAATTAAATTCTTCGCTTGTTAAGATTTTAAATCGATCTTTTCCTCCTGGCATCACATCCGCTACAGATAGCCCTTTTCCATCTCTGTCAAATGCCCCTTCTAATTGGTTGGCAGCTGTTGCGCCACCCCATAAAAAACTCTCTGGAAATTTAATCATAAAATAATCTCTCCTATCTATTTTTTGTTTAAAAATACGATTAATTAGTTATTATGAATACATTGATTGTACTACTAATTAATTTTCATCATCTCACTATTCATATCTACTTTTTTTATTTTCTAATAACATATAAATCATACCTTTATTAAAAAGTGATATCAACAATTAATCCTCATTTTAAACAAAAAAATCCTCTGACTTTTTGCCAGAGGATTCAATCATTCATTTAAACGCCTTCGTAAGCGTCCACTATAATTTGTTTCAATTCACTTACTAACGGTTCTTTTGGATTTGCTGTTGTACATTGATCTTCAAAGGCTAATTCTGCCATATTATCAACAGTTGAATCTAACGCGTCTTGTGTTACCCCTTGTGATTTCAGACTCATATCAATGCCAACACTCTTACCTAAGTCAATAATTGCTTGAATTAAACTATCAACTAATTCTTGTGTAGTATTTCCTTTAAGTCCTAAAATACGAGCAATGTCTGCATAATCTTCATCTGCTTTAAAGTATTCATATTTAGGGAATGCTGCATGTTTTACTGGTTTTGTCGCATTGTATTTTACAATGTGTGGTAATAAAATCGCGTTTGTACGACCATGTGGAATGTTATATTCTCCACCAATTTTATGAGCAATTGAATGACAAATTCCTAAGAATGCATTGGCAAATGCCATCCCTGCTAGCGCTGAAGCATTATGCATTTTTTCTCTTGCGTCGAAGTCTTGTGTTTTAACAGATGTTTCTAAGTTTTCAAAGACTAGTTTAATGGCTTCAATACTTAATCCGCGAGAATAATCTGATGCCATAACTGACACATATGATTCTAACGCATGAGTTAACACGTCCATTCCTGTATCTGCTGCGATTGCTTTTGGCACAGATGTTACAAATTGTGGATCAATAATTGCCACATCTGGAGTTAAAGCATAGTCTGCTAATGGGTATTTCACGTGAGTTTCACTGTCAGTAATAACCGCAAATGGTGTTACTTCTGCACCAGTACCTGATGTTGTTGGAATACAGACTAATTGTGATTTAACTGCTTTAGGGAATTTATAAATACGTTTACGAATATCTAAGAATTTTTGTTTTGCACCAAAGAATTCTGCTTCTGGATGCTCATAGAATAGCCACATACCTTTAGCTGCATCAATCGCTGACCCACCACCTAGAGCGATGATTGTATCTGGTTGGAAATCAACAATTTGTTCTGTACCTTTATAAACAGTATTTGTTGAAGGATTTGGCTCAACTTCAGAGAAAATTCTTACTGAAACATCATTATCACGTGTATTTAACATACGTGTCACTAAATCTGCATAACCTAATTTCACCATACCTGGGTCACAAACTAAGAACACTCGCTCAACATTATCCATAGCGCGTAGGTATTGTAATGAATTTTTCTCAAAGAATATTCTTGAAGGTAATCTGAACCATTGCATATTTTTTCTCCTTCTTGCGATTGTTTTGACATTAATTAAGTTAACGGCTGACACGTTACGTGATGTGGAATTTTTACCTTGAGATCCACAACCTAAAGTTAATGATGGAATCATTTCATTATAAATATCTCCAATACCACCTAATGCTGCTGGTGAATTAACTAAGATACGGTTGGCTCTCATACGCATACCAAAGGCTAATTCAACATCTAAGTTAGTTGTATGAATACTTGCTGTATGACCTAAACCAAACTCCAACATATTCTCACATAAAACAAACGCATCTTCTTGAGATTTTGCTTTTACCATGGCTAAAACTGGTGATAATTTTTCTAATGATAATGGATATTTTGCACCCGTTCCTTCTAGTTCGGCAATCAACACTTGTGTTTTTTCTGGCACTTTAATACCTGCAAGCTGTGCTATCTCAGTTGCTGGTTTCCCAACAATTGCAGCATTAACAGCTGTTTTTGTTTCATTCATTACGACATCTTCTAATTGTGATAATTCGCTTGGTTTAACAAAATAAACATAGTGACGTTTAAATTCTTCTTTTACTTCATTATAGATTTCTTTATCAACTATCACACCTTGTTCTGTTGCGCAAATCATTCCATTATCAAATGATTTTGATAAAACTAAATCTTGAACTGAACGGCGGATGTTAGCTGTTTTTTCTAAATAAGCTGGTGTGTTACCTGGTCCAACTCCTAATGCTGGTTTTCCAGTTGAATAAGCAGCCTTCACCATACCACTACCACCTGTTGCTAACACAATAGCCACATCTAGATGATTCATTAAAGCATTTGTTCCTTCTAATGAAGGTGTATCAATCCATTGAATACAGTTTTCAGGAGCTCCTGCTGCTATCGCCGCATCTCTTACAACAGTTGCTGCCGCTGCTGAAGATTTTTGTGCACTTGGATGGAAAGCAAAGACGATTGGATTTCGTGTTTTAATAGCAATTAATGATTTAAAGATAGTTGTAGAGGTTGGATTCGTTGTTGGTGTCACACCACAAATAATACCGACTGGTTCGGCAATTTCAATTAGTTCAGATTGTAAATCCTCTGAAATCACACCAACTGTTTTATCATCTTTGATGTCGTTCCAAATACTTTCTGAAGCAAACATGTTTTTGATGGCTTTATCTTCAAAAACACCTCTACCTGTTTCTTCCACAGCTAATTTAGCTAAAGGCATATGTTGATCCATTGCTGCAATTGCCATTTTTTGAACGATTGTATCGACTTTTTCTTGGTCAAAAGCCATCATCTCTTTCAAAGCAACTTTAGCATTACCTACTAACTTATCTACTTGAGTAATAATTGTATTCTCTGTCTTTTTTTCAGAAACCATGAATCTTCCTCCTATCATTTGTTTGCGCTTTCATTTGCATTTATAGTATATTAAATTTCACAAAGATGTAGGTAGGACTTTTTTAAGATGTTTTTGGATTTTTTTCTGTTTATTAATTAAACACCCTGTCTTTATATGATATACTAAACTAAACAGTCACTTTTTTTATTTTCACCACCAGTCAGTTTGTGAATTTTTGCATTAAAGGAGTGTTATTTATGTGCTATATGATGATTGTTACAACTAACGAGCAAGTCAATGACCAGATAAAAAAATTAGTAAATACCTATTTTATTAACGTCTTTTTACTACCTGATTCCACCTCTTATGACGATGCCATCTGTGTTACTAATAACTACTTTCCCGAAATTATTCTCTTAGATATTTCTCTAAAAGATACCAATCCATTCGATTTACAAAAAAAATTACAAGCTATCCGTCCAAATTGTCGTTTTATCACTATCGACCATGAAGAAAATTTTTCTCATATCAAACAGTCCATGCAATTAGGTTCTCTTGACTATTTAACCTTTCCATTTAACGAACAAGAAATACTTGAATCCATCCACCGAGCGATTATTTCATTAAATCAAGTCTCTTTACTTGGTAAATCAACCAAAGATAGAGTCTCTACAAATAATGATATGACCTATTCTATGATTGATTATATTCATTCAAACTACCATACTCAATTAACACTTGAGAAGTTAGCTGATTACTTACATCTAAATAAATATTATGTGTCAGGTTTATTTAAAAAAGAAACGGGTATGACGTTTAATCATTATTTAACCGAATATCGCATTGAGCAAGCAAAAATTCTATTAAAAGAATCAAATGACTTATTGGCAGATATTAGTCAGCAAGTAGGTTATAATGACCCTGCTTATTTTAGTCGCATCTTTAAAAAGAAAACGACTATGTCACCCATTAGCTATCGCCAATTACATTACGGGGACACTAGACCTGTTGTCTCTATGATGAATTAAAAGAACACCTTATCTACTAAAAATATAGATAAGGTGTTCTATTTAATTTTGTCCGTAGTATGCGCCAGCACCATGTTTTCTAAAATAATGTTTATCTAATAAATATTGCGGAATTGTTGATAT
The DNA here is from genome assembly GCF_003950315.1 of Vagococcus bubulae. Classification (GTDB taxonomy): domain Bacteria; phylum Bacillota; class Bacilli; order Lactobacillales; family Vagococcaceae; genus Vagococcus; species Vagococcus bubulae. The sequence continues at coordinate 19,114 of NZ_NGJT01000008.1, forward strand.
ATGAGCATTCACCATTTCAGTTTCCCTAGCCATTGTGCAAACTTCATCTAAAATCAGACTGTTTTCAACTGCTTTTTTGGGTGTTGCTCCCCAAGTGAATGGTCCATGACCATAAACTAGTACAGCCGGTACTTCATTTGGTGAAAGGTTTCTTTCCTTAAATGTTTCAACAATAACATTTCCTGTATTTTCTTCGTAAGCTTCTTCTACTTCTTTATCTGTTAGTTGGCGAGTGCAAGGGACATTCCCATAAAATGTGTCCGCATGAGTTGTACCATATGCTGGTAAATCACGCCCTGCCTGTGCCCACATGACTGAATTAGTTGAGTGTGTATGTACAACTGCTGAAATTTCTGGCATTTCTCGGTATAATACCACATGAGTTGGTAAATCAGATGACGGTTTTAATGACTCTTTTTCTAACAGCTTGCCATCTAAATCTGTTACTACCATTTGATCTGCCGTCATCTCTTTATAGTCAACACCACTTGGCTTAATGACAATCACGCCTAACTCTCTATTCACTTCACTGACATTGCCCCAAGTTAGCTTTACTAACTCTAAATCAGGCAATTGAAGATTTGCTTCATAAACACGTTGTTTCATTTCTTTAATTAGTTGATTATTCAATGTCATAACCTGCCTTTTTTAAGATAGGATATAAATATTCTTTAGCTTTCATGATTTCTTTTTCATAATCATCACTCGATTCACTCCACATTTCAATTAAGAATGTTCCATCATATTCCAAACGTTTTAAGCATTTTAATAATCCTAAAAAATCTACACACCCATCGCCAAAAGGAACATCTCTAAATTGACCAGGAAACGTATCTGTCACCTCGTAAGTATCCTTTAAATGAATAGACGTTATATAATCTATCCCTTTTTCTAGCTCAACTGATGGAGAATTTTCAGGCCATGCTGACAGATTCCCTAAATCTGGATAAACTTGTAAATAAGGTGAATGAATTTGTTCTTTGATTTCAATGAATTTTGAAATAGAACTCATAAAAGGATCATCCATAATTTCAATAGATAACACAACACCATATTGTGAGGCTAAAGAAACGGCTTCTTTTAATCCTTCAATAAATAATTCTCGTGATTCAATCGTTTTATCTTCATAATAAACATCATAACCTGCTACCTGAATCACTTTTATGCTCAATTTGTGAGCTAAATGAATGGCTTTTACCATCATTTCTTTTGCCATCTTTTGATTTTCTTGATTAGCGGAACCGTACGCAAATCGTCTATGTCCACTCAAACAAATTGAATTGATTCGTGTACCAGATTTAAACATACTTTCTCTCAACCTATCAATTTCATCATCTGTCCAATCAAGACGGGCTAAACGTTCATCCGTTTCATCTATTGACATTTCAATGAAGTCAAAACCAAGCTCTTTAACGATAGTAAAACGTTCATCCCATGAAATGTTTTTAGGTAAAGCTTTTTCATAAATACCTATTTGAGCCATTCAACCTACCCCCAAATACGTTTGATTTCGTCTTTAAACTCTTGAGCTGCCTGTTTAGGATTCTCAGCTGCCGAAATTCCTCGACCTGCAATAAAGTTATACACATTTATTCCTTCAAATAATTTTAATGTATCCACATTTAATCCACCTGTCACAGATACATCAAATCCCATATCAATCAATTTTTTTACTTTAGTCAAGTCTTTTTCGCCCCATGTTTCACCTGAAAGCAGTGCATCACGACTTTGATGGTAGATAGCTTGTTTAATCCCAATATCTCGCCATTGTTGCGCTTGTTCATAAGTCCAATCACCATATAACTCAACTTGTAATTCTTTTACCTCTTTTTGAGCAGCTTGCATAGTGGGAATCGTCGCACAACAGATAACTGTCATGAAATCGGCTCCAGCATCTGAAACGTTTTTCGCTACCGTACCACCAGCATCTGCACATTTGGTATCAGCTACTATAATTTTGTCTGGGTACATACTTCTAATACAACTAATGGCTTTGCTACCTTCTTGAAGACAGAGGATTGTTCCGACTTCAATAATATCTACCACGTCACCCACATTAAAAACATCCGCTAATGCTCCTTCTAAATCATTGTGATCTAGAGCAATTTGTAATTTTGGTAATGTCATATTAATAGCTCCTTATTTTCTATTTTTATAAAGATCCGTTTCAGCAAATTTTTCACCAATCTCTTTTGCTGACATCACATTTTTAATCCCAATTACTGTCACACCTTTTTTCTGTGCTTGTTCAAACATATTTAAAAAGTTTACTGGTGTAAACACCACATCATATTGACTTGCTGAACTTTTCCCTTCTGAAATAGAGCAGTGATGAATTTTGGTAATAGGGATACTCAATTCTTTCATCGCTTTTTCCACACTTCTCATCATCATTAAACTAGTTCCTGATCCATTTGCGCAAGATACTAAAATTCTCATTGTAAAACCCTCCGTATATTTTTATTTTAATTTTTATTTCCAAATTTTTCTGTGTACTCTTCATAATCATCGACAATCATGAAATACCCTTCTGGATTTTTTCTGTATTGTAATTGTGGAATTAATAATAGTCCAATCACGACAACAGCTACCCCAACATAACCTAAAACTTTCATGATAACTGTGAATAATGGCCATGCAGTTGCCCAGTCAAACATTCCAATGTAACCACCGTATTGAGATAAGCCAATCCATGTTGCAAATAACGCTGACATTCCCACTTGAATAAGACCTGAAATGAATGGGAAAATACAAGCTGCTTTAAATCCACCTCTATTGTTTGCGTAAACAGCAATAACAGCATTATCAAAGAATAATGGGATAAATCCTGCAATAACAATGGTTGGTGATTTAAATAATATTAGTAAAGCAATCATGACAAATTGTCCTAATGCCCCAAATAAGAAGCCGATTGTCACGGCATTTGGTGAACCAAAACCAAATGTTGCTGCTACGTCAATCCCTGGTACAGCTCCTGGTAAAATAGTATTTGAAATTCCTTGGAATGATTGAGTTAACTCATCAACGAATGTTCTAACACCTAATTGTAAAATGGCTAAATATACAGCAAAGTTTAGTGACGTTGTCATAATATAGAATAAGAAACTTTGTCCTTCTTTCATAAATTCAGCTTGAATGAGATAATCTTGACCTAATACAAGTAAAATAATTCCAAAGAAGAATAACATTAAAATTGATGTTGCCACCATGTTTTCATTAAAAATAGATAAAAATCCTGGTAATTCAATATCTTCCAATTTCTTATCTGCATTTTTAGATTTGCCTTTTTTCTCATCACGTTTTTTCATAAATTCAGCTAACTTAGCAAAGATAAAAATACCAAACATTTGTTGATGGGCGATAGCAAAACCTGCTCCATCCGTTAAATCTTGTGTAATATCCACTGTTAAGTTAGAAGCCACTGCCCAATAACTACCTAAAATAAGTCCCATGAAAATTAGCACTTCAATTCTACCTAAATCTGGGAAACAGAATAATAAAATCCAAAAGGCTGTTGCTGCTTGTTGAATTTGCACATTACCTGTTGTAAAGACAGCTCTTAATTTTGTGTATTTTTGGAAACGAACCAGTAAAATATTCATAATAAACGCAATTAAAAGTAGAATCATGACATCTCCAAATGTTCTACCAAATGTTTCCATTAAACCTGCATCAACTGCATTTTGTCCAAAATACGGGTCTGTTACCATTGCATCTAAGTTAAACCGTTCTTTCAGCCCAACTAAGATAGGTCTAAAGTTATTAACCAATCCACCTGAACCGACAGATAAAATAAAGTAACCGACTGTAGCCTTTAAAAATCCTGCTAAACACTCATACCATGGTCGTTTTAACAAAATATAACCTAATAGAACAATAAACCCAATTAAATATGCCGGTTGTGTTAAAATATTTTCAGCAAAATAAGTCCAAATACTTAATAAGAAATCTCCCATTCCTTTTTCCTCCTATATCATAGATCATACTTTGTCATGACACGTTTATAATCTTCAATATTTTCCGTGTCCACTAAGTCTTCTATCAACCCTTCTGTCATTAATAATTCTGATAAATTTTGAATGTTTGTCATATGTTCTTCTGGATTTTTGGCTGCTAATGTAAAGAAAAGTATGGCTTCTTTTTGTTCTTCATCATCAAATGTTACTGGTTGTTTTAATTTAGTGAATGAAATAGCTGTTCCAAACACACCTTCACTCTTTTCAGAAGAGTGAGGCATGGCAACTTGAGGAACAATCACAATGTATGGTCCATGTTCTTCCACACATGAAATAATTTCTTCCACATACGTTTCATTGATAATGTTTTTATGTTGTAGCAAATCACAACTTTCTTGTATTGCTTCTTTCCAATCAGTAATCTCTTTATCTGAGTATTTCACTAAATCATTGTCATAAAAATATTTCAACATAGTTAGCTCTCCTTTTTATAAGAATGAAGTAAATGGTGTGTCATTTTCTACTGTAAACACATCATCAAATCCACGATAGAAGTTAAATTCTAAATCATCTTTGTTGGTTGGGTAAGTGAATTTCCCTCCCACTTGCCAAATATATGGTTTGAAATCATATTTCAAACGATCTTTTTTGAATTTCCAAATTTCGGTAATTTCTTTTGGATCTGCCATAAAGTTTGCCCAAATATCATAATGAACTGGGATTACCACTTTAGCATTTAATGATTCAGCCATTCTTAACATATCAACAGATGTCACTTTATCTGTAATCCCCCTTGGATTTTCTCCATAAGCTCCTAAACAGACATCAATTTTATGCTCGTTTCCATGCTTAGCAAACATATTTGAATAATGTGAATCTCCTGCATGATAGATATTTCCGCCAGATGTTTCAAATAAGTAGTTAACTGCAATTTCATCCATATCTTGTGGCATTTTTCCTTTTAACACTTCATTTGGATCATCACATGTCACTAAGGCTGTTCTATCGAAGGCTTCTAAAGCGACAATATTCACATCTTTAATTTTCACTTCATCTCCTGGTTTTACAATGATTGTTTTTTCTTCAGGAATTCCCCATTTCAACCAAGTATTCACTACTTCTTTTGGTCCAACAAATTTTGCATCAGGGCAATTTTGGTGAACAGCTGCTGCAGTGTTAATATCTAAATGGTCTGAGTGAATATGGGTAACAACTAATGCACTCACATTTTTTATTTCAAATGGATCAATGACAAAAGGTTGTGTACGTAGATTCGGTTGCATTTTTTGAACCCCACTCATACGCATCATTTGATGGCCTTTTTTCATTGTGCCATCTCCATGAGTTCGTTTTCCTGTCCCACACCATAAATCACATAAAATGTTTGTTCCTTCGTGAGATTTTAACCAAATCCCTGTACAACCTAACCACCACATAGATACTGTTCCAGCTTCAACAACTGTTTCTTCAATTTCTTCGTTTAAATAAGTTCCCCACTCAGGAAAAGTTGATAAAATCCAGTTTTCTTTTGATACTTCATTAACATTATTAGCCATATTTTGATTCCACCTTTTTCTTTTTTCGTTTTCTACACTTTTAATATAAGGTAAAAAAATCACAATGAAAACCCTTTTTTATGACCGTTTGATTTTTTTATGATTGTTTTGTTTAATGTATGCGTTTTTAGTATATAATAAATTTATAAAAATCATATAAGCGTCAAAAAGGAGGTTGGCTATGAAAAGTTCTATTGATACAATTGCAACGAGGCACGAAAAAATTCTTTCTATACTAAAAGAAAAAAAAGAAATGAGCACAGAGCAACTAGCAAGTGATATAGGCGTTTCACTTAGTACAATAAGAAGAGATTTAAACATTTTGGAAGAAAAAAATGATGTGATTAGAAAATATGGGTATTGTATTTATAATGAAGTCAATCATAATTATGATGAAACAGGACCTGAAACAATCAAAAAACAAATTGGGCGAGCAGTAAAAGATTATATTCGAGATTATAATACGGTGTTTATTAATTCAAGTTCGACAGCATTGGGAGCATTAGACTATTTTACAGCTAAACACTTGACGATTGTTACCAATAATTTAAAAGTAGCCTATAGTTCTCATGACAATGAGTATAATTACATTTTAACGGGTGGTGAACTACGATTTCCAAAAGAAGTACTAGTCGGTGACATCGCGACAAATACGATTACATCCATGAACGCAGATGTCTGTGTCATCGGTTGTAGTGGTGTTAGTATTGAAAATGGCGTCACAACAAAAATTTTTCACGAAGCAAAAATTAATGAATTGATGATTAACCAAACGTTTGAATGTCGTATTTTAGTTGCAGACCATCGTAAAGTTGGGAAAACATCTAAATTTAAAATCTCTGATATTTCTATCTTTGATTACCTTATTACGGATAAATATTGTCCAACTGATATTATCAAACAAATTGAATCGATGGGGGTAACTGTTATCCAAGTGCAATAAAAAAGCGTGTGATTAGTCTATTCTAACTAATCACACGCTTTTTATGATATTACTGATTCAACAAATTTAGGTGTCAACACTCTCAAATCATCGGTTATTTTATCCGCTTTTGATTGATCAATTGGATCATATTCAGGATTTGAAAAAGCCAGACAATACATATCAGCATGTTTAGCTGCCAAAATTCCATTGGTTGAATCCTCTACAACTAAACATTTATCAGGTGTTACACCAAATTCTTTTGCTGTTTCCAAAAATATTTTAGGATTTGGTTTTGATTCACCCACTTCTTCGGCTGATTTTATTAAAGAAAAATAATCTTTTATCCCTAGTTGAGTCAAATGTTCTAAAATCAGTTTTTTACCAGTTGATGAAGCAACTGCCATAGGGACATTCCCCTCTTTTAATCCTTTTAATGTCTCTAAAACACCAGATATCAACTCTACTGGTTCTGTTTCAAACAGATATTCTAAAGACTCTTTACCTTGGACTTTTAATTCATCAACACTTTTGGGTAAATCAAAATCGGATTTTATCCCACTCCAAATGTTTGTTTGAGTCATCCCACAATATTTTCTAAAATCACTGATACTAGCTTTTTTACCGAAAAATTCGACCACACGTTGTTCACTTTTCATGTAAAACTTCTCTGAATCAATCAATACACCATCCATATCAAAAATAACTAATCGATTATCCGTCATTGTCTTCCTCCTAGTAGTTACTCAATAGAATACTTGTTATATAAACTAAACCAATCTTCTCTAAAGTCTGCCACGGCTTGATCCACAGATGACAAATTCATTCCACTGTCTAATATATCTGTTCCAATTGTGACAGCATGAGCGCCTGAATAAATAGCCGAATTCACCTGTAAAACATTTTTAAAACTAGCAGCTAAAATTTTTGTTGATGATTGACTTGTTTTAATAACCTCACTTAATTCTAACAAGACTTCACTAGATTGAACACCTAAATTTTCCATTCGATTATAGTAAGGAGCGATATAATCCGCCCCCACATTAATCGCCATGATTCCTTGAAAGGTTGAATAAATAGCTGTAGCAGTCACACCTATTTCCATTTTTTTCAACTCTTTCATCACTTTTAATCCATCCAAGGTTGTTGGAACTTTTATATAAATATCTGAATCAATCTCCCTAATCAATGCCTTAGCATCTGTCATCATCTCTTCATATGTTTTTCCTATCACTTGAACATGTAACGTTTTATCAAAACCTATTACTTGTCGAATGGCTTTCATATGTTGATAGAAGTCTACTCGACCTTCCTTTTTAACAATAGATGGATTGGATGTTACCCCATCAATTTCTAAACAATCATTATACAAACGAATGGTTTCAAGATTAATTGTATCTAATAAAAATTCCATTTAATAACCACCTTTTTTATTGAATTGAAATAATTGTGCCAATACTAATCGTTGGTAATGCTTTTTCTTCAACATAAAGTGTTCCAGGTAATTCCGCTTCTGTTGATCCATCAAATTTGATGGTGATATGACCTAAATCTGAGAGATTTTTTTTCACAACATCTCCTACAGCTGTAATGGCATAAGTATTGTCATCAAAACTCACTGTCATACCTTTTTCAATATCTTTTTCGATATTCTTTACTTCAATGTTAAAGCAATAATCTGATAATGTACTTGGGGCATTTTCACCAAATAAGATAATCATGTTTTCTGATTTAAACATTTCTGCTTCGCTACCAATGTTAATTACGTTTGTTTCAAATACTTTTTCCATTTAAAAAATCTCCCTAATCGTTTAAAAATTTTATTGATATAATCCAAAACTTGCTAACCATGCTACTACAACACGGGGAACACCATTTAAAAATCGTGAGTACAATACTGATGGCACACCAACTTCTACTGTTTCAGCTTCTGCTTCTTCTAATCCTAACCCTACTGGGATAAAATCACACGCATTTTGTGTATTAATAGCAAATAATGCTGGTAATGCTAATTGTGGTGGTATATTTCCACGTCCAATTTCAACACCAATTAATGTTCCGATAACTTGACTGATAACAGCACCAGGTCCAAGCAATGGTGATAAGAATGGTAATGAACAAATAAATCCAATGACCATTAAACCAATTGCATTCCCTGCAAGTGGTGACATGATTTTAGCAAACCAATCACCCACACCTGATCCTTGGATAATTCCGATTAATAATGACACAAAGGCCATAAACGGAATCACCGTATTAATCATTGTTTGAACACCTTCACGAGCTGATTGGTTAAAGGTTGCTACGACTTTACCCGCTCCCATACCAATTTTAGCAATAAAACTTTGTTGTTCAGCACGTTGTTCAGTGATTTTTTTGTCTGTGCTGTATTTATATTCTTTTTTCGGCTCTTCTGTTTTAGTAGTAGCCGTTGTACTTTCTTTAGCGTCTACTAACTCAATTTGATTTAATCCAACTGCCGATACATAGATGGATTCTGTAATATATTGTGCTAATGGACCACTTTTTCCAGTTGGAACAATGTTAATTGTTGGAATTTCTTTTTTAGGGTAAATGCCACATCGTAATGTCCCACCGCAATCAATAATAGCTAAAGCGATTTCAGAATCAGGAATAGATGTTTTAAATCCATTTACTGCTTCCATGCCTGTTAATTCAACAATTTTATCGACGATAGCAGGTTTTTCTCCCCCACCAGTGATATAAATAAATTTATGTTTTTCTTCAGTTGGTGTAATAATAAGCGGGCCACCAAATCCCCCACTACCTTTTGTTACTTTTATACTTTTATATGACATCGTTAATCCCTCTTTTCCTAGTTTGCTAATGTATCAACTGTTTTGCTTAATGTAATGCCTTGTTGTTTACAAACAAAAGCTGTTGTGTAGTCAGTTACCCAACCACCAATAAAGTTCATCACAATCCCTACTAACATATAACGGATAGCTAATTCCATTGTGTTTAGTCCTAATTGTTCAATTCCTGATGCAATCCCTAACCAAACAAATAACTCACCTGGGTTAATATGAGGAAAGACACCATTACTAGTGTGGCAAAATTGTGCTTGTGCTGCATAATAACTTGGTTTGTAGTATTCAGGTAAAAAACGAGCCATTGTAAATGACATTGGGTTTCCTAACATAAACGCTGAAATGAATGGTAACAATAAATAACGAGTAAATGGATTTTTAGCGGATACTTTCGCTACCTTAACCACACGTTCCTCTCCTAGAAAAGCAATTAATGTATTCATTAATACCATCAACATTAAAACAACGGGTACAATCCCTGACATCCAACTAATAAAGGTTTGAGCTCCTGTTTGGAACAATCCCATAAATCCTTCAGCAAACTGTGTAACATATTCCATTATTAAACACCTCTTTTTAATTTTGTTTGAATTTTTTCTTTAAATAAATTCGCTTGTATCTTAGCTAACACAAATGGTGATACTGGCTTTTCTTCCACATAATTGCCTTCTTCAACGCGAATATATATCTCTCTTGCATTGACAATCGCTTGTCTCATCAATTTATTTTCTTGTTGAACCAGATCATTATCTGACACAAGAGACGTGATAAATTGTCCATTGAATTGTGGCATTTGTTTAAATTTTGCCATTACCGTAACTCCTTGCATTTTGACTGATTCAATGATTTCGCCTTCTTTTGATACGGCAAACATAACGATGGTTCCAGCCTTAAGTTTACCAGCTCGACGACCGATAGCTACTTTCCCTTTTCTTCGTAGCTGCTGATAGGTTTGATTAAAATGTTTAATTTGTTTCATACCAAAAACTATTTGAAGCAAATAAGCTCCTATACCAAACGCTCCTAATACTATCATGAAATTCATTTACACTACCTCTTTCCATAACCAGTCATAAAACTCTTCTGAACTATTTAATTCATATAATTCTTTCGACTTTTCTTTATCTGATGTGATTCTTAACATATTATCGTATAATTGCAATAATTCGGCTTCGACTTTTTTGGTCATTTCTTGTGGTATTCCAACCATAAAAATAAATCGTATCTCCTCATCACTGCTGCACTTATTCCCTAAAACACCTAAATGAAACACGATTCGATTATTTCCTTTATTCAAAGCATGAGGAAATGCAATCCCATTACCAAAAACAGTGGTTTGCTTATTTTCCCTTTCAATAATCCGTTCCTCAAATTGTGCATCAACTTGCTTTTTATCCCGTAACACTTCAATCATTTGTGATAGTTGTTTGTGATATGTTGAAGCTTTTTTCATGTGAGTGAAAGAAAAATCGACATGCTCAAATTGTAGCTGATTCATTTTATTCACGCGTCGCCATTCCGAATGTAGCCATTCATCATTAAATAAATTTGTAATCCGAATTAATGGAATCTTATCATCTATGTTCTTTAAAGGAATTGTTGTAAAAACAGCAAAATAATTTGATAAATCTATTTCTTGATACTCTATTTCTGTATAGGTTTCTAACTTGATGTGACTGCCTAAGACTTGATTAATTTGTTGCTTCATTAAATTAGCTGTTCCTTTACCTGTATTGCAAACAATCGCAATTTTTTTATCTTGAGGGCGATTTTTTTTCATCATCAGTTCAAAATAAACGGCTAAATAACTAATCTCAGCTTCAGAAGATTGTCTACCTATTATTTCTTCAATCTTTTCCATAGCAACTTTTGCTACTTCATACGCAAATGGGTATTTTTTCTCTAACTCTCCATAAAAATAATCATAATTATCAATACGGAAAATCAAACGATTTAATAAATACAACAAATGAAATCGCATCTCTGTATATAACTCTTCTTCATCAAATTCAACACTCATCAAGTTAGAAACATGTTGCATCATCTGGTCAAAAATTTCTCTGATAAACGGCTCGTTCATATAAACTTTTTCCACAGCACCTGTGTTGCTGATATTTAAAGGAAAACTAATAAAATCAATATCATACTGACTTAATGTCATTTCATACAACGATTCTATTTGATAAATTAATTGATCAAATGATTCGTCATGCCACTGATAGTTTGTATAATGTGGAATAGGTTTATTTAACTGATGTTGCTGATGAATCCTCATCAGTGTGATTTCCAACACTTTTTTCCAAGTATTCACACTGTTGGTTGGTATATTATTTTCAAGTGAGTACGTTGTCATGTAAGAAGAAATATTAGGAATAAAGTAATTGCTTGGGTAGTAATCATAAACGTGATGTAGATACAACAACCGAATATCAAATTCATTTCCTTCTATCTTCAATCCTTTGTTAGGTGTTCCTGAGATAGACACACCAAATTTTTCAATCACTTTTTTTATTTCCTTCAAGTCTCTTGTGACAGTTCCTCGACTTGTTTCTAATTCTTGTGCCAAGTCATCAATCAATAAATAATCATTTGTATCAATTAAACGTTTTAAAATATAAGCAACCCGTTTTTTAACGGAATTAAAATCCGTTTCTTGTTTTAGTTCGCCATTCATAATACTTTCAAATGCTGTGTAGTCAATTATTTCCAATAAATAGTAATCATTGATTTTATTAATTTTTAAAACTGATTCTAGCTGCCCTTTTAACAACGTTAATTCTTTTTTTAATGTTGGCAAGCTAACCCTTACAATATCTCTTAGTTCTGTTTCTTTTATTTTCTCGTAAGAAACCAATACATTTAATATGTCATACCATGTATCAATCTGAGCCAAGTGAACCCCTCACTTCTTTTATCCTCTTGTTTTACCTCCAGCAACATTAGTTGTTACTCCTGTGACATAACTTGCTCTGTCAGACATGAAATAACATACTAGATCAGCTACTTCTGATAATTTTCCACTTCGACCTAATGGAATGGTGCTTGTTTTACTATATCCAGCTCTTAACTCATCTACAGTAATGTTTCGTGTATAAGCTAATGCTGTTTCATAAGATAATGTTCTTAATCCTGTTTCTTCCATAATGCCTGGTGCAATACCGACAACACGTACACCTTGTTTTCCAAGTTCTTTTGACCAAGAACGAGTAAAACTATTCACGGCTGCTTTTGTTGCGGCATAACAACTTTGTCCTTCTGATCCTTCTAATCCAGATTCTGAAGACATATTGATAATGACACCTGATTTTTTCGCAACTAAAATACGTCCTACAGCTTGACTCATTAAGTAAACACCTTTTTGGTTAACTGCGACCATTTTGTCAAAGATGGCATCTGATAACTCATATTCACTGTGTGATTCTTTAGCATCAACCAATAATCTTGGAATATTAATGCCGGCATTATTAACTAAGCAATCAACTGTTCCAAACGTTTCAACTACTTTGTTTACCGCAGACTCAACTTGTTCTCTATTTGACACATCTACTGGTAAAAATAACAAGTTTTCATGTTTTTCTTTACCTTCAGATAAATCAAAATTAGCGACTTTCACATCTTCAGCTAATAACGCTTTCACAATTGCTGCACCAATACCTGAAGACCCCCCTGTAACAATTGCTACTTTTCCCATTGTGTTTAACCATTGACTCATCTTTACCACTCCTACTTCTTTGATAAATAAAGTATAGAACGATTTTTTAAATAAATTAATACAACATTTTTTTCACAAAAATAAAATAGTCGATATTAATTTATACAAAAAAATAAAAAAGACAGGTTTTTAAAAATAGGTAAAGACAACAAAAACGCCTCTCTTTTTTACTAACAAGAGGCGCTTTTGGCTAACTTATTATACTAAACTCCCTATGAAACAAAACTTACACTGACTTTTTTTCTAACATCTAATCTTTTAAATTTCTATTCATACCGACTTAAACTTTGTGAAAAATAATAACCTAAAAATAGGTAAGTATTTTTAGGTTATAGTCAAATGATAACTATATATAATATTATTCGGCTAAATAATGTTAGTTTATCCATGTCTATTTGATTGACAATATTTAGTAAAAAATAACATCAATAAATATTATAAAAAAATACTGAACAAATTCATTCTACACTATCGCGAAAAAAAAATAAATAAGAATTCTAAAATGATTGTTTCATTTCGGAATTCTTATTTTCATTCTTTATCTACAACTCTGGTAAAACAACTTTTCTATAGTCATTCAGTATTTCCTCATGTATCTCTTTTACACTTTTAAGTTTATTAACTTGGCAAACGATTTGTCCTGCCATTAAAGAACCATTTTCAACATCACCATCAACAACAGCTTTTGTTAGAGATCCCATTGTTAATTTTTCAAGCTCTTCTCTAGCCACATCTTTATTTTCAAGTTCGATATAATGGGCTGTCATCTCGTTTCGAATCGTTCTAACAGGTGCACCATTTTTTCTACCTGTAACAACCGTTGATGTTTCTACTGATTCTATGACTTTATTTTTATATTCTTGAGCAATTGGACACTCCTCTGAACCTAGGTATACTGTTCCCATCTGAACACCAGAAGCTCCTAGAGCAAATGCAGCTGCCATGCTTTTTCCACTTGCAATTCCCCCTGCTGCTAAAACAGGAATTGTCACAGCATTTGTCACAGCTGTCACCAAAGGCATCGTTGCAACTTCTCCTATGTGTCCACCAGCTTCCATTCCTTCAGCAACAACCGCATCTACTCCCAAATCTTCCATCTTTTTAGCTAATTTTGCACTAGGAACAACTGGGATGACGATGATATTTGCTTCTTTTAATCGTGACATATATCGTTTAGGTGTCCCTGCACCTGTTGTGATTATTTTCACATTATTAGCTATAATAACATCAATAATTTCATCACAGTTCTCCATCATCAACATCACGTTTACGGCAAATGGTTTATCTGTTAGTGTTCTCGTTTTGTCTATTTCTTGTTTTAATTGTTCTCCACTCATACCTCCAGATGCAATGATGCCTAACCCACCAGCATTTGACACGGCAGCTACTAGCTGTGAAGTTGATATTTGAGCCATTGCTCCTTGAAAGATGGGGTATTGAATTCCTAATAATTCTGTTATTTTTGTCATGATTGTTCTCTCCTTTGTATTATTTAAGACCAAGAGATTACTCTCTTGGTCATTAATCATTTAATTTTCATATTGTTTGATACTTCTAGCTACTGGCCATTTATCAAAGAACGTATTCATAAACAACATCGGCATCATATAAACAAATTGTCCACCCATAATCCCCAACATAGGATGACCAATACCTAAATCATTGCCACCAAATGGCCAAACATGAACATATTTAATCCAAAGTATCCCTAATAAGCTTCCAATAACGAGTACAATGATTAACTGACTCATTATCCTTTTGAATACTGAAGGCATCACAGACTGATTTGGGTAATCATCAAAATGATGGTGCCACGTTAATAATACATTAATAATAGTTAAAACAAAACTAGCTACGGCTAAATCCGGTGCTAATTCAACTGAATTAGCTAATGGTGTTAATAAATTTCGTAATAATGGTAAAAAGATACTTGCCCCAATCACTGCAATCACAAGTCCAATCAATCCAGAAATCGGTTGTTTCGTTGTTACTAACTTCTGTGGGTAACCTTCCCCACCTTCAGCTGGTAATAAGAAAAAGAAAATAAATAATTGACACCATGCTAAAGCAGTTGGCCAACTTCCAAATGGCGCAGTGGTTATATCTACTCCGTCTAATTGCAAAGTTAAAAAACTAGGAACAATAAAAGCAATCCAATTTAATAACGCAAGAAATAATCCTAAAAACAATGTTCCAAAAGCAACAGCCCATGGCTCTTTCGTGTATTTACTAAAAGGGTAGCGTCCAAATAAACTAGCTAATGGAATTTGTGCTAATATAACTGATAATGCAAAAAAGTTAATCGCTGCCCAACCTTTAATTGCTAATAATCCTTCAATATCATTTCCAGGTCTAAATAATAATTGCCAACTAAATGGTTCCCACCATAACCCTAAAAATGTGACAAATAAACTAAACCCAATAATGCCAGATAAAAAAGCTAAACCAGTGTATCTCATACCTGCTTGTGGTTGTTTTGTTGTTTTAGCATATTTTCCATAATTTCCCATATTTAACGTAAACCAAACCCAAGTTGATATAATAATCCAAAAATAAGTGCCTTCTACCGATTCTTTTAGAAAATGATTTTTTACCTCACCACTCAAGTTAGCTACTTGACTTCCCCCAATAGCTAAAAGAATCATTTTCCATAAGTTAGACCAAATAATCCAACCAATAGATGCTACTAAAACAATCACAATCACAGATAATATCCCACTAATTATCGGATTTTTCGATCTCTTTTCCATTACATACTTTTCCATGGCTTCCTCCCTTTTATTATTGAGGGATTAACTTTGACTAACCCCTCAATAACTCGATTCGTTATAAAGTCATCTCTTTCACATCATCAGATACAATGACGGTTGCTTCTGTTTTTTCTAATACTTCTTCTACAGACACTCCAGGTGCTACTTCAGTTAATAAAAGTCCACCTTCCACTACTTCAAATACAGCTAAGTTCGTAATAATTAAGTTCACAACGCCTGCTGCTGATAAAGGTAATGTACAGCTTTTCAGTATTTTTGAATTTCCTTTTTTATCAGTATGTTGTAGAGAAGCCACTACTTTTTTAGCTCCGACTAATAAATCCATTGCTCCACCCATACCTGGACTTAATACACCAGGAATTAACCAGTTAGCAATGTCTCCATTTTCTGCAACTTCTAATGCTCCTAAAACGGTCATATCTACATGACCACCACGAATAATTGAAAAGGATGTCATCATATCAAATGTTGAAGCCCCAGGTAATAACGTAATAGGGGCACCTCCTGAGTTACCTAAATCAGGATCAGACGTTTCGGCTGTCGGTGTTGCACCAAAACTCAAAGCTCCATTTTCCGCTTGTAAGAAAACATTGATTCCTTCTGGGATATAATTAGCTGCAGCATTAGGAATACCAAAACCTAAGTTAACAACTGAGTTATCTGTAAATTCTTGTGCTATTCTTCTTGAAATAATTTCTTTAGGATTCATTAGTCTACCTCCACTTTTAATTGATTCGTACTTGACCATAATTCATTAAAGTATGCGTGTGCTTCTTCAAATGTATCGCCTTGAACAATGTAGTCCACCAAAGGACCAGGTACTTCTACATAATCAGGTTCAATATCTCCTACTTCAACGATTTCATTTACTTCAGCAATGACTGTATTTGCGGCTAAAGCCATTTGTAAAATAGCTGATTTACTTGTGCCGCGTGCTAAAATATTACCTTCTTTGTCTGCTTTAAATCCTCTAATCAATGCGTAATCCGCTTTCAAAGGTTTGTAGACTAAATATTCTTTTCCATCAATTTCCATTAATTCATGATCTTCTTGTTGTTGTGTTCCTACACCAACTGGCGTAACAACCGCTCCTAAACCGGCACCACCTGCATGAATTCTCTCAGCTAGTGTTCCCATAGGACAAAACTCAATTTCAACTTCATTATTTAAGTATTGACGACTTAATTCTTTTGATGTTCCCACATGTGCCCCAATATATTTCTTAACTTGTTTATTTAAAAATAACTCTTCTACGTCATGTACTTTCCCTGGATAAGACGCCACTGACATAATCAATGTTAAATCGTTGATGTCTTTATTCTCTGCCAACTTTTCGATTAAACGAATAGGAGAACCTACTCCTAAAAAACCTGAAATCATAATGCTTGAATCTGGTTTGATTAATTCAATTGCTTCAGATACTGTTTTAATTTTATTCATGGTAATCTCCTATCTTGTTTCAAATTTTGGTTTTCTTTTTTCTATAAAGGCATACATACCTTCTTTTTGGTCTTCTGTTGAAAATAGTGCGCCAAATGAAGCGGCTTCATAATCTAATCCTTGAGAGATAGTCATGTTGATTCCTTCATTCATCACTTTTTTACTCATTTCGACAGCTAAAGGTGCTTGTTTGGCAATTTTCTTCGCTAATTCCAATGTGGTTGTCATTAATTCTTCTGCTTCAACAATTTCATTTACTAAACCAATACGTTCTGCTTCTTCTGCTGAGATGATTTTACCTGAGAAAATTAATTCTTTAGCTTTCGGCATACCTACTGTTCGAGATAAACGCTGTGTGCCACCAAATCCTGGGATAATACCTAATCCGACTTCTGGTTGACCAAATTTTGCATTATATGAAGCAATACGAATATCAGCTGATAGAGCTAATTCACACCCACCACCTAATGCAAAGCCATTTACTGCAGCAATAACTGGAATTTTAAAGGTTTCAATTTTACTAAATACGCGATTTCCTTTTTCTGAGAAAACTTTTGCTTGCATTGTGTTCATGTCTGACATTTCTGTAATGTCTGCTCCTGCCACAAAGGCTTTTTCACCATTACCTGTGATAACAAGTAATTTGATGTCTTCTTCTTCAATTTTTTCTAAAATGATTTCTAACGCTTCTAACACTTCAGTATTTAATGCATTCAATGCTTCTGGGCGATTGATTGTTAAAATCCCAATTTCATCTTCTTTTTTATAATCCACACATGATAGTCTTGTCATTTAAATGAACTCCTTTTAGTTATAGTTAAAAAATCCCTGACCTGTTTTACGTCCTAACCAACCTGCTTCAACATATTTTTGGATAATTGGAGATACTCGGTACTTAGGATCTTTAAAGCCCTCGTATAAAACATTCATAATAGCTAACACAACGTCTAATCCGATTAAATCGGCTAACGCAAGAGGACCTATTGGATGATTAGCTCCAAGTTTCATTGCTTCATCAATTTCTTCTGCACTAGCAACCCCTTCAGCTAACACAAAAGCTGCTTCGTTAATCATAGGGATTAAAATGCGATTCACGACAAAACCATAAGAATCTTTCACTTCTACACCAGTTTTTCCAATTGCTTTAGTTAACTCTAAGATAGTTTCTTTTGTTTCAACTGAAGTCGTTAACCCTGAAATGACCTCAACTAGTTTCATAATTGGTGCTGGATTGAAAAAATGCATTCCGATAACTTTTTCAGGTCTTTTAGTTGCTAATGCTATTTCTGTAATCGATAGTGAGGATGTATTAGTTGCTAGTATAGTATGCTTATTTGCAATCTCATCAAGTTGTTTAAAAATTGATAGTTTAATATCTTTTCTTTCTGTTGCGGCTTCAACAACTAAATCAACATCTTTCGCTGTTTCATAACTAGTTGAAACTTGGATACGTGACATCATTGCTTGTTTATCATCTTCTGTCATACGTTCTTTCTTAACTAAAGAAGCTAATTGTTTCTCTATTTTATCTCTGTTAGCTGTCACAATTTCTTCACTGATATCATTTAGATAGACAGTCATACCTGCTTTAGCAAATACTTGTGCAATTCCTGATCCCATTTGTCCAGATCCTACAACCATAACTTTTTCAATATTCATCAAAACACGACTCCTTTAGTTTTATTTATCTTTCAACAATTAGCGATACACCTTGTCCTCCACCAATACACAAAGTAGCTAACCCAGTGTGAACATCTCTTTTTAGCATTTCATGAATTAAGGTTACTAATACACGCGCGCCACTCGCTCCAATTGGGTGTCCTAATGCAATAGCACCACCATTAACATTCACAATTGATGGATCTATACTTAATTCATTCACCACACAAATTGCTTGTGAGGCAAATGCTTCATTTGCTTCAACTAAATCAATATCTTTTATTGTCATATTGACTTTTTCTAAAGCCTTTTTCGTTGCTGGAATAGGACCAGTTCCCATAATGGTAGGGTCAACTCCAGCTGTTGCATAGGATTTAATACTTACTAATGGAGTCAACTTAAGCTCATCTGCTTTTTCTTTACTCATCACAATCAAAATAGCAGCCCCATCATTTATCCCTGATGCATTTCCTGCAGTTACACTACCATCTTTTTTAAATGCCGAACGTAATTTGTTCATACTTTCTTCAGTCACTTGTTGTCTAGGGTATTCATCTGTATCAACAATTAAGTCATCTGATCGTTTCTGTGGAACACGTATTGGCAGGATTTCATCTTTAAATCTTCCCTCTTTTATCGCTTTTTCCGCTTTATTTTGACTTTCAACGGCTAATTTATCTTGTTGTTGTCTTGAAATGTCATATTGTTCTGAAATATTTTCAGCTGTAATCCCCATATGAATATCGTTAAACGCATCTGTTAATCCATCTTTCACTAATGTGTCAATAACTGACGCATCTCCCATTCTTTTTCCCCAACGTAAATCATCCAGAACATAAGCTGCTTGGCTCATACTTTCCGTTCCTCCAGCAATGACAATGTCATTATCGCCAACCATAATCGATTGCGCTGCTAGCATGACTGAACGTAATCCTGATCCACAGACTTGATTAATTGTTAAAGCTGGGACTTCTTTTGGTATTCCAGCTGCCATTGAGACTTGTCTTGCCACATTTTGACCTTTTCCTGCACTTAATACATTACCTAAAATGACTTCATCTACTTCACATGGGTCTAACTTAAGTTGCTCCAACGCCCCTTTGATTACTTGAGAACCCAGTTCAACAGCTGAGACATTTTTATACATTCCCCCAAATGATCCTATAGCTGTTCTTAATGCTGATACAATAACAACTTCTTTCATAATGAACGAACACCTTCCCATTCTTGACATTTAAACTTCTCATGTATTTGCGCAAATCACATTCTTAATGTACCGCTTAAGGTAAGCGTTTACAATTTAATAAAAATGATTGATTCATTTAATAAAATTAATAGTTCGTCATTTAACAGAGTTTTTTTAACAAAAAAATACGATAAATAATATTTAAAATATCATTTATCGTACTATTTTAGTTATTTTTTCTTTGTGAAAAACAATGAAGAATGGCACCTTTAACATATCTTTCTAAACTAGAATAATCTTCTTTTACTGGTCTAGTTAATAATATTTTAAATGGAATGCTATTACTAAATTTTTTCATAACTAATCCTTCTGTCAATTGATATTGCAATGGCGAGGGCAATAGCACTACTGCTGTAGATTCTTTTGCAACCGCTGTCAAAAAGTTCCACGAAGATGAGGTAAACTTCATTTCTTTTGTGACGCCTTCTTCTTTCAATTTATCAATAATCAACTTATGAGATGAAAAGTCTTTAGTAAACGTAGCTAAAGGATACGACTCAATTTCACACCAATCCAATTCTTTCTTTGTAGATAACGGATGATTGTCACTAACAAACGCACATATCTCATCTGTAATTAAAGTAAATTCTTCATATTTTTCTTTATTCAAATACGTTGGGTCAACTAAAACTGCTAAATCAAGTTCGCCTCTTAATAATAAATTATGTAATTTCTTTGAACCTGCTTCAACAATCTCTATCTTGACTTCTTCATTTTCAACAATAAATTTTGTAAAAAAACTAGTAAAGTAAATTCGTAGAATCATAGAAGGAATACCAATTCTAATACGTCCCTTCTTTTTAAGTGACTCTCTTCTAACCATATCATGCATTTCAAAATGTAATTTAGTCATTTGAAGTGCATATTCATAGTATTTTTCACCACATGGAGTCAATCCTTTTAGTCGCCCATTTTGTCGGTAAAATAATTCAACATCTTCCGATTTTTCAAAATTAGAGATAAGTTGACTAAGCGATGATTGAGAGATATTTGCTTTTTTTGAAGCTAATGTCAAGTTTCCACCCGATTCTACTACTTTGATAAAATAACTCAATTGAAAAATATCCATTTTTCCCCCTCCAATCCCTTTGCCTTTATTTTACTATAAAATCTAATTTTTTATATACTTTTAGATTTTTAAATAACAAAGCCCTCACGTTAATAGTTAAAATTAACTTGAGGGATTATGATGATACTCTATTTATCTGAAATCGTTTCTTTTTTTATCGGACAGTCCGCCGAAGAACAATCGCATGTTTTTTCTTTTTTTACACCGTACTTATATACAACCCTAGCTACTCCTAAAAAAATAATTCCAGCTAAAATAATTGTGCCCATACTATCACTCCTATAATATACTGATACCTTCTACACCGACTAATTTTTCTTTTCTAGGTTTTCTTGTTATTAATATAATCATACCAATAACTAACATACTTGCTACAACTTGTCCTATACCAAACGTACCACCTTCAAATAGGAAATGGCCAAATTGATAAACAACTAAACTAACGACATAAGCTAATAAGCATTGATAACTTATCGCAAGCGTTGTCCATCTCCAATCATTCATTTCTCGACGTATTGCTCCAATCGCAGCAAAACATGGTGCACATAATAGATTAAATAATAAAAATGAATACCCTGCAACTGGTGTTAAACTAGCACTTAATAATGGCCAGTATTCTTGTCCTGTCTCAGAAACTTCTTGCATATGGCTATAAAGAATACCAAACGTTCCCACCACATTCTCTTTAGCAACTAATCCTGTCACTGTTGCCACTGTTGTTTTCCAATTTCCCCATCCAAGTGGTACAAAGATAAAGGCAACAGCTTGACCTAAAGATGCTAAAATACTTTGATCTGTTTCTACCATTTGTCCTCTAAAGTTAAATGAAGATAAAAACCAAATAATAACGGAACTAGCAAAAATAATCGTCCCTGCTTTTTTCACAAAAGATTTTGAGCGCTCGATCATTTGTCTGACACTATTTTGAAATCTTGGCATATGATAGTCAGGTAATTCCATAATAAATGGAGCTGTGTCTCCACTGAATAATGCCGTTTTCTTTAATATAATACCGGATAAAACAATCGATCCTATCCCCACAAAATAAGCTGATGGTGCAACCCAAGAGCTGTGTGGGAAAAAAGCACCTGCAATAAGACCAATAATAGGTAACTTAGCTGAACATGGCATAAACGTTGTTGTCATAATCGTCATACGTCGATCTTTTTCATTTTCTATTGTTCGGCAAGCCATCACTCCTGGAACACCACAACCGGTTGAAATCAACATTGGAATGAATGATTTGCCAGATAAACCAAAACGTCTGAAAAATCGGTCCATGACAAACGCAATACGTGACATGTATCCACAATCTTCTAGTAGTGATAAACATAAAAACAGGACCATTAACTGTGGTAAAAATCCTAGTACCGCACCTACTCCGGCAATAATTCCATCAAGAACAAGCGATTGTAGCCAAGGAGCAATAGCCATCATCTCCATTAACTTGGTGACATTATCTGGAACAATTTCTCCAAATAATACATCATTTACCCAGTCAGTCCCAATCGTTCCAATGGTTTGGATGGATAAATAATAAACTAACCACATCACAAACGCAAAGATTGGTAAAGCTAGCCATCTATTCGTTACTATTTTATCAATTCGATCACTCATACTTAATTTGTAATCCGTCTCTTTCAAACAACACAAACTGACAACTTGACTGATATAATTATATCGTTCATTGATAATAATGCTTTCACTATCGTCTCCAATAATTTCTTCTGTCATACTGATAATGTCTTCAATTTCTTTTTTCACTTCATCAGACATGACGTTTCGTGAACAAACTGTTTCATCTCTTTCAAATAACTTGATACTGTACCATCTTTTTTGATGAGTTAGTATATTGTCTGGTAATAACTCACTTATTTCAGACAAAGCCACTTCTAATCGATTGTCATATAGAGGAAAATCGGGAATTCTTCCATGAACAAATAGCTTATCTATTTCTACAAGGGCGTCAGATAGCCCTTCTTTTTTAGTCACACTCATTTTTACTACAGGAATCCCTAAAGAATAAGCTAATTTTTCTTCATTTAACCGAATTCCTTTTTTCTCAACCACATCCATCATATTTAATGATAGAATCATTGGAATCCCTAACTCTAATAATTGCGTCGTTAAATAAAGGTTTCTTTCTAAGTTACTTGCATCAATGATATTCAGAATACCAGATGGATTATCTTGTAATAGATAATCCCGTGCGACTACTTCTTCTGGTGTATAAGGTGACAATGAATAAATTCCTGGTAAATCTTGCAGAACAATATTTGGGTTCTTTTTTAATTTACCTTCTTTTTTTTCTACTGTCACACCTGGCCAGTTCCCTACTGATTGATTAGACCCTGTTAACTCGTTAAATAAACTTGTTTTTCCACTATTAGGATTTCCAACTAATGCGATTTGTTTTTTTGTCATAGCTACACCTCTTTAACCAAAATTAACGATGCTTCTTGTTTTCTCAAACTAAGTTCATAACCTCTAACCGTAATTTCAATCGGATCACCTAAAGGAGCATATTGTTTCACCTGAACGAGTACACCCTTTGTTAGTCCCATATCCATCAATCGCCGTTTTAATGCTCCTTTTGCAGTAAAATCAATCACTTGTGCATGTTTACCAATACCAATTTCATCCAATGTTTTAAGCTCGCCAGAATTTTTTTCTATATCTTCACTAACTTGGATAAATTCTGCAATAGTATCATCTATTCCTATTTTTGTCCCTTTAAATAGAACAATAAATGGTTGATTTTTTTTATTCGATAATAACACCATCTCTGTTCCTGGTAGTAATCCCAAATTTTTTAAATGTTTTCCATGAGATTCTTGACCATTAAACGCAACAAATTGATAGACTTTATTCATCTGACAATCCTTCAATTTTTTCATTTTTTCACCTATGTTTATTTTTTCTATTAATCAATAATGAAAACCATTCTCATTTAATAAACTAATCATACACTTGTCAGGAAAAACCGTCAATCTATATTGTGAAAAAAATCATTTAGGTTTTAAAAAATAACACTATACTAAAAAATCCTATGAAATTGCTACTTAAATAGTAAGCATTTCATAGGATAAATTTTATCTAATCAAACAAACTCGCTCCGTTTGTTTCAATCACTTTTTTGTACCAGTAGTAGCTGTCTTTTTTATAACGTTTTAAGCTACCACCTTTTTCATCACGATCAACGTACACAAAACCATAACGTTTTTGATATCCATTTAACCAACTTAATAAATCAGTAAATGACCATGTACAATACGCAATAATATCACAGCCTTCATCAATCGCTATCATCACTTCTTTTACATGTTCCTCTAAAAATGAAATACGATATGGATCATGAATGCTACCATCACTTTCTAATGTATCAAAAGCACCTAATCCATTTTCAGAAATCACGATTGGCAAATTATAACGACTTGTAATTTCTTTACATGCATAACGTAACCCTTCAGGATCAATCGTCCAATCCCAATCTGTTGTGGTTAAATAAGGATTATTAGCTGTTTTGTATACCCCTGGAATACCTGTTTGCTCATTTGTTCCTTTGACACCTGTTGTATTCATTTTGGCATATGGTGTCACACCATTTAAATCATTGTATTCACAAACTGTTGTTTGATAATAATTGACTCCCATAAAATCAATTAAAGAAGCGGCTTGTTTAAATAAGCTTTCATCTTCTTTAGTCACAACTGGGGCAACCCCTTGTTTTTCAAGGTATCTAAAAGCATTTTTAGGGTAACGTCCATAAGCATAGACATCCATCCACCAAAAGTTCTTCAAATTATCAAAATCAACTTTTGACATAGCATTATCAGGATTACAGTCTAATGCATAACTTGGACTATAAGCAAAGCTTGCACCAATTTTTCCATCTGGAATAATCTCTTTAAAAGCAATAACAGTTTTGGCATGCGCTAGAAAAGCATGATGATTGACTTGATAAAATGTTTTTTGATCATCAAATTTTCCTGGTGGATGCATCGCTGTTAGCCATCCCAAAGAAGTAAAAATATTTTGTTCATTCATTGTAATCCAATAAGTAACCTTACCTTTAAACTGTTCAAATAAAAATGTTGAGTAGTTAACAAAATCATCGATTACTTTAGGACTTTCCCATCCGCCGTACTCTTCAACTAAAGCTTGTGGAATATCCCAATGATACAAAGTAATCATTGGCTCAATACCGTATTTTAAGCACTCATCTACGATATTTTGATAAAATGCTAGGCCTTTGTCATTTACTTCTCCTCGTCCTGCTGGAAAAATTCGAGTCCAAGCAATTGAGAAACGATAGGTTTTTAATCCCATGTCGGCCATTAGTTTAATATCTTCTTTATAACGATGGTAATGATCAACTGCTGTTTCACCAGTTGATCCCTCAAAAGTTTTCCCTGGAATTTTAACAAATTCATCCCAGTTTGACACGCCTTTTCCATCTTCTAAGTGTGCTCCTTCGATTTGGTAAGCCGCCGATGCACTTCCCCATAAAAAATCTTTCGGAATTTGATACTTTGTCATGTTTTCACCTCATTAGATTATTGTCAATATTTTATCTGATTCATTAACTGAACCAGTTTTATCTACGTTAACTTCTTTAAAATCATTTGAATTAGTAATCACGATAGGTGTAGTGGTATCATAGCCTTTTTCTTTGATTTTTTCTAAATCAAATTTAAGTAACACATCACCTTTTTTCACTTTGTCACCGACGTGAACTTGTGGTGTAAAATGCTCTCCATTTAAATTGACTGTTTCAAGTCCAACATGAATTAAAATATCTAATCCTGTTGTTGATTTAATCCCAATCGCATGTCCTGTTTCAAAAAAGACATCAATCGTCCCATCACATGGTGCCACTACTTCTCCTTTTTCAGGAATAATTGCCAAGCCTTGTCCTAATAGATTATCTGCAAATGTTTTATCATTTACTTTTGATAGTTCAATCGCTTCACCTTGTAGCGGACTAAATACTTCTTTTATTTGGTTTAATGGTTCAATAGTTGCTTCTTCTACTTCTTCTTCATAAGACTCATCTTTAATGTCTTCAAACCCTAGTAAATAAGTAGCGATAAATGAAACAGCGATAGTCACACCCATCGTAATTAAAGCATAAAGGATTGACGCACGATTGCCTTTTTCAATATATTGAGGGAACGTAATGATAGCTGGTGTGGCAATACCATAAGCTTTTAATTGAAATAGTCCGCCAATAATCCCACCTGTTGCTGCTCCAATACAAGCTCCCATCATTGGACGTTTTAATCGGACCGTTACTCCGTATAATGCTGGCTCAGTAATCCCTGCTAATAAAGCTGAAAAGGCAGATGAACCGGCAACTTGTTTTAAATCTTTATTTTTAGATTTAATGGCTACAGCTAATGAAGCCCCACCTTGAGCTAAGTTTGAACATAATTCTGCAATACACATAAAGGCTTCATAACCTGTTGTGGCAATCATGCTTAATTTAATCGGTGTAAACACATGATGCATTCCTACCATAACAATAAATGGGTAAACCCCTGCAACTAAACCTATTGCAACAAACCCTAGTTTATCATGAATAAAGTATATCACGTCTGATAAAACATTACCTATAATAGCCCCAATTGGTCCCACTATCACTAAAGCAATTGGTGCTGCAATCAGTAAGACTAACATAGGTTTTAAGAAATTTTTTGTAATAGCTGGTGTGATTTTATCCACAAATGGTTCGATGTAAGACAAAATCCACACGCTTAAAATAATTGGAATAACAGAGTACGCATAGTTTGCGTAAGTCACTGGAATGATATTAAAAAATTTAACAGTTTCTCCAGCATCTTTGGCAGTATTCATCAATGTTATAAAATTTGGGTGAAGCATAATTGCTGCTATTGTCGCAGCGTAATAAGGATTTGTTTTAAATTTAGATGCCGCTGAAATACCAATTAGAATTGGCATAAAGAAGAATGCCCCATCACCAATCACTGAAAGTAATTGATACGTTTGACTTCCCTCACTTAACCAACCAATCATTGGTAACACAGTTAAAAGCACTTTAATCATCGCCGCACCAATCAGTGCAGGAATAACTGGTGCCATACAACCAGAGATAACATCTAGTATTTTAGAAAAAATCCCTTCATCATTATCTTTTTTAGGTGTATCGTCACTGTTTTCTGTTTTAAAGTTTCCTAATTTAACCACTTCTTTGTAGACAGCACCCACTTCATTTCCAATAATAATTTGATATTGTCCGCCTTTTTTCATAATACCAAGAACGCCTTTTATACGCTCTACTTTGGTATCATCTACAATCGACTCGTCTTTTAACACAAATCTTAAACGTGTCATACAATGTACTACGCTAATCACATTTTTCTCTCCACCGACTTCTTTTAAAATATCCGATGCTACTTTTTGATAATCCATTTTCTTAACCTTCCTCGCTTGTTATTTTGGCATTTTTTGTAATTTTTTCTATATGTAACAATAAATACAATTGTTCATCCGAATTTAGATGATAGTGATAGTTTTTAGATAAATAATTATCGATTTTAACCACACACTCATAACTTTCCACATACTTTTCTTTAAATAAATCAAACATATCGTCATTCTCACTAGTGTAAACTTGCTTATCAATAACCCGTTGTGCAAAGAATTTTAAATGTGTCACAAATCGATAGTAATAAATTGATTCTTCATTAAACTCCATCCGAAATGTAAACTTGATAATATTAATAATTTCTTGCATGAGTTTTGACATATCGTTAATATCGACTAAATTATCTAATTGTCCGTTGATTAAATGTTGTGCGATATAGGCAGCTTCATCTTCTGAAAACGCCACATCAAACCGTTGATTGACTTCTTTAACACCTAGCATGCCCACTTCAAATTCATCTTTAAATAAGCGTTTGATATCCATCAGCAATGGATTAGCAACCTCAATCCCTTTATTAATACGTTCGACTGCACCATGAAGATGTTCTGTTAAAGAAACATAAATGATATCGTCTATTTTTTTACCATATTCTTTTTCCATAACAAAAATAAGTCGCTCAGTTATTTCTAAATAATCTTCTGGTATATCTGAAAACACATTTTTAAAGCGATCAATAATTTTGGAATTAATATTTGAAAAAATTTTGTATCGATTACTTGGCTCAACTATTTGACCATTCTTTTTACCAAATGCTATGCCAACACCCATGACAACCACTTCATTCCCTGTATCATCTTGAGAAATGAAGGCATTATTATTTAGTATCTTGATAATTTTAATGACTATCACTTCCTTTCTGAAAAGCAAAAAAGCAAAACCTCAAACAAGCCGTCATCTCCATTTAGAGAGTACGCCTTCGTCTGAGGTTTTGCCTGCTTGACCAGTTACAATCCTTATTTGATTTCATGATACCATGTGTTTTTATTTGCTTCAACACATTTTTAATTTTTTCATACAATATTCAAACATAACTAACAACTAAAGCATAATTAATTTATTAGCTTCAGTAAATTAAACGTCCCTGATACGATTTGAACGTACGACACCCGTCTTAGGAGGACGGTGCTCTATCCAGCTGAGCTACAGGGACATCAAAGATATTATGATTTTCTCACTTTTATCAGTAAAAGTCTAGTCACAATATCCTGCGTATTAGTTTACACCATCCATCAATTTCTCTGCATATTCAAATACTTTAGAGCCATCCATCAATCCATAATCTGTCATATCTATGTTTTTAACTGGAATATCTGAATTATTTAACGCTTGCTTGATGTCATTTTTTAAATACCTAACTTGTGGGCCTAAAAGATAGACGTCTGTTTGTTCATTTTGAATATCTTTTTCAACTTCTGATGCTGATATTGCTACGATATCGACATTTTTTTCTTTCATATCTGCTGCTCGTCTCATACGATTTACTAATAAATTCGTGCTCATACCTGCCAAACAGACTAAAACAATCCGCTTTTTCATGCCTTCCCCCTCATAAAAACATTATTTCCATTTAGCTCCTTTATTCTTTTGTTTCTTAGTTCTGTTTTTTTTCTTTTTCTTTTTTGGTGTTTCCATTTTTTCACGATTGCCTTCTTCTTTTTTAGCGATGGGTTTTACTTTTTCTTCTTTTACTGGTCGAACTTCTTTACTCTCTTCTTCCATGTGCGTATCTGGCTTTTCCGTCGCTAATCTTCCATGAGTTGCAAAAAACTCTGTTCCTGTTTTTCCGACTTCTTTATACAATCGATTTAGTTCTCGTTTTTCTCCATCATTAACTAAACTAATCACTGTTCCTTGTTTTCCCATACGACCCACACGACCTGCACGGTGAATGTAATCTGGAACACTTTGAGCTAAGT
Source organism: Vagococcus bubulae (assembly GCF_003950315.1). Classification (GTDB taxonomy): domain Bacteria; phylum Bacillota; class Bacilli; order Lactobacillales; family Vagococcaceae; genus Vagococcus; species Vagococcus bubulae. The sequence continues at coordinate 48,640 of NZ_NGJT01000008.1, forward strand.
CATACTGAATGACATAATCCAAATCAGAAAAATCTAATCCTCTAGCTCCTAAGTCAGTTGTTAATAACAATGATACTTGTCCTGTTTCAAAGTCATGTATCGCGCGTTTTCGTTCTACTTGGTGTTGATCAGAAGCGAGCGTTTGATGTTTAATACCTAGATAATTTAATCGCTCAGATACTGCCCCTAACTCGCTCACTTGATTAAAAAATACTAGTCCTTTAAATCCATCTACATGAGCCAATCGACGCAATACTTCAGAACGTTTTCTAACAGGAGTCATAATAAAGCCATGCTGAATGCTTCCTTTAGTATTATCTTCTTCTGTCACATCAATCACACGTAACTCTGTTCTAAACAATGTATCCATTCTTGGTAATATTTGCTCGCCTGTAGCAGAGGTTGCCACAATTTGTGTGTCTGCTTGTACACTTTTAATAATACCTTTAGTTGAGTTAAAATCGGCATCACTTAACAAATCATCCACCTCATCCAAGACTAATGTTTGGATTAAATGAGCTTTAATTTTTTTTAGTTTAATTAATTCAAGTACTCGCCCGGGTGTCCCAACTAATACTTCTGGACGTTTTTTTAATCGTTCGATTTGTCGCTTAACATTTGCCCCACCGATAATGGCTTGAACATTTAATTCCAATCCTTTAGCCCATATTCTTGTGACGTCAGCCACTTGACTTGCTAATTCTTGTGATGGCAAAATAATTAAGAGTTGATTTCCATTTCCTTGAATCACTTTTTGTAATAATGGCAACAAATAAGCCACCGTTTTTCCTGATCCTGTCGGAGAAATACCTAACACACTTTCACTCTCTAATAACAATGGATATAGGGTACTTTGAATTAATGTCGGTTCCCCGTAGCTCTGTTTATCCCATTCTTTTTGCCAAACTTCTGGCAATAATTCTAACATACTCATACTTTTACCCTCTAATTTCTTTTGCGTCTGCCGCAAATATAATATCTGATTCTTTTCTCATCGTTTCCATCAATCCATGAACATCTTTAGCAAGTTGTACCCAATCTTGGTATATTTTTTGCTGTTTAATTCCCATTGGATTAACCATAATGTTTGCAAATGCTCTTGCTTCTTCTAACATCACATCTTCTGATTGCTCTGTTCCAAAATTAATTTCTAACAGTTCATTATTTTCTCGTTTCTTTTGAATGATACTACCAATACTATTGACTGCATCCAAACATAATGTACTATCACTTAGATACACTTCTGATGGTAAAAAGCTATCAGCATTTTTTCCAACAGTCATCGTCACATCAAACGTATCATAACGGAAAATCATTGTTCCTAACCCATCAACACCTGTGGGTAATTTTTGGTTAAAATAGTAGACAGAGTTTGGTTTACCAAACCAAGCTACTGCTGTATAAACTAAGTATACGCCTAAATCCATTAAGGCTCCACCCGAGTATTTAGCAGAAAAAATATTGGGTTCTTCTCCTCTTAAAAGAGCATCATAACGGGATGAATACTTCATAAACGTTAAATTAGCTCCAAGTATATCTTCTCTATTTTTCAAAAATGAAGCAACTCGTTGAAAATTATCTTCATGTATGTGTCTTGCCGCTTCAAAAAAGAATACTTCTTTTTCCTCAGCCAAATCAATTAATTCTTCTAATTCTTCTAGTGTTGAAACTGCTGGTTTTTCAACAATCACATGTTTACCATGAGTCATCAGTAATCTTGCTTGCTCGTAATGTAAACTATTTGGAGATGCTATATAAACTACATCAATATCTTCTGATTCACTTAACTCTGATAGATCAGTCATAATCTGAATGGTCTCTGAATGATCGTATTTACTAGCAAATTTTTCTGCCTTTCCCTTAGTTCGTGAGTATACTGCACTAAGTTCATACTCTTCACTTTTTATGGCTGCATTAACAAATGCATGAGTAATCCAATTCGTTCCAATAACACCTAGTTTCAACATGACGTATTCCCCTTTATTTTCTTTTATCGCGCAAATCATTTTAAATCCTTATACTTCGTAGTCAAAAGTATATCATTTTTCTTTAATTTATGTCTGACTAAATTAAAAATAAAAAACCACCTGTACTATAATCATACTGACTAATAGCCCTTACGTCTACCAGTAACGATTGATTATCTGACAAAGTGGTTTAATTTTTATTCGTCTAAATCTTCTGCAAATTGACTGTTATATAACTTCTCATAAAATCCTTTTTTCGCTAATAGACTTTCATGTGTTCCTTGTTCGATGATTTGTCCTTGGTCCATCACTAAAATTAAATCAGCTTCACGAATCGTGGATAATCTGTGAGCAATCACAAAACTTGTGCGACCTTCCATCACTTTTTCCATTGCCTTTTGAATGAGTCCCTCTAATCTTGTATCGACCGAACTAGTCGCTTCATCCAATATTAAAATTTTAGGATTAGAAATCACCGCTCGAGCAATGGTTAGAAGTTGTTTTTGCCCTAATGAAATATTATCGCCTTCTTCATTAATTGCCATTTCATAACCACTAGGCATTGTACGAATAAAATGATCCACATTAGCTGTTTTTGCTGCATCAACTACCTCAAAATCTGTCGCATCTAATTTACCAAACCGAATGTTTTCAGCAATCGTATCATTATACAACCAGGCATCTTGTAATACCATTCCAAAGAGTGAACGAACATCACTACGATTCATTTTTTTCGTATCAATTCCATCAATTTTAATGGCACCATCTGTCACATCATAAAAGCGCATTAATAAGTTAATTAACGTCGTTTTCCCTGCACCTGTTGGCCCAACAATAGCCACTGTTTGTCCACTTTTAACAGATACACTAAAATTTTGAATCAGTGGTCGATCTGCTTGGTAACTAAATGACACATTATCAAATTCAACATCTCCACGAATTACATCAGGTAATGGAATATCTGCTTCATTTTCGATTGATTCTGGTTCATCTAATATCGTAAACACTCGTTTTGTTGCAGCAGAAGCACTTTGTAACATGGAAGACAATTGGGTGATTTGTCCCATTGGCTGACTAACTTGCCACACATATTGAATGAACGCTTGTAAGTTACCCAAAAGTAAGGTGCCAGAAATCACATAAAATGACCCTAATACAGCAACTCCTATATAAGCACTGTAAGCTGTCAAATTCACTAATGGCATCATCAAGCCAGAGATTGCTGCTGCTTTAAATCCATTGTTTGTTAAACGTTGATTGACATCTTTAAAATCTGTAATGGTTTCTTCTTCTCGGCCATACAATTTCAACACATTAAAACCCGTTAAATTTTCCTGAACAAACCCATTTAACTCTCCTAAAGAATCTTGTTGACGTTTAAAATATGGTTGAGACCAATTAACAACTAATTTAGAAATAATCATAGATAATGGAATAATCAGCATAACTAGTACGGCTAACTTCACATTAATTGTTAACATCGCAACAACGGCCATCGTTATCCCTAAAAGTGCATTGACAATAGCGATTAATCCTTGTTGCAACGCATTACTCACAGCATCCACGTCATTTGTCACACGAGATAAAATATCCCCAAATTGATGTGTGTCAAAATAAGAAACAGGCAGTCGATTTATTTTCTGTGAGATATCTGTTCTTAAATCTTTCATTGAGCGTTGCACGACTTTTGTCATAAACCATTGTGCAAAGAAACTCGCTAAACTATATACTAGTCCAATAAAAAACAAGACAACTAATACTTTAAAAATGTAATTAAAATCAAGTGATTCGCCATTTTTTACATTTTGTGCAATACGAGTTGTAGGCAACCCTGTTACAAATGGCATTAAAGCGTTCATCACAACGGCTACCACTGCTAGAAATAACGCCCCAATAAAACTAAATTTATAAGGAGAAATGTACTGATACAGTCTTTTTAATTGTCCAAATGATTGTTTCATTTCAATTCCTCCTCTGTTAATTGTGATGAGGCAATATCGTAATAAACTTGACAAGTTTTCAACAACTCTTTATGCGTTCCTATACCTACAACATCCCCTTCATTTAACACAACAATTTTATCTGCATGCATGATGGTGCTCACACGTTGCGCTACAATTAAAACGGTGGATTCTGTTGTTTCTTTTTTCAAACGTTGTCGTAGCATCGCATCTGTCCGATAATCTAGTGCTGAGAAACTGTCATCAAATACATAGATAGCAGGTTTTCTAATAATTGCTCGTGCAATAGCTAATCGTTGTTTTTGTCCTCCAGAAAAATTAGAACCACCTTCTGTAATCGGTTCTAACAAGCCTTTTGGTTTTTGAGAAACAAATTCTGTTGCTTGCGCGATATCTAGCGCTTCTCTCATCTCTTCTTCTGTCGCATCTTGCTTACCAAAACGCAAGTTATCTGCAATAGTGCCAGAAAAAAGAACCGCTTTTTGTGGAATATACCCAATTTTTTCTCTTAAACTTTTTAGCTTATAGTCTCGTACGTCTACTCCATCAATTTTTATAGAGCCTCGACTCACATCATAAAATCTTGGAATTAATTGAATTAACGTCGACTTACCACTACCAGTACTCCCAATAAACGCAACAGTTTCTCCTGGATTAGCTGTAAAACTAACATCTCGTATCACAGGACTTTCACTATGACCTGGATAGGCAAAAGAAACCTTATCAAATTCAATGACACCTTGTGTCTTTGTTTCTGTCACACCAGATTGATTATCTTGAATGACAGGTTCAACATCTAAGACTTCTTGTACACGAGCAGCTGAAATCGCCGCACGTGGATACATCATAAACACAGAAGCAAATAGCATAAATGAAAATAACGCATGAAAAATATACTCGATAAATGCGATTAAATTCCCAACTTCTAAACTACCTGCATTGATTTGAACACTTCCAAACCAAATAACAAATACCATAATAATATTAAATAGCAAGAAAAAAGCCGGTTGAGCTGAAGCCATTAATTTAAATAACTTCATTGAGCTTGTTGCATAAGCATTGTTGACATGGTCAAATCGCTTCTCTTCAAATTTTTCATTAACAAACGCACGAATCACTCTTAAACCAGATAAATTTTCGCGTAATATTAGATTCATATTATCTAGATTTTTTTGTTGACGTTTTGATAAAGGTTCTGAAAACTTAGCAATCACTAACATCCCTAGTATCAAAAACGGTAAGCCAACAAAAACAAATATCGTCAACGATGGACTTGTTCTAACAATCATATATAAACTCGCAATAAACATAATGGGGGTAATGAATCCCATTCTTAAAATCATCCCCATAAAATTCATCACTTGAAAAGCATCATTTGTTGTTCTAGTAATAAGTGAAGACATACCAAAATCTTCATATTCTTTATGAGAAAAGCGTTGAATACTTTCCATCATATCCTCACGCATATGCTTAATAATCCCTGTATTAAGTTTTGCTCCAACAACAGCTAAACTTAAATTTAAAATGATTCCAACAACCGTTACAATCACCATTTGCCACCCAACTTGTTTCACAACTGCCATATCATTATTTGCTACACCTTGGTCTAACATTTTGGCGAGTAAAGTTGGTAGACCTAACTCTATTAGAATAAAGCCAAACACACAAAAAAAGTTTAATAACAAGAGCTTTTTTTGCTTCATGGCATAATTCCACATCGTTTTCATTTATCCACCCTCTTTTTCATTTAATATATCTTTAATACACCTTCTTTATCATAACTGATTTGTCAAAAAAAGTCAGTGCTTTGTTCATTAGGAAACAATATTTTTTATTGAAACCGTTATCCTAAGTTAGCATGATGAATGTTTCTATACAATTATTTGCAATTATGATAAAATGAACCTAATTGTTGGAGGTACGTACTCCAAAATACGACGGTGAAAAAGATAGTAAACATTCGTGGAATAAGACAAGATTCCATGTTATCTTAAATCAACGATTTAAGATAACTATTACTTTAAAAAGGTGTCTTCTTGCACCTAATTTTGTCGTGTTTTAACAAATTAAAGATAAAAATTTCATTTATTATAAAGGAGAATGTCAAATGATTTATAAAGTATATTACCAAGAGGACAAAAAATTTAGCCCACAAAGAGAAAAAACACAATCTCTTTACATCGAATCAGATTCACCTATCACTGCTCGCCGATTAATTACTGAGCATACTAACTACAATATTGAGTTTATCCAACCCCTAGAAGGAAACCATTTAGATTATGAAAAAGAGCACACTAACTTTGAGTTAGTGGAGTTTAATTAGTCATGAAACCCCAAATAAAAAACAATGAAACAGGTGTTTTTGGAATAGGTGGACTAGGGGAAATCGGTAAAAATACTTATGGCGTCCAATTTCAAGATGAAATTATCATTGTTGATGCTGGAATTAAGTTTCCAGAAGACGACTTATTAGGTATCGATTATGTCATACCAAATTACCAATACATTGTTAAAAATATCAAAAAAGTCAAAGCACTAGTGATTACTCACGGGCATGAGGATCATATTGGTGGGATACCATTTCTTTTAAGACAAGCAAATATCCCAATCTACGCTGGCCCTCTAGCTCTTGCATTGATTCGTAATAAACTAGAAGAACACGGCTTACTTCGTGACGCTGTCTTACATGAAGTGAATGAAGATACTGTGATCAAGTTTAGAAAAACTCAAATCAGCTTCTTTAGAACCACTCATAGTATTCCTGAAGCCAATGGAGTTGTTGTTAAAACTCCATCCGGAAATATTGTGTATTCTGGTGACTTTAAGTTTGACTTTACACCAGTTGGAGAGCCGGCGAATCTACATAAAATGGCTCGCCTAGGTGAAGAAGGCGTATTATGTTTACTTTCAGATAGTACGAATGCTGAAGTCCCTGAATTTACCAAATCTGAAAAAGTAATTGGCGAATCCATTACAAAAATCGTTGAAAAAGTAGAAGGTCGTGTGATATTTGCCACGTTTGCTTCTAATATTTTCCGTTTACAACAAACTGCTCAAGCGGCTGTCAAAACAGGACGAAAAATTGCTGTTTTTGGTCGTAGTATGGAAAATGCGATTGTGAATGGACGCGAGTTAGGGCACATTACCGTTCCTGATGATACCTTTATCGATGCTCGCGATATTAATAAATACCCAGCTAACGAGATTATGATTTTATGTACTGGATCTCAAGGTGAACCAATGGCTGCCTTAAGCCGTATTGCTAATGGGACGCATCGTCAGATTTCGATTCAACCTGATGATACAGTGATTTTCTCAAGTTCACCTATTCCAGGAAACACAACTAGTGTGAATCGTTTAATCAATTTGTTATCAGAAGCAGGAGCAAACGTTATTCATGGTAAAGTGAATAATATTCATACATCTGGACACGGTGGACAACAAGAACAAATGCTGTTTTTAAGATTATTAAAACCAAAATACTTTGTTCCAGTTCATGGGGAATATCGTATGCTAAATATCCACTCGAAATTAGCGCAAGCAACAGGGGTTCCTAAAGAAAACTGTTTTATTTTAGAAAACGGTGATGTCTTAGCCCTAACAAGTGACAGTGCTAGACGTGCCGGACACTTTAATGCAGAAGATGTGTATGTTGATGGTAGTGGAATTGGTGATATCGGAAACATTGTCTTAAAAGATCGCCGTATCCTTTCAGAAGATGGTTTAGTATTGGCTGTCGCAACAGTTGATTACAAATCACAAATGATTGTTGCTGGTCCAGATATTTTATCTCGTGGCTTTATTTATATGAGAGAGTCTGGTGAATTAATCCAAGAAACGCAACGTTTATTATTTAATGCTATTAGAAAAGCATTAAAACATCCTGATTGTGATGAAATCATGTTAAATGAAGTCATTGTGAATACCGTTCAACCATTTCTAATTGAAAAAACTGAACGTCATCCAATGATTTTACCAATGGTACTTGAAACGTCAGATAACTCATAATAAAAAACCTGTAAATGACCTTTAGCCTAGAGCTAATTCAACATTTACAGGTTTTTACTATATTTTTTTCATCCATTCCATGTCTATATGTGGAATGTTATCCTCTAAATAAACATCAGATATTGCTTCAAAACCAAATGATTCATAAAATGATTTTAAATACTCCTGTGCTTGTGCTTTTATTAATTGGTTAGTTGGTGTACAGGACAATCCATATGCCACTAGCTTTCTACCATAATGAAGATGCCTATCACTTTTTCGAACAATCACTCGGCCAATATGCCAATCTTGATTCTTTTGGTAGATTCTCATATAAGCAACTAACTCATCCGCTTCATTTTTTCCTAAAACATGTATAGCTGATAAATCTATCTCATCTACCTCTTGATATGGACACTCTTGTTCCACAACAAACACAGCCACTCTAAGTTGATATATAGAAAATAGTTCTTGATGGGTTAACTCATCAAAACGTTTTTGTTCAAATGCTATCATCTTCTCTTATTCCTTTCACGTACTTTTTTCGTCCAGAACCCTCCAGAAATATACCTAGGTTCATAAGAAATGATAAACGCTTTATCGTTAAAATCTTTAATAGCTTTATATAAAGAACGCTCTGATTTTCTAGCAGATAATATTTCTAAGACTAATCGTTCCCCTTCTCGTCCTTGAGCAATGGTTTGTGTCACGCCGTAGCCTTCATTTCTTAATAATTCTGGAAGTGCTTTGTTTTCTTCATTTAATGGCACAATAGCCGTCACCATGATATATCCTAAGGCCAGATAGTCTTCAATTTTTATACCTAACACTATCCCACAAGCATAACCTAATGCATACACAAATAAATTAACTGGATTATCAATTTGATTTAAAACTAAAGATAAACCAACAACATAGATAGAAATTTCAATCATACTAAGTAAGGGAGCAATAACACGTGACCCTTTCATTGTTAACATGAAACGAATGGTATTTAGCGTGACATAACAAAAATTAATCAAAAATATCATTAATAACGTCTTCACTTCCATTTATTAAACGCCTCCTTTTATATAAACCCTGTCCCCTCATAGTATCTGATAATGCTATACCATGCAACAGATTGACCATATAAAAAAAGTGTAAGTGGATAATCCACCTACACTAAAAATTTTGATTAACTTTAATTACGCTTTAACAACGTTTGCTGCTTGAGGTCCACGATCTGTTTCTTCGATTTCGAATGTTACAGCTTGACCTTCTTCTAAAGTTTTGAATCCGTCACCTTCGATTGCTGAGAAATGTACAAATACGTCATTTCCTTCTTCTTGTTGAATAAATCCAAATCCTTTTTCTGCGTTAAACCATTTTACTGTTCCTTGAGCCATGTTACTTCCTCCTCGTGCCGTAGCACATGTTAATTTTTGTAATACTTGCTTTCGGTCGATAGAGGGTGTTTCATACAACATCTATTGAAATCCAAAACCATATTACATATTCATGATAACTCATGTCTCTTTTAATTGCAAGTAAAGTCCCGTTTTTACAATGATAATCTCTGCGTTTCTCGAAAACTTACATAACCGGATTCTCCCACAATTATATGATCTAAAATCTCTATCCCCATCATTTCGCCACAAGAAACCAAACGTTCTGTGAATAATTCATCTTGATCTGACGGTTCTGGATTTCCGGACGGATGGTTGTGAACAAGGATGAGACGAGAGGCCGAATACCTCACGGCTAGATGAAAAATTTCACGTGGATGGGCAATGGATTGATTTAATGTGCCAATAAAAATCGTTTCTTTCCTAATGATTTCATTTTTAGCATTTAAATAAAATACCATAAAATGTTCTTGTATTAGATCTTTCATTTCTTCAATTAATCGTTCGCCAATTTGCTGACTAGAATAAATTTTTCCATATTTTTCTTGCGTCGATAAAGCTAATCGTTTTCCTAATTCCACAATAGCTTTTATTTGTACCGCTTTTACTGTTCCTATTCCATTTAAATTCATCAATTCCTCTATTTTAACTGTTTTTAATCCATACAACCCGTCCACTTCTTTTAACATATTTTCTGCTAACTGCATGACTGGCGTTGACTTGTTTCCTGATTGTAACACAATAGCCAATAACTCTTCATTGGATAAAACCTCTGAACCATATTGTATTAATCGCTCACGAGGTAACAATTGATCTTTATACTCTTGCTCTCGACATTTAATTTTCAATAAAAAAACACTCCCTTCTTCACTCAAAACATACGTGAAAAAGAAAGAGTTTTTCTTAAATTGATTTTATGTAGTCTAAAACCGCAAACAAATCATTTTTGACGGCTAATGTTTTTTCATTTGCTTCATCATTAGGTAAAATTAAATCAGGTACCATAATCACAGGAACTTCTGCAGAAAAAGACGCACGAATACCATTTAGCGAATCTTCCAACATGATGGTTTCTTCCTTTGGTGTCCCAAGTAATGATACAGCTTTTTCGACAATTTCAGGGTGTGGTTTAGCATGTGTTACATCATCGCCACTTACAATCCCCTTAAATTTATCGGTTAATTGAGCTTTGTCTAACAACAAGTCGATTGCCACTCGATTATTACTTGAAGCCACCACACATGCTATATCATGGTGATTCAAATAAGTTAGCAATTCTTCTACTCCTGGTTTTAAAGGAGCACCTTTTTCATTAAACTCTTCCCAACTACTCTCTCGACTTTCTTTAAAAAACTGATCCACATCACTTTTTTCAAGCATCGGAAAATCATTGGTGTATTTTTCATAAACAGCTTTTTCGCCTAAGCCAACTTCTGATTTATAGTACTCTTCATCATAACCAGGCATATTAAATCGTTGTGCTATTTCAATATTATTTTTTGAATAGACTGCCTCTGTATTAAACAATAAACCATCCATATCAAAAATAACGCCGCTAATTTTTTTCACACGTCACTCTCCTAATAAAATTTGTCTAACTTGAGAAATAAAGTACAGTGAGCCTGTAATTAAAATCAAGTCATCTCCTGATACTTCTTTTAGAGTATCTGATAAAGCTTCTTGCCAATGTGTATAGGCAGTTAACCCCATCTCTTCATATAATTCTTTGGTACAGGCTTTTGGGTAATCAAATGTTGTGACTTTCAAATCTAGATTATTGACTGATTGTAATAACTCTATCATCCCTTTAATGTCCTTGGTTGTTAATGCTCCAAAAATAGTATGAATACGTCGATCAGAAAATTCTCGTCTTAAATTATCTACTAATACTTCCATCGCGTGATCGTTATGCGCCCCATCTAATACAATAAATGGTTCATCAGAAATTTTTTCCATACGACCAGGCCAAAATGCTTGTTGTAATCCTTTTTGATAATCACGATTAGACACTGGTAAATGAAGCATATCAGCCACCTCATTAAATGCTTCAATGGCGACACTTGCATTATCTACTTGGTGTTTTCCAACCATATTTATGGATAATTGTTTTAAATCAACTTTATCTGATTTAAAATGGAATGTTTCTCCCCAATTATCAGTTGGTTGTAAGTATTGACTATCAAAGTCAACCCCATAACGTTTGATTGGAGCATGCAATGAGTTTGCTTCTTTACTAATCACATCAAATGCTTCATCTGAAACATTCCCGACAATAACTGGCCTTCCTTCTTTAATAATCCCAGCTTTTTGACTAGCAACTTGTTCAATCGTATCTCCTAAAATATCGACATGGTCTAAACCAATTGTCGTAATTACTGACACAAGTGGAGTCATCACGTTCGTACAGTCAAAACGTCCGCCCAAACCAACTTCAACTAGAACAATGTCAACTTTTTTATCAACAAAATAATCAAACATCATAGCTGTTAATACTTCAAATTCAACAGTATGAGCTAACTCAGGCACCTCATCCATCTTATCTACGATAGGTATCACTTTTTCACATAATTCAACCAAATCTTCATTAGGAATTGGTTGACCGTTAATCGCAATGCGTTCGTTAAATGATTCGATATAAGGTGAGGTAAAGGTTCCGACCGTTAAGCCTTGTTGCTCCAACAGACAACGTAAAAACGTTGTCGTTGAGCCTTTTCCATTTGTCCCACCAATGTGAACAATTTTTAACTTATCTTGTGGGTTATCTAATTGATTTAATAAATAGTTGATTCGTGTTAATCCTGGACGAATGCCAAATTTCGTGCGTTCGTGTATCCATGAAATGATTTCTCCATACTCCATCTTGTACAGCCACCTTTATTTATTTTTTTAAAGAAGCTAGTCTTTCTTTTACTGAAGCTTGTTTTTCTAAGTAATCTTTTTGTTTTTCTCTTTCTGCTGCAACCACTGCTTCTGGTGCATTCGAAACAAAACGCTCATTGCTTAATTTTTTCTCAACAAGTGCAACTTCTGACGTCCATTTGTCTAATTCTTTTTCCAGACGAGCAATTTCTTCGTCGATATTGATTAAATCTTCTAATGGCAAGTAAATTTCAGCTCCAGTAATCACTGCACTCATTGCTAAATCTGGCACATCAAATTCTTCTTTAATTTCTAACACTTCTGGGTGACAGAAACGTTCAATATAATTAGTGTTTGCTTCAAAGAAGTCTTTAACAGAGTCTTTTGATGTTTTAATTAATAATGTAATTGGTTTAGACATTGGTGCGTTCACTTCTGAGCGAATATTACGCACTGAACGAATCAATTCTTTTAATACTTCCATTCCTTCTGCCGCTTGTTCATCTGTCCAAGCTTCATTTACAGTTGGATAAGCTGCCACTACAATGGATTCACCTTGATGTGGAATTTTTTCCCAAATTTCTTCTGTCACAAATGGCATAATTGGGTGTAGTAATCGTAAAATGTTATCTAGTACGTGTACTAAAATGCTACGAGTCATTTGTTTTTGTTCTTCATTTTCTCCGTAAAGGACTTCCTTACTCATCTCGATATACCAATCACAGAAATCATCCCAAATAAAGTTATATAAATGACGACCGGCTTCACCAAACTCAAAACGGTCGAAGAAGTTCGTTACTTTTTCAATCGTTTCATTTAGTCGAGTTAAAATCCATTTGTCAGCAACGGTTTTATCACCATCAAGAGAAATATCATCATACGTCATGCCTTCAACATTCATTAACACAAAACGTGATGCATTCCAAATCTTGTTGATGAAGTTCCATGCTGCATCCATTTTTTCATAACTAAAACGCATGTCTTGACCTGGTGTAGACCCATTTGATAAGAACCAACGCAATGCATCTGCCCCGTATTGATCAATGACATCCATTGGATCAATTCCGTTACCAAGAGATTTGCTCATTTTACGTCCATCTTCCGCACGGATTAACCCATGAATTAACACATTTTCAAATGGTCTTTCGCCAGTAAATTCTAAACTTTGGAAGATCATACGACTTACCCAGAAGAAAATAATGTCATAACCTGTTACTAAAGTATTCGTTGGGAAATAACGTTTGAAGTCATGTGATTCAGTATCAGGCCAACCCATTGTTGAAAATGGCCAAAGAGCTGAACTAAACCATGTATCTAACACATCTTCATCTTGATGCCAATTTTCGATATCTTTTGGTGCTTCTTCCCCAACGTAAACTTCTCCTGTTTCATTATGGTACCAAGCTGGAATACGATGTCCCCACCAAAGTTGACGTGAAATAACCCAATCATGCACATTTTCCATCCAAGTTAAAAACGTTTGATTAAAACGTGGTGGATAAAAATCAACTGCGTCATCTGTTGCTTGATTTTCTACGGCTTTTTTCGCAAGTGGTGCCATTTTAACAAACCATTGTGTTGATAATCTTGGCTCAACCACGACTCCAGTTCGCTCAGAATGACCAACACTATGAGTCATTTTTTCAATACCTTTAAGTAGACCTAATTCATCTAAATCTTTAATCACTGCTTTACGTGCAGCGAAACGATCCATACCGGCATATTTTCCAGCTAAATCATTCATTGTCGCATCATCATTCATCACGTTGACACGAGGTAAGTCATGACGATTACCCACCTCAAAGTCATTAGGGTCATGGGCCGGTGTAATTTTTACCACACCTGTTCCAAATTCCATATCAACATAATCATCAGCCACAATCGGAATTTCTTTATCGACTAATGGTAAAATAACTGTTTTACCAATTAAGTGTTGGTAACGTTCATCTTTAGGATGAACAGCTACTGCCGTATCCCCAAGCATAGTTTCTGGACGAGTTGTGGCAATTTCTAACTGACCACTGCCATCAGCAAGTGGATAATACATATGATAAAATGCGCCCTCAATATCTTTATGGATTACTTCGATATCAGATAACGCTGTTTTTGCTTGTGGATCCCAATTAATGATGTACTCACCACGATAAATAAGTCCTTTATTATAGAGTGTTACAAACACTTTTTTCACCGCATCAGATAACCCATCATCTAAAGTGAATCTTTCTCTTGAATAGTCCAAAGATAATCCTAATTTCGCCCATTGCTCACGAATATGTCCAGCATACTCCTCTTTCCATTCTTTTGTTGTTTCGATGAATTTTTCACGACCTAAATCATATCGTGATACCCCTTCACCACGTAATTTTTCCTCAACTTTCGCTTGAGTGGCAATCCCTGCATGGTCCATACCTGGTAACCATAATGTATCAAAACCTTGCATTCTTTTTTGACGAATAATCATGTCTTGAAGTGTTGTGTCCCATGCATGACCTAAATGAAGCTTTCCTGTCACATTTGGTGGTGGAATCACGATAGAATAAGCTGGTGCACTTTCATCCCCACTTGGTTTAAATAAATCTTTTTCTAGCCATTCATTGTAACGCCCTTTTTCAACAGCTTTTGGATCAAACTTTGGCGCTAAATTATGTTGTTCATCTGTCATATACATTTCTCCTTATTTTTTATTTTTCAAAACAAAAAAGTCCTAAAGTTATTTCTAACTTTAGGACGATTATATCGCGGTACCACCTATCTTATAAGCACATTACAGTACTTATCTCTCAAGGTCATATAACGTTGACAATACGGTTCCCACTCCTAGGCTACCTTCATACTTTTCAAATGGAAAATCTTTCAGCCAATGGACTTTCTCTCTGGATATCTCCAAGTATTACTCTTCCTGTTCATCGTGGTTGGTTATGCCATTCATTTTACATTGGTAAATTCATTTCGTCAAACTTAGATTAAAGCTTTCGCTGCTTCTAATGCTTTCGCGTAATTTGGTTCTGTGGAAACTTCTGGAACAATCTCTTCATACGTAATCACACCATCTTTGTCTAACACAAAAATTGAACGTGCTAAGCGACCAATTTCTGGGATTAAGATACCATATTCTTTCCCAACAACACCCTCTTCATCTCTTAACATAGTCATATCAACTGATTCAGCTGCACACCAATTTGCTAATTGCTCTTTTGTGTTATTTGAAATCGTTAAAAAGTGAATATCAGCAATCGTTGCTGCTTCTTGATTAAAATGCTTTGTTTGTAATGCACAAATACTAGTATCAATATCTGGAACAACACTAATAATAACTGGTTTTCCTTTTAACTCTTCAAGAGACACTACTTTATCAGATAAGTCTTTCAAACTAAATACTGGAGCTTTTTCACCAACTTTAGGTGGTGTTCCCACTAATTCTACCGGGTTACCTTTTAACAATACTTCCATATCGACACATCCTTTACTTGACTTTCCTTCATTATAGTGAAATCAAGTCAAATACACAAAATAGATGCTTGAAAAAATCAGATTAAATCAAGGTTTGCATGATTGTAATTTTCATCATAATAGATAAGTGTTTGAAGTTCTGTGGTTAAATCAATGTACTGCACTTGAACATGAGATGGTACTTTTAATCGTTTAGGAGCAAAGTTTAAAATAGCTGTAATCCCTGCATCCACCACTTCATTGATAACTTGTTGTGCTTTGCTGCTTGGAACAGTCATAATAACTGTTGTAATACCTTCTTTTTTTACAACAGCCTTTAATTCACTCATATCTTTTACAACAATCCCGTTAATTTTTTCACCCACAATATCTGGATTCGTATCAAATGCTGCCACAATATTCAAGTTCGTATCTCGTCTGAAATTATTTTTTATTAAGGCTTTCCCTAAATTTCCAGATCCAACTAATGCAATTCGTTTTTCAATGTCTGTTTTTAATATCTCACTAAATACTTCTATTAAATATGGGACATCATATCCATAACCACTTCGTCCCAACTCCCCAAAGTGAGAAAAATCTCGTCTAATAGTTGCTGATGGGATTTGAATCATTTTACTAAACTCGTTTGATTTAATACGTTTTACACCTGTTTCATCTAATGTTTTTAAATATCTAAAATAAAGTGGAATACGTTTTGTTGTTGCTTTAGGGACCATTTTCATATTTTTCTGTTCTTCCACAGTCCATCCCTCCTAAAAAATTGTGATGATTTTCACATTGAGTGTATCATTTTTCACAATCTTTTTCAATAACAGTTCAATATTATTCTTCTAATCCTTGTTCAGTGTTGCTTACTAGTATGCGATCAATCGAACGTTTAATCATTTCTAAACGATACCCTTCAATAACATCATCTACAATAATCACATTATCCAACTCGTGATAAAACAGATGATTGGTTATCACAATGTCTACTTTTTTTAATGAATCCATTGTTTCTTTACTATTAAATAACGTTTTTTCATATTCTAAACCAACAATATCAATTTTAGTTTGGAACGTTTGCTTTAAAATATAATGCAAGATTTCTGCATGATTTTTTTCTAAAGTGGTTGATATAACCATCGAAACCGGTCTGATTTTAGTTAAGCTTTCAAACGCTCTATAATCCCAATATCTAAAAACACGGCTTATCAATAAAAACTCATAAAAATGAAGCCATGGATTCGTTTTTTCTAATTCTTTTAAACTTTGAGAGACAACATCATAAAAAATAGGGTACTGCATTTTAATAGACTTAGCATTTAACTCACTTCGTAAACTAACTAAATTAATTTGGTGAGGATAAGCTTGATTCATAAAAGAAACATAGGCTAATTCTTTTTTTATCCCTTGATAATCAAGAACGTTTTCCTCAACTTTCATTTTATTAGAAATAGATGAAACAAATTGAGTTGTTAATTCTTCCACCTCTTTTGAATGATAGTTGTGGGCTAACTCACTAAACAAAAGATATATAAACTGTAAACTATCTCTATACTGCGCTTCTTCGGTCAAAAAAACATCAAAAGTCGACTCGTGTTTTAATGTTTTTAACGCGTGAGACACCTCCTGTTCAAACTCAGACGGAACGGTTGTCTCTGTCTCTAAAAAATGATTTTGGCTCGATCTCGTCACAGATATATAAATAAAGAAAGAAAAGATATTTTTTTGGATAATACTAAGTGCGATATCAAAATAGTGTTCACACCTATCAATGATGTCAAACAACTGTTTTTGAGCCATATCAATATCAGTCCACTCATAAATAGACCGCTTTTCAATACTAAATAGAGCATAAAAAAATCGCAATATCCGTTCATCTTTAACTTTTAGTTTACCAGTCGATGAGCTGACTGAGATGCCTAACTTTTTCAGGGTTCGATTGATTAATGACATTTGACGTTTTAGGGTTGTTTCACTAATAAAATACGTATCATAAAAATAATCCAAACTAGTATTTTTACCAAAAAAACAATCAGATAAGATAGAGAAAAAAAGAGACTCTTGTATCCAACTTAAATAAATTTCTAATACGTTCCGTCCATCCATCGTATAAAACTTATAACCCAATTGTTTTGAGTACTCAACAGCCACAATATCAGAATAATTTTCTTCTAGATAATTAATATCTTGTCTCACTGTTTTAATATTACATCCCAAATAATCCGCCAAATCCTGTGCCGATGTCCATTCGTAATTTCTCGCAATAAATAAAATCAGTTGTCTTTGCCTTTCTGTGCTTTTGTTTAAAATGGAATCCATATCATCCCGCCTTTTTTAGTCTCTTTTTTGAACAAAACTATTAAAATAAAAAACAACTGATTAATAAAGCAGTTGTTTTAAGTCTGTAATGAATCTCTGATAAATTCTGATGGTTTGATTAATTCCTAGATTATCGTAAGGAAATCTCTTTTGATCTTCTAACAAATGATATATTTCCTTTTCGTAGTAGAAAATTAATTCTCTTACTTCCATTTAGCCACTCACCCTACCTTTAAGA
The DNA here is from genome assembly GCF_003950315.1 of Vagococcus bubulae. Lineage (GTDB taxonomy): Bacteria > Bacillota > Bacilli > Lactobacillales > Vagococcaceae > Vagococcus > Vagococcus bubulae. The sequence goes on from NZ_NGJT01000008.1 coordinate 66,794, forward strand.
ACTAAGTGTAACGAAAGTAGCCTGTCATTAACAAACCAATAAACGGCTTTTTCAAGGAAAAATTAGACAGATAATTTAGCTTTTCTCATCTTATCTAATCGCTGATTAATAAAATATAATTTGGCGTCATCAATAATATCGTCTACCACAATGATTTTATCCAACTCTTGGTAAAAAAGATGATTACAAATAACTAACTCTGCCTCTTCTAATAATGGATTGGTTGTCTCACTATTAAAACTTGTTTGTTCATACTCATAGCCAATAATATTCATTTTATTCTTAAACGCTTTTTCAAAAATATATTGATTTAGCTTAGCTTGATTTTCATTAAGTGTTGTTGAAATAAATACCTTAACCTGATTAATTTTAGTGATGTAACCATAATCTTGTGCTTTCCAGTATCGAAACAAACTATTCATTAACTCAGGTGCATAATGAGCTAACCATGCATAATCTTTTGATAATTGATTAAAGCTGTCCATCACTGCTTGATAAAAAATAGGATACTTTATCTGTATAGCAACTGAATTAAAATACCCTCTATGATTAATATAACTCATTTTATAAGGGTATTTATCTCGGACAAAAAGAATATAGCCTATGTCTTTTACTAACAATTCCTTATCAAAAACTGATACATCTGTCTGCATTTTATCCGCAATACGTTGCATTAATTCTTCACTCATATTTTCAGCTAAATCGGAGGTATAGTTTTCTTTTAATTTGATAAAAAAAGTATCGAGAAATAGCAATGTATCATTTATTTGTATTTTCGACGTTAAATAAGATGAACAAGATATAGGGTTTTTAAATGATAATAAAACCTCATAGCAATTTTTATCAGTCACTAGTGGACTTTCAATAGTATTATCTTCCTCTAGATAAAATTCACCTGATGAACGAACGACTGAACAAAGTACAAAATACGCCATCATATTTTTTTGCAGAGCTGTTAATTTAATCTGGTGAAAGTCTTCTAACAATTCTATTAGTTGAAAAGCATATCCCTGATTTTCTATCTGCGAATCATCCCAATCATAAATAGATCGTTTTTCCATTTCACGATTTCCAAAAAACATCCGCGCAACAAATTCATCCTGCACTTTAAAACTCATTTTACTTAAACTTAGTGACATCCCTAATTCTTTTAAATGATAGTTTATAACAGCAACTTGGCGTTTTAAAGTTGTTTCACTAATAAAGTAAGTATTATAAAAATAATCTTCATCGTCTTTATTTTTTTGATAAAATACGTCTGTGATAATAGAAAAAAATAATGAATGATTAATCCAATCTAAAAAAATTTCTTGGATACTATGACCTGGTTTAACTAAAAATTTATAACCTATGTTTTTTAAATACTCACATACTAAAATATCCTCATAAGTAGTGGTTAAATACTCTATATCTTGTCTTAATGTTTTTATATTACATTCTAGGGTATCTGAAATATATTTTGCCGACTTCCATTTGTCATCTTTAAACATCAACATAATCAAACGTTGTTGCCTTTCAGTGTCTTTATTCAAAATGTGTTTCACATAATCCCCCCTAAATCTGTCAATTGTTACATAAATTTTAACATAATATAGGTACTTAAAACAAACGAAGACACAGTATCTACAATGAATACTGTGCCGTTTACTAATTTATTGTGCTGAAGCAAAAATAATTAAATTCACATCATCATTAACGCATGATTGCAAAGTAATTCTTTCTCCTCCGTCTGTTCCTGTAATCGTATCATATAACTCTGCCCCATTACTTATATCTCTGCCATCATCTGTTACTTGACAAATCGCATTCACAATATATGTTTTAGGTGTTCCAGTTGAGTCTGTTACAACAATTTGATTTCCAATAGATAAACTAAAAATAATACTAAACGCACCAGGGTTATGGCCAATAAAGTGAGTATTCATTCCATCATTACCAGAAAATGTTTGAGCACCTCCCCAAGTTGATGCTTCATAATCGGAATTAGCATCAATAATACTTTGACCTGCTGCTTGTCCACCATTTTGATAGTAAACAATTTGACCTAAGATATTTAAAGACATAGCTGGTTGCGCTTGAACAGCAGTTGTGTCTTTATTGGTTGGCACTTGTTCTTGATTAACTGTCCATTCTTGTGAGTCATCTTGAACTATTTCTTGTGACTCGGTAGGCATAGATGTTTCTGTTGATACCTTGCTATCAGTTGAGTGATCTATTGTCTCAATTTTTTTAATGACTTCTTGTTTATCAGAGCTTTTAAACGTCATACTGTGAGGTGCTGTTACAATGGTTTGTCTGATTTCTTTTCTCGATTTATTTGATGCTTGATGATCTAATGCTGCTGCTGTTGTACCTAATCCCAAAGTAGCGATTAAAATAGCTGCTGCACTAATTCTTTTAACACGTTTTTTATGGAGAGATTCTATTTTGTTATGATCATTCTTTGTAGTTACTTGTTGTTTACGTTTCATATCAACGATTTTTTTATGATTTGGTTTTGAAGTGTTTGTTGAATGCGTTCTTCTTTTTTTGATAACGACTTTTCCATCTCTTATCACTTTTTTACCAGTTGAATGTGATGAATGATTAGATGATTGTTTATGTTTTCTTTTTTTACGTTTTTTCATTGATTCAGTTTCGTTTAAATTTGTTGGTTGAGTTTGGTTTGTTTTTTTAGTCATTTTTTATGCCCCTTTTTCGAATTTGTTGTTAATTACAAAAACGAGTATATGACTCTTATCACATTTTTTTAATGCTCAAAACTGACTTCAAAATAACCAAAATTTGACAAAAAAATATAATTTTGACGATTTACACTTCAAGAATACTTATAAAAGCTGAATTCCCCTTTATTTCATCTGATTAAGTTTCACTTTTTACCTTTAACAACTCACTTCTTGACCTATTTCCTAAAATGTTTTTTGTTTATACTTACTCATTTTTCACCTATCGTTTTAAGAAAGATAAAACAAAAAAGAGTTAGAAACCAAACGCTTCTAACTCTCACTATCTATATTAAACATAGCACAATTATTTAATTTCTTGCTCGATTTTTTCTAACCATTTCGTTGTCCCTTTATCTATCAACTCATAAGTTAAATCAAAATCTCCTGTATAGTATGGATCTGGTATCACTTCTTTTTCTAAACCAATTTCTTCAGACAATAATAAATGAATTTTATGTAGTGACTCAATATCAGGGGATAACCCTTCTAAATCCCGAATATTATTTTCATCCATTCCTATAATGTAATCATAGTAATGAAAGTCGTCTGCTGAAATCTTTTGTGCATGTAGCCCTTCGCAGGACAACGACACTTCTTTTAATTTATCTTGCGTGCCTTTATGTGGCGCATCTCCTTCATTCCAACTACCAGTCGCTCTAGAAGAAACCTGAATTAAATCAGATAACCCTTTATTTTTTACCTTTTCCTTAAATAGTACTTCTGCCATAGGTGAACGACAGATATTACCTAAACAAACAAATAATACTTTTTTCATCCTTTGTCCCCCTTATACAAAAATAAAAAGCCTTAGGACTACTAGGCTCTATATCTTTCTTATCCTATTAATTCTTCTTCGTTATCATGAAATAATACTTCAACTGAATGTGTTAAAATATCTGTATAACTATACGACACACGTTCAAAAGCATTTTCATCTTGATCTAGTTGCACAATAAAGACTGATGGGTACAGCTCAGCTAGTACACCATGACGCTCTGTTTGTTTTTTACGACCTGTTTGAGCGACTAACTTTATTCTACTACCAACTTTATGTTCTAATTCTTCTTTTATGGTGGAGATACTTAAAGACATTTTATTCACCTCTTATGCCAATTATATCATAGGCGAACAAAAAATACAAATTTTACCATAATTGTTTTTGTTTATCAATAGTATTTTCATTTTTTCAAAGAATAATTAAACATTTTTAATAAGAGAGATAAGCACTTTTCTTTTTTTATGGGTTGATATAATGATGAACAAATTTTTTCTTAATTCGAGTCAATGCACGTTTTTCTTTTAACATCTTGCATTCCTCTTCTAATGTGTATTTTACGAACACTTCTCGTTCATAATCCGACAATGATTCAGCAAAAAGTAAGGCATTTTCTTTATAAAAAACATATTTAATTGTTTCAAGTGGTCTATCTTCAACCACTTGTGGCATCACCCCTACATCCACTCCACAACTGACACATTCTTTATCAACTTTTCTTTTATATGCTTCTTGTCTTCTAATTAATGAAAAAACATGATTTTTAAAATTCATTCTAAAATAACTACCAAACGTTGCCCCTTTTTTCGCATCGTATGTTTGCAAAGACTTAAAGCAAATAATACGTCCTTCTTGTAACCAATCATCTGTCTCATAATGAAACAAATAATAGACTTTCTTTGCTCGGTAAACAACAGGTTTATAGGTCTCAAAAATGTAGTCAAACGAAATTGAACATCCTTTAACAGCACGTTCTTTTAGCAAATTAAAAATATCTTCTCTCATACATAAGCCTCCTTAAACTTGAAAGCGCTATCTCTCTACTCCGTTATTATAACACCACCTCTTTTTTAATAATTTGTTATTTTTATAAAAAAAATATGACTTTTTTGTTATCAAATGAATAGATAACTGCCTACTTATATGGATTATTCTACCTCTTTTTTTATTTCATAGGTCAATGTATCATTAACTGAATCATGCTTGATAGTTATTTTTTCTTTTGTCTCACTAAATGGACCAATTGTAAATATTTCATATTGATCATCTAAAATTTCAGCCTCTTTAAAATAATTTGAAAAAACTTCACGAAATCGCTGCATTTTAGATAATCTAGCCATTGCTTTTTCATAGGCCATAGATAATTTGTAGCCTCTATCCAAATATTCTTTAATTAACTCTACTTTAATAATTTCACTTAATTTATATGAACGTGGACTATTAGGATCTGGCTGAATAGATTGAATATAGCCTTTTTTTTCCCAATATCTTAATTGTCTAGTTGTTGTCTCAGTTTTTTTAGTTAATTCACTAATTCCCATACGGATATCTTCTTGTTCTATCCAATCCTTAAATTTTGATACCATAACTAAGTCCTACTTTCTATAAAATTACTAGCCACCTCAATATACACTCTCTTAACATCCGTGTCAATGTCGTTGACAAAAATATCCGTTACGTGTATATTATTTTACTGTTATAAAAATATTTTTAGGAGGTTTTAGATATGAGCAACTCACAACCCGTTGACATTCACGGGAAAACATACAAACGTAGCTTACTTGTCGCTGTACTTTTAATTGGAACTTTTTGTACAGTGTTAAACCAAACGTTACTAACAACTGCCTTTCCCACTTTGATGAAAGACTTCAATGTCTCTGCTGCCACTATTCAGTGGTTAACAACCGGATTTTTATTAGTTAATGGTATTATGATTCCAATATCAGCTTGGCTAATGAATAAATTTAATTCAAAAAATTTATATATTGGGGCTATGAGTATTTTCTTAGTTGGAACCATTCTTTGTGCGATTGCGCCAACTTTTTCAATACTACTGACTGGTAGACTCGTTCAAGCCGCTGGTGTTGGAGTATCAATGCCTTTAATGCAAAACATTATGTTAAATATTTTCCCACCTGAAAAACGTGGAGCAGCCATGGGTGGTGCTGGTATTGTTATTGGGTTAGCTCCTGCTTTAGGGCCTACTCTTTCAGGCTATATTATTGACCATTATGTCTGGCGTGATTTATTTTATATGGTCATTCCTATTGTCGTATTAGTTATTATTTTATCGTTTTTCGCAATGAAAAGTGTATTAGAATTATCAAATCCTGCCATTGATGTGTTATCCATTTGTTTATCTACTTTAGGATTTGGTTCGCTACTTTATGGATTTTCTAGTGTTGGAAATGATGGATGGGGTAGCACCAAAGTATTAAGCTTTTTAGCAGTCGGTATCATTACTCTGATTATTTTTACTTGGAGGCAATTAACTATCGAGACTCCTTTCTTAGAACTAAGAGTATTTAAATCAAAAACCTATACGATTGCTACCATCCTTTCAAGCTTAGCTAATATGGCAATGATTGGTGCTGAAATGGTATTACCACTTTATATTCAAAATATTCGTGGTGAATCAGCTTTTCATTCTGGTTTGATGTTACTTCCTGGAGCTTTGGTAATGGGATTCATGATGCCAATTACTGGTCAAATTTTTGATAAACATGGTGCCAAACGTTTAGGTATCATGGGGATGTTTTTACTAACCAGTGCCACTATTCCATTTATGTTCTTAACAGAAACAACTCCTGTTATCTATATCATAACGTTATACGCTATCCGTATGTTTGGTATTTCTATGGTTATGATGCCTTTAACTACATTAGGTATGAACTCTTTACCAAAACATCTCATTACACACGGAACTGCTGTTAATAGTACCTTGCGTCAAGTTGCTAGTTCTGTTGGAACGGCTATTTTAATCAGTATTCTCACAAATAAAACAAAAAATGCTTTACCTGATAAATCACTTTTAAAGTCAGCTCCTCTTGAATACAAAGAGTTAGCAACAAATGCTACTTTAACGGGCTATCATGCGGCATTTTTAGTGGCTGTTCTATTTGGAATGATTGGTTTATTAATTACCTTTTTCATTCATGAAAATACAAAAAAATCTTCTCAAAGTCAGGAGGTTATCTCATGATCGTTGTATTAGTTATACTTAGTGCCTTATTATTTGCCTTTACATTTATTTTTGCCAAATCAACATGGCAATATACTTTAACTGCCATTTTCGGTATTTTATTTATCGGAAGTATTGCTTTAATGGAAATGAATTACTCCCATCATTTTGGTATGAAAAAAGAATACACACTAAAAGAAGTTTCTATTGTTAGCTTGGCTGATAGTGACCAATTAAATCTATTGCTTTATCAACCTCTAGGAACTGGTGAGGAAAAAGTCTATTTATATAAAACAAAACCATCTCAAAAAAAAGTCACTCAGACGGGAACGAATCATGTAACCAATACTGTTAAAACAAGTGATAATAACCAAGCAATATTAAAATCTAACACAACTCGCTGGGTATATAAAAATTCAATGTATCAATTACTCTTTGGAATATCAGGTAACAACAAAGAATACATTTCAAGAGAAAATACTTTCTATATTCCCAAAGACTGGTTAGAGCTGAGCACAGACCAAGCAAAAAAACTTGGAGAAGAGATGGCTAATAAAAAAGACTCGTTAGAAACCGAAACAAAAGACTATGTTTCTTCTAAATTAAAAGAAGCTGTCACTAAAGACCCTACTCTAGCAACAAATAAAGACAAACAATCTGAGTTGTCTCAAAAATATGCAACAGAGTACCAACAAAAAATTATGTCCGATATCATTAAAGACATAACTAAATAATGAAAAAGGACCACTATCTCTTTTAAAGATAATGGCCCTTTTTTGGTCTCTTATCATCCAATTTTGTCTCTTTACTTCATGATTAAATTTATATTATGATGATAAAAAATCAGATTTAAAAAGGAGTCACATCATGAAAAATTTTTTTAACAATCAGGAAAATCAACAATTAACGATTAACGCTATTATTTTTTTATTTGCTATTATTTTGCTTAGTTTGAGTATTATTTTTTATCTGATTGGCTTATTTGGTAATCCTCTACTAGAAAATTTCTTTGCTGATGTTTCTAGTCTATTGTTTATGGGATTTATTGTATCAGGAGTACTTTATCTTGTTAAATTGATAATAGAAACGGTTATTATGTCACAAAAAAAATAAATCACAAAGCCCAGTAATTCTACTTAAATCATTGGGTTTTGTGACTTAATATTAATGATACATCAACTCATCAAATAATTCTTTCAACGTTTGAACTTGTTCTTGATTCCATGGACTATTTCGTCTCAAATTTTGATATTTATAGTCTTGTGTATCAGATTTAATTTCTTTTTCTACTTCTTTAATCGAATTAAACAATTCTCTTGCTGAAACACGCAATGCTCCTTGAGAAAAGATTACCCATTGCTCTGCCAAATCGCTTGTTGCCACACGAACTGTCGATAGTGCATTCATTTTATTAGGAACTTCTCGTTCAATATACGTGTCTGCTGTTTCATCTTCCTTTGTAAAAATAACCGTTAATCCGTACTTATCATACGTCTGTTGAATTCCAGGAACAAGTTGGGCATCAAATACAACGATGATTTCGATTCCTTTATATTTAGCATAATTCGATAGAATAAATAATAATTGATCTCTCGCATCGCCTAATTTATCTTGCTTTTTCAAGCGATTTAATTCAGGCCAAGCACCAATCATATTATAACCATCGACAAAAAGGACTTGATGTTTTAATTTTCGTGTCATATGATGCCCTCCATTGTCTATCTTCTCTTTCTATGTACTTCATACATCAATAAACCAGCAGCAACACTAGCGTTTAAGCTCTGTACGTGTCCTTCGATTGGGATAGTAATCATCTCATCCACTTCTTTTTTGAGTGCTTGCCCCATGCCTTTTCCTTCATTGCCAATAATTAAAGCAATATCTCCTGATACATTCCATTGAGTGTAGTCTGTTCCTTCCATATCGGTTCCAAATACCCAAATATTTTCTTTTTTAAGCTCTTTCACTGTTTGAGATAAATTGGTCACACGTGAAATAGGGATGTGTTCCACTGCCCCAGTAGATGTTTTAACCACAACTGGTGTCACACCAACTGCACGGTGTTTTGGAATAATAACGCCATCAACATTTACCGCGTCAGCTGTCCGTAAAATTGAACCTAAATTATGTGGATCCATAATACTATCTAAAATTAAGAAAAAGCGATTTTCTTTTTCTTTTGTTTTTTCAAGTAACTCAGGTAATGATAGGTATTCATATGGAGTAATTTTTAAGACAATCCCTTGATGATTTAATCCATCTACCATTTCATCTAATTTAGATTTTGGTACCCATTTAATAGAGACAATCTTTTCTTGAGCAAGTTGCTTAATCTCCTCAATTTTATTTCCTTTAATATCTTCTTGTAAAAATAATTTATTGCCTCGATTAGCTTGTAGTGCTTCTATTGTGGCATGCTTTCCTAATACTACATCATCCATCTCTGGTGTTGGAACATCTGCTTCTTGTTGATATTTTTTATCAAATTTCGGGCGTTGTCTCTCTGGTTTGCGTTTATTTTGCGGTTTTCTCATTATTTTTTTCTCCTATTGTTTGAATACACCATGCAATGACTTCTTCTAAGCGTTCCTTTTGTTCTGTTAAATGTAAATATCCCATCAATGCTTCAAAACCTGTGGATGATCGGTACACCGCCACGGAAGTATTTTTTGCACTTGTGTGGCTTTTGGCATTGCGGCCACGTCGATACATATCTTGTTCTTCATCAGTTAAGAATCCTTGTTCCATCATTTGCTCAATCAAATAATGTTGTGCTTTAGCTGATACATAGTGTGTTGCTAAACGGTGTAATTGATTGGGACGTGTTTGTCCACTTTTTACTAAATAATCACGGACATATATTTCATATATCGCATCCCCCACGTAAGCAAGAGTTAATCCACTTAGTAAGGTATAATCTTTTTCATTTGTCATTCACTTCTACTCCATCTTGTTCCTTGAGGGGTATCTTCTAAAATAATCCCTTGTTCTTTTAATAAATCACGAATTTCATCACTTCTAGCAAAGTTCTTTTCTTTACGTGCCGTATTTCTCTCAACAATTAACGCATCAATATCTTCATCTAATAAATCCTCGCTACTAGCTAGTTCAATACCAAAAATAAGCATTAATTTTTCTAGCGTTTCTTGATAGGCAGATATGACTTCTTTAGAAACCACCTCTTCTTCTAAGTAACGATTTAAGTGTTTCACTAACTGATAAACTACTGTAATACCATTTGCGGCATTAAAATCATCGTCCATCTCTGTGACAAATTCCATCATCAAAGTAGATAATTCTTTTAACCAATCATGATCGTTTTCTAAAGAATCAACTGACGTTTCTAATCGAAAATTCGCATTATTGTAACTACTTTTAATACGTCCTAAATTAGTGGTTGCTTCTTTAATCGTGGTGTCATTAAATGGCATTGGACGACGATAATGAGTGGTTGATAAGGCAAAACGCACCACTTCTGGTGAAACGTCCTTCATCAATTCATGTGCCGTTATGAAGTTGCCAAGTGATTTACTCATTTTCTCACCTGATTCACCGACTGTTAAATAAGCGTTATGCATCCAATAATGAGCAAACGTCTGATCAGTTTTTGCTTCACTTTGAGCAATTTCATTTTCATGATGAGGAAATTCTAAATCTTGACCACCTGCGTGAATATCTATTGTATCACCTAAATGTTTTGTTGCCATCACAGAACACTCAATGTGCCATCCTGGACGGCCTTTTCCCCATGGAGAATCCCATGAAACCTCATGCTCTTTTGCTTCTTTCCATAAAGCAAAATCTAATGGATCTTCTTTTTTAGCGGATTCAGCACCAGTTCTTTGACTAGCTCCAATTTCCAACTCGTCAATACTTTTATTACTTAATTTTCCATATGGTTTAAATAGTCGTGTGCGGTAATACACATCTCCTTGTGACTCGTAAGCATAACCTTTATCAATTAAAACAGAAACAAAGTCAATGATATCATCAATATGGTCAACGACACGTGGGTGCAGACAAGCTGGTTGCACGTTTAATTTACCCGTGTCTTCTTTAAACGCTTCAATGTACTTATCGGCTAATTCTTTCGTTGAAATTCCTTCTTGGTTAGCTGTCTTAATGATTTTATCATCCACATCTGTAAAGTTCGAGACATAGTTTACTTTATACCCTCTAAACTCAAAATAACGACGAACCGTATCAAAAGCGACTGTACTTCTAGCATTTCCTATATGAATGTAATTATAAACAGTTGGACCGCACAAATACATGCTCACTTCATTTGGTTTAATTGGCACAAAACTTTCTTTTTTTCGGCTTAATGTATTATATATTTGTATTCCCATAGACTTACTCCTTCCATAAATAAAAAAGAACGCCTTTTAACAAATTGTTAAAAGACGTTCTCACGTGGTTCCACTTTTCTTCATTCACTTAACTAATCAGTGAATCTTTTGATAACATAACGTTTATCACACGTGACGAGCTACTTACTTCACTCATCCTACTCAAAGAGGCATTTCACTGATAAATTGACACTTGTTTTCACCCACCACAAGCTCTCTAAAGACAATCGATCACTTACTTTTCTTATCCTTGTATTTCTTTTAATGCTAAATTAATATGTTCTGTTGCTTGTTCTTTACCTAATAAAAGAATCGTTTCTGCTAATTCTGGACCATGCATTTGTCCGCTAACTGCCACACGAATTGGCATAAATAATTTTTTACCTTTAGCTCCTGTTTCTTTTTGAACAGCTTTAATCGCTTTTTTAATTGTTGGAACATCAAATTCCTCTAATTCATTCAATTGAGCTTTAAATGCTTCTAATACTTCTGGTACTTGTTCATCTGATAAAACTTCTTTAGCTGCTTCATCAAAAGTCAATGTATCATTGAAGAATAAACTTGATAATTCAACAATCTCTTTAGCATAACTCATTTGTGGTTGATAAAGACTCACTAATTCTTCAACCCAAGCTTGTTTTTCAGCTGATGGATTTTCTTCTACTAATCCCGCTTCAATCAAGTAAGGTAGGGCCATCTCTGCCATTGTTTTTCTATCAAGCTGTTTCATGTATTGGTTACTAATCCACTCAAGTTTTTTATTATCAAATGCTGCAGGAGATTTCCCTAAACGATCAGCATCGAATATTTTTATAAATTCTTCTTGGCTAAAAATTTCTTCTTCCCCAACTGGAGACCATCCTAATAAACTGATAAAGTTAAACATCGCTTCTGGTAAATAACCTAATTCACGATATTGTTCGATAAATTGTAAAATCGTTTCATCACGTTTACTTAATTTTTTACCTGTTTCAGTGTTAATAATTAATGTCATATGACCAAATCTTGGTGGTGTCCAACCAAATGCTTCATAAACCATCAATTGTTTTGGCGTGTTTGCAATATGATCATCCCCACGTAAAACATGAGTGATTTTCATCAAATGATCATCCACGGCTACGGCAAAATTATAAGTTGGCATGCCATCACGTTTTAAGATAACAAAATCTCCACCAACACTATCTGATTCAAATGTGATATTTCCTTTAACAATATCATCAAACGTGTATTCTTCACCTTTAGGTACTCTAAAACGAACAACTGGTGTGATGCCTTCTGCTTCTTTTGCTGCTTGTTGTTCTGGTGTTAAGTGAGCACATTTTCCATTGTAGCGTGGAATTTGGCCACGGCTACGTTGGCTTTCACGTTCTGCTTCTAATTCTTCTTCTGTACAGTAGCATTTGTAAGCTAAGTTACTAGCTAATAATTGATCAACTAATGGTTGATAAATGTCTTTTCTTTCTGATTGACGGTAAGGACCATAAGCACCTGGTTTATCAGGGGATTCATCCCAATCAATGTTTAGCCATGCTAAGTTATCTAATTGGCTTTTTTCTCCGTCTTCAATGTTACGTTTTTGGTCTGTATCCTCAATACGAATAATAAAATCGCCGTCATGATGACGAGCAAATAAATAATTAAATAATGCTGTTCTGGCATTTCCTATATGCAAATGACCTGTTGGACTTGGTGCATATCTGACACGTACTTTATTTCCCATGGTATTACCTTCCTTGTTCACGTATTATCGCTTCCTATGCTTTTAGTTTACCTTCATTTACTTAAATAGTAAAGGCACTTTCTTAAGACTTTTTTAACAATTAGTCAGCATTTATAGTAGTTTGAGAATGACTCGGTTTAGCAAAAATCATTCGACCAGCGGCTGTCTGTAAGGCACTTGTTACAATCACATTAATTTTCTTATTCATAAAGTGCTTGCCATCTTCGACAACAACCATGGTCCCATCATCTAAATAAGCCACTCCTTGTTGACGTTCTGTTCCATCTTTCATCACAATAACATCCATTGTCTCACCTGGTATTACAACAGGTTTAACCGCGTTAGCTAAGGCATTGATGTTAAAGACAGGAACATTTTGAAATTCACATACTTTATTAAGATTGTAGTCATTTGTCACCACAATCCCATCTAACAATTTAGCCAACTTAATCAATTTACTATCGACTTCTTGAATGTCTTCAAAGTCTCCTTCATACATTTCAACCGAGATATTTTCTTCTTTTTGTAAGGCATTTAAAATGTCTAATCCTCGACGTCCACGAACACGTTTCATACTATCACCTGAATCAGCAATATACTGTAATTCATATAAAACAAAATTAGGAATCAACAATGTCCCTTCGATAAACCCTGTTTTAGCAATATCATAAATACGTCCATCAATAATCACACTTGTATCTAAAACCTTATATTTATGAAAATAGTCATCAACACGACGATCTAAAATATCTTCTGATACTTTTTTTGACTTTGGTACAAATAGTTTTTTAAAATCTTCTGTTTTCATTGTTCCGACTCTAAAACCTAAATACCCTGTAATTAACATAATAATCGCAGGTATAACAACCGGTAATGAATAAAACGGAATAGAAATAAGTGCCCCTAATAATAATCCAATAATCGTACTAACACTTCCAAATAACAAATCTGATAAGCTTTGTTCAGTAATAAATTTTTCTATTTTTTTTAATCCTGATACCAAATATTGCTCAGTTAATGTTGCAATAATTGCAAAAATAATGGCGCCAATAATTCCGTTAGTAATATCGTTATTTAACCAACTGAGCGTTTCTTGATTTGTTGCCTTCCATAATAATGGAAATAATGCCACACCTAAACTAAAGCCGACAATGGCCATGATAACTACATATATTTTTTTCTGCATACTGCTCTCTCCTCCTTTACTTAAGAAAATACTTTAAATAATGTTTCAGATAGTGTTTCGACACCTATCACTTCAATCCCAGTTGGTGGTGTCCACCCTTGTAGATTGTTGATAGGAATAAACACTCGTTTAAATCCTAGTTTTTGTGCTTCTCCTACACGTTGCTCGATACGATTTACTCGTCTAATTTCACCAGTTAAACCAATTTCACCTATAAAGCAATCTTGGGGAGAAGTCCCTTTGTCTTTATAACTTGAAGCAATACTGACAGCGATTGACAAATCAATTGCTGGTTCATCTAATTTTACGCCACCGACAGCTTTTAAATATGCATCTTGGTTTTGTAAAAGCAATCCTGCTCGTTTTTCTAACACAGCCATAATCAGTGACACACGATTATAATCAAGTCCTGTCGCAGTTCGTTTGGCATTTCCAAAAACAGAAGGTGTCACAAGTGATTGGATTTCGGCTAAAATTGGACGAGTTCCTTCCATTGAACAAACAATAGCAGAACCTGTCGCACCATCAATCCGTTCTTCTAGAAAAGCTTCAGATGGGTTAAGAACTTCGACTAGTCCGGCTTGTCTCATTTCAAAAATACCAATCTCATTTGTTGAACCAAAGCGATTTTTTACTGCACGTAATATTCTAAACGTATGATGTCTATCCCCTTCAAAATAAAGCACTGTATCCACCATATGTTCTAACATTCTTGGTCCAGCCAGTGAGCCTTCTTTTGTCACATGCCCCACAATAAAGATGGCAATATTATTTGTCTTTGCAATTTGCATTAACTCAGCAGTGTTAGCACGTACTTGACTCACACTCCCTGCTGCACTTTCTGTTTCTGGATGCACCATTGTCTGAATCGAATCAATAATCACATAATCGGGAGTCAATTGCTCGATGACTTGTTTGATACGTCCCATGTCCGTTTCTGGATAAACATAGAAATCATTGCTTCCGTCTGCTAAGCGTTCTGCACGCATTTTAATTTGTTGTGAACTTTCTTCACCAGAAACATATAACACATTTCCATTTAATAAACTAAGTTGTTGAGATACCTGTAATAGTAGTGTTGATTTTCCAATCCCTGGGTCGCCACCAATTAAAACCATCGAACCAGGAACAACCCCTCCACCTAATACTCTATTCAATTCACCTAGTTGTGTTTTTACACGTGGTTCCTTTTGAGCAGCCACTTCTTTTAATTTCTGTGGCTTACTCATCTCTCCTGTTAAACTTACTCTACTGTGTCTAGTGGGCGTCTCTGAGGCAACTTCTTCTACTAATGTATTCCACTCGCCACAGTTGGGGCATCGCCCTAAATACTTGGGAGAGATATAACCACACGTTTGACAAACAAACTCATTTCTCTTTTTTTTTGCCACAAAATCATCCTTATTCTACCATTTTCGATTTTTTATTAAATAAAATACTTATAAACGTATTTTAACATAAATTGTCCGATTCTAATAAAAACTCCCACTCTTTTAAGAATTATTTACCAGATGACCCAAATCCACCAGTTCTCTCAGTTTCTGCTGAATCATTATCGGCTTTTAAAAAAGGTAAAAAGATCCCTTGAGCGATGCGGTCCCCTTTTTTAATGTGTTTATCTGTTAAACCAAAATTCAATAATTGAATCATGATATGCCCTTCATTTTCTGGATTATTATAATAGTCACTATCAATAATTCCTACACCGTTTGTTAAAACTAGGAAATTTTTTAGTGGGTTACTAGAACGATTGGCAATCTGTAAAAACTCATCATCACCCATATATGATTTAACACCTGTTGGAACAAGTGTTGATTTTAATTCTTTTTGCATAGCTGAATCAACTAATACATCTTCTTTTGATAAAACAGCCTTTAATACTTTTGCGATACCTTGTTTCCAAATACTTGGAATCACAATATCAACAGCTGATTCAAAATCATATCCTGCTGCGTTTTTTGTTGCTCTTTTCGGTAGATTAATGTCCTCAAACGTTGATACCTTTTCAAAACCTCTTACTTTACTCATGTGTTACCTTCCTTTATCTTTTGATTTCTTTAATCCTAACCGAAAACAAGACAAATAAAAAGAGTAAAAATAAATCTTACTCTTTTCTTTGATAAATTATGTTATTCATCATCATCTTCATCAAATTCTTCTACTTGAACTTGTCTTAAAGTGACTTTGTTTTTCTTCGGTTGAATGACTAGTGGTACATACTCTGTAATCACATCACTGTATTCTAATCCGTACCATTTAGCTGGATCAACCGCACGACTTTTAATACCAAGTTTTGCTTGCATAACGAGTGTATCTATCCAATTCAATTCTGTTACTCGTGATAGCTCTTCACGAATTAACACGAACGAAAAGTCCCCAGTCTCTCTACCTGGTGTAATAGAATATTTTTGTGGCTGTTTTGGCAATTTCCCTTCATTCATCAAATCATGCACAATTTGTCTTAGATACACATTGACTTCTTGTGGCATTTTAAATCCTAAACGAAGTTGGACATTGACGATGTAATCTGTATCCATCATATCAACATAGTACTCTTTTGTATAAGGTTCATCTGTAACAAATACATTAACAAACCAATACACTTTCGCTCGTTTCGGACTCTTATCCAATATCGAATACATAATCTCACGACTAATCAGATGGCCTTTAATCTTAGATGTTAAAAATACTAAATTAGTTTGTAATTGAGGCCAATCCGTATCGTTTCTTAAATCACCCAATTGTTCTTTATAATCATATAAAGAAATTCGTTTAGAAGTAGCCTCTGTAATCATGTTTCCTCGATGCCAAATCAACATAATCAAGAAAATAACTAAGGCAATTCCTAAAGCAACATATCCTCCGTGCATAAACTTAGAAGCACTTGATACAAAGAAAATACTTTCAATTGTAGCAAAGAATATGAAAATTAAATATGCCAGTGGTTTTGGTGTTCCTTCTTGTAATAAATAAACGAGTAGCAAGATAGTCGTCATTAACATCGTAATCGTAATCGCCAACCCATACGCTGCTTCCATACGAGCTGATGTTTGGAAACCAAATACAATGGCTAAACAACCAACCATTAACATGTTATTAATCGCAGGAATATATAGCTGTCCTTTTTGATCTGTTGGATAAATAATTTTCATTCTTGGTAATAAACGTAACTTAATTGCTTCTGAGGCTAATGTATACGAGCCTGAGATTAATGACTGAGATGCAATAATCGCTGCTACTGTAGCAAAGATAACTCCTACAACTGTTAACGATTGTGGCATCATTCTAAAAAACGGATTAAGCATGTCAATATTTTGATATTCTGGTAAATCTTTCACACGAATAATCCAAGCAGCTTGACCAAAGTAGTTTAATACCAAACATACTTTAATGTACGGCCAGCTAACACGGATATTTTTTCGACCGGCATGACCTAAATCAGAATACAATGCTTCGGCCCCTGTTGTGGCTAAAAAGACACTACCTAAAATTAAAATACCTAATTTATTTTCTTCAGAAAATAGTAAATGAACAGCATAATAAGGATTGAGTGCACGAATCACGGATAAATTCCCCATAAAATTAGATAAACCAATTAATCCAATAAACGTGAACCAACCAAACATAATAGGACCAAAGGCGGTTCCCACTTTTTTAGTTCCTAAACGTTGAACCATAAACAGTGAAAAGATAATAATCACCGTTATAATGACAATAATCTGTTGACTATCACCAAACATATCGTAAAAAGAAGGAATCCCTCTAAGTCCTTCAACTGCTGTTGTCACAGTCACAGCAGGTGTTAAAATCCCATCTGCCAGTAACGTTGCGCCACCTAACATTGCTGGGTATAACAAGTATCGACTGTTTTTTCTAACTAATGTGAAGAGTGAAAAAATACCACCCTCACCATGGTTATCTGCGTTTAACGCAATCATGACATATTTTATTGTGGTTAATAAGGTTAAGGTCCAAAAAACCAATGATACCGCACCTAAAATAAATGTTTCTGAGACGTGAGCTAATCCTCCATTGCCATCCACAATGGCTTTCATAACATATAATGGACTAGTTCCAATATCCCCGTAAACAACTCCCATAGCAACAAGCGTTCCACCTAGCGTAAAACGATCAATCGCCTGTTGGTTACATTTTTGACTCACTTTTTTCACTCCTCTTCTCTTTAAAAAGTTAGTATTCATGACAATCATATACTCATTTTTTTTAAAGTCAACACTAATTTTCAAAAATCATTTTCAATTAGTGGAAACCCAAGTAAAAATGCGTTATTATAGCATGCATAGACACTTAAAAAATAGCCATTAAACAAAAAAGAGGGATTATTTTGGAAAGAAAAGAGTTATTAAAAAATAGTAAACGACTTGTGATCAAAGTTGGGACCAGTTCACTTGTCTTACCAAATTCAGAAATAAATTTACGTGCTATCGATCAATTAGCTTTTACCTTATCTTCTTTGAGACAAGCAGGTTATGAGGTTATCTTGGTTTCTTCAGGTGCAATTGGCGTCGGAATGAAGCTACTAGGTCTAGATAAACGACCTGAAACCATTGCTAAACAACAAGCTATCGCCGCCATTGGACAGGCGGAACTCATTAAAATATACACGCAACGCTTTGCTTCTTATCATCAGCAATCGGCACAAGTGTTACTGACTCGAGACGTCACTGATTTTCCGACAAGTCGACAAAATGTTATCAATACCTTTGAAGAACTACTAACGATGGGAGTCATCCCAATTGTTAATGAGAATGACAGTGTATCTGTAGACGAATTAGATCACTTAACAAAATTTGGTGATAATGATCAATTGTCAGCTATTGTTTCTAACTTAGCACAAGCAGACTTATTACTAATGCTCTCAGATATTGATGGCTTTTATAATGATAACCCTCATACTAATCCTGAAGCGACTCTCTACTCTCATATCACAGAAATTACCACTACAATGGAAAAAGCTGCTGGAGACAAAGGGAGTGTATTTGGTACTGGTGGTATGATGAGTAAATTAAAAGCTGCCAAACGTGTATTAGATAGTCAATCGCAAATGATTTTAGCTAGTGGGAAAGACCCAGCCATTTTATTTGATATTTTAGAAGGAAAAGAAATTGGCACGTTATTTTCAAATGAATGCTAATTTAACTAAAAAGGAGGCGTTTTGAATGACACTGTTAGATGTATTAGGTAAGCAAGCAAGAGAAGCTGCATTTTTTTTAAATAATACGACAACAAAAGAAAAAAATAATGCACTAGAGTCAATTATCAAAAAGTTAGATGAAGATACGGAAATTATTTTATCAGCAAATAAAAAAGATGTTGAAATCGCACGTGACAATGGTATGCCTGAAACCATGATTGACAGATTACTCCTCACAAAAGAACGAATCCATGCCATGCAACATGATATTCGTACAACCATCGATTTAGACGACCCTATTGGAAAAGTTGATCATATGTGGCGAAATGAGGATAATTTATTAATTGGAAAACAACGAGTTCCATTAGGCGTTATCGGTATGATTTATGAATCAAGACCAAACGTTACAACAGATGCATCCACCCTTGCTTTAAAATCAGGGAATGCTATTATTTTAAGAGGAGGCAAAGAAGCTTTCCATTCTAACCAAGCACTTGTTCAATCTATTCAACAGGCTTTAGAGTTAGTTGATTTTCCAAAAGAATGTGTCCAATTTATTGATGATACTTCCAGAAAAACGGCAACAAAATTCATGCAGTTATCAGATTATCTAGATGTTCTAATCCCTCGTGGTGGTGCGAACTTAATTCAATCTGTGGTTAAAAATGCCACTGTGCCTGTTATTGAAACAGGAACTGGAAACTGTCATATCTATGTTGATGAACATGCTAATTTAACGATGGCAAAAGACATTGTTATCAACGGTAAATGCCAACGACCTTCCGTGTGCAATGCAACAGAGTCACTTTTAGTGAATGCTACTATTGCTGAGGAATTTTTTGAACTAGTCTACCCTGAACTTGAAGCACATCATGTTAAATTAAGAGCAGATGAAGCATCATTATCTTATCTACCTTCTGCTACACTTGCAATAGAGGAAGATTTTGCCACAGAATTTAATGACCTAATCTTATCAGTAAAAATCATCAATAATCTAGATGAAGCTATCCAACACATTAACCATTATGGAACAAAACATTCCGAAGTCATTGTAACAGACAGCTATCAACATTCTCAAAAATTTATGCAACAAATTGACGCAGCCGTTGTTTACGTAAATGCATCTTCTCGCTTTACTGATGGTAGCGTATTTGGATTTGGTGGAGAAATTGGGATTAGTACCCAAAAACTACATGCTAGAGGTCCAATGGGATTGAACGAACTCACTACTACAAAATATATTGTCTTTGGGGAAGGGCAAACTAGACGTTAAAATGTTATCTAGGAGGATAGAGAACAACTATGTTATCAAACATAAAAAAGAATTTTAAAACAAGTGGTAAATACGGACTTCTTGCTTTTATCATCCCCGTTTTGGTTATGATTGGCGTTTATTTAAGTTTAAGTATTTATCCTGGAAGTTCTAGAAGTGTCTTAGCAAGTGATGCTTTCTCGCAATTTTCAAATTTCCATGCCAGTTTTAACAATGTTCTACATGGTAAACAAAGTATTTTTTATACTTGGAATGCTTCTTTAGGACTCAATTACTGGTCTCTTATCTCATATTATTTAGGTGGAATATTTACACCGATTGTTTTCTTTTTTAACAATCAAAATATACCAGATGCTCTTTATTTATTAACCTTACTAAAAATAGGTGCAGCTGGATTATCCTTTTGGTACTACTCAAAAGAAACCTATAAATTACCAAATCTATCACATGTTACATTAGCTATTTGTTATTCGCTCATGTCTTTTGCAACCGCACACTCTGAATTGATTATGTGGTTAGACATCTTTATGTACATCCCTCTGATCTTTTTAGGTATCAACCGAATACTAGATAAGGGAAAATCTTCTTTACTGTTTGTTTCTTACTTTCTTTTATTTGTATCTAATTTTTACTTTGGATTTATGGTAGGATTATTTTCGTTCCTTTATTTCGTTGCTCGTGTTGCCATAAACGCATCTTTTTATAAAAAACGAATCATTCCTTATCTGACAACCTCTATGTTAGCTGGGATAGCTTCGATGGTGATGATTTTGCCAGCAGTATTTGATTTAAGATCTAACGGCGAGACACTATCTGCTATAGGTCATCTTAAAACAGAAGCAACAGCTTTTTGGGATATCGTGATTAAAAATATGATTGGGGTTTTTGATACCACAAAATATGGCTCCATTCCATTTATTTATGCTGGATTACTGCCATTAATCTTTTGTATCTTTTATTTTTGTAGTAACAAAATTCCAACTAAAAATAAAATGGCTTATGTAAGTTTATTTGTTATTTTAATTGCAAGTTTTTATATTGAACCACTTAATTTATTTTGGCACGGTATGCATGCGCCTAATATGTTTTTATTCCGATACAGTTTTCTATTCTCTTTCTTAGTTGTGATGATAGCAGGATATGGTTGGGAAAAATTTACTAAACCAGATATGTCCTTGATGATTGTTGTAGTACTGTCATTAGCTGTATTATTTTCGGTTGCATTCTTTGCTTCAAGTAAAGAGAGTTACACTTATGTTACTCTAGGACAATATGTCTTAACCATTCTATTTTTAGGCCTATATTTAGTCAGTATGTATTTTTACTACGGCAATCAATTGCCCAAAAATACTTTTGTCTTTTTACTGCTTTTAGTAGTGACTGGTGAAGCCTATATCAACACATCCTTTATGTTAAATGGGATTTTAAATGATTGGAACTACGCTTCTCGTAGTTTATATTCAGAGCCTTACCCAGATTATAAATACCTTGTTGATAAAGCCAATGACTCGAATAAAAAATCATTTAATCGTTTAGAATCTCTTGCTCCTATTTCAAGTAATGATAGCTTTAATTATGGATATAGCGGCATTAGTATGTTTTCTTCTATTAGAAATAGACATTCTTCTGCTTTACTTAATGAACTAGGATTTCGCTCTCGAGGAACTAGTTTAAATATTCGTTACCAAAATAACACCTTATTAATGGACAGCCTAATGGGGATTAAACACAATATCAGTGATCAAGATATTTTAAAATATGGATTTAATCCCACAGATAGTCAAGGAAAATATACCCTGTATACAAATGATAATGCTCTACCTTTAGGGATACTAACAAATGATGATTTGTATAAATTAAAACTGCCAGCAAGAGATAATTTAGGTGCTCAAACAACATTGATTAACCAGTTAGCAGATTTAAATGATGTCTATTACACTTTTACTAATCCAACAGTTGTCAGTACACAAAATGCTCAAATAACCAATTTACCAAATAATCGTGTGGCGATTAAAGAACAAAAATCAAATGAAGCCAAAGTTGTCACATATCAAGTCAGTGTACCGGCTGGTAAACAAGCTTACTTTAGCCTTTTTCCAAATAATTTTGGCGATTTAAAAAGTTCTAATGCCAAAATCACTACACAAAAGGTTAGTTATGAAACACAAATCGGAATTACAGGTCAATACTATAATTTAGGCTACTTCAAAGAAGATTCCATTGTAGAATTTTCGGTTTCTTTTTATGGAACAGATACCATTGAATTAATCAATCCACCTGTTGTATTACTTGATATCCCTAAATTTGATGCGGCTATTAAATCTATACAAGAAAAAGGCGTAGATTTTAAAGTCAGTGGTAGAAAAGCAACTGCTCACGTAGAAATACCAGAAGAACAAGTAGTCTTTACAACTATTCCTTATGATAAAGGTTGGACAGTCAAAATAGATGATAAAAAAGTAGCCATAAAAGACTTCCAAGATGGTTTTTTAACCTTTACAGTTCCTAAAGGAGTTCATGATATTGAATTAAGTTTCCTACCACCTGGACTCATGATTGGACTCATCTGTTTTGTTAGTGCGACCGGTCTATTTATTATTTATTATCGTTTAACGAAAGTGACATTAAAAAAAAGAAAGTCTATTTAATTAATAAAGATTAAAAAAACATCCTTTCCATTATTCTGGAGAGGATGTTTTTGCGTCTTTTTCTTTTTCTCTATCAACAATTTGATTAATCTCTTCTAACATATTTTGCTCATAATTGTCATCATGAACTTTTCCTGTCATAAAAACAAACAATAGATTTTCAACATCTGTCTCGCTTGTTTTTTTACTATCAACCAACCACTTCTTATTATCGTCTTTTTTAAACCAAACATTAATATCTACTGGTTCCACAATACTCATTGATTTCTCTAAAGCTTCATAATAAGCTGTTGTTACTAAGTGTTTAGCTCCAACTGATCCAATATCAATTTTATCTTGATGCTCCAATAAATTAGCCATCATCATTGCTACAAGTCTAGCATAATCAAAGCCTTTAACATGATAGGTTACTTTAAGTTCATCTTTTGACTGTTCGTCAATCGTATAGGTATAACTTGTTGTTTCCCTCACCTTATCAATTAAGGATTTCGATATATCTTCTCTTTCACTTTTAGATAACTTCCCTGATATAGGTTCAAAAACTGTCGCGAAATTATTTTCTAAATCCTCTTCCACTTCTTTTAAACGCTTATTAAATAACTCACTATCAGAAAACGTCTCTTGGTATTCACTTAACTGTTCATTATAAAACAGACGATTTGCAAACAAAGAGGCTATCTCATCTGGGTTATCATTTTTTGAAGAACAGCCGGAAAGAAAGAATAGTACTAATGCACTTAACAACAAAAACCATTGTTTTTTGTCTTTCAACATGCTTTTTACACTCCAATTAATTACATTCGTTTATTGTAAGTTTACCATATAATCTTTTAAAAAAGGAATTTTTTTGTTTTATCCGTATGTTTTTTAAAAAGGAGTGGATGGATTTGAGAGTTCTTTTATATTGTGTATTAAATGCAATGTCATTCATATTTTCGTCTTATTTATTATGCTTATCCCCCAATAATAAAATAAACTTCTCAGAAAAAAATAATCACTCTTTATTTCTTCTTGGAAGTTCATGTATCTATTTACTTTTACTTACAACAAAATTGGCTACAGCACACACTTTACTCATCGTGATGGGGGTTTATCTAGCTATTATTGATCTTTACTACTATATCGTTGATCCTTATTTATCTGTCTTATTCCTAATAGGATTACTCATTCTTTATCCATCAATAAATTGGCTATTCCCTTTATGTGTCTTGGTATTCTTTTTATTACTTAGTTATTTGATGCCAAAAAAATTAGGATTTGGTGACATCAAATTACTTGTCTACTGGTCAATCTTTTTATCTCCGATACAACTTATATGGTTAATATTTATTGCTTCACTTACAGGAATACTCTATATTATTTTATATCATTTATTAACAAGTAATTCTCTTACAAAAATAGCTTTTGTCCCATTTTTAACCATCGCTTTAACTATTGTACTATCAATAATTTAATACGTTTTACGCCATTTATTTGTTCTGTTTTCAGCAAAATCAATCATTTGAAATAAAATAAAAGCCACCAAACTTAGCACTAAAATCCCGCTATACATGTCTAAATAATCTAATCTTCCCCACGCATCCATAATGAAAAAACCTAATCCATAACTTGTTCCATATACTTCTGTAAAAAATAAAATAGCAATCGCTGTTCCTAACGCTATCCTTACGGCATTTAAAATGGCAGAATACGCCGCAGGTAACGTAATTTTACAAAACTGTTGAAATTGACTCGCACCTAGTACATACAAATGATGGTAATAACTTTTTGGAATCGACTTAACACCATCTCTCACAGATAAAATAACTTGAAACACAATAATCAACACTAATAAGATAATTTTAGAAGCATTTCCTAATCCAAATAACAACATAATAATGGGTAACAATGCAATCTTAGGTATGGGATAAGTCAAATAAACAATTGGATCCAACAATTGATTTATTTTGGGAAAACGTCCCATCAAAAGCCCTATGATTAATCCTATCACAACAGCAATCAGCATCCCCCAAAACAGACGAACCAGGCTATTATATGTATGTAGCCATAATACTTGTGGCTCGATAGCCATTAAGTGTTGATACACCGCAAACGGCGTGGGTAACATATTTTTATTTAATATCTTACTTGCTAGCCACCATAAAATAGTTAAAAAAATAAATGCTAGAATCGCATGTGTCACTTTTGATACACTTTTTCTCATGCTTTTTCCATTGCTCCTCTCACTTGTTTGATGGTGTCATAAAATAGTGGTGATAACCTTTTTTCTTTCAACGGAATCGAAAAGCTACTATTTTCTATGACAGCTGATACTCTTCCTGGTTTACCGGATAATAAGACTATCTTACTTGCCATAAATACAGCCTCTTCTACATCATGAGTAATTAAAATAGCTGGGGCTTTTTCTTTATCCCACTGAGTTAAAAACAAACTTTGCATATGTTCTCGTGTTAGTGCATCTAAGGCAGAAAAAGGCTCATCTAATAAAAAAATGTCTGGTGTCACAAGCATCGCTCTAGCAATCGCAACTCGTTGTTGTTGTCCACCACTCAGTTGATTAGGATAACGTAATAGTAATTCCTCCAAGCCTAATTCATTTACCAAATGATCTAATCGATTAGATATTGTTTTTACAGATAATTTTCGAACAGATACTCCAAGCAATATATTCTCTTTTACTGTTTCCCAAGGTAGTAAGCCATAATTTTGTGGTATCCAAGCTATTTTATGACACTTTGGATTAATCACTGCTCCATCCAATGTAATCGTTCCCTGATACTGTTGATGCAACGTGGTAATAGAATTAAGCAACGTCGATTTTCCCGTCCCACTTGGACCAATTAACGCGACAATTTCTCCCTTAGAAACAGTAAAAGAGATGTCATCTAAAATCAACGGTGCTCCTTCATAAGACGCACTGACGTTTTCAATGGTTAACATCTCTTTCACCTCTATACTTATTTAACGAGTAAATCACTCATAACCTCTTTTTGATTGTATTCTTTTTTATAAATACCTTCTTGTTTTGACCAGTTTAATGCATTGTCTACTTGTTTACCATCTATTTGTTTTGCATGAACATACTTAGGTAATGTTACATCTTTTTTAATGTCATCCGTAAAACCAATTTTTTCTTTTAACACATCATAATAATCATCTAGATTATGATCATTGACATAATCAACACCTTTATTATAGGCACGGTAAAAAGCTTCAATGGCTTCTTTATTATTGGTTAGTGCTTCGTTTGTAAAAGCAAAAACGGTTGACTGAATACCTAACTCTTGACTATTCGTTAATTCTTTTAATCCTTGCGACAAACCAATCGTTCTAAACGGTTCAGGTACAACTGTAGCATCTATTTTGTGATTTAATGTTAACTCAACTCTGACTGGAATTTGTGGCACTTCTTCAAACCCAACTTCATTAACAGATAAATTATGCGTTTTTAATGCTTCATCTAAAAAATAATAAGGTGCTTGATTTTTAGCGTAACCCACTTTTTTTCCTTTTAAATCATTTATCGTGTTAATACTATCATTTCCTGTTAAAACAGAAAAAGTACCAATTGATTGACTAACCACTTTGACATCCATATCACCTTGTCTATAGGTACTCAGTGCAATTAAATCTGTGTTTGCTCCGTCTAAATGACCACTCGTTAAAGCCGCATCACGATCTTTTGGTGACTTAAAACTATTTAATTCTAAATTAAGTCCTTCTTCTTTAAAATATCCTTCTTTTTCAGCAATATAAACTGGTAAACTATCAACTGCCGGCATAGCACCAAAACTCAAAGTCAATGATTCTTTTTTAGCTGAGTCATTTGTTTGTTTTTGATCTGTGTTCTCTTTTGTGCCACAACTTGCCAATAGACCAATTGCCATAACTGATATTAAACTAATCCAACCTAACTTCTTCTTCAATGAAAAAAACTCCCTTATCGCTATTTATCTACTAGTATAAAATATCACAAAATATCATAATATACCATAGTATGACTAGTTTCCTTCAACCTCTTCCCAATATAAACTCGCTTGTTTTTCCCAATAAGATTTATCCTCGTCTGTGATGGGACGGATTACTCTACAAGGATTCCCCGCTGCAATAGTATTAGGTGGAATATTTTTTGTCACTACTGCACCCGATCCTATGACACAATTATCTCCAATCGTCACACCAGGATTAACAATAACCCCACCACCTAACCACACATTACTTCCAATCGTGATAGGTGATCCTAATTCTAAGCCAGATACTCTCACTTGTGCATCAATTGGGTGTGAAGCTGTCAATAAACTAACGCGCGGCCCAAACATCGTATTATCCCCAATAGTAATAGGACAAACATCTAACATAATGCAATCGAAATTAGCGTAAAACCTTTCTCCAACTGAAATATGTTTTCCATAATCACATTTAAAATTAGGTTCTATATAGACTTTTTCTCCTGTTTTTCCTAACCATTCTTTCAGTAAAGCTGCTCTTTTTTCTGCTTCCAATTCACTTGTTTGGTTATATTCACGCATTAAACGACGACTTCTCATAAATAACTCTCTTAACTCGGTCTCACCACTACCAGGATAGTACAGTTCTCCATTAATCATACGCTCTCGTTGTGTTTTCATATAAACCTCCGTAATTTTATTTGATGAATTTATTTAAACAAATTCTAGATAACATTTCAATTTATTGTTTGTTCATTACTGTGTATAATATAGACTTAATAATCTAAATATTAAAACATTTTTGACGAGATATTTATAATTAATAGTGAGTTAATAAAAATACTCTTCACACTTTTATCATATTTTAATTGTACAATATCTTCGTACTAACAAAACAACCTTAACAAACTTTTTCATTTTACTTATTTCATAATAAGTAAACAACTCTTTTAACCTTATATAGTAAGAAAACAAGCTAATCTAATTGATGGATTAGCTTGTTTTCTTAATATTCACGCTATAAAATCAAAATTAGATTATGTTTTTTTATTTACAAATAAAAAATGCTTAAACAACGACATATCATTGATACATCAACGTTTAAGCATTCCTTTTCATTTTTGTTTATGGGCTGTAGGGGGTTCGAACCCATGACCCACGGATTAAGAGTCCGTTGCTCTACCAACTGAGCTAACAGCCCAAGAAATGAACATGTTTATTATATCACTTGTTATTTTTTCACGCAAGAAATTATCTAAATTTTTCGTGTTTTCATAGGAACAATATTTTGTGATCTAATTCCTTCATTTTGTATCAATTCAGCTAATTGATACAAACAATCAATATCTTCTAAATTACTCATATCAAGCCCTAGTTCTTCACCTAATATCAAGAGTTCAGCTTCTGGGGTGTCACGCAATAAATTCTCTACTTCTACCAATACAACATCCTGTAACGATTTAATTTTTTCTGCTAAATATAATCCTTGTGAATAATTTTCATGAAAATATAAAAACTCAAAAAATTTAATTAATACAACCATAACTTTTTCAAAAAATTTTGGGCCTGCCACAAATTCATGAGGAAAAATATCTAATAAAACATCTTGTAGTGCTTTTTCTTCCCATTCATTTAATGTCTGAAAATGATAATCAAACATATATTCACTAAAAGACATAATAATTTTTCGTGATATCATTTGTTCAGAATAATTAAGTTGTCTATACCAAAATGTTTTCTCAAACACATTTATTTTTTCTTCTGCTTCGTTCATCGCTTGTTCAAATAAACGATTTGCCTCTTCTAAATGTTCATTTGTCATTGTCCCACCATCTTTTCTCATCTTATCCAACTCCTTTTATTCAAAAATAAAGGATTAACATCTCGCTCATTAAATATATCGTATGTATTTTAAAATGTCTACCCTTTATAGAAAGCGTTTATCCTATCTAATATTATATAGATAATTTAGTATGGCTTTGTGAAGAGTTTCGTCCGACGAGGCGACAAATTTGTCTTTTTTTCGAATTTTTTTCTATTTACTTTTACACTTAGTATGTCTATACTAGAGACTATTGGTTAAGAATTTTTATTTTATGAGAATTTTTTCTTTTTTACCTAAAACACAATAGCTAGTAGCTTTCAATAATTCGAACACAATATCTAGTGTTTCATTATTGACTTTTTTTTATTTCAAGCTATACTTATATTTATATTAACGAGAACAAATTAGGAGGAAGAACTCATGAATACAATCACACTATACACAAAAAACAATTGTCCACAATGTTTAATGACAAAGAAATTTTTAGCACAAAAAAATGTTGAATTTAACGAAATTAACATAGATAAAGAACCACAATATATTGATTCATTAAAAGAACAAGGTTTCCAAAGTGTTCCTGTTTTAAAAACAATGGATGAAAATATTACAATTGTTGGTTTTAGACCTGATCAATTAAGAACGTTGGCGGTTTAATCATGAAACTAGTCTTTTTTTCTTTAACCGGACAGACAAGACGTTTTATTAATAAACTAGACCTTCCTTTTTATGAAATTGACACAACCAATCCTTTTCATGAAATCAATGAAGACTATCTATTAATCGTTCCTACTTATGACAAAGAAGTCACAGAAGTAGTGAACGATTTTATTGAGTACAAAACCAACCAAGAGCACTTACTAGGTGTTGCTGGTGGTGGAAATCTTAACTTTGGAGACTTATTTGTCTTTACTGCAAAAGACATTGCAAAAGATTATGGCATCCCTCTTGTGTTCTCTTTTGAATTTAGTGGCACAAATGACGATGTAAAAAATTTTAAGAAAGTAGTGAATGAATTTGAGTCTAAAAGATCTGACTGATGTAACTTATTTCGAACTAAACAACGAAATCAACCGCCCCGTAAACGATCAAATTCCCTTATATAAAGATAAAGAAGCCTTAGATGCTTTTTTTAAAGAAAATGTGGAACCAAATACAAAACAATTTTCTTCTATAGAAGAAAAATTGACATTCTTAACTAAACACGACTATTTAGAAGAAGAATTTTTATCTCTTTACTCACTAGAGTTTATTGAATCACTTTATGCCTATCTAGCCGCTCAGTCATTTACCTTTAAATCATTTATGGCAGCTTACAAGTTCTACTCTCAATATGCCCTAAAAACAAATGATGGCACACAATACTTAGAGCGTTATGAAGACCGTGTGGCATTTAACGCATTATACTTTGCTAACGGTAATGAAGAACTGGCTATGAGTTTAGCCGATGAAATGATTCATCAACGCTACCAACCAGCAACACCATCCTTTTTAAACGCTGGACGTAAACGTCGTGGTGAATTAGTGTCTTGTTTCTTAGTGCAAGTAACGGATGATATGAATAGTATTGGTCGCTCAATTAACAGCGCCTTACAATTATCACGTATTGGTGGTGGGGTAGGGATTACGTTATCAAACTTACGTGAAGCTGGAGCCCCTATCAAAGGCTTTGAAGGAGCTGCAAGTGGAGTTGTTCCTGTGATGAAATTATTTGAAGATAGTTTTAGTTACAGTAATCAACTTGGTCAACGTCAAGGAGCTGGCGTGGTTTATTTAAACGTCTTCCACCCAGACATCGAAATGTTCTTATCAACGAAAAAAGAAAACGCAGATGAAAAAATCCGTGTTAAAACATTGTCTCTTGGATTATTAGTACCTGATAAATTTTATGAATTAGCTCGTAATAATGAAGAGATGTACTTATTTAGCCCATATAGTGTAGAACGTGAATATGGCATCCCATTTTCTTACATTGATATTACAAAAGAGTATGACAATTTAGTTTCTAATCCACGTATTAGAAAACAAAAAATCGACGCACGTTACTTAGAAAATGAAATTAGTAAATTGCAACAAGAATCTGGTTACCCATATATTATCAACGTGGACACAGCCAATCGTGCAAATCCTATTGATGGTAAAATCATTATGAGTAACTTATGTTCTGAAATCTTACAAGTCCAAAAACCATCTATCATTAATGATCGCCAAGAATATGACGTTCTTGGAACAGATATTTCTTGTAACTTAGGCTCAACTAATATTGTTAACTTAATGGATAGTCCTGACTTTGGAAAATCTGTTAAAACAATGACACGAGCGCTCACTTATATTACAGATGCTTCTGATATTGAAGTTGTTCCATCTATTCAAAATGGAAACCGTCTAAATCATACGATTGGATTAGGCGCGATGGGATTACATACTTACTTTGCTAAAAATCAAATGGAATATGGCTCAGAAGACTCATTAGAATTTACTGATGTCTACTTCATGTTACTAAACTACTGGACCTTAGTTGAAAGTAACAATATTGCAAAAGAACGCAACGAATCATTTGATAACTTTGAAAACTCAAAATATGCTACTGGAGAATACTTTGATACGTATATTAAAGATGAAATCAAGCCTTCTTCTGATAAAGTCAAAGAATTATTTGACGGCATTTTCATTCCTACAGCAAAAGATTGGGAAGAGTTAAAACAATCAATCAAAAAATACGGTTTATACCATCAAAATCGTCTAGCAGTTGCACCAAATGGCTCAATTTCTTACATCAATGATACAAGTGCTAGTATCCACCCAATCACTCGTTTGATTGAAGAACGTCAAGAAAAGAAAATCGGGAAAATCTATTACCCAGCACCTTTCTTATCTAATGACACGATGCCATACTACACATCAGCTTATGACATGGATATGCGTAGAGTGATTGATGTGTATGCAACAGCTCAAAAACATATCGATCAAGGCATGAGTTTAACCCTATTTATGCGCTCAGATATACCTGAAGGCTTGTATGAATGGAAAACAAACACTACAAAACAAACAACACGTGATTTAAATATTTTACGTCACTACGCATTCCATAAAGGCGTTAAATCAATTTACTACGTTCGTACTTATACAGATGACGATGAGGAAATTGGTAGCAACCAATGTGAAAGCTGTGTTATTTAAGGAGGAACAATAAATGACCACGTTAGACAATAGCTATTACCAAGCAATTAACTGGAATGCTGTTGAAGACATTATTGATAAGTCCACTTGGGAAAAATTGACAGAACAATTTTGGTTGGATACACGTATTCCTTTATCAAACGATTTAGATGATTGGCGTAACTTTAACGACGATCAAAAAGAAAATATTGGTCTAGTATTTGGTGGGTTAACACTACTAGATACGATTCAATCTGAAAGTGCCATCGAAGCCTTACGCAAAGACAGCCGCACACCTCATGAGGAAGCTGTGTTAAACAATATTCAATTTATGGAATCTGTTCATGCCAAAAGTTACTCATCCATCTTTAGTACACTAAACACTAAGGCTGAGATTGAAGAAATTTTTGAATGGACAAACACCAACCCTCAACTACAAAAAAAAGCTGAGATTATTAATGAAATTTATTTAAATGGATCCCCATTACAAAAAAAAGTAGCGAACGTATATGCTGAAACGTTTCTTTTCTACTCTGGTTTTTATGCACCTTTGTATTATTTAGGAAACAACAAATTAGCAAACGTAGCCGAAATTATTAAATTAATTATCCGTGACGAGTCAGTTCATGGGACTTATATTGGGTATAAATTCCAACTAGGTTTCAATGAATTAAGTAATGAAGAACAAGAAGAAATGAAAGAATGGATGTATGACTTACTCTTCACTCTTTATGAAAATGAAGAAGTCTATACTGAATTATTGTATGATAAATTAGGTTGGACGGAAGAAGTCAAAACATTCCTACGCTATAATGCAAACAAAGCCCTAATGAACTTAGGAATGGATCCATTATTCCCAGATACAGCCAATGACGTGAACCCTATTGTCATGAATGGCTTATCAACTGGAACAAGCAACCATGACTTTTTCTCTCAAGTAGGTAATGGTTACTTACTTGGTACAGTAGAGGCCATGGAAAATGATGACTATTTAATCGGTATGTAATACCAAAAGACTCACCAACTTATGACACGTTGGTGAGTCTTTTTTGTTAAATTACTAATGAATAAGGATGTTCTAAATAATACACCACTTGCCCTAAAAATTCTGCTGCCGGTGAGCCATCCAAAACTTGATGGTCAAATGTTAAACTTAACGGTAATTCACTAATTTCTGTTACGTCTTTTTCTTCGTTAAATACTAATTTTGTACTGGTTACCCCAATTCCTAAAATACCAATTTCTGGTGTGTTTAAAATTGGTGTAAAGTACTCAACCCCAGCATTTCCTAAATTTGTAATCGTAAACGTTGAACCTCGGTAAAATTCACTTGCTAATGAGCCATCAACTGCTTGAGAGGTCACACTGACAAAATCTGAACCGATTTGTGATAGAGATTTAAGGTGGACATCTTTCACAACTGGCACAACTAAACCATCATCAACTGCCACTGCTACCCCAATATGAACGTCTTTATGTTCTGTGTAAACTTGTGTATCATAAGAGGCATTCATTTGTGGGAAATCTTTTAAGGCTAAACTCACAGCTTTAATCAACAGTGTATTAATGCTTAATGCACTCTTACTTAAACTATCACCTGCTTTTTCTTTCATATCTTTTCTAAATGCAAGCAATGACGTAATATTGGCTTTTCTATGCAAGGTTAATTGCGCAGTTTGAGCTAAACTTTGATGCATTCGTTGTGCAATAACTTTGCGCATTCCCTCTAAGCCTTCTCCAACAGTGGCACTTATAACAGATTGAGAAACAACTTGCGGCACGTGACGTTCCACATCGCGTCTTGTAATTCGCCCGTTGCCACCAGTTCCAATAATATCGCTTAATGAATAGTGTTTATCTGCTGCTAATTTTCTAGCCAAAGGTGTTGCGAAAATCCGCTCACCCTCTTTTTTGACTGCTGTTGGTTGGTCTTTCACCATTTCTTGTGTGACGTCCTCTTGTATTTCATTAACTTCTTCTACTATTTCTGTTGCTTCTGAAATTGTTTCGCCTTCATTTCCAACATAGCCAATAACTGCTTGGCAAGGTGCTTCTCCCCCTGCTTCTACGCTAATAGACAGTAATACACCATCAACAGGAGATTCCACATCGTGCGTTAATTTTTCAGAACTAATCGATACAACTGGCTCTCCTTTTGTTACTGTATCCCCCACTGATTTGTACCATTGATCCACTGTACCTTCTGTCATGGTTAGACCTAATGTCGGCATCAATAATGTTTCTGCCATGATTTTCACCTACCCTTTATTTTAAGTCTTGAATTAACTCACTTGCTTCTTCTAATACTCTTTCCTTACTTGGTAAATACAACGCCTCTAAGTTACTTGCAAATGGCACAGGAGTATTAGGTGCACACACACATTTAATTGGGCCATCTAAATAATCAAACGCTTTGTCTCCAACCACTGAGGCAATATCTGTTGCTGTATTATTGTGCGGATTCGCTTCATCTATTACGATTAATCGTCCTGTTTTCTTCACAGATTGAATGATTGTTTCTTGATCCCAAGGTGCTACAGTCACTAAATCAATCACTTCAACGGAAATGCCTGATTTTTCTAGCTCAGCTGCAACATCTAATGCAACATAAAGCATTTTTCCAATAGTCACAATCGTTAAATCGTTACCTTCTTGTTTAACTTTTGCTTTTCCTATTTCCACTTTATAGTATTCTTCAGGGACTTCATCTTTAATGCCGTAAAGTGTTTTATCTTCTGAAAAAATCACAATATTATCATCTTCAATTGCTGCAAGCAACAAGCCCTTAGCATCATAAGGATTAGAAGGTACAACTACCTTTAGTCCAGGTATAGAACCAAACATCCCGTAGTAAGAGCCTGAATGTTGTGCTGCTGCTGATGCGCCTGCACCGTGACACGTTCTAACCGTCATAGGAATCGTTGCTTTTCCTCCAAACATGTAACGCATTTTTGACCCTTGTGCTAACAATGTATCAAAACAAAATCCTAAAAAATCATTAAACATTAATTCCGGTACTGGACGTAATCCTGTTGCCGCAGCCCCCACTGATGCTCCCATGTATCCCATCTCAGAAATCGGCGTATCAATAACACGTTCATACCCATGTTTTTCCACTAATCCTTTTGTCACACCGAACACGCCACCCCAAGCACCTTTACCTTCTAGATGGTCAATATGTGTTCCTCCAGCAATGTCTTCACCTAAAAGAATCACGCGATCATCTTTTTCCATTGCCATATCTAAACCTTCATTAATTGCTTGCATAAATGTTATTCGTCTACTCATGATAGTCACTCCTTATTTTATAAATTGTTTTAAATCGATACATCTTCATATAAGGCTTCAGGTCTTGGTATATTACTTTCTCTTGCAAATAAAACAGCCTCTTCTGTATCTTTAACAGATTGTACTTCAATCTCATCTGCTTGTTTGGCTGTTAACCATTTATTTTTGATTGCGACATCTCTAAATTCTTTAATATTGTCAAGATCAGCATAGTCTTTTTCTTCGCCTTCTTTTGCTTTGTATTTTTGTTCGTCACCTTCAAAATGTCCATAATTTCGATAGGTTACACATTCTAAAATAGTTGGTCCTTCACCATTTCTTGCTCGATCAATCGCTTCTCCAGCTGCTTCATAAACAGCCATTAAATCTTTGCCTTCTACTCGTATGCCTGGAATACCATAAGCGACACTTCTTTCAGCAATCGTATTTGATCCTGATGCATACTTAACAGTAGTTGACTCAGCAAACCCATTATTTTCACAAACAAACACAACAGGTAAATTCCAAATTGCTGCCATATTAATCCCTTCATGGAATGTTCCTTCATTACTAGCACCATCGCCAAAGAAACAAATCGCTACATCATCTGTTTTCAAATACTTATTTCGAAGTCCAGCTCCTACTGCGATTGGGAATCCTCCACCAACCATACCGTTTGCTCCTAGCATGCCTTTATCAATATCGGCAATATGCATTGAACCGCCTTTTCCTTTACAAAGTCCAGTTTCCTTTCCAAAAATCTCCGCCATCATACCATTTAAGTCACACCCTTTAGCGATACAATGGCCATGACCTCTATGAGTACTAGTAATATAATCTTTATCTGTTAAATGAGCACAAACCCCAGTTGCAACAGCTTCTTCACCTGCATATAAATGGACAAATCCTGGAATTTCTCCCGTTGTAAAAATACGATGCACTTCATCTTCAAAATTTCTGATATCATTCATCGTTTTGTAAATCCACTCTGCTTTTTGTTTTGTCATTTTTTCCATTTCCTATTCCTCCTTAGACAATCATGTTGCTTGCCAATTCACCTATCATTTCTGAGAGTGTTGGGTGAGCAAACGTCATTTTTTCCAACTCTTCTAAACGACCTTCTGATTCTTTTACTGCTAGTAAGATATGAATCATTTCTGTTGCATTAGCTCCAACAATAACACCACCCAAAATCTCATGATGTTTTTTTTCAGAGATGATTTTGACAAATCCTGTGGTTTCATCTCCTGCAATCGCGCGACCATTTGCCATATAATCTGTTTTTGAAACCAATACATCGTATCCTTTTTCTTTCGCTTTCTCTTCTGTTAAACCAAAGCTGGCAATTTCAGGATGACTATACACACATTTTGGAACGTCCTCATTTTTTAAAGGTCTTTCTGCTGTTGCAAACATATGTCTGACAGCTTTAATACCTTCCTTACTCGCTGCATGAGCTAACATTAAACCATCAATCATGTCACCTACAGCATAAATAGATGACACAGATGTTTGATAGTGATGATTTACCTCAATAAATTTTTGATTTTCTGTTTTTCTTAAGGATAGTTGATCAGCCAAATCTAGATTTGCTTTACGACCTGTTACGACTAATAATGTATCAAAAGAGATGGCTTGATTAGATAATGCTATATTATTTGGAGTTACTTGCTTAATTTGTGCTGACTCAATAAGATTTACGCCCATTTTATTTAGTTTTTTCTTAATGATACGTCTTGCGTCTATGTCTTCAGTCATCAAAATACTTGGCGCTACTTCTACTACTGTAACGTTTGTACCTAGCGGGGCCATCGCAAAAGCTAATTCAATACCTATAACGCCTCCACCAATAATAACTAACTCTTTAGGCAACTCTTTTAACTCGAAAAAAGTATCTGTTGTTAAATAATCAACCTCTTGAATACCTGATATAGGTGGAACAAATGGAGTACTGCCTGTTGCTAATAAAATGAACGTTGCTTCTAAACATTCCCCCCCTACTTCAACTTCATGAGATGTTTTTAACTGTGCTTCTCCTTCAATATAGTCAATTGAGTGTTGTTTAAATAAATAATGAATGCCTTGCTGTAACTGACTAACAACACCATCTTTTCTAGCAACTAATTTTGAAAAATCAATATCTATCAACTCGCTATGAATACCAAAAGCATTTGCTTGATGCAGCGATTCTATCCAACTGGCATTTTTTAAATAAGCTTTTGATGGTATACACCCAACGTTTAAACACGTTCCACCAATTTTTTTTCGCTCTATCACTGCGACTTTTTTTCCCATTTTTGCCGCTTCAATTGCTGCGATATACCCTCCTGGACCGGCTCCAATGACAATTAAATCGTATTGCCTCATAACATCACCTTCCTTTAATCGTTCTACACTTATTAATAAGCAAAAGTTATGCCAATTTTGAAAACGCTTTATTTAAACTTTTTTGTTTTTATCATTTAAAAAATGAAACAAAATTGTAGCGAATTGTCGCAACAAAAAAGACATTCATCAATTGATCAATGTCTTTTACTTTTATTTAGGAATCTCGATTTGATATTTATCTAATTTTCTATAAAGTGTACTACGTGCCATGTTTAATTTCTCAGCTGTTTGTGTTAAATGGTAGTTTGTTTCCCTCAAAGCATTTAGAATATGCATTCTCTCATC
This sequence comes from Vagococcus bubulae, assembly GCF_003950315.1. GTDB lineage: Bacteria > Bacillota > Bacilli > Lactobacillales > Vagococcaceae > Vagococcus > Vagococcus bubulae. Next base: position 104,675 of record NZ_NGJT01000008.1, read on the forward strand.
CAATGTTTCTTTTGGTACACAAACACGTTTAATCGCGCCAATCTCAATCAACTCTATCAGTTCTTCTTTTGAGGGTTCATTTGTTGGAAAGTAAATCAACACACGCTCTAAAAAATTCTGAAATTCACGGATATTTCCTTGCCATTTAAAATCCTTAGCAATTTGACTAATTTTTTTCTGCCAATTTGGATACCATTTCTTTTTATCACAAAAGGTCTCAACTAGCGTGACAAAATCTTCTTGACGGTTTCTAAGTGGAGGTAAAATGAGTGGAATGACATACAAACGATAAAATAAATCTTCACGAAAATCACCTGTTTTAACAAGCTTTTTTAAATCTTTATTACTCGCTGTCACTAGTCGAAAATCAACACTTATTTCCTCTTCACTGCCGATTGGTGTAATTTTTTTCTCCTCTAGTGCTCTAAGCAATGCTACTTGCATTCGTGTGGACATACTATCTATTTCATCTAAGAATAATGTTCCGCCATCAGCTTGTCTGATTTTTCCTAGATACCCCTTCTCACTTGCTCCAGTAAACGCACCTGAAACGTAGCCAAATAACTCGCTTTCAAGAAGTGACTCACTTAACGCTCCACAATTTAAAGCAATTAGAGGACCATCTTTTCGTAAACTATTATAATGAATTGTTTTAGCAGATACCTCTTTTCCACTTCCTGTTTCACCAAATATATGGATGGGTAACTCAGACTGTGCTGCTTTTGATAACTGTTTTAAGAAAACCTGATACTCTTTATTTTTTGAATGAATGCCGAAACTAATAAAAGACGATTTTTTTTGCTTTTTTCCTAACTGGTAACAAAACCCAATTAAATCATTTTGTTGGTAGATTTCTTTTTTATAAAAATCTTGGGAGGATTGGTTTAATATACTCGAAATCATTTCGCCTTCGCAATCTTCATGTAATAATTTAAAATCATCAGATGCAGACAATATTTTCCCATCCAATCCTACTAAAACAGATTGTTCAAATGGTTGATTTAACGCTTCTAAAAATTGTTCTTTTTTATCATGTAACTGTCGTTCAATAACTCTAGCTTGAACATTTTTAGCAATCATTTTCAAAGCAAATAGCGTATAATTCGTTTCAGAAAAAATTTCCATTGTTGAGACATTTAAACAAGCTATTACGTCATCATTATCATCTAATATAGGTGTGGAAGAGCACGTAAACGGATGTGACGCTTCTGAAAAATGCTGAAATTTTTCCACAGTAACACTCTCAAGTGTACGGAGTGCTATCCCTATTGCATTTGTTCCTACTGCTTTTTCTGTCCATATACTGCCTTCAGAAAAACGAATATCATTTGCTAAATGTCTAGTCTCATGATGACCATCACGCCAAAGAACAACCCCTTGATTATTCGTTAAAATAAATAAGGGTTTCTTCACTTGAAAAAATTCGTGTAATCGTTGAATTTCTGATTTTACTGTCTGTATTAAAAAAGCTTGTTCTTTTTTCTCTCTTAATAATTCAACATCTGTCACCTTTTCTAAACCTTGTTTAGAGTATGGATTGACTGAATGTTTCATACAATAATCCCATGATTCAACAATATAATGAGGTAATAACGTTTCATTCACTTCATTAGACTGAATATATCTTTGCCATAAATCTTTTGTTTCTAACATGAACACGCCCCCTTTAGTCAACACAAGTATATCATTTTTTCACAATGTTTTATATAAAAGCGCAAACAAATAACATATCAATCTATTTATTCACCATTTTTAAATAGTATGTATCATACAAAAAACACTTAGCTTAATAACTAAGTGTCTCCTAACCCAAATCATATGATGTATTAGTTTGTGAAATTATTTTGCTTCTTGAACTAATTTTTGTGCTTTTCTTTCATTATCATAATCAGCAGATGTTGCTTTCGTGTATCCTTCATGACTATAAATAGCGATTACTTCTTTTCCTTTTAACTCAAGGAGAGAACACATTAAACAAAATATTTAACATATTTTTTTGTAATATATGTCACAACTAATAAACAGAGACTAGAAATGATAAATACCATATTAACACCCAGCTTATCTGATACAATACTTAACAAGATTAAACTTAAAGAAAAAATCAATGAGCATAATACACTACTAGCTGAATAAACTGATGCAATTTTTTCTGAGGATATTTTTTGTTGTATGACTGTCACTTGAGGAATATTTTTCATTTGAGAAAAAAATCCTACACCAATAGATAATATCAAACTAACGATTGGCAATGGAATAATCGCAAATAAAAAAGTGATGACAGAACCCATTAACGATCCAAAAAAAATAAAACGAGCTTTTTGTTGATTAATTGTTGTTTCATTTTTCATCACCAATAAACTTCCCATCATTGAGCCTAAGAAAAATGTGGCGTTAATGTATCCCCACCATTGATCTCCTTTATGTAAAAAATCTGTCACATAAACTAATACAACGGAAGAAACCCAAGCCGTATTGGTAATAGATTCTAAACTATCCATTAATAATACTACTTTAACTAATGGCTCATCACGAATAACAAGCCATCCTTTTTTAAATTCTTTCCACAAATTGGTCGTTTTCTTATTATCATCAACCCTGTTAGCGTAAATCCCAATCAAACATAAAAAAGACATGATAAATAAGAGGGTGTCAATCATTAAGAGAGTTGTCTGTTGAAATAAAACAACTAAAGAAGCCCCTACTAACCAACTTAATATATTGACTAATTGGCCCATCGTATTATATAAACTATTTGCTTTTATTAAGTATTCCTTCTCCACAAGTGCAGGGATTAACGCCACACTAAGAGGATACATAAAACTTGTTAAAAGAGAAAACAAACATACCCATATACTTAATGCTAAAATAGTCATTTCGCCAAATTGAAGCGACATACTTAACATGATAAATAAAATAATCCCCAGAAACTGAGTTACTTTTAACACTTTAATCATTCGATATCTTGCGACTAACATTGGTGTAACTAAGCCACATAAAACTGTGCCTAATGTCATAGCAAGTGGCATAATTGATGTAGCTAATACTGAGTGGGTTGATGTTAAAACTGAACTAATAATGGATACAGTATAAACGGTATTTCCCAAACTAAAAAATAGTTGGCTGATTAATAACTTATTAAATTGTTTTGTCATTATTTTTCCTACTTTCACTTAGGTGAATAATTTCATCACCTGTTTAAATTATTTACACTAAGTGAAATGGTCTAAATTTGTCTCATAAGATGCTCCTATCTACGATGTATTTGTTTAAGTTTACCACTTTTAAATCAAAAAATAAAACACCCCTTTATTAAAGAGTGTTTCCTCAAACAGATTAATTATCTTGCGGCATAAATAGGCTTTTATTTTTATTCAAGATTAATAGTAAAATAACCATTGTCACAACACCAGTCAGTAAACCACTTATCCCATTTGCCACTAATGAATACGTCACTGGAGATAATCCCCAAATGGCATATTTACCCCAAAAGATAAATCCGGCAATAAAATGAAAAATGTAACGCGCTAACACACCAACAAATGTTCCAGAAACAACATATCTCCAAGCATTTGATGGATTAGTTTTCAACGTTATTTGTAGTTTTTTACTGAATAAACCAGAAAAACCAGCCGCTGCAAAAGCAAAAATGTATTCAATAATAACTTGAGAGACGGTTAAAAAATAAACTTGTCCCATTAAAAAATGTAGTAAGCCCCAAACTAACCCAGCATATATTCCCGGTACAGTTCCACGACGCAATGCGTATAATGTTAAGGGAATCATTCCTAAAGAAACGGAAAATCCTGTTCCTACATTTAACGGGATAAACGATAGTGCCATTGATAATGCGGCAACAATCGTCCCCTCTAAAATAACTCGTGAACGTTTTGACATAAAAAACTCCTCCTATTATTGATTCATACGTGACCAATCAACAAAAGAGCAGTGCTTACTTGCTACCACTTCACACAATTCCTACGCTTGAATTAACAATATCAGGTTCGAGGGTTTAGAGTTTTCACTCATTCTCAGCTTTGAAGCTCCCCTTTGTGACGGTTATGTATTTAATTTATTTCATCTATAAGTATGGCATGTATCCGCTTAAGAGTCAAATGAATGAGACATTTCTTACTAATCAACTAGTTATTTAATTGATTAGATACGATATTCTCACAAAATTCAATGGTATCAGTCATGCCTTGCGCTAAACGATGGTAGTCACTACCTAGCAAGTAACACACCTCTTCTATCTTTTTGGCATTTGTTAAAAATATCTGATCTTTTGTCATAACATAATCATATAAATGATATGTTAATACACAAAAGGTTCGTTGTTGAAATCCCTCACCCGTATCTTTTGTGACATCAAAAAAATCGGCACGATACTTTTTTAAACTTTTCCAATCTTGATTTTCTATCGCTGTACTTAAAAAATTACAAAATAAAAAACTCTTAACCTTAATTGCTTCTTGAAACGTATTATATCGCTCTAGTTGTTTTAAGGCTGACTCTGTTAAAAAGCGATATGTTTCATAATCAAAATAATGCCCATTATTTAAGAAAAAATTACTTTCACTAATTGTCCAAGAGTCCATTGATACCAGATAGTTTTTTAATATCTCCACATCTTTTTTTGGATAAACGACTGGTTTACTATGTGTCTTGTATGATTCCTCATAAGAATAAATTAATAAATTCAATCTAGCCTTTAATAGTTCTTCATCCTTATTTTGGGGAACATTGTAATAAGTACGTAATTTCTTTAGAGTTTCAATATCCCCACGATTTGCTGCAACAGCGATTAAAACATCACTTGTTACTTCCTCTGTGGTATGATAACCATTCGCAATAAATTTAAATTCTTTATATCCCATATCTAATCTAGCTAAGACATCCATAAATTTTGTTACCGACATATCATGCAATCCTTTTTCAAAATCTATGGCATAGGTTTTAGAGACAATCCCTGAATACAAGTATTTTTGTGAATAGCCTTTACTTAGCCGAATGTCTCGCACCACTTTTCCATAATTACTTTCCATGATTTTTCTCCTTTTTTACTGGGATAAAAACAACTACTCTCAATCACGTTTCTCACCTTTTTGAACAACCTCCTCACAAAATTCAATGGTATCACTCATCGCTTGCGCCATACGGTGGTAATCACTACCAAGTAAGTAACACATCTCTTCTATCTTTTTTGCATTCTTTAAAAAATTCTGATCTTTTGTCATAACATAATCATATAGATTAAAGTCAAATACGCATAAAATTCTTTGAAATCCCTCTTCAGTATTTTTTGTCACCTCATAAAAATCCTGTCTATAGTTGTTAATGCTATCCCAATCTTTATTTTCTAAAGCTGTGCTTAAAAAATTAACAAATAAGTAACTTTTTATCTTAACCACATCTGGATAGCTGTTATACTGTCTTAACTGTTTTAAGGCAAACTCCGTCAAAATCCGGTAAGTCTCATAATCAAAGTGATACCCATTATTTAGAAAAAAAGCGAATTCTTTTAATGTCCATGATTCGACTGACATCAGATGATTTTTTAGTACCTCAACATCTTCTTTTTTATAAACAGCTGGTTCAATATGTCTTTTACCTGACTCCTCATAAGAATGAATCAACAAATTTAATCTCGCCTTTAATACCTCATCCTCTTTACTTTTACGTGTATCATAATAAGTACGTAATTTTCTTAATGTCTCAATATCCCCTCTATTTGTTGCGATTGCTATCAAAACGTTGCTAGTTATTTCTTCTGATGACTGATAACCATTGGCAATAAATTCAAATTCCTCAAGTTTCATCTCTAATCTAGCTAAGACATCCATGAACTTTGTTACCGACATATCATGTAATCCTTTTTCAAAATCTATAGCGTATGTTTTAGAAACAATCCCAGAATATAAGTATTTTTGTGAGTATCCTTTGTTTAACCGTATATCTCGAACTACTTTTCCATAATCTATCTCCATCGAATCTCTCCTTTTGGTCAACTATACTTTACCATTTATTCGTTCATAAAACGAATCATTCTATACTATAAAAAAGGAGGAATCACTTATGTCTATTATAAAAAAATATCCACTCTATCAAAAAATTATCCTGAACAACTTTATATCAACTCTTGGGGATTCCATGTATTATATTGCTCTTATGACCTATGCTGCACAATTTACAAATTCATCTCTTGCTATAACGATCGTATCATTATCCGAAAGTATTCCATTTATTTTTGCTTCACCTTTAGGTAGTTTGGCTGATATGAGCGAAAACAAAGCCACAAAAATCTTTTACTCTGGATTAATACGTGGGGCGCTGTATCTATCAGTAGGGTTTTTAATTGGTTTTCAACAAAGTATGATGTTATTAGTTGGGATTAGTCTCATTAATTTTATTTCTGACAATGTTGGAAAATTTTCAAACAGTCTTTTTTTTCCATTTATCCCATTAATTGTTGAACAAGATGATTTAGAAGAAGCTCAAGGTTTAAACGGAGCGATTAGTAACATTGTGGCAATTATTGCCCAATTTATTGGAGCCTATTTGTTAGGAATTTTTTCTTATCAATTACTTGCTATCATTAATAGTATGACGTTTTTTGCGACAGCTTTGATTGTTTTATCCATGAAAAAAAACCTAGATACCTTAGAAAAAGAACACCTAGACAAACACGAGTCAATTTCACTATCTGCTATTTGGAAACAGATGGTGTTTGCTATCAAAGAAACGACAAAGAACAAACAATTTTTTAAATTAATCTTAGTTTTTGCTGGGTTAAATGGCCTATCTTCCGCTATTTCACCTCTTTTATCAATTATTTTAGCAAAAGACTCAGCACTCATTATTGACAGCTTTTCATTTACCTTTGCACTCATTCAAGGTTTAACGTCTATTGGGGTGATACTTGGTAGTTTATTTGGGACAAAATTATTTAAAAAATTAGAATTAGAGCAGTTTAATCAACTTATTTTGTTTTTTATGGCCTTACTTGTTTGTAGTATTTTACTAAAAAATATCTACTTATTATTGATTTTTCAATTTATCTTAGGATTACTCATTGGTATTGTAAACCCAAAATTTAATGCTAAATTGATGAAAGAAATCCCTCTTGATAAATTAGCTACCATTGCTGGAGGTGTCAGCACACTACTTATGCTTTTCCCACCAATCACTATCTTTATTTTTACTACACTTGCTACTGCTTTTAGTAGCAATGTATCGTTGGTCACTCTTAGCATCAGTTGTTTATTATTGTGTCTTTATTCCTTTATGAGTTCTAAACATTAATAAATTATCAATAAAACGGTTGATTTTTTAAAAAAGTACATATAATATATTTTATATATACTAATCTACTTAAAAAAACACCAAAAAAAACATATTTACAAATAATTGTTTTTATAAAATTAATAAACTAAGATCATTCTCATTTAGAAAGGAGGATAATATGAGTTCATCTAAATTGCCACAGACTGGATTGATTGCTACAAGTTCTTTCATCTTTGGAATTCATCAAATAGTTGGTCTTATGTTAATTGCTTTTATAAGTGCTTATTTTTTGTATGACTATATTAAAAAGTATAATGATTGAATTAATTTATTATGGAATTGTGTACTTATTTTTAGTCCAACTATTTTTAACCTTTTTATTAAATATTTTTCAAAATAAAACAAGCTGTACTAATGTAGATAATCATCACCATTATTTTTTCATTGTACCTTGTGTTAACGAAGAACTTGTTATATACCAAACTATCTCTTCTTTATTAGCCATTGATAACAACTGCCATATTATTGCTATTGATGATGGCTCAACTGATAATACATACAACATCATGCAGCAATTTCCAGACAATCGTTGTACCATTATAAAAAGAGAATTACCAAATGCCAGACAAGGAAAAGGAGTTGCTCTTAATGTCGCTTTACAATGGTGTATTCAAGAAGTTAAAAAACGTGATTTACCGTTAGATTCTGTCATTGTTGGTGTGATAGATGCTGATGGCAAACTATCAAATGACGCTATGAATGAATTAAATAGAGCTTTTTCTGAAAAAGATGTTGCTGCTGTCCAAATGAGAGTAAAAATGTATGATGATTTTAAAAACACACTTCAAGTAGCTCAAGACTTAGAATTTTTCACAGTCAATAATTTAATCCAAAAAGCTCGAGTTAGTACAAATTCTGTTGGACTAAGTGGTAACGGGCAATTTTTCAGATTAGGACCTATCTTAGAAACGATAGGTCCTAATCCTTGGGGAACTTCTTTACTAGATGATTACGAACTAACGTTAAAATTAATGTCAGAAAATCTCAAAATTGCCTATGTCTCAAACGCTTATGTTTACCAAGAGGCACTATCTTCGACCAAACTATTCATCAAACAACGCAGTCGATGGGTACAAGGAAATTTAGACTGTTTAAAATATATTCGTCAAGTCTCTTCTTCAACGACTCTCACATCTATACAAAAACTAAGTATTTTTTACTTTTTGAGTCAACCATTTATTAATCTGATTGCCACAAGTTGTATCCTTATTTTCTCTATAAAATCAAGTAAACAAATTTATAACTCCCTTCCGATTATTTATGAAAATACCAATCACTATCTATTTTTGCTCTTTATAATTCTTGGGTTTTCTATTATTTTTGGCATCATTTTCACTGTGTTGTATGACAAAAATTTATCCGCTACCAAAGAAATAAAACCACCTTTTAGGTTCTTTCTTTTATTACCTTTTGCTACGTCGTATATGTATCTTATTTTATTTTTTAGTATCCTTATTGCATTTTGGCGACAATTGAGTCATCAGCGTAGCTGGATTAAAACAAAACGAAATTAAACGAGGCTGACCCAAAAGTCTCCTAAAAAAGATTAAAAGGAACAAAATTATTTTGGATTTTGTTCCTTTTTTGACGAAAAAAATAGCACTTTCCTTTATAATTAAGGTGTCTAAACCAACTAAAAAGGA
>NZ_NGJT01000009.1 GCF_003950315.1 Vagococcus bubulae
ACTCATTTCTTTTCGGTGGAGCAAGCTCCGATGAAAAGAAATGCGTTCGACTTGCATGTATTAGGCACGCCGCCAGCGTTCGTCCTGAGCCAGGATCAAACTCTCAATAAAAAGTTGATAACATCTTACGATGTTTAGCTCATTTGTTTTAAAACTTGCTAGCGAATTGTATTCACTAAATATGGTTTGTTTCTACATAGTAGAAACGCCCTACACATTTGGTTCGTCTTACTTTGTTCAGTTTTCAAAGGTCTAAACTTTGTTTCCGTAACAACTTTTATATCATATCAAGTTGTTAGTTATTTGTCAACATTATTTCAAAAATTATTTTTTAATTAAATAACGTCGTTGTGACAACTTCTATATATTACATCCTGTGAATACTTTTGTCAACAACTAATTTAAAAAAGGCACACCACTTACGTTAAAATGTTGTAATACCATACGCAAAGTAGAAGGTTCTTCCCACAAAAACTCTGAATTCAATGCACTGGTTTCAATATTCTCTTCATCTAAACTAAATACAAAAAGTGGTAATTTTTCATCTTCAATATTGATATTAGTTAATTCGACTAAATCCATTGCATCAGAATCCAAGCCAACTGATTGAGTCAACTTATCTAATATGCAAGCTAAACTTGTATAATTGGTATCAATAGTTGTTTGAATAAAACTAACTGTTTCTTGATCTTTTTGTACTAAAAATTTTTTATGACCATCTTGTTGATTAAGAATGACTGTCCCAGCTACTCTAGACTGTTCCAATATTACACACCTCTTATTTAATAGTTATAATAAATCGACAAATGCAATTATAACATATTTTCAGAAATATATCAGTTATTTTCCGTAATATCATCTAAAAACTCATCAACCCAATGTGATAAATTCTTATCAATGCTTTCAAAACCTATATTCTTATATCTATTTGTAAAATATTTTTTCTTTTTATACAAAATAGGTGGCGCATCTTGAAAGACTCTTAATGATAAACTGATTTTCTTGGTATACTCATCAATATCAATAATTTGAACTTTCACTTTCTGATCAACTGATAACTCATCTTCAATATTCTTAATAAATCCATGTTTAACTTCTGATACATGAATCAAACCTTGTTGATTATCTCCAAGAGACACAAATGCCCCATAAGGCTGAATCCCTGTTATTTCACCTGTCAATATGTCTCCAATTTTTAATGTCATGTTCTAAAATCTCCTAAAATAAATTTTCTTATAGTCATCATTTTAACATAAACATCTTAAACTATTCACTACTCTTTACAATATAAAAAGAAAAAGCCACTCACCCAAATAGGCAAGTGACAAAAACATCTTATTCTTCTATTAAAACTTCGTCGATTGTTACATCATGCATTGGTCTATCTTGTGAATCACGACTGACACTAGCAATTTCATCCACAACATCCATGCCTTCAATGACATGACCAAATACTGTATGTCTAAAGTCTAACCATGGTGTTCCACCATTATTATATGCTTCGATGATTTCTTCTGGGAATCCAGCACCTTCTAATTGAGATAGCATGTTAGATGGAACATTTTTATTTTGAACAATAAAGAATTGGCTACCATTTGTATTTGGTCCAGCATTGGCCATAGATAAAGCGCCTCTTAAATTGAATACATCTTTAGAGAACTCATCTTCAAATTTTTCACCATAAATACTTTCTCCACCCATACCTGTTCCAGTTGGATCTCCTCCTTGAATCATGAAATCAGGAATAACACGATGGAAAATGATACCATTGTAGTAACCTTTTTTACTTAATTCAATAAAGTTTTTTACAGTTTTTGGTGCTTGTTCAGGGAATAGAGCAACTTTAATGTCACCTCGATTTGTTTTAATTGTTGCTGTTACTTTAGCATTTTCTAAATCTAATTGTGGAAATGTTGTCATTTTTAATTCCTCCTCATTTGTTATTTTTCAAGTATACTTCTTACTTTAGTTGTTAACAAGTCTATTGCAACTTGATTTTTGCCACCTTCTGGCACAATAATATCCGCATATTTTTTTGTTGGTTCTATAAACTGTTGATGCATTGGTTTAACTACACTTAAATACTGTCCAATGACAGAATCCAATGAACGTCCTCGATCATGCATATCCCTTTTGATACGACGGATAATCCGAATATCATCTTCCGTATCTACATATACTTTAATATCCATCAAATTTCTCAATCGTTCATCTTCTAGTATCAGGATACCTTCTAATATAATCACTTCTTTTGGCTCTTGATAAATCACTTCTTTACTACGAGTATGTGCTTCATAATCATAGACAGGTTTTTCAATGGCTTTATATTCCATTAAATCTTGTAAATGCTCAATCAATAAATCAGTATCAAATGCAAATGGATGATCATAATTTGTATTTAATCTTTCTTCAAATGATAGATGACTTTGATCTTTATAATAAGAATCTTGTTCAAACAATAAAATTGAGTGATTTGGTAATGCCTTTAATATCGCGCGACTTACACTTGTTTTACCACTTCCAGACCCACCAGTCACACCTATGACAATCGGTCTACCTTCTGCTGCCGTCATTAATATCCCCCGCTCGTTTTTTATTCCTTCTTTGATATCCTACTCTATAAGCCACATGATTTCAATATAAAGTAAATGAATCTCTAGCAAACAAAGTAATTATCACTTAAGCATTAATATTAAATAATAATTATTATAATGATATACTATAGATATATTAATAGAAAAAAGGAGATTACTTATGCATTCATTATTCAATTTAGAAAATGTTTTTTTTAAACCGCAAAATCAAACGATTCTAAACAACATTAATTTATCAATCAACTCAGGAGATTTCATCACTATTAGCGGTCCATCTGGAAGTGGTAAGAGTACCTTACTAAAAGTGCTAGCATCGATGATTACACCTACTTCTGGAAAATTACTTTATAAAAATAAAGAAATTGACAAAGAAAACATTACTGATTATAGGAAGGAAGTATCTTATTTTTTCCAACAACCTACTCTCTTTGGTGACACTGTTATGGATAATCTGATATTTCCATTTGATATTCGACGTCAAGAATTCGACAAATCTAGAGTAACAAAACTGTTAGAGACATTCAAACTTAATGAATCTTACTTAAATAAAAAGATTATTGATTTATCTGGTGGGGAAAAACAACGTGTTGCGTTTGTTAGAAATCTCATTTTTGAACCAGACGTTTTGTTATTAGATGAAGTCACTAGTGCTTTAGATGACGAAAATAAAAACATTATCCAACAATTTATTTTAAATGAGTTAAAAGGAAAAACGATTCTTTGGGTGACACATGATAGTAATGAATTTAGCTTAGGGACACGTCAAATTACCATTATTGACGGAAAATTGGAGGAAAAATAATATGACTGACTTAAATATTTCAAATACATCGCTATTATTAGCAAGCTTATTAATTGTTGTCGCTTTAGTTATTGACTATAAGGAAAAACTAGGGCTAGGGAAAGACATTTTTATTTCTGCCATTCGAACAGTGATTCAATTATTCATCATTGGATATGTCTTAGGGTTTGTTTTCCAACTTGATAATATGATTTTAACTCTAGTAATGGTTGCTTTCATTATTTTAAATGCCGCACATCATGCTGGAAAACGTGCAAACCATTTGGATAAAGCATTTCAAATTTCTCTGATTTCAATTGGTTTTGGTACAATTTTATCACTGGTTATTCTATTTGTATCCGGAACTTTGAAATGGACACCCTCACAAATTGTTCCAATAACTGGGATGATTGCCAGTAATGCGATGACTGCCGTCGGGGTTGGCTATCGTACAATGTCAACTAAGTTTGAAGATCAACGTCAACAAGTGCAAGAAAAACTCGCATTAGGGGCAACAAAAAAACAGTCAACCTTACCTATCGTAAGAGAAAGTATTAAATCTGCAATGTCACCAAGTATCGATCGTGCCAAAACGGTTGGTTTAGTCAGTTTACCTGGTATGATGTCTGGGTTAATGTTTGCTGGTATTGATCCAACAACTGCCATCAGATACCAAATCGTTGTGATGTTTATGTTAATTGCGACAACTGGTTTTTCAACCATGATTGCCAGTTACCTATCTTATAAACAATACTTTAACGACTTCTCACAATTAAAATAAACAAAGAAAGACTAGTAAATGATTTGGATGTCATTTACTAGTCTTTTTGTTTTATCTTTCTTGTACGTATTTATAAGCTGTTCCCAAAGAAATGTTACATTCCTCTGCAATTTGTCTTAATGTATATCTATTATTGTTATATAAGAATCTGATTTGGTCGATTGTTTCTTGAGAAATTTTTGGACGTCCGCCTACACGACCCTTACGACGTGCTTCTTGTAATCCTTTAGTTGTTCGTTCTCTAATAATCATTTTTTCCATTTCAGCGATTTTTAAAACCATTTCTAAGTATGCTGCATCATCAATGTCACTGTATGCTTCACCTTTTTTAACTACTACTAATCCAATACCTTTTTCTTTTAATTGACCTAAAAATTCAGCTAATTGGATAACTGATTTACCTAAACATCTTAATTCATAAACAACTAATTGATCACCTGACTCTAAACTTGCCACGATATCAGTTAATACTGTATCACTTTGTGAAATTTCCTCATTTGTTTCTTTCTCAATCGATACTGTTTCAATATTTAAACTATTTAACCCATCGATTTGCTCTCTTACATAATTTTCCTCACTAGAAGCATAAACATATCCTATTTTTTTCATAGCTCCTACCCCCTGTTATTTTTTGTTATTAAATTTTTGGTGCGTTTTATTTCTTGGCTATGTTCATACTATATCTCTTTTTTAAAAAACCTTCCATATCAAACTTTACCTAACAATAGGTAAAAATTGACAATTAATCATCTTTAAATGAAACTTCATGAAAATAGCGTATTTTGTTATTTAAAATTACCGAAAACTTCACATGTATATGCAATTTTTAAATAATAAATTCATATTTTTCACATAAAAGTATCATTAACAAGATAATAGTTTCATTTAACGTTTCTTATGTTTATAATAAAAATAAAAAGAAGGTAAATGATAAATGAACGATTCAGATATTATTTTGTCACTTTCTCATATTGAAGATGAATTTATCCAAGGTTTAAAGAAAATCATTGCAATTGAAAGTGTTAAAGGAAAAAAAAAAATAAACGCACCTTTTGGGACAGGGCCTAAAAAAACGTTAACAGAAACTTTAAAGTTAGCCAAAGAATTGGGATTTAAAACAGCTATCATTAATGACGCAGTTGGTTATGCTCAATTAGGTGATGACAACGAACATTATATTGGCATTGTTGGTCACCTTGATGTTGTGCCGGCTGGATCTGGCTGGACCTATCCTCCGTTTGATTTAACATTAAAAGATGGTATTTTTTATGGTAGAGGCGTTTTAGATAATAAAGGCCCTATTCTAGCAAATTTATATGCTTTAGCTGCTTTAAAAAGGATGAATTTTCCATTAACGAAAACCATCCGTATTATCTTTGGTACGGATGAGGAGAGTGGTTAACATGACATTCCTATGTACCTTGAAAAAGAAGTTCCTCCAATGTATGGTTATACACCCGACTGTAAATATCCTGCTGTCTATGGTGAACGTGGAATTATTGTCTTAACGATTAGTACACCTATTACTGACAACTCAATCAATCAAATCCAGCATATGTCGAAAAATTTTGAACGTGGGGCTGTTCCTGATGATATTCACCTCACTTTAATAAACGGAGAAACATTTCATGTTATAGGTCAACGTTCACCAAGTAATGCTCCTGAATTAGGGATAAACGCTGTGACTCTTTTACCTATTCAAGTAGAAAACAAACTAGTTGGTGAATTAGCTGATTACTTTAACTGGCTTAAATTGTTACATGATGATCATCATGGTAAGTCCCTAGGCATTGACTATTCGGATAAAGATTCAGGAAAACTGTCATTAACTCCTACTAATATTGAATTCAATCATCACTCTGTTGAACTCTCTATTTCGATACGTTATCCAATTAGTGTCACAGAAGAAGATATTTTGACAGAATTAGAAAAACACATCCCTGTTTCTTCTACTATTTCTATAAACAAAAGAATGCCTTCTGTTGTGTTTGATAAACACCATAAAATGATTGATGATATGACAGATATTTATGAAACTGTTACACAATTAGACGGAACTCCAGTAACCACAACAGGAGCTACTTATGCTCGAACCATGCCAAACATCATTGCTTTTGGACCGTCTTTTCCAGGACAAAAAGGAATTGCCCATAATAAAGATGAGTATATGACACAAAACGATTTAATGATGAATTTAAACATTTATGGGTTACTTTTAGCAAAATTAGGTAGTTAAAAATATAAAGAGGTGAGAAAAATGACTTTTGGAAGTATTGCAACATGGAGAATGGCTCATGACGGAATTGTTTCATCAATGGAATTACTAGGACAAGAGGGAACGTCTCAAGATGCTGTCGAAAAAATCATTAAAACAGTGGAAGATTACCCCTACTATAAATCCGTTGGCTATGGCGGCTTGCCAAATATGGAAGGTGTTTTAGAAATGGACGCGGCTTTTATGAATGGTGACACGCTTCAAATCGGTGCAGTTGCAGGGATTACAGATGTCTCACACCCTATTTCAGTTGCTAGGAAGCTTAGTAAAGAGAAATTTAATAGCTTTCTTGTTGGGCAAGGCGCGACAAAATACGCCATGTTAAATGGGTTTGAACGAAAAAACATGTTAACCAATCGGGCCAAAAAAATATGGGAACGTCGTTTAGAAGAAATCAATCATCATCACCTTAATCCCTATGATGGACATGACACAATTGGTGCCATCAGTTTAGACTCATTTGGTAGCATGAGTGCTGGGACGTCTAGCTCTGGATTATTTATGAAACAGCCTGGTCGCGTAGGGGACTCTCCATTATCTGGTTCTGGTTTTTATGTTGATAGTGACATCGGTGGTGCAGCTGCAACAGGTTTAGGTGAAGATTTAATGAAAGGTATTTTATCCTATGAAATCGTCCGATGTATGGCAGAAGGTTTATCCCCTCAAGAAGCTTGCGATAAGACCGTTTACTCATTTCATGACAAACTAACCAAACGTTACGGAAAATGTGGTGCGATGTCACTCATTGCAATGAATAACAAAAGCGAATGGGGTGTGGCAACCAATGTGGAATTTACGTTTTCTGTCGCAACAACTTCAGAGGAACCACAAATCTATCTTGCCAATATGACGAAAGAAAAAACAACCTCTATTGAACCAATCACACAAGACTGGTTAGATGCTTATGAAAAGCGGATCAAGATGCCAATTATATAAAAAGTATGGGCCAAAGTTGGTCCATACTTTTATTTATTCTTACTAAATTTTGCACTAATTCCTCGTTTAACAACATCCATAAACCCTAGTGAGTGCACCATTCTTTCTGGATCAACATACTCTCTTACAGCACGTAAGACCACTTTGGGTTTTTTAGAAGAAAAAGTATACGTCCCATTTTTTTTAGTTTGGATGGCATACCTTGGTATCCATTTCCCTTTAAACATCACAGACGCAACCACATAATCTACCTCTTCCCAAGGTATTTGAATAAATTTCCTTGGATCACGTCCATGATAAAATTCAAACCCCTTATCACCTATCATAATTTCTCCGTAATCTGTCAAACCAGTAAATGCTGTTGCATCTATCACTAAATCGATTTTTGTATTAAGAGACTGAACCATCTAGCCACTTCCTTTACTTTTCACTTTTCTTTTAACACTATATCAAAAAATAGCTACTATTTAAAAAAAGAGGCCTGTACAAGACCTCTTAAAACTTATTTTTATAGTAACCCAATCACGTGACCTAAGATACCAACAACGAATAAACCGATGATGATAACAATTGGGCTCACTTTTTTCTTAAGTAACCACATACAGAAGAATGTTAATAATAATGGTGCTAAACCTGGAATTAATTGATCCAAGTTATTTTGTAATGTTGTCACTTTAACATCACTTAACGCTCTACCTTGTGCGACTTCTTCAAAGGCTTGTCTAACACCTGCCATACCACTTGGTAGATTTGCCCAGTCAACAAAAGCTCCTTTATCAAGAGGTACTTTGGAAACAACTGGTTTAAAGTCTATTGATACCCAACGTTCTACCAATGCTGCTAAAACAAACATCCCTAAAATAGAAGCGCCTTTTGTAACATCTTGTAATAAACCACCTGATAAATCATCTGTAATTTTTGATCCAGCACGGTAACCAAATTCTTGTGTGTACCACATAAATCCCCAACGAATTAAGTTCCAAGCCACAAAGAAAATAATTGGACCAAGAATACTCCCACCTAATGCAAGAGATGCTCCAAGAGCTCCAAGCATTGGACGTAATGTAAACCAGAAAACTGGGTCTCCAACACCAGCTAGAGGTCCCATCATCCCAACTTTAACCCCTTGAATTGCCACGTCATCAATTTCAGATCCATTAGCTCGTTCTTCTTCTAACGCCAATGTTACACCTAAAATAGGAGAAGCAATATATGGATGTGTGTTAAAGAATTCTAAGTGACGTTTTAATGCGTCTGATTGTTCTTCTTTTGTTTTGTATAATTTTTTGATTGCTGGAATCATTGAGAATGCCCAACCACCATTTTGCATACGTTCATAGTTCCAAGAACCTTGGATAAATGTTGAACGCCAAGCAACAGTCAAGCGATCTTTTTTTGATAGTTCTATCTTTTCTGCCATTTTTTCTTTCCTCCTAAATTAGTAATCGTTTAAAATATCGCCTAATGGGTCACCTGTGTTACTTCCTCCACCTGAAGATGAAGAACCACCCATTTTAGATAAGTTAATGTAAATTAAGGCAAATGCGACACCTAATGCCCCTAAGCCCATTAATGTAATATCAGAAACTGCCGCAATGACAAATCCCATTGCAAAGAATGGCCATACTTCTTTTGTTGCCATCATGTTAATAACCATGGCATAACCTACCGCTACAACCATTCCCCCACCAATTGCCATACCTTCAGTTAACCAAGCTGGCATTGATTCTAAAAAGTGTTGCACTGTTTCAGCTGGAATAAATAAAAGTGCTGCAGCTGGAATGGCAATACGAATCCCTTGCATACATACAGCCATAATGTGTAAACGTTCAATTTTACCCATATTTCCTTCTTCAGCTGCTTTATCCATCATATGAACGATTGGTACAGCTAATGTACGAACAATCATTGTTAAGAATAATCCTGCAACTGCTAATGGAATAGCGACTGCGATTGATGATGATACCGCATCTTTAACAGAAATTGATTGAGCTCCTAATGCTTTAACTAAAATAATTGCAGATGCTACTGAAGCAAGTGCCGCATCTGGTGCTACTGCTGCTCCAATATTTGCCCAACCTAGAGCGATCATTTGAAGTGATCCTCCTAAAAGAATCCCTGCTTCCAAGTGACCTGTAACTAATCCAATTAATGTACATGCAATCAATGGTTGATGAAATTGAAACTCATCTAAAATACCTTCCATACCTGCGAAAAAGGCAACAATAATAACTAAAATGACTGATATAACAGACATGATATCCCTCCTATAATAATGTTTTATTTTCCTAAATCAGTTTTTGCTTTTTTAACCAACTCATCCATGTTAGCTCGTGAATCATTTGGTACTTTACGTACATCAAATTTAACACCATCAGCTTTTAATTGTTCGAAGGCTTTAACGTCTTCTTGTCCCATAGAAAGAACTTTATTCACCACAACTTTTCCCACAGAGTGAGCAAGTGAACCAACGTTTACTTCATCAATCTTCACACCGCCATCAATCACGCGAACAACATCTTCCGGATTTTCAAACAATAGTAACGCACGTGTTCCACCAAAACGAGGATCTTTTGCAATTTCTATCATTTTTTTAACCGGAATAACATTTGCTTTTACTCCTGGTGGTGCTGCTTGTTCGATTAATTTTTTACGCAAATCGTCTTTCGCTACTGAATCAGATACCACAATGATGCGTGTTGGATTAGTCGCCTTAGTCCAAGCAGTTGCCACCTGACCATGTAATAAACGTGAATCAATACGTGCCAACACAAATTTAATTTTTCCATCACCAATAACTGTTCCTGGTGGGATTGACCCCATGTGAGCTTCTGGTTGTGCTTCTTCCTCTTTTTTCTCATCTTGTGGTTCAAGCGCTTCTGGGCGAACTTTAATCCCATCTTTTCCTGTTGTCACAATTTGAGACGCGATTTTATGAGCGCTCGTTTCTGATAATCTCATCGCATATGCTTCAATTAACATTGGTAAGTTTAATCCACTAACAATTGCCCAATTATCCTTATGTTCTTCAAATAATGTATTTGCTTGATTAAATGGTGTACCTCCCCATAAATCAACTAAGAAAAGGACTTCCTCTTGCTGATCAAATGTGTCAATCGCTTCAATAATTTTTCTTTTAACATCATCTGGACCTTCACTAGGCATCAATGTAACGGCTTTAACATTTTCTTGTTCACCAAAAATCATTGAACCAGATTGCAAGATTCCTTTAGCAAACTCACCATGACTTGCTAAAATAATTCCAACCATATTTGTGACCTCCTATTTTATATCGTTTTCTTTTTGTCAGTTTTTAAGTGATTCTTTTTTAATAAATGAATCAAATCAACAGGACTATCCGAAACAACTTTTCTTATATCAATAGCTATTCCTTGATTACTTAAAAAAACAAAGGCTTCCTCATCTTTGTCATCTATTGCCACAGCGTTTGTTATCATGTGTTTACCTGTTTGATAACTCATTCCACCAACATTGAGTGTGTCAATTTTCACACCAGCTTCTACCACTTTTTTAACGTCTGAAGGATTCGTAAATAATAGCATTGCTTTAATAGAGTCGTTAAATCGTGGGTCATGATAGACTTCTATCATTTTTTTTACGGGAATTACATTGACAACAATATTGGGTGGTGCTGCTTGAATGAGCAGTGTTTTTCTAAGAGCATCCTGTGCTACATCATCACTAACAACAAGAATACGATTTATTTTTGAATGTTTTGTCCAGACTGTAGCAACCTGTCCATGAATCAATCTGTCATCAATACGAACCAATCGAATATCCATATGATGCCTCCTTTTCTTCATTTTAAACATTCTATGAATCATTTAAGCAAGATGCATGCCAATTTTTAAAAACACTGTTAAATCAATTAATAAAACAAAAAAAGATACACTTTTCAAAGTGTATCTTTAGTGTATCTATACTATAAACTCAATTGATTTTCTATAATATTTACAATATAGACTAACTCATCGCTTGGAATGTCTAATTGAAATAACTGTTCTAATAAATTTAAACTATTGTTTAATGACTCTAAGTAAACTGTTTGTTTTAATGCATTTAATTCCGATTGAGTAGCTGATAGTGTATCATCTCTTAATATTCGTTCAACCATCCCAGATAAATGCATGGTTAAAGAAATATAAAAAGAATAATCTTTTCTACTTGATAAAATATCCATATCAATCTTTTGACAAATCTGCCATAATGGCTCAATTAATTTTGTTGCATTAATAAATGTGTAGTAGTCATTAATATAATCTACACAGGTTTTTTTAGCTGTTTCTTCATTTAAAGTAAAATTTGTATTGGGAGCAGGTATATTTGATACAATATTTCCGATAAAAGATGGACCCTCTTTAGAAAACAACTGATCCATTGTGATAAATGGAACAGATAAATTAGGGTTTTTTATTCCTGTACTGGCTAATAAATGATATTTTTCCTGTATTAATGGCAATTTAACATCTAAATCCATAATCGACATCGTCAACACTTCAATATCTTCTTCCATATATAAAGTGAGATAATCATTAATTAATTCCTTCATTCGCTGAGCTGTTCCTTGTCCTGAAGCACAAATGGCTAGTATCGCTTTTGGCTTATCTGTTGTATCACTCTCATCAGACAAATCTTTTGCGTGATACCCATGAAAATGACTCAATGATTGATATAAATCTGACAAATCTCCCTCCAGTAAACTCGCTTTTCGGCCTGCTTCTAACACCAATGCTGTTGTCACCATATCAATAATTTTAACATTAATAGCAGTTTTTTCTTTTATATCCTCTGTAAAAGTTGTTAGCGATCCCATATCAACTAATAATAATACACCACTTCCTTCATCCACTTCGCTTACTTCATGAATCACTTTATCCAATGCTTCAGTCGGGGTCATATCAAGGGGCATATCTACGGCACGAATGTTGTTTACTTTTAATAGTTGACTCACAACTTCTACCATACTCGATGCCGTACTTCTTCCGTGTGCTGCCACAACAATCCCAATTCTTCCGTCTTTCACTGATTCATTTAAAGAAATTAGCAAAACAGTTAAGTAATTGATTTCAGACTGTGGCAAAATAACTTGATGTTCCTCTTCAATAATTTGTTTAAACACTTTTGCCACACGATGTTCATTCGGGTAGGTTTCAATCATTTTTATGATATTCTCGTCATTCCCAGTTTCTATTTGAATGCCCTCTTTATAACGATTTAAAAAAGAGCTAATGTGAAGGCCGATTGCATATAAAAAGTTTTGTTCAAATTTATATCCTGCATGCTCCACAGCATACTGATACAACATACGTGTTGTTTTAATGACTTTACTATCAATAATTTCTCCTAATTTATTTTCTGAATCAAAATTAAAGCCATGATTACGGTAAAATGATTTCAAGTGAACGTTAATATCTGTTGTAATAAAATGATTGATGGCTTCTTGGTTAAACCCATCTTCTTTTAATAATGCCGCTTTATCACCAATAATTTCATATAAGTTATAAGGTAACTCATAACTATCTCCTTCATACGTATCAAATGATTCATTAGGTGAAATCGTCATTTTTGATTCTAATAATTGTGTCAACTCAGCCATTGTATGTCGATCACTGGCTAAGTGTACGAGCCCTTCTTTTATTCCATCATTTAACTCATCCATCGTAATCGTAACATCCTGTTGGTCCATATGTTTTAAAAAAGACTGTGCCGTAACAAGTTGAACATTCGATTTCAATTGCCCCACATTTCCATATGACACACTTCCGATTAATGCTTTTATTACATCTTCCGTTAAAATAATGCGTCGATTAATACGTTGTGCTTCAATAATCATCATATTTTTTACTAATTCAACTTTTTCTTTTGCACTTCTTTCCTTAAAGGTTGGCAGTTTAATAGTAATAGGAATTCGCCTGACAAATGTATTCAATAGAGCTGAGTTAGGATCCTCTGTTGTGGCACAGATGATACGGACATTCGCTTCTCTTGTCTTAGTCGACTCACCTAATTTGGAATATTTTCCATTATCCATAAAATAAAAAATCATCTCTTGCCCCTCAGGTGGTAAACGGTGAATCTCGTCTAAAAATAAATACCCATCATTTGCTAGACTCATCAAACCATCTTTTTCTTCGTCTGCTCCTGTAAAAGCACCTTTTATGTGACCGAATAAATGACTCATTAGTAATTCTGGATTACTCGCATAGTCAGCACAATTAAACACCACTAATTCTTTGTTCTCATCTAATACCTGTTGTTGTTTAGCATATTGAAACATCGTGTGAGCAAAGTAGGTTTTTCCTGATCCTGTTGGTCCTGTAATTAAACAATTCAGTCCATTGGGTGGGTATAAAATAGCTGCTTTTGCTTGCATAATGGCATTTTTCATACTGCCGTTAATACCAATAATTCGCTTAAAAATATCTTCTGAAAAAACTGGACGAGTAGTTGTCTGTTTAGTCACCAGCGTTTCTTCTTGATAACTTGGAACATATTTTGATAAAGGTTCATGTTGAAAAATCGATTTGACAACATATCTGACTGGTCTACCATCTAATTTTTCCACAATACCTTCTCTTACTAATGTATTTAGATCTTTACTAGCATTACTACGCTGAATTTTTAAAAAATCAGCAACTTCTTTTGTTGTGACACCAGACTCACCTGTCAAATCAGTGGGAGAAAGTTCTTTTGTTTGATCCACAACATAATTATACACTTGGTCAATCCGTTTCATTTGTTACCTCCTATAAACGATACACTAACCATATTGTATACTAGTGTATCGTTTATAAAAAACTAAAATATCTTTTGTGTATCATTTGTTATACAAAACAATCATTTTACGAACTACCTAGATAAAAAAAGAGCCTCGTTTATCGAGACTCTTAAAGAACTAATTATTTAACAAATTTTGCTGATTGTTCTCCAGCTTGGCGACCAAATACAATGATATCACCAACTGAATTTCCACCAATACGATTACTTCCATGTAGCCCACCTGTTACTTCTCCGGCAGCATACAATCCAGTAATTGGTTGATTGTCTTTATTTAACACTTCTGTTTTATCATTAATTTTCACACCACCCATTGTATAATGGATACCTGGTGCGATTTTAATAGCGTAGAAAGGTCCTTTGTTTAAAGGATTATCCATACCTGTTTCACGAGAAAATTCTGAATCAGATTTAGCTTCTACTGCTTTGTTCCAATCAGCCACAGTTGTATCAAGTGTTTTACCATCCATATCAATTTCTTTAGCTAATGCCTCAATTGAATCAGCAGATTTTACAAATCCTTGTTTTTCATAGAAATTAATTGCTTTAACTCTTTCTTTCACTCCAGCATCAAAAATTAAGTAAGCTGATTTTTCAGGTAACGCAGTAATAGCAGCCGATACGTTATCACGTGTGCCCATCTCGTTTGTGAATCGTTTGCCTTCTTGGCTAACTAAAATACCACCTTCACCACGAACAGCTTCACCAATCAGTACTCCTTTGTCTTGTTGAACAGTTGGGTGAATTTGGATTTGATCCATATCAACCGTTTGTCCGCCAAGTTTTTCAATCATACGAATACCATCACCAGTACTACCTTCTTGGTTTGTTGTGACATACCCTTTAAGTTCAGGTTTTTCTTTTTCTAGCATTTCTGGATTAGCTCCATATCCACCTGTTGTCACAACAACGGCTTTACCATGCACTTCTTTTTCTTTGCCTTCAACTGTTACTTTAACGCCATCAACTTTTGAATCATTTTCTAAAATCTCCGTTACATCAGCGTTAACAAAAATTGGAATTTCTTTTTCATGAATATTATTTAATAATCCATGAACTAAGTATTCACCAACTGCTGAGCCATCCTCAGGTCTATGAGTTCTTTTTTCACTCATCCCACCAGTGATAGTCAAGTTGTTTAATTTAATTCCCATTGAGTCTAACCAATCAATGGCACTTGCTGAATGATCAACATAGTAACGTAATAATTCTTTATCGTTTGTCCCATGTCCACCTTTAAGTGTTTCTTCATAGAATTTATCATTTGAATCTGTAATACCAGCTTCTTTTTGATATTTTGTTTCTGAAGCATTCATCCCACTTGAAGCTTTCATTGTGTTCCCACCAGCTACTGGCATTTTTTCTAAAATAACTGGATTTTTACCATCTTCTTTAGCTTGTAAAGCCGCTGACATCCCTGCTCCACCAGCACCAACAATAATGATATCGTACTCATCTTTTAACTCTTTCGGGTCAGTATATTTTTGTTCTGACGCACCAGAAGTTACATCTGATGTACTTGCTTTTGTTGATGAACTTTGAGATGTTTTCTCTGCAGTTTTTTGTCCCCCACAACCAGATAACATCATTAAAGTTGCAAAACTAATAGTTAATGACTTGAATAGTTTATTCTTCATAAATCTAATCCCCTTTTTCTTTGTTAAATTACTAACATACTTAGAAAATAATACCCTAAATTTGCTATTTTAACAATAAAAAATTTAACAAAAATTTCACAACTTATTATTTTTTAATGAAACTAAGTCTTTTTTCATCTGTTATTTAAAAAATTAACCTCTTTTTCTAATCAACTTTCAGATATTTACACTGATACGTCCTTTTGATTAGCCTGTCTAATTCTTCATAATCTCTTATCGTTAAAGGAAAATCAAAATATTGAATCATTGGTGACATGGAGTCATTACGATTAAAAATATTTGATACATTTGTTAAGACAATATCCACTTCTTTCCCATCATATGTATCAATAAATTCAATATGATATTGACCAGAATAGCGATATGTCATATCTCTTTCTAATAGCTCTTTCGTTAAATATGGCAAATCACTTTCTAATAAAATACAAATGGTCGGCTCAAAATAGGTCAATGGTTTAATCATAGAAAATAATAGCATGTATTTTTGAACTAAAAAACGCTTCTGTAAAAAAATAGAATCATTGGTTTGATTATAGACCTTATCTACTAAGCGATGTAGCTCTGAATATAGCACTGTGTATTTTTCCTGTGTATCATCCAACATATAACGACCATCGATTGTCAAAGATACATGATGAAATAATTTACAAAATAAATGGGTACAAAACGTTGTTAGAAAAAAAGAATCATAATAATTTTTAGGAATAGGCAGTAGTTCTTGATGAAATGTACTAACCAATGAATGGGTTACAAGAAATACATCTGAGTTATTTTTTTTATGATAATCTAACACTTGTCTTGTTAAGTTATCACATTGATAGATATTCATTCTGAGTTGAATTAATAATAGATAAAAATAAATTTCAGCTGTTAATGCTTGTTGCCTTTTTAAAAAAAGAATTTCTAAAAAGGGCGCTTGATTTAAAATTTGAGTAATATTGACATAGTCTTTCCATTCAGATTCAAATTTAATTACATGATTTTTACCTAACCTAAATAGATTGATAGCTAACATATAAGCTAGTTGCTTTCTTTGTGTTTGAGTCAAGTGCATCTCTAATGATTGATTCAAACCATCGACTACTTCATAAACCTTTGATTGACTTACTTGTTTAAAGGGCCAGTCATTTCCCTTAAAACCATACCATGTTAAATAATAGGTCAACAATCGAATTTGTTTTTCTTCTCCCACTATCCTGAAACTAATATTGGATAAGGACAAATGATACCTTTTCAAATACTGACGAATTTTTTTAATCCCTTTTCTGACCTTACTCTCACTGATAAAATGATCCATCGAATACTTGGTCACTGATTGAAACTCTTCAAAAAATATTTGTTTTAACATCATAAAAGTTTCATCTTGTTCTAACACTAATTGTTTAAATCGATTCAATCCTTGACCTTTAGGTGTTTCTAGATAGACGCCTCTATATTTTTCATAACTTAAATACAATCTGTCTTCTTCTTTTTCTTCTTTATTAAACTGCTCAATACAATCTTTTAATTGAATCACATAGCGTTGGATGGTTCTTTCCACAACATTCAATTTTTCACTAATCTCATGTATGCTATACCATTCATTTTTTTCTGATATGATTGAAAAAATAGATAAAATATTTCGACTATTTGCATCTAATAACATAAATAAATCTGTTTCCATATTTCAATAGCTCCTATATCTTATGACAGTTAAAAAAGCGACAGATCCAGTGAAAGTAAAAGGTACAAATTAAGCGGAATAATTTTCATTACTCCGCCCAATGTCTATTCATTTAAAAAAGATGTCGACTAAACTGTCATTTATTTTTTAATCCCATTCATCAACAAGATTGTCTAATTCTTTTTCGTTATAGTTATCGTATTTATCAATTTCATGTAAAATCTTTTTAATGTCATGAATGGCTTTCTTTTCTTCAAACCAGCATTTCACTGATTTTTCATGTCCTTTTTCCATTTCATCATTAATTTTAGCTAGTGTTTCATCAAGATTGCATAATACATCAGAAATCTTATTAATAGCTTTTTCTTCTTTTTTAGCAAAATCTGTCATTTGTTATCACTCCTGTTTGATTATTTTTGTAATTCTAAAGGTAATTTAACATCATAAGTGTGTTCCACTTTATCACTATCGTCACCTTTTTTATGTCCATCAAAAGTTAATTTAATTTCTTTTACTTGGTCAGCTTGATCTAATTTATCAAAAGCGAAGTAAACATGACCATCTTTTTGTTTGTCTTTAGCAAAAACATCTTCCCAATAATCTCTGAAGTGTTTTCCAGTAATTTCTGTGCCATCTTTTAATACTAGAACAGCGTCACTTGGATGGATGCTAACATCTTCTTTTCCATCATTTTTCAAAGTGAAGTCCATAGACATTAAACCTTTGTATTCATTGTTTTCTTTATCTTTGTATTTGTCTACTTCAACAATTTTCACTTTATCGATTTTAAAATCAACATTTTCCCAACTTTTATCTTGCCAATCAGTATCATATTTTGCTTCTAATTTAACTTTAGGATCATTGTCCCCTTTTATGATTTCTTTAAATGAGCCATCATCTTTTAAGCTAACACTTTCAACATCGACTTTTTCACCGTCTTTTAATTTTTCTGTTGTAGAAGAGACTGTCCCTGCTTCAACGGTTCCTTTTACTTCTTCTTTAGAACCACATCCACCTAAAAGTAATAATAATGTTGCTCCGACAGTGATACTTAATAATGCTGTTTTTTTCATGATTGTTCCTCCTGAATTTAACTAATGTCTAATAAGAATTAGTTATTTAATTAATTTACTATAAGTATTATATTTTTTAATTTTATCTAATTTATGAATAATATTTTCTGTTTTTTCGATACATTATGAAATACAATTTCACAATTTATTCATTACCTGATTAATGCTCAGGTTTCACTGTTGTTTCGATAGGTGCTTCATGACATAAAATTCTCGCTTGATTTAATTCTTTTATCGCGGCATTAAAATCTTTAGCAAAAGCATTTGCCATGTTTTGTCCCATATCCGCACGACACACAAAACGTTGAACAATGGTATCTTGCATATCTTTAGGGAATGGATAAGAAGGAACTTGCCAACCTCTCATTTGCAAACGATCAGACAAATCATATAGTGACCATTCTACATTGGCATCCTCTTTTAATGTGAAGCAGACGATTGGTAAATTTTCACCAGTATTAAACATTTTAAAAAGTCCAGTGTCTTCAACTGTTTTTGCTAAAGACATAGCTACTTTTTTTGTTCGCTCATGGATTTCTTTGTATCCATTAAACCCAAAGCGATAAAAATTATAATATTGTCCGATAATTTGACTTGCACTTCTTGAAAAATTAATCGCCATTGTTGGCATTACACTGCCTAAATAACTTACTTCAAATACTAACTCTTTTGGCAGATACTCTTTATCTTTCCACAATACCCAACCAACACCTGGATAAACTAACCCATATTTATGACCAGATGAATTAATAGACACAACATTTTTTAATTTAAAATCCCATAATAAATCTGGCTCTACAAATGGGACAAATAATCCGCCACTTGCAGCATCCACATGAATAACTAACTCTTGATGATGCTCTTGGTTATATGCCTCTACTAGTTCGTCTAGTTTTTTTATGTCATCAAATTTCCCTGTATAAGTTATTCCTAATATACCAACAATCCCAATGGTATATTCATCAACATAATCCATAACAGTGTCCGTATTAATACTCAAATGACCACTCTCAACTGGGACTTCTCGCATTTCTATATCCCAATAAACACAGAATTTTTCCCAACACACCTGATATGCTGAAGAAATAACCAAATTTGGTCGTTTAGCATTAATATCTAACCCATTTTTCTTAGCACGGTCACGCCATCTAAATTTCATTGCCATCCCACCAAGCATACAGGCTTCACTTGATCCAACAGTTGATGTTCCCATTACTTGCTCTCTATTAGGTGCATGCCATAAATCAGCAATCATTTTCACGCATTTTTGTTCTAACGCTGCTGTTTGTGGGTATTCAGATTTATCAATGGCATTTTTTTCCATTGTTTCAGCCATAATAGCTGTTGCTTCAGGTTCCATATAAGTTTGACAAAATGTGGCTAAATTTTGTCGAGCATTTCCTTCGTTGATTAATTCATCTTTTATTAATCGATAAGCAATAGATGGATTGATTGGGTCCATTCTCATTTTGTCTAACATTACTGCTTCTTCTGATGCATTTGATCCAAATATTGGTACTACTGATTGATTTTTTTCGCTAGTCATAACTAGACCTCCTAATTTTCATTCATATATATGTAAATGGGATAACAATCTCATTTAGGCAATAATTATTTTTCTAATGCTTGTAATTTTTGATTATCATTTAAAGCAGAGATATTTTCTAAATGGTTTCTTTGTAAATAATCCATTGAAAATCTTAAAAGGATAACAAAGAAAATAAAAATACATAATAACGTTACAATGCTACGATTAAACATCGGTGCCCCAATCCCTCTTGAAATGGCTTCTCTAAATCCGTAAACCGAATAAGTCATTGGTAAATAAGGATGGATAGCATTAAAGAAACTATTCTGTAACGGTAATGGGAATGTTCCTCCAGCTCCACCAAGTTGTAACACTAATAAAATCATCGCAACAAATCGGCCTGGATTATCAAACGTCATGGCTAAGAACATAATAAGGAACATATAACTCCAAGCCGTAACTATCCCAACCAAATATAATTTTCCAACCTGATCAACAGGCAGTTTTAACGTTAACATAATCGTTGCTTCAATAATCGCCATGGCTGTTGCTACAACAAATCCCATTGCGACTTTACTTAACCACCAATCACGACTTGATTGATTTTCCATAGAAACACGTCTAATTGGAAAAATAAAATTAAAGACAATACATCCAACAAATAATGCTAATGACATAATATATGGTGCTAAGGCTTGCCCATAATTTTTTACTTTACTGTATTCAATATTTTTTAATCCTGTTGGTGCTGCAAACATATTGACATTTTTGTTATTAAATTTTAGTCGACTTACAATGGTATCTGCTTGATTAAGAGCATTCGCCATAGTTGTGGCACCTACTGTTAATTGACTAACACCAGTCATTAATTTAGGGGTGTTATCTGTCAATTTAGTTAATCCTTGACTTAACTCATTGGATCCATTATCTAGCCGTGTCACACCTGATACCAACTCTGGTAATTTACCAGACATCGTATTTAATCCGTCGGCTAATTGATCACTACCTACTGACAAACGGTTCACTCCATTAAGTGCAACAGGAGCTTCATTAACTAATTGATTGACTTGAGCTAATCCGTCTTCGACTTCTTTTAACGTATCTTGAGGATTATTAGTTTTAATCGTTGTTCCTAAACTTTGTAATAAGTCTGTTGTCCCTCTAGTCACATCATTAAGTGTTTGTTTTATTTCACCAGTATTATTAGAAATACCCTTAGCCACTTGACTGACCATTATGGCTTGGTTAGATAAACTATTTGCTTGCTGACTAGCTTGAGTTAATCCTGATTGAACTTGACTGACAATACTATCTATATCTCCTGAAGAGGATTGTATGTCCTTCACTAATTGAGTCGAAAAACTTGTTACTTGCTCAGAAATTTGAGAGATAAGTTGCTGTTTTACCTCATCACTTATCTGAGTATTATTTTTAACGATAGATTCTAATAGCTGTTCAAGTTGTTGGGTATCATCTGAAACAGTTTGATTTATTTTGCCAATCACTTGACTAAATACAGATAATTGTTGACCTAAATCGACTAGATCTTTTGCTAAATCAGATGACCCACTAGAAATTTGATTTAACTCTTTCGAATCATTTAAGACAGATCTTAATTGTTGATCTATTTTTTCTAAGTCTTCTTTCAATAATTTGGCAGAAGAACCAGATAAATTTCCTTCAATGTTATTTAGACTGTTTTCTAATTCTTTTGTCCCATTTAATAAATCACTCACACCACTTCCCACTTCACTTAGTTTTCCATAAAGTGGTTGTAATGTATCATTTACTTTATTTAATCCATTAGACAACTGTGTCGCACCATTTTGTAGTTCTGACACACCTTGTTTTAATGGTGATACACTTGAAGCAAGCTCATTTATACCATTAGTCAATTTGTTAGACCCACTAGATGCAGAAGAAACACCTGTTGTGTATTCACCCAATCCTTTATCTAATGTTTGACTCCCTGTTGCTAATTCTTTTGAGCCATTCGTTAATTTGATTAAATCTTGCTTACCTTGTTTCCCAACATCTAGGGCTGTTTTCACATAAGCTGCTGTCACACTTTCCCTGACTTTAGCTTCTAATTCTTTTGCCCCAATTTGTGCCATATCTAATCCAATATAGTTTAATGAACCATTTGTAGTATATTGAATTTCCATTTGTGTGGGATTAGTTTTTAACAGTGAGGCCGCATTTTTTGAAAAATCTTTTGGAATGGTCACAATCATATAATATTTCAAATCTTTCATTCCTTGCATTGCCTCTTTTGCATCAACAAATTCCCACTTAAGTTGTTTATTATGCTTTAACTCATCTATCACACTTTTACCAACATCTATTCTTTGACCTAGCATTTCGACAGGTTGATCTTCATTAACGACAGCAACTGGTAAATGACTTGATCTGTTATAAGGATCCCAAACTGACTTATCAAATACACTGGAATACAAAATAGGAATGAAACAAATCGCGATGACAGAAATTAACAATAATTTATTATGAAATAACTGTTTAAATTCCTGTTTAATCATTTGCAAATTAATCACTTTCTTTCTTCATTAGTTAAATTCATGGAATGTTTTTTTCCATAAAGTTGATAAAAAACAAAAGGCAACAACACGGTGATAATAGAGCTCACGCCTAAGGTGATGAGATAGGTTTTTGCTTCTGTTGTTTTTAATTCACTCGGTGCTATAAAGGAAGAAAATAATGCTAATAAGGACATCAACATACCTAATCCAGCTAATAACGCTTTTACTTTTTTTCCCCCTGGTACTTCATAGGCTCTTTTTAACCCTTGATTTGATTTTTTAAAAATTAAAATAAAATAACCAATAAAAAATAATAAATAGCCACATAAATAAATTACCACTGTTAAAGAGATGGCTGTTAAAAATGACACGGCATTTCCTCCACCACCAAAAGTTAAAACGGCAGCCCAAATGGTAACAATCACTCCTTGAATGATTAATAGTGTTGTTGGCACCCCATTTTTATTTATTTTTTGACAATTTTTTGGTAGTAGTCCTTGATCAGCTACATAACGTAGCCCTTCAGTTGGGCTGACAATCCATGAACTAACTTGTGCTAAAACACCAAAAGCCAACATAATAGCAAGTATTTCAACTAACCATGATAATTCTGGATGACCTTTTAAAATTAGAACTTCAAACGCTTGAATGACCCCACTATTAAGAGATAGATGCTTAACTGGAACAACCATTGAAACAGTCGTTCCGCCAATGGTACTTAATACAATTCCTGTAATAACTAAGTAAACCATCATCAACGGATAATTCTTTTGTGGGTTATCAAGTGATTTGATATGTGAGGCGGATGCTTCCACTCCAACATAAGCTAAAATAAAGGTTACTAAAGAGGAAAATGTCTGCTTATTAGGGAAAAATGACTTATCTAAAAAAGAATGGGTCACAGCATGACCTGTAGCAACATATTTAATAGTAAAAATTAATAAGACAGTTACAGGAATAATAATTCCTATCACAAAACCTGCTTTCGCAATTTGAGACGTGGTTTTTGTCCCTTTAAATTGTAAAAATGTTAATAACCAAAAAATTAAAACTACCACTAAAAATTTAATGAGCTTATTGTCATTCATCTCTGGAAATTTCAATGCGTATGATAACGCACCAATAATAAAGTAACTCATTGTGACAAATCCGACTGTGATTTGAAACCACTGGAAGAAAATGGCAGCAAAACCAAATTTTTCTCCTAATGTCTTACCTACCCATCCAAAAATCCCACCTCCGTCAAATGCCTCTACAGTACCAATTTCTGCCGCACAAAGGGCTACTGGTAAAAACCAAAATAAACCACATACTAATAAGAAGAAGATAAGTGTCTTCCCCGATTCAGCAAACGTTGGGTACTCATAGACTGTGATAAATAACGAAGCCGTCATGGCAAAAAAACTGAATAAAGATAATTTTTTTGTGTTCTGCATGATTTAAAACCTCTCTCCTAAACTTCAAAAACAATAGAGTCATTGCACCTTTTTTTCTTTACAGTAGATAAAAAATGCTATAGCATTATAAAGCGTCAAAGCATGTTATCAATTTCTCCACTATCTTTATGGCAACGATAGTATATCGCGTAATTCATACTTAACTTAGAACACAAAATGAAAAAAAAACTAAAAAACTTTGATTTTATTAACCTAAAATCTCTTTTTATACGAATTGTCTTTTTTTATAAAACGGATTATACTTGGTTTATTAGTATGTCTGATTTATTTTCTCGAAAGGAATGAAATCATTGATTGATTTATTACTTGAACCCAAAATAAAAATGACTATTTCTGTCATTAACATCATTTATAATCATTATGATTGGACACAAACATCCTATATTTCTAAAGAATTGAATATCTCTGAAAGAACAGTCCAACATTATATAAAAGATATTTTAGAAATAAAACAAGAATATGATTTAACTACAAATAACCAACTTTCTATTGATTACCTAAAAATTAAAGGCATTAAAATTACTGATTACTCAAATGACTTTGAAGATTTCAAAAAATTTGTTGTTCAAAGTAGCCAAACCATGACTCTATTAAATGACATCATTAACCAACACATCCTCTCAGTAACCAACTATTGCCAAGTACATTTTTTAAGTGAAACCACTGTTAGAAAAAATATCAAACGAATTAGAGAAACCTGCCATGTTTATGGAATTGACTTGGTTCATTTAAAATTAGTTGGGGATGAACGTAAAATCAGGTATTTTATTGCTCTATTTGATACGATGATCAGCCGAAACACTTATTTTTTACTTGATGGGATAAATTACGAGGAGTTAAATCAACACTTTGATGATTTTTTAGAAAAAGCTAATTTTCAAATATCAGATGTTAAAAAAGAAAAAACTCTAAATATTTTTTTAATTCATTTGCAACGAATTAGTTTTAATCAACTCATTATTATTAGTGATAAATTCAATCGTTTTCTAGTTTCTCATCCTATCTATCCCTATGTTGAAGAATTATTTCATCACTATTATGTTTTTAATCAAAAAGAAATCGCTTATTTTTTCTATATCATGACACTTGATGAAGAGTTGAATAGAAAACAAGATACTAATCTGGTCTACAATTTTTTTAGTGACAATCAATTAGAACTAATGACGATAACTGATTTAATCTTTTGTGACTTATTTCCGTTATTTCGTCCGTTATCTGATGAAGACATTTCATTAATGAAACGAGATATTTTTTATACTAGTTTTGTCACAATGGTATTTAATCAACTAGTATTTGAATATAAATATGGGGTAACGGTTCATTATAATCTTGAACAATACCCACTTATCACCTCAAAATTTACAGATGTCATAAATAAACATTTGATTGACACTGGTTTTATCCCTAGTAGTCAACTTAATATTCTTTTACAACAATATTTTTTTCGCTTTCTTTATTTTGTTGATCCGAAACACTTATATAAAGTCTTATCAATACATATAGAGCCAGCATTTGACTATCTGCATCAAAAGCAAATAAAAGAATATTTGAATTTATATTTCAATCATCAAATAAGCTATCAAGAATCTTACTCAAAAGAGCAGACAGATATTGTCTTAACTCCTTTTCATGAAACGAGTGAACAGTCACTCTACGCAGATACACCAATTATTATGGTAAAATTTCCACTTGATCTAACCTTTCTTCAAAAAGTAGAGACCATCATTAAAGAAAAACAAAAAAAAGACGAAGAATGATTTCATTCTCCGCCTTTTTCTTTTGCGTATTGTTCAATGACTGATTCAATTTCTAATAATACGGGGTGTGTCAGATAATCTTTTTTTAAAAAATAAAATAAACGTTTATAATTCACACCTAGTTCTTGATAGGGCATATGTTTAGGGACTGACACACGTGAAATAATACTTTTCCCAATACCTTTTTCGAGTAATCTCACAATCATTTCATTATTTTTCACACATAAACGTTTTGGTTGAATATTTTCTTGTAAAAAATAGCGCTTGGTATAGTGATAAACACCAGAAATATCTTCCCGACACAACCACAACTCACTTTCAAGATTTCCAGCAATCACTAATTCATCTGAAAGGAATTCTTTTCGGCAAACAGGACCTGTTTCTAATGGTTTTTCAATAAACCCAAAATGCGCACGATGTTGCAGTACATTTTCCAACACTTCTTCTGAATTATGCATTTCCAGTTCGAAATAAACGTGAGGAAACTTCTCAACCAATCGACTCATCAAATCAGGTAAATAATAAATAGAAAAAGTGTTCGACGCGCTAATAACGCATTTAACTGGATTATTCCCCACCTGTTTAATTAATCTCTTAGTTTCTAACCAATCATCTTCTAAATTTAATAGTCTTGTATAAAGGATAGTTGCTTCTTTGGTTGGAGACATCTCTTGTTTTGATTTTCTAATAAACAATTTACAATTTAATTCTTCTTCTAATTGTTTCATCTGGCTAGAAACGGCTGGTTGGGAAATAAATAAATTTTCCGCTGCTTTAGTAAAATTTCTCGTTTCATATGCTTCTTTAAAGGTTAAAAATAATTTAAACATCGTCACACCTACTATTTATTTTTATAATAGTTAATATTCTAACTATTTATTTTTAAAATGTAAACTAAACCAGTATAATCAAATTATGTTAACTTTGGAGGAATGAATATGAAACAATTTAGTCAAACTATCTACCCTGGTCTTTTATTATCCCTAGCAATTGCTAGTTTATCAAAAATCATCGCTATATGGTTGCCTTCTCTAGGAGCTGGAACTATTGCGATTTTATTAGGAATTTTATTAGGTAATCTTTTTTTTAGTCAATCAATTTGGCAAAAAGGAACCAAATTCTCAGAAAAAACATTGCTAGAATTATCCATTGTTCTACTAGGTACAACCGTCACGTTTCAAACTATCGCACAAATTGGAGGATCTGGTATTCTTTTTATTATGTGCCAGATGACGCTAACGATTCTCGCAGCTTATTTTATCGGGAAGAAATTAAAATTTAATCAAACCATGTCACTTCTGATGGCTGGCGGAAATGCTGTCTGTGGTTCATCTGCGATTGGAGCAATTGCACCAGAAATTGGGGCAAAGGATAAAGAAAAAGGACAAATCATTACCTTAGTTAATTTATTAGGTACTGTGATGATGCTGACTCTTCCTATTATTGGTGGTGCCGTTTTTACAGATAACGTGATGGCTAAAAGTGCCTTAATCGGTGGAACGCTTCAATCAGTCGGTCAAGTTATTGCTAGTGCCAATATGGTCAGCTCGCAAGTTGTAGAGATGGCGACTTTATTTAAAATTTTACGGATTATGTTCTTAGTGGTTGTTGTATTTGCTTTTGGAAAAATCGCTAACCAATCAAAAGACAACAACCTAACAATACAAGAAAAGACTAAGAAAAAATTCCCCCTTCCTTGGTATATCATTGGCTTTATCATTTGTTGCGTTTTAAATAGTGTCATTCATTTTCCAACTATATTAAGCCAAACAACGCACTCAATTAGTGGCTGGTTTGAAATTACTGCTTTAGCAGCTATTGGATTACGGATTAACGCAAAAGAATTTTTAAAAGAAGGCCCTCGATTTTTAGCGTATGCTGGAAGTGTGGGGATTGTTCAAACGATTGTTGCGATTACTTTAATAAAATTATTATCCAGTTAACAAATAAAAAGCAAGCCCTAGAATCAATAGGAACTTGCTTTTTATTTTAAATGATTGTTGCGCCAAGCGTATTTTTAAAATGGCCTAAAGCCCATTTATGTCCAACTGGATCAAAACTTTGGACAGCTTTTTCATGAATCACAATATTGTATCCTAAATTATAAGCATCGATAGCGGTATGTAACACACAAATATCTGTACACACCCCTACTAAGTGAACTGTATCGATTTTTCTTTCTCTTAATCGAACATCTAAATCTGTGCCACTAAAGGCTGAATAGTGACGTTTATCTATCCAATACACCGTATCTTTTTCCTTATTTTTTTGATACACATCATTTAATCCTTGATACAATTCTCTTCCTTTTGTTCCAATAATATTATGAGGAGGAAATAAATTATTCTCTGGATGATACTTATCTGTGTCATCATGACAATCAATAGCAAAAACAACATAATTTCCATCGTCAATAAATTGGTTAGTTAAACGGATCATCTCTGTTTCAATGGCTTGACCAAATTCACCAGTTGTTAATTTTCCATCACTTGCAACAAAATCATTTGTATAATCTATTGATATTAAAGCTTCCATGTCCTCACTCCTTAGTTTAGTTGTTTCACTAATTCAACGACCATTTCAGCAGATTTTTTTCCTGCTTCAACAATAAATTCATCAAAATTTACACTAGCATTTTCATCGCCCACATCACTAATCGCACGAATCACAACAAACGGGCACTTATATTGATGCGCCACTTGAGCAATCGCCGCGCCTTCCATTTCATTAGCTAAAACATCAGGAAAATGTTTTTTTATATGGGCTATTTGTTCTTGACTATGTACAAACGTATCCCCTGAAACAATCAACCCGATGCGTGTCGCTAATTGATTATCTACTGCTGCTTTTGTGGCTGCAATAATGAGCTGATTGCTTGCTTCATAAAATAATGGCATTTGTGGCATTTGTCCATATTCATAACCAAATGCTGTAACGTCTGAATCAAAATAAGCTAATTTATCAGAAATGACAACATCTCCAATTGATAATCCTTTACCAATACCACCAGCAGAGCCTGAATTAATTAAACAATCAACATGATAATGACTAATTAGTAATGTCGCTGTTAATCCAGCTAAAACTTTACCAATACCTGATTGTGTCACTACGACATCATGCGTTCCAATAGTCCCTGAATAAAATGATACACCTGCTTCATGCCATTCTTTTTTATTTTCTAGTTGATTTTTTAATAACACAACTTCTTGTTCCATTGCACCAATAATTCCAATTTTCATACACAAACTCCCTTATAATTTAAAAATAGCATACAACATAATGACTAATAATATGACGATAATCACAATCGCACGATTTAACCATGCATTGCGTTGTTCATTTTTATTATGCTCTCTTACACGACTTCTTGTTAAAATTTGTTGTGACGTTGTTTCTGATTTCTTTTGTTTTTCTTTCGACATGATAAACTCCTTATTTCATTTGCATTTCCCATAATAGAATAGCATATAATGTCTTGGCATCACAAATTGTACCAAGACGAATGTGTTCTTTTACTTCCTCTAAAGATAACTCCACGATATCCAAAAATTCATCCTCATCTCTTGGTAAAGGGTTTTGAACTTTTTTTAATCCATGTGCTTGAAATAACACCATTCTTTCATTGCAAAAACCTGGAGATGTGACAAAATCTGCCACTTCTACCATTGAATCGCATTGATAAAAGGTTTCTTCTTCTAATTCACGTTTAGCTGTTTCTAGAGGGTTATCTTCATGTGCTTCAAT
The DNA here is from genome assembly GCF_003950315.1 of Vagococcus bubulae. GTDB lineage: Bacteria > Bacillota > Bacilli > Lactobacillales > Vagococcaceae > Vagococcus > Vagococcus bubulae. The sequence continues at coordinate 29,583 of NZ_NGJT01000009.1, forward strand.
TTTCCCTGCTGGTATTTCTAAAATACTTTTTTCTATTGCTTTACGAAACTGTTTAACTAAAACAAGACGATTCATCGGTGTTATCGCTAAAATTCCAACTGCTCCATTATGAAAAACTAATTCACGTTTAGATTTTTTCCCATTAGGTAATTCAACAGTATCAACGCAAACATCAATAACTGCCCCTTTGAATATGTCTTTTCTTTCGAGCGTTTCTTCATTAAATTTATCTTTCATTCATGTCTGCTCCTTGTCATTTAGCTTATTTATGTTTATGATACCTTTAAAGAGACGTTATTTCAACAAAACTCACTGTATCCTTATACTTATTTATAAATCAAACTTAGGACTGATAATGTTTTTAGTTCCTTATGCTAAACTAGTACTATACAAAAAATACTTGAAAAGAGGAGTGACAAAATGAAGAGAAGGAAATACACAATCGTCGGCGTTATCGGTTTTTTAATAGGAATGTTCGTTTTGACGGAGATTGATGAAAATCTTGGTGCCGTATTTATCTTGCTTGCTATTGGTTGGATAGTTTATCGAAAGGTTTCTAAACGAAAAAGCAAAGAGGTCGTTCCTGAATTAACTAAAGAAAAACAAGAACATTATCATGAAGCTGGCATGTCTGACAAAGAGATTGCTTTTTTTAGAACAACCTTATCAGAAACCAAAGAACAAATTGATCAATTAGAAAAAAACTTCCATAATATTCCAAAGTTAAATGCCATTAACTTGAGATATGACACATTGAAAGTAGCAAAAGCGATGTTCAAAGAAATTGTTAAAGAACCTAAAAAACTTCATTTGGCAGATAAGTTTTTGTATACTCATTTGCCTAACCTAGTTGAAATGACGAATAAATATGCTGAAATTTCTGATCATGAAATCAAAAGTAAAGCAACATATGATACACTAAATAATAGTATTGGTGCAATCGAAAATGTCTCTCGTCTTATCATAGAAGATTATGAAAATTTTGTTTCAGATGATATCGAAGATTTAGAAGTAGAAATTTCAATTGCCAAACAAAATGCTGATAGAGAAGCCTTTAAACACAATATCTCTGATGATCAGGAGGAATTTTAATGTCGGATGAATTAAAAAAAGTAGAACCAGTTGACAATACTTTAGATGATTTACTTAGTAACCCTTTTTCGGAAATAGAACAAACAGAGTTACTAAATCAAGCTGAAAAAAAACAACAAGTAACAAAAGCTCAAGCATCAACAAAAGTGCTTGATAAATTATCAGACGAACGAAAACAACAAGCGCAGGAATTAGCCAATCAAATCGATACAAATGATAGCCAATCCATTTTAAGCTATGGTGTTGCGGCACAACAAAAATTAAGTGAATTTTCACATACCATGTTGAATCATGTTCAAACACAAGATATTGGTCCAATGGGTGATTCTTTAACTGAATTAATGTATCGACTAAACGAAGCAAGTCCTAGTGAACTTGAAGCAAGAGATGGAAATCTTTTTAAACGCATGTTTGGTAAAGTGAAACAATCTATTTATGAAATCACAGCAAAATATCAAAAAATTGGGGCTCAAATCGACAAAATAGCAGTTAAATTAGACCATGAAAAAAATGGCTTGCTAGAAGATAATGCCATGCTTGAGCAACTGTACCACAAAAACAAAGACTACTTTGATGCCTTAAACATCTATATTGCAGCTGGGGAATTAAAAATTGAAGAACTTCAAACAAAAACTATTCCAGAGGCAATCGCACATGCTGAACAAACAGGTGACCAAATGGATACACAAATTGTGAATGATTTAAATCAATTTGTCGATCGTTTAGAAAAAAGAACCTATGACTTAAAATTAGCAAGACAAATTACCATTCAACAAGCTCCACAAATTCGTTTGATTCAAAATACAAATCAAGCTTTAGCTGAAAAAATACAAGCGTCTATTAATACAGCCATTCCTTTGTGGAAAAATCAGGTGGCGATTGCTTTAACTCTTTTAAGACAAAAAGATGCGGTCACAGCTCAGCGTCAAGTTTCTGAAACAACCAATGATTTGCTAGCTAAAAACTCTGAAATGCTAAAAATTTCAGCCATTGAAACAGCAAAAGAAAATGAACGTGGCATTGTCGATATTGAAACCTTACAAAAAACACAAAATGATTTAATTGAAACCATTCAAGAAACACTTAAAATTCAGCAAGAAGGTAAAGAAAAACGTCGCAACGCTGAATTAGAATTATCCATGATGGAAGAAGATTTAAAAAATAAATTACTTGAAATGTCTGGAAGTAAATAGCAAAAAGTCATATTCCCCTTTCATTGAGGAATATGACTTTTTTTTACATCACATCTTCTTCTAATTTTTGGCAATCCGGACAAATGCCATACATTTCTAAACGATGGTCATTTATTTTAAATCCTGTTAATTTTTCAGTAGCCGCTTCAACGTCTCCTAAACCAGGGTAGTTGACATCAACCACTTTTTTACATTTTTCACATATTGCATGGTAATGTTTTTCAGTAGTAAAATCAAATCGACTTGAAGAATCACCATATGCCATTTCAATCACAAAACCAATCTCAGTAAACAATCTTAAATTGTTATAAACAGTCGCCACACTCATATTAGGAAAACGACTTTCCAACTCTTTATAAATATCATCTGCTGTTGGGTGTGTATGACTTTCAATTAGATATTCTAAGATAGCATATCTTTGTGGTGTTATTCTTATATCCGCTGCTTTTAACTTTTCAATCGCTTCGTCAACTAAGTGATTTTTTGACATATAGCATCATCCTCACTATTTATATTAATTCTATTTTACTACTCTTTATTCATTTTCGCAAGATACTCATTTATTAGACGTCTCATCATCAAACAATAAAATATAAATAAATATACAGACTACTCCAACTACTAAACAGATATCCGCCACATTAAAAATTGGAAATTTAATAAACTCTGTTTGGAACATATCTACTACATACCCTTGTCTAAAGCGGTCGATAAAATTACCTATCGTCCCACCAATGACAAAACTTAATCCCACTGTTAGCCATTTATTTTTATATCTGTTTTTATACAATAAATAAGAAAAAATGCATAACGCAATCACTCCCACTAATAGGAAGAACCACATATGTCCTTCAAATATACTCCAGGCTCCCCCTTCATTTCTGATATGTGTAATGGACAAAATAGGGTTAGTCATCGTTGTGTCATACAAATCTAAATTTTGTACTACCATAAATTTGGTTAATTGATCTAAAATAATACTTCCAATAATAATTAAAACATATAGAAACATTGAGTCATCTCCCTCATAGATAATTGATATCTTAAAATCTACTTAAATAATAAATATAGTATATAACATTTTTTTGAAAGAACAAACTTTATTTCTAGACGCTTTCACATAAGTTTTTTGTTATTTGACGAATATTCGTTCTAAACGTATAATAATCAATATGAGATAAGAAAAAACCTGGAGGAATGTGAAATGAAACAAGGTTTAGTGAAATGGTTTGATGTAAAAAAGGGATATGGATTCATTATTTACGACCAAGATGAGGAAATCTTTGTTCATTTTACTGCAATAGAACAGGATGGGTTTAAAACACTTTTTGAAGGGCAACATGTTATATTTGATATAAAAGAAGGCGCACGCGGCTTACAAGCATCCAATGTGTCTGTAATAGAAGAAGAAAAAAGAGTTGATTAATCATCAACTCCTTTTTTATGTCCATTTATCATGCAAGATAGATAGCTTGATTCTTCTAAATGATGAATAAAATGTGTTTTAGATGATGGAAGCATTAAATAAGACCGCTCATGATGAGTTGTTACTAATGTAAACCCATATTTACCAACGAGTACTTTTTTGATTTTATTGATATCTATTGTGTATTCATTCTTTTTTAATACAGCATTCACTTTAATCTGATCCTGAGTCAATATTAGCTTTCGCCTTGTTCCTAAATAGAAAAAAAACAAAAAAATAAGAAACGTGACAATACTAAATAGATTAATACGTCCTTGCTCTTCTAGTAAACCTATCATACTGGCAAAAAATAAGACAAAGGTCAACGACCAATAGATTACTGTATCAGCTAATATTGGTTGATATCTATATATGTGAATCTTATTCTCACTCATCACTAACCTCCGTTGCAATCACTCTACTCTAAGATATAATCTTAACACAATATATACGAATAAAAAAATGAAATGAGGAATTTTATGATAAAAATTAACACTGATGCTTCAACCCATCCTAAACATAAAGTAAGTGTTGGCTGCTTTATTATAAAAAAAGAAGATCAGACAATCGTCGAAACGTTTCCCTTAGATGCAACAGATAACCATGTAGCAGAATTCCAAACGATGATTCTAGCTTTAGAATACTGCCTACAAAACAATTGGCAAAAAGACTTAATTTTTATTTATTCTGATAGTAGTATTGTGGTTAAATCTTTTCATAAACGTTATGTAAAAAAAGATGTCTTTCTACCTCTATTATCAAAATTGCTTGTTTTAAGTCAAGAGTTTAGCGATTTAACAATTGAATGGATTCCACAAGAATCAAATAAAATGGCTGATCACCATGCTAAACAAGAACTAAAAAAAGAATTAAAACGTCAAAAAAAGAGTCCTAAATGATAAATAATTAACTAGGTATATCACTATTTTTTTGCTAAAATAAGGTATTAAAGAAAGGGGGATATTAATGAGTGTCCTTTTAATTATTTTATATTTAATCAACCTGCTATTTGCTCTGTTTTTGATATTTTATAGAGAGCGTGATACAAGTGTTACTTGGGCTTGGTTATTAGTGTTTATGTTTATTCCTTTTTTAGGATTTATTTTATATTTATTTTTCGGTCTAGGTTTGAGCAAAAAAGAACGGTATGAAATTAAAAATCAAATTACAATGGATTTTAGTTCACTAGATGATATTTACGATCCCACATTGCAATTATATGATGATACACCTACTGACCATGAACACGCACAACTTGCCTACTTTATGTCAAACTTAAATCATACTCCTTTAACGCATCATAACAATGTCACCATATTAACAGATGGAGAGAAAAAATTAGAATCATTATTAAATGATATTAAACACGCTAAAAAGTTTATCCATATTGAATATTATGCATTTGTGACAGATAAAACGGGGATGAGAGTGGTTGATCTCTTAACTGAAAAGGCAAAAGAAGGGGTAGAAGTTTGCCTGTTATATGATGAATTAGGTTCTAAAGGAGTTAAGAGAGCGAAGTTTTCTAAATTAATTGAAGCTGGTGGGCAAATTCAAACATTTGTTACAAGTGAAAAAGCGATTTTAAAATTCCGTGTCAATTACCATGATCATCGAAAAATTACAGTCGTTGATGGAAAAATTGGTTACGTTGGAGGGTTTAATATTGCGGATCAATATGTTGAAACAACCAAAAAATTTGGCTATTGGCGTGATACTCATCTTAGAATTGACGGTCCTGCTACCTCTATCTTAGAATTACGCTTTTTATCTGATTGGAATGTTTCCGTTCCTAATGATAAAAAACTTATTGGAAAACTGGATTATTTATATCATGAAAAACCAAATGAAAAAGCCACAACTGATATTCAAATTATTGCTAGTGGGCCACATGACGAGAAACAACAAATTAAATTAGCTTTTACAAAACTTATCACCAGTGCTAAAAAACGAATTTGGATTCAAACACCATACTTTATACCAGATGACACCATTCTTGATGCATTAAAAATTGCGAAACAATCTGGTGTAGATGTTCGAATTATGATTCCGAATAAACCAGATCACCCTTTTATCTATCGCGCAACACAGTATTTCGCCCAAGTTGTGATGAAATACGATGTGGATGTCTTCATTTATGAAGGTGGATTTCTTCACTCTAAGGTCCTAATTATGGATGATGATGTCAGTATCGTGGGTTCTGCAAATCAAGATATTCGAAGTTATAAATTAAACTTTGAAGCAAGTGCTGTTATGTATGATCAATCGATCAATCACAAGTTATCTCATTATTTCACTGAAGATTTAAAAATATCTAAAAAAATGACACAGCAAATGGTTGACGATATGTCTATTTGGTTAAAATTCAAACAAAAAACCGCAAGATTATTTTCACCTATTATGTAATAAAAGAAGTCGTAAAGAGAAAAATACTCTCTTTATGACTTCTTTTTATTGCGGTCATTGTGCTAAAGTTTTTTTCTTTCAACTCAATTTTTCGTTATGCCGTACTGTACAAAATTAGGTGCTTTTTTGTTAAGACTAGTTTAATAATACAGAAGTTGTTATACTAGTTGGGACATGACAAGATAAGGAGGAAACAGTATGCCTCGTTTAGAGTTTTCTTATATGAAGCTAAGACATTCAGGTACTAGATACATTAACCAGCACTTTTCAAGCATACAAATTATTTTTATTTATTATGTTCTTATGACCGCTGCTGCTTATTTTTTACTTAACATGCCCTATTTTCATCAAAATGGCGCTGAATACTCAACATTTGATATGATTTTTATGGCAATTAGTACCATTAGTGTCACTGGATTAACAACATTTAACATCAATGAAGTGTTTAATCAACGAGGGATTATTTTACTTGAAGTCCTTTTTCAAATCGGTGGCTTTGGTATTATGATGGTTTCCACTTTTTTCTTTATCTTATCAAAGAAAAAAATTTCTCTAAAGCGTCGACAACTAATCATGACTGATATGAATTCACCAAAGCTTAGTGGCAGTATTCGATTAATTAAAAATACGATGCTTACCCTATTAGTGATACAGTTAATTTTTGGTTTTGTCTTTGCCACACATTTCTATTTTGCAGAGCATCATCTCGATTTAGTGGACTCGTTATTTCATGGATTTTATCAATCCATCTCTGCCGTCACAAACTCTGGTTTTGATGTAACGGGGGAATCCGTCACACCTTATAAAAATGATTTCTTCTTTTTACCTATTTTGATGTTACTCATCATGATTGGAGGAATTGGGTTTCCTGTCTTGATGGAAGTAAAAGAATGGCTGTTTTATAAACAAAAAAAACATGGACTGCCCTTTCGCTTTTCATTATTCAGCCGATTAGCCATTAGCATTTACCTTGTATTATTCGTTGTTGGAACAATTTTAATCTATTTATTAGAAAAAAATCACCTATTTATAGATATGAGCGAGTCACAAAAATGGCTGACTTCCATGTTTTATTCCACAACAACACGAAATGCCGGGTTGCAGTTAAATAATCTAAATGATTTTCAAACACCTACCCTACTACTTTTTTCTATGTTGATGTTTATTGGATGTAGTCCCAGTTCTGTTGGTGGTGGGGTACGAACAACAACTGTCGCTATTTTAGGTTTATATATGTATAGTTTTATCAAAGGGCAAGAAAACGTAACAGTGTTCAACAGGCGAATTGACCGAACAGATATAAAAAAAGCCATTGTTGTGTTTAATTTATCAGCATTCATGTGCTTTTTATCCATTATGATTCTCACTATTACTGAAAATGAATCAATGATTGCGTTAATCGTAGAAGTCGCTTCTGCCTTTGGAACAACGGGGCTATCATTAGGAATTACCTCTTCCCTTTCTCCTATTGGTAAAATTGTCATTGCGATTTTAATGTTTGTTGGTCGTATCGGAATGCTTTATACCTTAATGATTTTTATTCCAAAAGAAAAACATGACCGTGGCTATGTTTATCCAACTGAAAAAATTATCATTGGTTAATTAAACTACTTAGGACATATTTTTTTATGTTCTAAGTAGTTTTTGTTATCTTATAATAGAATCTTATGCATTTTTTTAATCTCTCAATTCTTATTTTATGGTATTATGATTAAGTTAATGTATACACAGGAGGAATCTATATGAGTTTTAAAAGTGGATTAGCGACAACAGTTGGTAAATCTTCACAATGGCTATTAAAAACTTTTTTTAAAGGTGGCAGTAGTCTACCTGGTAAATTAGCTTTAAAAATAGATCCAACAATCCTTTCAAGTCTAGCAAAAGATTATGATGTGATTGTTGTGACAGGAACAAATGGTAAAACGTTAACAACTGCTTTAACCGTTAATATTTTAAAAGAAGAATTTGATTCAGTTGTCACCAATACAACAGGTGCCAACATGCTTCAAGGAATTGTTTCGACATTTCTTCAAGGTAAGAAAAACAAACAAGGTAAAAATGTGGCTGTCTTAGAAATTGATGAAGCCAGTTTAAATAAAGTAACAGAATTTTTAACCCCTGAATTATTTTTATTTACTAATATTTTCCGCGATCAAATGGATCGATATGGCGAAATCTATACAACGTACCAATTAATTGTTGATGGGGCTAAAAAAGCACCAACTGCACCTATTCTAATGAATGGGGATTTACCTATCTTTAACTCAATCGATACTGTAAATCCAAGAGAATATTACGGATTTAATCATGCTGATGATGAAGAACAGATGGCTCATTATAATACTGATGGTGTTCTGTGTCCTCATTGTCACCACATTCTTCACTATAACATGATTACTTACAGTAACTTGGGCGATTACTATTGCCCAAACTGTGACTTTAAACGCCCTGATCTTAATGTTTCCTTAACTGATATTAAGCACATGACTAATGTTTCTTCTACTTTTACTATTGATGAACACGATTATCAAATTGAAGTAGGTGGAATGTATAATATTTATAATGCTCTAGCAGCCACTGCTGTTGCTAAACATTATCATATTGCACCTGATAAAATTAGAAAAGGTTTAGCCTATGATGAAAAAGTGTTTGGCCGACAAGAAGTCATTGAAATTGGCGATAAACAATGTACTCTTGTTTTAGTAAAAAACCCTGTTGGACTAAATCAAGTCATTGAAACAATGAAGCTCTCACCCTATCCATTCTCTTTAGCGGCACTTTTAAATGCAAACTATGCTGATGGGATTGATGTTAGTTGGATTTGGGATAGCCAGTTAGAAGAACTTGGTGAGTTATCTATTCCAAAAGTCATCTCTGGTGGAGAGCGACATGAAGATATGTCACTTAGACTTAAAGTCGCAGGAATACAGGAAGATAACTTGATTGAAACCTCTTCACTAAATCAAGTGATTGAAGAAATCAAAACATCTCCTACTGAACACGTTTATATTTTAGCCACTTACACTGCTGTATTGGGCTTAAGAAAAGAATTAATTCAACAAGGATTTATTAAGGAGGATGCCTAATATGTCAGACTATCAATTAAACTTTTGCCATCTGTATGGAAATTTACTTAATACGTATGGTGATAATGGTAACCTACTTTTACTAAATTACTACGCAAAAAAATTAGGTATTTCGATTGAAACAGAAATTATCAGTGTCTTTGAAGACTTTGATGATACAAAATATGATTTCGTTTTTTTTGGCGGAGGACAAGATTACGAACAAAAAATTGTGTCTGAAGACATCCAATCAAAAAAAGACTCTATCACTCGATATATTGACAATAATGGTGTCATGCTAGCGATTTGCGGTGGCTTCCAACTACTTGGTGAATATTATATTGGAGCTGATGGTGAGAAAATTAACGGTATTTCTGCCCTACCTCACTATACGTTAAGTCAAGATAACAACCGCTTTATTGGAGACGTTGAAATTTACAACGAAGAATTTAACGAGACATACTATGGTTTTGAAAACCACAATGGCATCACGTTTTTAGGTGAAGGAGAAAAACCGTTAGGAACCGTTGTAAAAGGTTATGGAAATAATGGCAAAGATAAAACAGAGGGTGTTATTTATAAAAATGTCATGGGGTCATACTTCCATGGTCCACTACTAGCAAAAAACAAACAATTAGCACTTAGAATACTTAATATGGCTATGAAAAGAAAATATGAAACAACGTTTTCTTTAGAAGATTTAGGTTAGAACACAAGACTACACTTGTGTTCTTTTTTTTTACAAACAGTATATTATTAGCATTTCGTCAACATATTATGTATAATAGTGTTGTTATAATCTTTATAGATTATGAAAGAATAGGAGTGAAAAAAATTGAAAATAGGCGTACCAAAAGAAATTAAGAACAATGAAAATCGCGTTGCTTTGACTCCTCCATTTGTCAAAATTTTAGTGGAGAACTCACATGAAGTACTCGTAGAAACTCAAGCTGGAGTTGGTGCTGGATTTGAAGACAGTGCATATGAAGAAATGGGTGCAACCATCGTTCAAAATCAAGAAGACGCATGGGATGTTGATATGGTCCTAAAAGTAAAAGAACCATTAGCATCTGAATATCATTTATTCAAACCTAATCAAATTTTATTTACATATCTTCATTTAGCCCCTAATAAAGAATTAACTGATGCGTTATTAGAAAATAAAGTAACAGCTATTGCTTATGAATCAGTTCGTTTACCTGATGGTTCATTGCCTTTATTAACACCAATGTCAGAGATTGCTGGTCGTATGGCGCCTCAAACTGGTGCATACTTTTTACAATCTATTAATCAAGGTTCAGGTGTTTTATTATCTTCTGTTCCAGGCGTTGAAAAAGGTCAAGTTGTCATTATCGGTGGTGGTGTTGCAGGAATGAACGCTGCTAGAATAGCCATTGGTTTAGGTGCTAAAGTTAGAATTTTAGATATTAACCCTAAACGTTTAGCACAATTAGAAGATATTTTTGGAAATGATATTGAAACAGTGATTTCTAACTCTCATAACATTGAAAAATCAGTTAAAATAGCTGACCTAGTTATCGGAGCTGTACTCATTCCAGGTCGTAGAGCACCAAAATTAGTGACTGAAGATATGATTAAACAAATGAAACCAGGTTCTGTTGTCCTTGATATTGCGATTGACCAAGGTGGTATCTTTGAAACAACTGATCATGTCACAAGTCATGATAAACCAACTTATATTAAACATGGTGTTGTTCATTATGCTGTTGCAAATATGCCTGGTGCAGTAGCTCGTACCTCAACACTTGCTCTTACAAACAACACATTACCATATGTTGTCAAATTAGCTAATCAATCATTAAAAGAAATTGTTGAAAACGATGAAGCGTTAAGAAATGGATTTAACACGTATAATGGTAGTTTAAATTCAGAAGTAATTGCTGAAGATCAAAATCGTTTAGAAGATTATAAACCGATCACAGAATTATTATAATGAAACCAAAGACATCATGTTTGAAAATCAACATGATGTCTTTTTTATTATCTATTCTTTTTTCCAGGCTCTGATGCAATGATATCCATATCACCTTCTAATACCCATGAATCAATGCCATTTGGGATAATAAAATGCATCCCCTTAGAAAGCTCATATGACTGATTATCATCAATTTTTAAATAACCAAACCCTTCAATAACACTCACTAATGTGTATGGTGCGTGAGATTTAACCTCTAATATTCCATTGACATTCCACTCAAATACATCAAAATAATCTGATTCAATAAATGTTGTCACACTTGATTGATTGTCATTTAATTGTGTGATTTCTAGTTTAGGGTCAACATGAGGAACAGTCGTCACATCTAGTGATTGTTGAATATGTAATTCGCGTGTGTTTCCATTATCGTCTGTTCTATCATAATCATATACACGATAAGTTGTATCACTACTTTGTTGCGTTTCTAAAATCATAATTCCACTACCAATGGCATGAATTGTCCCACTAGGAACATAGAAAAAATCACCTTTTTTAACAGGTATTCGTCTCAATAATTGATCCCACTCACCAGAGTCTATCATTTTTTTTAATTCTTCTTTTGATTTAGCATGATGACCATAAATGATTTCTGCTCCAGGTTCTGCGCTAATGATATACCAACATTCTGTTTTTCCTAATTCTCCCTCATGACTTAACCCATAAAAATCATCAGGATGGACTTGAACAGATAAGTCATCTTCAGCATCTAAAATTTTAGTCAATAATGGAAATACCTCTTCTTTTGGATTACCAAAAAGTTCCGGATGTTTTTTCCATAAATCATTTAACTTTTCTCCCTTGAACTCCCCATTTTCAACCGTACAAACACCATGAGGATGTGCACTAATTGCCCAACATTCTCCTATTGTTTTACTAGTTAATTCATAACCAAACTCAGTGGATAATTTTTCTCCACCCCAAATTTTTTCTTGGAATACTGGTTTTAAAAATAATGGCTCTGTCATCTTTTCCCTTCACCTCATCTGTATTGATAAAAATAGTATATCATTTCTTATTTAATTCGTCTGTTCTTTTTGATAAACTTCAATTAATTCATCACGTTTTCTTAAATAGTCTTGTCTATTATCATAAGGATGAACTCGGTTTGATAAAAAAATAAAAGCCTCTTGTTCAATAATATCTATCAACATAAACGTGCCAGTATAACCTGTATGATATAGTATTGGATGTTTTTTTTCTAAATGATACTTTAAATCCCAACCTAGTGAACGAGATAAATCGTTATTCGGTGTAAAATCATTTAATAGTAACATCACTGTCTCTTCTTCTAAAAACGACTCTCTATTTGGTAGTCTTCCTTTATTTAACATCATTTGAACAAACTTAAAGCTATCGTCAATATTACTAAATAGCCCCGCACTACCACAGTGTTCCTTTAATTGATATGCTTTTGGATCATGTACTTCTCCTTTGATTAACCCTCGATTTTTCGTTAACTCCGTTGGCGCACATAAAGAAGTGTTTATTTTACTAAAACCACTATGCATCATATTTAAGGGAATCAAAACTTCCTTTGCAAATATGTCATGCACATTTTTACTATAGATTTCTTCAAGCATAAAGCCTATTAGTAACGTTCCTGTATCTGTATATATTTTTTCTCTACCCATTTTCTTATAATCCACTGGTAACGTTAGCAACGCCTCTTTTAATTCTTCAGCTGATAGCTCATCTCTATTGTCAATGTACCCTGAAATAGCTGAGGTATGTGTTAATAGATGTCTTAACGTCACCTTGTCTTCATGCCATATGGGTAGATACGTGTTAAAAGGCACATCAATATTTAGTTGATTTTGTTCAATTAATTTTAATACGACAGTATTAGTCATCATAACCTTCGTAAGTGATGCCATATCATATAAGGTATCGAATGTAGCTTCTTCTTTAACAGGTAGCAGTTGTTTGTAACCCACACTTCCTCTTAAAATATCACCTTGACTAAAAAACAAATAATTCGCACCTGGAATAATGTGTTCTTTACACAGTGACTCAATAAATTGAATCGTTTTAGAATACATCTTGTCTCCTTATCTATCAAAAAGACTGATAACTTCTAACCAGTATTACCAGTAGAGTTTATCAGCCTTATTGTTATTTTTTATTCTCTTTTTTAAATACGATAAACCACAAATGAATACCGCTTGGATCATATAAACCAATGATTCTCTTGCCTTTATTATAATAAAAATCACAACCAAGTGTTTCGAGATTTTCTTTTAGTAAAAGCAAGTCTTCCATTGTTGGAATATCAAACGTCACATGGTCTACTCCTAAATCAGTATCACGAATGACAGGTGACATCCCATTAGATTGTGATTCATTAATGGCTAGCTGATGATGGTAGTCATTGACTGACAATAAATGAGTTGAACTAAAATCATCATCTTTTATTTTGAATCCTAATTTTTCAGCATAAAATTTATAAACCTTCTCTAAATTAGATACTGATAAGTGAACATGACCTACTTTAGTTTCACCTGGAACTGAAGTGTATTCACCTTCCACTTTGTTTAAACATTTTTGAATGTTTAATTCTTTTGTCACACCATCTATTTTACCATCTACCATTGGCCACTCATCTTTTGGCTTATCCCAACTAAATTCTAAACGATTATTCTCAGGGTCACTAATATAAACCGACTCACAAAAACCATGATCACTTTCGCCTTCAATTGGATAATTCAATAACATGAGATGCTTAATAAAACGAGCTAGGTCATCTCGAGTTGGAAAAACAAACGATGTATGGTTTAATCCTGTCTGAGTGTTTGATCCTTCAACGCCATCTGGTGTTGAAATCAATCCCAGCAATTTTCTTTTCTGACTACCAATACCCAAAATAGCCATATCATTTTCTTCATTAATCAAATCAAACCCAACAACTTGTTGGTAGAAACTCAACATTCTGTCAAAATCTTTTACCTTAATGGCAACAGAAGTTAATTCGGTGTTTGGATTTAATGAAAAGTTAACCATAATATTCATTTCCCCCTAAATTTTCAAATCAATGTCTTTTCCCTTAACGTCACTTTACATTGTAACACCTTTTATCAAAGAAATTCCATTAATATCTTCGGAAAATTAGATGAATATCATTTTATTTATTAAATACTTACCCCTGTTGAAAATTGACTGTTGTATAATTCAGCATAAAATCCTGCTTTTTCAAGTAATTGATTATGATTTCCTGTTTCAACAATATCTCCTTGATTCATTACAATAATATTGTCTGCATCACGAATGGTTGACAGTCTATGAGCCACAACAAAACTTGTGCGTCCTTCTAATAATTTATCCATTGCTTCTTGAATCAATATTTCAGTTCGAGTATCCACACTTGAAGTGGCTTCATCTAAAATCAAAACATCTGGATTAACTAAAAAGGCACGAGCAATGGTAATTAATTGTCTTTGACCTTGAGAAATATTTGAAGCATCTTCATTTAAAACAGTATTATATCCTTCAGGTAATCTTCGAACAAATTCATCAACTCTAGCTGCTTTTGCTGCACGAATGACATCTTCTTCACTGGCTTCCATATTTCCATAACGAATGTTATCAAAAATCGAACCAGTGAACAGCCAAGTATCTTGTAAAACCATTGAGAAATGAGAACGTAGTTTTTCACGTTGAATATTTCTTGTGTCTTTGCCTTCATAAAGAATAGAACCACCTGAGACATCATAGAAGCGCTCTAACAAGTTAATAATAGTTGTTTTTCCAGCTCCTGTTGGGCCAACAATTGCCACTTTTTGTCCTTCAAAAACATCCAGATTAAAGTCTTTCATTAATAACTCACTATCATCGTATCCAAATGCCATATGTTGAAACGATACAACAGCATCTGTTGGAACAATATTGGCTTCATCGACTACCTTATCACTCATCTCTGCCTCATCCAATACTTCAAAAATACGTTCCGCTGAAGCAATCGTTGATTGAATCGTGTTTAGTAAGTTAGCCATTTGACTAAGTGGTTGTGCAAATTGGTTCGTGTATTGCATAAATGCTTGCACATCCCCTAAAGGCATGTTTCCATTTGCAACTTGTATCCCACCTAATACGGCGATAAACACATAACTAATATTTTTAACAAAGTTCATTAAAGGCATGATAATGGCTGAAATAAATTGTGATTTCCAACCAGATTCATAAAGTTTTTCATTTTGAACTTCAAATACCTCAATATTATCTTTTTCGTGATTAAAACTTCTTACCACAGTATGTCCACTATAGCTTTCTTCTATTTGATTGTTTAATAATCCCAAACTAGCTTGTTGTTTACCAAAATAACGTTGAGATTTTGGCGCAATAATCATGGTAATGATTAAACTAAGTGGAACAGTTAATGCTGCTACAATCGTTAATTTCCAACTAATTGTTAACATCATCCACAATACCCCAAAAAACATCAAAATACTGGTGACAAATTGTGTCAGTGTTTGTTGAAGCGTTGTTGCAATGTTATCCATATCGTTAATGGCACGTGACATGATATCTCCATTTGAATGAGTATCATAATAAGAAACAGGAACTCGTCCCATTTTTTCTTTAAATTCTTTTCTTAATTGATACACTGTTCGTTGAGAAATACGTGTCATAATAAACTGTTGCAGAAAACTAAAAATAGCAGAAGCAACATACATCGCTAGAACAATCATTAAAATACTAGCGATTTTATCAAAATCAATATCGATTTTCCCTACTTTTCCACCACTCATCATCGTTTGTTTGGCTTTCATTAATCCAGCAAAAATTTCAGTTGTTGCTTCCCCTAATATTTTAGGTGTACGGATTTGAAATATTGTTGAGGCGGTAGCCAACACAAACACTAATGCTATTAAATACCAACGTTTTAACATATATGACATCAAACGCTTGGTTGTTTTCCAAAAATTCTTTGGTTTGGCTTTTTTGCCTTTTACTCCACCAGGTCCATGTTGTCTCATGCTATTTCCTCCTTACTCAATTGTGATGAAATGATTTCTTGATAAGTATTGTTTGTCGCTTTTAAGTGTTGATGATCCCCACGGCCTACCATTACACCATCATCTAATACAAGAATGGTATCTGCATCCACTACTGTACTAATTCTCTGTGCGACAATCACGACTATTGATTCAGTAATGGATTCTTGTAATGCTTTTCTTAAAGCCGCATCTGTTTTGAAATCCAATGCTGAAAATGAATCATCAAAGACATAGACCGATGCTTTTTTAATCAATGCTCTAGCTATACATAACCGTTGTCTTTGACCTCCAGAAAAGTTTGTTCCACCTTGTTCTACTTTACTATCTAAGCCATCAGGTAATTCAGACACAAACTCTTTAGCTTGAGCAATTTCCAACGCTTCCCAAATTTCTTCATCAGTGGCGTTTTCTTTCCCATATTGCATATTTGTACGAATTGTTCCTGTAAATAGCACTGCTTTTTGTGGAACAAAGCTAACTTTTTCACGTAATTCATGCTGTAGCACATCTTTGATGTTGCATTCATCAACCACTATTTCTCCTTCTGTTGTATCAAAGAAACGAGGAATTAAATTAACGAGGGTGGATTTTCCAGAACCAGTCCCACCAATAATCGCAACTGTGTCACCTTTTTTAGCTGTAAAATCAATACCTGATAAAGCAGGTTTTTCAGCACCACTATAACTATAGCTAACTTGTTTAAAAGCTAGTGAGCTATCTTGACTAAATTCTTTTGGTGCATCTGGATTTTTAATATCATCCTTCATATCTAATACTTCATTAATACGAACTGCTGAAGCTTGCGCACGAGGGACAAAAACAAAAATCATCGCCATCATGACAAAACTCATTAATATTTGCATGGCATACGTCATAAATGCCATCATATTCCCCACTTCAAGTGTCCCATCAGCAATATTGTGGCCACCAAACCAAATAATTGAAACGTTTGTGACACTAATTATGAATGTAATCACAGGTAGTAGAAATGACATTAGCGTATTTACTTTAATAGCAGTGTTGGTATAATCCTTATTTGCCCCATCAAAACGATTTTCTTCAAAGCTCGTTTGATTAAACGCACGGATAACACGAACACCAGTTAATCCTTCACGAAATACTAAATTAAGTCTATCGGTTTTTTCTTGTAAACTTTTAAATAATGGAATAGCAAAATACATTGTCACCCCAACAACCACAATAATTAGTGGGATAACGTATAAGAAAATTTTTGTTAACTCTCTATCTCGATAAAATGCTAAAACACTTGCTCCAATTAATGTGATTGGCGCATTAATCATAATTCTTAAAAACATTTGACTAACCATTTGAATTTGATTTACATCGTTGGTTGTTCTTGTAATGAGAGACGCTGTTCCAATCTTATCGAATTCACGTTGCGAAGAATACTCTACTTTTTCATAGATTTCAGAACGTAATTTTTTCCCTAATTTTTGTGCTTGTCTTGTCGCAATAAACGTATTGGCAATGGATGCTAATATCCCGATAAATGAAATACCAATCATCACAAAACCAACTTGCCAAATATACGAAATGTCTCCTTTTGTTACACCATTATCAATAATATTTGATGTTAATGTTGGTAAATATAAATCGCTCGTAATTTGAATAACCATAAATAAAATGGCACCTAATACGGCTGGTAGAGACATTCGCTTAATAATTCTTAACATGTATCTATCCTCCTAGTTATCTTTCATTACCCCGTAGGCAATCCAATTCAATTTCATATTAAATTCTGTTTTAACTCTTTCAATATCGACTTCTTTACCCATCTGTTCTGAGCGATAAGCCTCATTGATAGAAGCATGCATTGTATTAAACAATAAACGAAGTAACACTTTTAATTCTTTAACATTTGAAATAGTCAAAGAAGAGTAATCAATCGTATTAATTAATTGTTCATACTGATGATAGCGTTGTTTTTTTCGACCCTTTAAATGCTGTGCTGCTCTTCTTTCAGCGTCTAATCCATCAAATATTTCACTAGAGCGCTTGTAATCCATATACATAAAAATATTTTTTAATAGTTTAGCATGTTGACTTTTTAATACTAAATGAATAAAGTAATCAAAAAATTCCTGCATGGTTAAAAATAAATTTCCTTTATTTTCTTGAAACAATTCCATAAATGTTGTTTCAGGTTCTTTCACCAACATATCACAAATGTAGTAGAATACATCATCTTTATCTTCAAAGTATTGATAAAAACTCCCTCTAGGAATATCCGCATATTTCACGATATTAGCAATAGACGATTGATGGATGGGAACAGAAGAAAATTCTTTTTCGCAAGCTTCAATAATTTTTTGTTGTTTCTCCTCTTCCAAGCGAAAAAAAGTGGGTCTTGGCATAGTTGTTACCTCCTTACTTATTTATGACATGTTGTCATTATATATGACACGGTGTCATAAATCAATTAGAAACCCTTAATAAATTCAAATTAGTTTATTTATCTTAACAGGTCATTTATACTTTAATTATTGATTAGTAAAGGAGTTTCACATGACAAACGAATTATATGATATTACCATTATTGGTGGAGGGCCAGCAGGTATCTTTGCCTCTTTTTATGCAGGAATGCGTCAAGCCAAAACAAAAATTATTGAATCATTGCCTCAACTTGGTGGACAACTTAGTTTACTCTATCCTGAAAAACTGATTTACGATGTTGCGGGATTTCCAAATATAAAAGCTCAACAATTAGTCGATCAATTAGTTGAGCAAATCAAACCATTTCATCACACGATTTGTTTAGATGAAGAAGTTTTAGATATAGAAAAAGAAGGTGACATCTTTAAACTCACAACAAAAAAAGAAACTCACTACTCGAAAACCATTATTATTGCTGCCGGTAATGGAGCATTTCAACCAAAACGTTTAACGACTGAAGGTCATGAATTCTTTGAGAGAAATGGACTACACTACTTTGTCACTGACATGGAACAATTTAGAGACAAAGACATCATGATTTGTGGCGGAGGAGATTCGGCAGTAGATTGGGCATTAATGCTTGAAAAAATCGCTAAGTCAGTTATTTTAGTTCATCGCCGTCCAACCTTTCGTGCACACGAACATAGCATGGAACTTTTAAAACAATCGAGCGTTTCCATTGAAACACCTTTCGTCATTCAAGAACTACATGAAACTGACGGGAAATTAAGTGATGTGACCTTATTTAATCCAAAAGAAGATCTTTCAAAAACATTTCATGTTTCTGATTTATTAGTTAATTATGGATTTTCTTCTTCTCTTGGCCCTATTAAGCACTGGCCTATTGAACTAAAGCGACAATCTATTGTGACAGATTCCGCGACTCGTACATCCGTTGAGGGAATTTTTGCCATTGGAGACATCTCAACCTATGATGGAAAAGTTGAATTAATTGCAACAGGATTTGGTGAAGCACCCATCGCTGTCAATCATGCAGTAAACCACATAAATCCTAAAGAACGTGTACAACCTATGCATAGTACAAGTTTATTTGACCAATAACCATGACTTGTTATAGTTGTTTTACTAGGTTATACTATATAACAATATAAATTAAGAAGGTGTAAAGATGACAATAAAAAAAGAGACATTAAAGAAAATGTCTAGACAATTATTATTAGATCGTGGTGTCACTATTAAAGACATTGCTGAATTGGTTTATTTTCTACAAGAAAAATACGTGCAAGATTTAACCCTTGATATGTGTTTAGAAAATGTTGAAGCAGTTTTAAATAAGCGTGAAGTTCAAAATGCTATTTTGACTGGTATTCAGTTGGATATTGCAGCTGAAAATCACCAAGTATTAGAACCATTACAAGAAATTCTTGAAACAGATGAGGGCTTATATGGTATAGATGAAATATTAGCTTTATCAATTGTTAATATTTATGGTTCAATTGGTTTCACTAACTATGGTTATATAGATAAAGTTAAACCAGGTATTTTAGAAAAATTAAATTCACATGAAGGCAATCAAGTTCATACCTTTTTAGATGACATCGTTGGGGCTATTGCTGCTGCCGCTGCTAGCCGCCTCGCTCATTCTGAACCTGATCGACTAAACGAAAACCAGTGATGCGTTATGCACCACTGGTTTTTTTTAGTTCTCTTTTTCCTTTAATAAGTAATATCACTAAAAATAAAATAAATAAAACAAAAAATAAAGCAAAACAATGGAAAAAATACTCTTGAGGCAAGACTAAAATGATAGGATCTGTTTCTGGATAAAAAATCCAAGCATCGTTATTGAAAAAAACTTCATGAAATAAGACAAAGAATTGGTCGAACGCCACAATCATAAAAAAAGCTAACGCCCCTAAACCTATTAGGATTCCTTGTATCATCGTATTAAGCGTCCATACCATCTTATGCTTAACTAAACGATATAAATACCACACACTTGGAACTAATGTTACCAATAGAATCGCATAGTTCAACTGAAATAATCGTTTCACTTCAACAAAATGAAATGCCCCTTCAGATGAAGTGGGAAAATCTTTCATTGACAGTATTTTTACCCAAAAGAAATTTAAATATCGCATCAAATCATCATAGTTAGATAAAATGGTTTGTTTACTATACTCTGTGTACTCTGTAATACCTAAATAATGAATATCAAACACATATAACCATCTAGCATTAATTGTCAACGTAATCGCTAAACTTAATAAAAATAGAATTAAGACAACTCTATTTACTATCTCCTTTGATTTTACCACTAGCTATACCTGCCATTCATCTAAAGAATCAATGACCTTTGTAGGAGCAATAGGAAGTGTTGCCACATCTTCTTTTTTTGTAAATCCTGTTAAGACTAATAATGTATCTATATCATTATCAATTCCTGCTCGGATATCTGTTTCGTAATTATCGCCCACCATCATGACTTCATTCGCAGCTAAATTTAACCGGTTTAAAGCTTTTTCCATCATAATTGCTTCTGGTTTTCCAATGTAAGTTGCACTTTTTTGTGTCGCTGTCTCAATCGCTGCAATCAAACTTCCAGCTCCTGGCATCAGACCACGATGGGTTGGAATATTTTTGTCAGGGTTTGTCCCAATAAAATGTGCCCCTTTTTGAATAGCAAGTGTCGCAACTGCTAATTTTTCATAGGTTAATTCTGTATCAAGAGCCACAACCACATAATCAGGATGTTCTTCATCTAACACAAATCCTGAAGAAAAGATGGCCTCTTTTAATCCTTCTTCACCAATCACATACACTCTTTTACCTAATTCCTTGTCATTCATATAATCAACTGTTGCTAAACTCGCTGTGTATATCGTATCAGCAGAGACATCAATGTCAAAAGAGTCTTGCAATCTTTTTTTTACCACACTAGGCGTTTTAGTTGTATTGTTGGTTACAAATAAAAAAGGAATATTTTTTTCTTTTAGTCGATCAACAAATCGCTTACCAGCTTCAATTGGCTTATCTCCTAAATAAATCGTTCCATCTAAATCTATTAAATAGCCTTTATAAGTCATTTTTTCTCTCCTAATCTTCTTTTTTCTTTATTTTAAAGTGCCGTTCTTTAGTACCTTCTTTACTTTTAGGTGGTTTATTATTTTTTTTATTATTATTAGTCGATTGATTATTTCTTGATTGATTGTTTCCTTTAGGTTTTGGTTTTTTATTATTTTTAGCATCGTATTTTTTCTCGTTAATGTGTGCTTGATTTTTGTTTTTAGATGGTTTAAAACTAGATGATCGACCTTTTCGTTTAAAATCACCAATTTGTTCAATGACAAAATAAGCACACCCAAAATTACAAAATTCATATAAATAATCATTCAATGTATTAATTTTAGCATCTAGCGGCGCACTCTTAAAATCATCTTTAAAAAACCCACGTAATCTAAGTTGGTCATAACCCCAATCTCCAACAATATAGTCATATTTTGACAAAACATCATTATATCGTTTAATTAGTGTTTCATAATCAAAGCCATCTCGATATTCTTTCACCAATCGATACGTTCCATTAGCTAACGGAAAAGAGTCTGGATTGTAATTTTCTAACATCTCCAAAAGAACTTCATCTACTTCTTCTGGCTGAACGTCGATTTCTTCTATTTCTTCTATTTTTTTATTTTTTTTCGACATAATTTTTTACCTCTATCTTTTAATCGTCATTTTGTTTATTTAAATACATTGCCACACTATTTCTTAAAAAACTAGGTCCTAATATCTCTATCTTCCCTGCTATTTCTATAGTCGGGAAAAATGGTACAAAAGCTAAATGATCAACTGTCACAAAGCTATAATATTTATCCATCTCAATTGGTTTTCCTAGCCAAAAACCCTCATGTGTTTCTTCATTATAATTAAAGCCATCATACCATACTTCACCAAAATATTTCCCTCTAAATTTCATGCCAACAATTGGAAACTTACGTAAAAAGTCACGATTTTTCACAACCTCTTTAGCCAGTCTGATTAGGTCTTTTCCCTGCAGTGTTACTTTTATTAAATTCATTGGGTGAGGTAAGCAATCATGTAAATCTTTTTCAGTAATCTCACCTGGCCCTAAATCAGTTAAGAATAATCCTGAATTAACTATTGCCACATCACAACCACTACTTTCTTTCATGGCACTTAATGTTGTTGTAATCAAATAATCTGTTTTGTTTAATTTACTGGTTACGTTAGCCACATGTCTACCCTCTAATAACTTGTCTCCTTGATTTTTATAGCTAGTAATTTCATTTATATCAGCAATATCTTGTGATAACAACTTTATATCAATCGTTTTCGCTGTTTTTTTTATGATTTTTTTATTAAGACATTCAAGTGATACATCTCCTACATATTCACCAAATTTACCTGCAGCACATAATAATACACCGTTTTCGATTAATCCTGTCGGTAATAAGTGATGTGTGTGTGAGCCTAAAATAATGTCAATTTGTGGGTAAAGATTAGCCATCTTTTTATCATCATTAATACCTAAATGAGATAATAAAATAATCGCATCCGTTTTTTCCGAAAGCTCATCAATCATTTGTTTGGCTGCTACAAATGGATCAATAACGTGCCACCCGAACGGATCATAACTTAATGCCATTGGTGCGGTTAATCCAAATACACCTATTTTCATCTGATGCGTTGTTTCTATCATCGTATATGGTTTTGCCCAAGTTGGATAATCGTTGGTTGATTTATCCTTTAAATTACTTAAGACTACCGGAAAATTTGCTTGTTCATATAAATGATTTAGTACAGGTTGGCTATTAGTAATTCCCTCATTATTTCCAATCGTTACAGCATCATAATGAACTTGATTCATCAAGGTAACATTTGCTGTGCCATCTGTTGCTTCGGTTAGAGGATGCACTCTATCCAGAAAATCTCCCACATCAAATCTAAAAACATTATTGCCTTGATTTTCATATTTTTTTGTCTCTTCATTTAGCCAACGCCTAATTTTAGGCCATTTCTCTATATGTGAATGTATATCATTTGTATGTAGTAAGTGAATGGTTTCTTTCATGATTAACGTCCCTTCTCATATCTTTTATACTATCATATCTCATTAAAATTGGGTATTATGATAAACAAAGGAGTCGATTCCATTGACCTATAACATTAACCATCTTTTTTTAGATATCGAACAAACAGACCAAAAGATATCTCATATTCATTTTATTGATCCCTTGGATGTAATCAATACCACTAAACCGACTGATTCGACGATTAGCCAATGTTTAAAGGAACTACAAGAATATTTATCACATCAAAGAGAACAATTTACTGTACCACTAGACTTAAGTATAGGAACATCTTTTCAACAAAACGTTTGGCGTGCCTTGTTGGATATCCCTTATGGTCAAACATGTAGCTACAAAGATATCGCCAGAAAAATAAATCAACCAAAAGCCTATCAAGCTGTCGGACAAGCTTGTAAAAAAAATCCTATCCCGATAATCATTCCCTGTCACCGAGTCATCAGTCAATCTGGTCAACTAACAGGATACTTTGGGACATCTGAATTTGGCTTAAGGATTAAACAATCGCTTATTACATTAGAAAAAGGAAATCACGAATGATTTCCTTTTGTTAGATTGTATATAATTTTTGCATATCTTTAGAAAAAGTTGTTGGAAGTTTTAAAATATCTGTAAAATAGCTTTCTAAACTACCAAAATGTTGGTTAATTAAATCAAAGGCATAATCAAGATAATCTTTATCAACCGTTAACATGACTAACATATTATCCAGTTGTTTAGTTGATGCTCCTTTTTCCTTCATTTCATTTAAAATCACATCGTTGGCTGCTTTTCTAGATTCATTTGTTTTCAAATAATCCTCATCTATCGCCTCTTTTGATACATTTAAACTAGATAAAATCAACGCAGCAGCAAATCCTGTTCGGTCTTTTCCGGCAAAACAATGGAACAATGTGGCTTCATTTGGTTCAGTCAAAAAATCTCTTAAAAATTTAGAATAGCCTTTTTGTGCGTCTTTTGATAAAACAAGTTCTTCATAAATTGTCATCATCGCTTGTTTTGGATCATATTTAGGATTTAATAATTCTTCTAAACTCGCACCTTGATTAGCTGTTTCACCTAAAATATCAATATGCTCATAGGATACACCTGTTATGGTGTCATCAGGACTTTGGCTAACTTCAGTGTCCCCTCTAAAATCAACAATTTTTTTTAAATTGTATGTGTTAACTAATTCTTCTTTATCTTCTGTTGAAATATGGACTACTTCACCACTTCTTAAAAATTGATGATTCACCACTTTTTTATTATCTAAGGTCACAATTCCACCTAAATCTCTAAAATTCACTAATGTATCCATTGTATTTCCTCCTAAAAAAATCATTTAATATGCTACATCTTATAGTTTACCAAACTTACGTTTTTTTTAATAAGGTTATTTTTGAATTTTTTCCAAAAAAATATAAAAAAGCGATGAAATTATTCACCGCTTAAAGACGTCATTTGATCTGCTACGTACTCGATTTTTATACTTTTAGCAATTTCTTTTAAATCTAGTATTTCTTTATTCGTTAATTTATCTTTACCAAACATGGTAACTGAAAAAATAATATCACCTGTACGTGCTTTATACATTAAGGTTTTCTTATCCTTAGACGGCTGAAGCGCTTCTT
This sequence comes from Vagococcus bubulae, assembly GCF_003950315.1. GTDB lineage: Bacteria > Bacillota > Bacilli > Lactobacillales > Vagococcaceae > Vagococcus > Vagococcus bubulae. The sequence goes on from NZ_NGJT01000009.1 coordinate 54,930, forward strand.
CCATCACCCCTAAATATTGGACTGGTTCTTCTTCTCCCCACTTAATGCCATCTAACACATAACCTGATATATCACCATACATTTTTTGAGTATTATCAAAAGCATCTATTTGAATATAGGTATTTCGATTATTTTCTTGTTGAAATGTTCCCCATAATGTTTGTTGGTTAAATTTCCCTTCAGACAGTATATCGTATTTTTCATTGTTGAAACTAATCTTAGAATGCCCTACTAGCATATTATTCACAACGGTACTACGTTTCCCTTTTTTGTCTTTAATCACCATACCGACTGTACTTTCAGTTGTTTCTTTTGTTTCACTTTTTTTATCTCCACAACCACTTAGGCCAACTAAAAATAGAAGTAGTATTAAGTATTTTACATTTTTCATTGGTTCTCCTATTAAATGTGTTTTTCTTTACTATAACAAATTTAGTCTAAAAGATAAATACTACCACTCATTTGGACTCCATAATAATCCATCTAGCTCAGCTTTTGCTTGTTCAATTCGTTTATATTGTTCGCTTAAAATATCTTCTAACTCATTTAAAAAAGCACTCACCTCATATGTTTGAGTTTCTTTTTTTAATAAAGATAATTCATTTAATACCCATTCTTTTTCTTGCACTACTCATCCCTCATCTCTTCCAATGTCATCAATAAGCTATCTAACTCTAAACGATTTTCTTCTAATGCATCCCGTATTGATGATAATCGATTTTCTTTATCTTTAATGACTTGCTTTTGTTCTAATTCAACTAATCGCTTGATAGCCCAATTTTCTCTAACAGAAAAGCGACTATCCTTTTCTTTTGTCAAATAATGCTGATAGTTAATTAATAATTGTTTTTTATCATTTTCTTTTAAATAAGAAAATAGTGCAATTGGAAAAGGTGTTAAATAAGTCATTTGACACTTGTAAGCAATTGCCTGAAAAGGTCTCAATAACTCTGAAATGGTAAAATGTTCTGATGCACCTGCTTGAAAAGAAGATAGCTTTTGCCCCATATTAATCACAATGCCCAACTCTTTATCTTTCAGAGCGTCCCTATATAATGAAGTAGTTAGTACTTTTTCTAGCCATTTGTATAAAATATCTGGTGCTGCATACCAGTACATTGGAAATTGAAAAATAATCCTGTCTTGCTTTTTTAATAATTCCTGTGTTTTGACTAAATCAAAAGTACTTAATTCCTCTTGTATATCGTATATTTCAACCGATGATAAAGAAGCACAACTTTCTTTTAAAAATGATTGCACCCCAGATTCATGTGAATTGGGATGGGCGATAACCACTAATGTTTTCATAACTCTCTCCTAATCTTTGCTATAAAAAGACCATCTGCCTGTCTCAGATGGTCACTCTTTACTTTTTATGTATTTGATGCATTAAATATCGCATGAAGTGTTTGTCTTAAATGAAAATCAAACTCTAAATCACTTTCTTGATAACTTAGTCCTTCTGTTAATGCTCTTGAAAAACTTGCAATCATATCATGATTTTCACTTAATTTTTTATCTGCTTCTGTTTGTCTTAAACCACTTGAAGAAGCCAACATTCTTACAATATTTGGATAATCTAATAAATCATGATAAAAATCTGCTTCTGTCGGTAACGTCAATTTCAACATGATTTTTACGTCACTATCTAGTTGACTTAATTCCTCGTTTAATGCTTCTTTTAAATAAATTTCCGCTTGCTTTTTGTCTGGAATATGTAACTCAATATCAGGCTCTAACATTGGTAAGTAACCTAAATCATACACTTTTTCTGCTAAATCAAATTGTTGTTTGACTAGTTGCTTAATGCCCTCTTTGTTAGCTGAACAAATCAATGAACGGTATTTAAACCCAATAAATGGAAAGTCTTTTGCTTTTTCCACCAACTCATCAAACTCTGTTAACTCCTCCATCAATTGAACACCATTTCTAATTGGTGCTAATCCTTGATCAATTTTCAAGAACGGTAACATGCCTTTTTTATCCCACAAATAGTTTGGCATCGGTTCTGAAAAGATGGTTCTCTCTAACGCATCTTTGTATAAAATAACACCTAATACATATTTTGACGAAAACTCATCACTAATAATCATACGTGTGCGCATATCATGAATAATATTATGCATTTCTTCAGATGTTTGGTACGTTTCATCTGGCACACCATACTGTCTCAAAGCACCTGGAGTACTCAAATCACCCTGATCCATTGCCGCAATAAATCCTGGATGTGTTTTTACAATAGTTAATGTCTTTTCATCTAGCATGTCACATTCTCCTTTATTTTTAATATGCTCATTATAATACATAACACACAAAAATTTAAATTAAATTTTGAAAATTTTCAAAAATAATTTTCTTAAAAAAGACGTTCATTTCTAACCTATCAAAACAGTTTCTTTTGGATAATTAAATTTATTCCCCATATCTTTTAATTCTTTTCTCAATAAGGCGTACATGACTGTATAAAGTCCTACTCGCCCAATAAACATCAAACACATGATAAGCAATTTGCCAAATATAGTCAAATGCGGTGTTAATCCCATCGTTAAGCCAACAGTCGCAAATGCTGAAACTACTTCAAATAAGACATACTCTATACCAGAATGTTGCGGACTATATTCTGTCATAGATAATACTAATGCACTAAGTAAACACAATAAACTTGCAAAGAAAAATAAAACAAAAGATTTCATCACAATATTTCGTGGAATAGAACGCTCTTGCCACTCTGCTTCATCGCGACCCTTTAGCGTGCTGACTAATTGAATCAAAAGGACTCCTAATGTAGTTGTCTTAATTCCCCCAGCAGTTGAGCCAGATGTTCCACCAATAAACATTAAAACAATTGTTAAAATCAATCCAGCATAACTCATTGAGCCATAATCAATGGAAGCAAATCCTGCTGTACGAGGTGTCACGCTTAAAAAGAACGAATTAGTTAATTGTTTAAAAACTGACATTTCATAAAATCTATCTGTAATGACAAACAAGACTGTTCCACCAATTAATAAACTTAAAGTCACTGTCAAAGCAATTTTTGTATGCAAAGATAGACGACGATGATCTTGCCAGTGAATTAGGTCATACCATACAATAAAACCAAATCCACCCGAGATAATCAATCCAGAAATAACTAATAAAACATAAGGATTCTGTTGATAACTTAATAAACTATCACCAAATAAATCAAACCCTGCATTACAAAAAGCTGAGATAGCATGGAACACACTATAAAACAAGCCACGTTTCATCCCGTATTCTGGTATAAATTGAAAACCTAATAAGATAGCACCCAATAATTGCACACCAACTGAAAATCTTACCACAAATTTCAGTAACTTCACTACACCACCCTGGTTATTTAAATTAAGCATCTCTTTAATAACTAGACGTGATTGTAACGATACTCTTTTTCGAAACATCATTGCCACAATTAAAGCAATCGACATAAACCCTAACCCACCGATTTCAATTAATATCATCATGATAACTTTCCCAAATGGACTAAGTACTTGTGAGATATTGATAGGAGTTAAACCTGTCACGCAAACTGACGATGTGGCAACAAATAAAGCATCAATATAACTTAATTGCTTCCCAGCTTGATGACTGATTGGCAAAAACAATAAAAAAGACCCAATAAAAATAATGATTAAAAACATAAGGGTGATAAATTGGACAGTATTAAACCTTTTTAACCCTTTTTTTTGACTTTCCATGTAATATGTTCTCCTCTAACTAATCATATTGACCTATTGTAACCTTTGCTATATACTTTCTCAACAAAAAAAGTTACAGAATCATCTGTAACTTTTAAGAATTTATGCTTTAATCTCATATACGTTGAAATATAACTCACGCATGTAATCAATCAAATATTGTGGGTTTAACTCTTCCCCTGTTGCTTCAACTATTAGTTCTGTTGGTTTTTTTGAACTGCCATATTGATGGATATGTTCTGTTAACCACTCTCTAATTGATGAATAATCATCACTTGCTAACACTTTTTCTACATCAATATCTTTATTCATAGCATGATAAAGTTGTGCTGCATACATGTATCCTAATGCATAAGATGGGAAATAACCAAAACTTCCTCCTGCCCAATGAACATCTTGTAACACACCCTCTGTATCATTTTCAGGACGAACACCTAAATACTCTTCATATTTATCATTCCATACTTTAGGTAAATCTTTAACCTCTAAGTCGCCATTGAAAAGCATTTTTTCAATTTCATAACGAATAATGATATGTAATGGGTATGTTAGCGAATCAGACTCAATTCTAACCAAGCTTGGTTGCGTTAATTTTAGTCCTTTGTAAAAATCTTCAGTCGAAACATCTGTAAAGGTATCACCTGTTAATTGTTTTAATAACTCAAACTGTTTATACCAAAATGCTTGACTTCCTCCAACAATAATCTCATTAAATAATGATTGAGATTCATGAATTCCCATAGACGTTCCACCTGCAAGTGGTGTGTAGTCAAATTTGGCATCCACATTTTGTTCATACATACCATGACCTGCTTCATGTATAACACCTAACGTTGCCATAATAAAATCATTGTCATCCCAACGTGTTGTAATACGAGCATCATTACGGTTTAAGTTCAACATAAACGGATGAACTGTGTCATCTAAACGTCCTCTTGAAAAATCATAACCTAATTGCTCCACAACTTGTGTCACAAATTCTTTTTGGATTTCTTTTGGCACTGTACGATGAATAAAATCAGTATTAGGAGCTGTCCCTTTTTCTTCTAATTCTTTACGAATTGACATGATGCCTTCTTTGACTTGATTAAATACATCATCTAACACAGCTACTGTAATACCAGGCTCATACTGATTTAATAAAACATCATAATCTGTTGCTTCGTCTTTACGCCATAACGGGATAAACTCTTTTGTCATCGCCACAATATCAGTTAAAATCGGTTCAAATATTGAAAAGTCTTGTTTTTCACGAGCTGATACCCAAACACTATGAGCATTTGACAATAGACGTGAGTATTCTTGAAAACGATTTGCCGGAATATTATTATTTAAATCATAATTTTCTTTTGCTTTTGCAAATACTTGCTTACCAAAATCAGATAACTCATCTGGATGGTCTGAAAAATATTCCATATACTTTCTCATTGTTTCATTAGTTGATTTATCAAATGCCATTCCTGCTAAATAACTAGACATTTCTGCTCTGTATTCAGCTCCCTTTTCAGGCATGCCTGTTTGACTATCCCATTCAGCTAAACCAACTGCTTCATTTAATAAGGCAATTTCTTTTAAATAAGCTAAAAATTCTTGTTCTTGACTCATATTAGTTTGCTCCTTCATTTTTTGGCTTTCTTGGTGGACGTGTTCCCCAATATTGGAATAAGTCTGTTCTAAGTGCCCCATTATAGAGTTTACGTTTTTTCGTTGCTTTTGCTCCGTAAAAGCTTTCAAACTGTAAGTCACTTGTTAAGATATATTTACTCCATGTTTTAAGTGGACGATACACGTCACCCATTTGTTTATATAATTCTCTTACAGCATCTTCTTCACCTAAACGTTCACCATATGGCGGATTTGCTACAATCACACCATACTCTTTATCGGTTGTAAAATCACGCAATTGCATTTGTTTAAATGTAATATCTTCTCCCAAACCAATTTCTTCTGCGTTTTTCTTTGCAATCTCAATCATTTTAGGATCAATGTCTGTTCCTAAAATATCTAATTCTGTTTCATAATCAACTTGTGCATCCGCTTCAGCACGTAATGTTTCCATCACTGACTCATCTACCCATGGCCATGTTTCAAATAAAAACTCACGGTTAAAGCCAGGTGCCATATTTCGACCAATCAATGCTGCCTCGATACAAAATGTTCCCGACCCACAAACTGGATCATAAAACGGTCTATCTTTACGCCACGTTGTAAGAGAAATAATCGCTGCTGCCATATTTTCTTTTAATGGTGCGCCACCTTTTTCCAAACGGTAACCACGTTTAAACAAACTTGGACCTGTCGTATCAAGTGTTAACGTGACTTTATCTTTTAACAGTGCTACCTCAATTGGAAATTGAGCTCCTGTTTCAGGCAACCGACCATATCGTGAATAATACTCACTCAAACGGTTAACAATTGCTTTTTTAGTTAAGGCTTGACAATCCGACACACTAAATAATGTCGACTTAATCGATTTACCAGATACTGGAAAATTGGCATCCATTGGTAAAAAGTCTTCCCAAGGTAACTCTTTTACTTGATCAAATAACGACTCAAATGTTTTGGCTTCAAACTCACCAATAACAATTTTAATTCTATCTGCTGTTCTTAACCATAAATTTGCTCGACCAATCGTTTCAATGTCTCCGTAAAAAATCGCTTTCCCATTTTCAACGTCACACTCTATCCCCATATCTCTTAGTTCACGACCAACAAGGGCTTCAATCCCACTTGCTGCTGTTGCAATTAATTTATATTTTTTCATTTGTTGTAACTCCAATTAACTTTTATTTTAGAAAAAAAGCCTTCCATCAAACTGGAAGGCACCCTGATGTTGTAATTTTCTATAAGCCATGTTCTGTATTGATTACTGCCAGGTACAATAATCAACGATAATCATCTGTCTACAGAATCTATTCTGTCCCATCTCTAAGTTCAATTCCTTGAGACAGGTGCCCCTACCATTGTTTGGGTTGCTCGCTCGAGGGGTTTACCCGTTCCACTGATTTTATTTCTAAAATCACTTCGTCACTGTGGCACTTTCAAGGATACTTTAGCATAGCATAAGCCTTAGCTATTTTTCCTGCCGTTACCTCTTAAAAAGAAGTACCTTAATTTATGGTTTCATTAAGCACGAACACTACAAACATCTCAGTCTGTGCGAGCATGGACTTTCCTCACCTTACGTAACGTAAACTGCGATTATCCGAAAATTACAATTTATTATATTTTTAATAACGACGTGTTGCACCTAAGTCATCATTATTTAACACTTTTTGAGCTGCCGAAGATAAAGACGCACGCGCTTGCTCATTCACGTTAACAGAATCAGAATTAGATGGTTGCTCTAATTTTTTACCAAACACTTCTTTTTCTAAATTAGACAAACGTTTTAATATATCAAAATTTGTCACAGAAGTAGGATTTGGTACATCTTGTTTCATACGTGATAATGTTGCTTGGCTTTGTGTTAACTGATCCACTTTATTCACCAAGCGATGATTTTCTTCTTTCAATGCTAATAATTCTTGATTGTAAGTTTCATAATCTTTAATAATTGTATCCAAAAATTCGTCGACTTCAACTGGGTCATAACCACGAACTTTTGACTTAAATTCTTTTTGTAAAATATCTTTTGCTGATAAATTTAATTTAGTCATTTGTTACACCTCATCATTATGTCATTTTTAAACAATTTCTATCTCACTGAGTTCTATATAACACATATCAATAAAAAAGAATAGATATATGTTGCCCTCCATATTATACTATAATCAGTTTTATATTGTAACACAACTGTTTTAATAAAAATATTAAAATTTTAACTAATTTGTTGAACATTCAGATAAGATTCTTCTTTTTTCTTTTCATTGTATTTCAAGGTTTGATATAATGAAGGAAGGAGTGTGGTATTTTTGGCTATTAATTATCCAAATGGTATTTCAAAGAAATATCAAAAAGAGACACCAACACAAAAAAAGAAACAACATTCTTTTTCAAATCGTGGAATGTCTTTTGAAGAACTCATCAATCAAAGTAATTTATATTATTTATCTAAAGAAATTGCAGTCGTTCACAAAAAACCAACCCCTGTACAAATTGTTCATGTTAACTATCCTAAAAGAAGTGCTGCTGTTATCACCGAAGCCTATTTTAAAGAAGCTTCTACAACAGACTATAATGGCATCTACAAAGGAAATTATCTAGATTTTGAAGCAAAAGAGACCAAAAATAAAACCTCTTTTCCCCTTCATAACTTCCATGAACATCAGATTAATCATATGAAACAGTGCATTAATCAGCAAGGGATTGTCTTTGTCCTAATTTGGTTTTCTTCGTTGCAGCGATGTTTTTTTCTTTCAGCAACCCATGTGATTGATTATTGGGAGAATAAAGAAAACAAACGCAAGTCCATTCCATTAAAAATGATAGAAGACTGTGGGTATGAAATACAATTAGGTGTTGCACCAGTTGTCCCTTACCTTTCAATCATTGATCACTATATATCAAAAGGAGATTCTATTTATGAAAAATAGTTCTAACGGGAAAAAGCACCCTAAACAAAAGAAAAAAAGAAGTGTAAAAAAAGGGATACTTATTTTCCTAGCTGTCGTACTCACTCTAATCATAATACCGGTTATTGCTGGGGCAGGATTGTTCTTTTACTATGCTAAGGATGCCCCAACCCTTGACTATAAAAAATTAGAGGATACTCGCTCATCAAAAATTTATGCGATGAATGGCGATATGATTTTAGAAATTGGTGAGAAAAAACGTGAAACCATAGAGCCTAATCAAATTCCACCAATGCTAAAACAAGCAATCATCTCAATCGAAGATAAACGATTTGAAAAACATATAGGTGTCGACCCTATTCGTATTGCTGGGGCTGCGGTCTCAAACTTAAAAGGAACCAGTCGTCAAGGTGGTAGTACCCTCACACAACAATTAATTAAACTATCTTTTTTCTCAACTAAAAAAGAAGACCAAACAATCAAACGTAAAGCACAAGAAGCTTGGCTTTCTGTTGAATTAGAGAAAAAGAAATCAAAAGATGAAATTTTGACCTATTATATCAATAGAGTCTATATGGCAAATGGTGTGTACGGCATGCAAACAGCTGCTGAAACCTACTTCAATAAAAATCTTGATGAATTATCTCTCGCTCAGTATGCTTTACTAGCTGGTATGCCTCAAGCTCCAATTGATTATGACCCATATACTCATCCTGATCTTGCAACCAAAAGACGTAATTTAGTCTTAAGTGAAATGTTAAAAGATCAAGTGATTTCTCAAAAAGAATATGATGAAGCGAAAAATACAAAAGTAGAAGATGGATTAGTTCCATTGAAAAAAGATTCAACTACGCAAGTTATTACAGATAACTATGTTAAGCAAGTTATCGATGAAGTCCAAGCAAAGACCAAGAAAAACGTTTATACTGACGGATTAGATATTTATACAAATATGGATTTAGATGCTCAAACATATTTATATAATCTTGTTAACAGTGACGAAACAGCCATTAACTTCCCAGATGATAAGTTTCAAGCAACGGCTACATTAATTGATGTAAAAAATGGTGATGTTCGGGCACAAATTGGTGGTCGTAAAATAGGCGACGGTGCTTTAAATGATAACAAAGCCGTTTCTGCTAAACGAAATATTGGTTCAACGGCTAAACCATTAGTCGCTTATGCTCCTACAATTGAAGATTTAAATTATGGTTCAGGCCAAATTTATGCTGATATGCCATACAAATACTCAGATGGAACAGACGTTTACAACTATGATCGTTCTTATCGTGGAAACTTAACTATGAGAGAATCTCTTGTCGACTCTAGAAATATTCCTGCTTTAAAAGCATTAAAAGAAGTTGGAGATGATAAATCAAAAGAGTTTATCTCAAATTTAGGTTTAACCAATGATGTTTATGAAGGAACGGCGATTGGCTTTGAGTCTTCTTCTGAAAAACTAGCCGCATCCTATGCTGCATTTGCTAATGGTGGCGTTTATTATGAACCAAGCTATGTTAATAAAGTTGTTTATGCTGATGGAACAGAAGAATCTTTTGAATCAAAAGGAAAACGAGCAATGAAAGAATCTACTGCTTTTATCATTACTGATATGCTAAAAGATGTTATTAACCGCGGAACGGGTAATCCTGCACAAATTAACGGGATTGTTCAAGCAGGAAAAACTGGAACAAGTAACTACGATGATGATGTATTATACAAAGTAAAAGGTGAAGGAAGTCCAGATATTACATTTGTTGGTTACACACCAAAATATTCTTTAGCTGTATGGACTGGGTATGATGACTATTACCAACCAGTCACATTGTATAATCAACAATTAGCGATGGATATCTACAGAGAATTCATGTCCTATCTTTATCAAAATATTGAACCGACTGACTGGAAACAACCATCTAATGTGGTTCGAATTGGGAATGAAGTTTACATAAAAGGACATACTAAACAGTCTTATCAACCTTATCAATCTCAATCTACTACTACTTACTATAATTACTATGAAGTAGAAGAGCATACTGTTACAACTCCTTCTGAAAGTAAAGAAGAAAGCAACGCAGAAAAAGAAGAAGAAAAAACAGAAATCACACAAGAAAAACCAACAACAGACAATAACCAGAACAATCAAACTAATAACAACAATAATAATACTCAAGGGGGAACGGGTGGAGTAAACGTTAATGGAAATAATCCTCCTCGGACATCCCAGCCCCGTGGTAGTGACAAGAAAACTAAAGATGATTAAAAAGATACCTCCTGTAAGCTTTAAAACTGCTTTACAGGAGGTATCTTTTTGTCATTTTTTATTTAAATTTTTTTGTCCTTCAGCACATAAATCGAGTAATAAGCATCCCTCACATTTTGGTTTACGAGCAGTACAGTGGTAGCGACCAAATAAAATCATCGTATGGTGTGTATCTACCCAACGTTCTTCAGGAATTTTTTTCATTAACGTTTCTTCCACTTCATCAACTGTGGCAGATTGCTTACAAATTCTTAATCGTTTACTAACTCGTTCCACATGTGTGTCAACCGCTATAGAAGGCACATTAAACATATCTCCAGCCACCACATTGGCTGTTTTTCTTCCCACTCCTGGTAAACTCATTAATTCTTTCTTTGTTCGAGGAACTTCTCCATCAAATTTATCAACTAGCATTTGGGAGGTTTTTATAATATTTTTTGCTTTTGTTTTATAAAGGCCGATTGTTTTAATACGCATCATCACATCTTCTAGCGGTGCTTTAGCTAAATCACTTGCTGTTGGGTATGCCTCAAATAAAAAAGGTGTCGCTTTATTTACTGACACATCTGTTGCTTGAGCACTTAATATCACTGCAATCAGGTACTGAAATGGGGTATCGTGATTTAATTCCCCTTTAGCATTTGGATAAAGCTCTTTCATCAAATCAATGGCTTCCATCGTTCTTTTTTTAGATAACATATCTTCTCCTATTTATCATGTGGATTTAGCCAGTTATACATTGGTATTTCTGGTAAATCTTCCTCGTTTGACGTATGATTCTTTTCATCGATTTCTTTCAAACGTTGCTTCTGATCTGTTTGTATCGCCTGTTTAGAATGTAAGTTTTTTCTTTCCCAATTCAATAAAATTCGATCCATATACTTTAAACTATACGCTTGATTTAGTATTGCTTCACGAAGAGCCAATTCAATTAATTCAACTGAATATTTATCCTCGTTAAGCCACTGTTGAATTGTTTCAAGTTCAATTGGTGATAAAGCTCTACCAAATTCTTGTTCAAACTTGTTAAACAAATTGGCTTTTTTATCTTCTTCGATTTTTTCCGTTGTTTGAACAACTTCTTGATTGATTACATTTTCTATTTTTTCATATATCGGCGTTAAATCATACCGGTCCTCCGTTTTTCCAAACTCATTTCGACTCGTTTCAATCGCTAATATTCCCTTTGTCATTAATTGTTGAACCAGTTGATAACCTATTTCGTTTGTTATATTCATATGTTTCGTTATCATATCCATTGTCGGAAACTCATTTCCTTGCTGGCTAGACTGCAATAACTGTAAATAAAATAGCATTTCAGAATCAGTCATCCCAACTTTTTTATAATATTTAAATAATAAATTAGAAACCGTTGTTGTCCCTGAATTTAAGTAATAGTCTAACGATATCATTTGTCCACCCCTTCTTCTAAAGTATAACAAATAAAAAATAAAAAAACAGAACACTGCTCTAGAAAGACGCATGTTCTGAAATTTCATTTTAAAACGAATACTCCTCTTGTTTAGCAATCTGTCGAAAAGCTTGTAATAGGTCAACATTTTGTGTTTCATCAAAATATAAGTAATTTTGAGGATTTCCTTGATTTTGTTGTGTCACAAATACTTTTGGTTCATTGTCTACCAATACAAAAAAGTACACATGCTTTTCTAAATTTGGCTGATAATCTGCATCAGAGTACACTGCCACTAGTTGATAAGGTGTTTTTCCAATACCTGATGTAGACCATTCAACAGATACTGGTTTATCATTTACTACCATCTTCCAGCTATTATCTAAAATAACTTGCGGGACATTTATCCCATACAAATCGACTGATTTCTTGTCATCATATGCTTCATAAGTTTGGTTCATCTGCTTGCCCCAACTTGCTACAAACGCATCTAGTTCCTCAGATTGTTCTTGGCTCCATAAATCTTTTTTTGTTTCACCCAAAGCAACTTCTACATCTGGAAATTCTTCTTCTGACTCGCTATCACTCGCACTTAATATCACTTGTTTTTCTTCTTTCGCATAATCAATCAAGGTTTGAGAGCCATTAACCTCCTCAATAACGTCATCTAGTAGCTTAATAATAGATTGTTCTTTTTCCTTATTTTCTTTTAATTCTAAAGCTTTTAAATATTTTTTTAACTGTGTTTGATAAATTTTTGCTTCCTCACTATCTGGTTGTTCTACTAAAGCTTCATCTAAAAAAATATCTGCTAAATCGAAATGTTGATCAGATATCGCTTTTTTTGCTTCAGAAATGGATTGTTCGTATGCATTATTAGTTTTCTTGCAACCTAATAATGTCACACAAAGTAACACTAATAACAAAGAAAACATTAGTTTCTTTAGATAATTCATTGTGTTTTCCATTGTTAACTCCTCCAAATAAGTCTCATCATTGATTATAATTTATCATATTTCAGATAATAAAACCACATTATTAAAACAAAAAAGACGACTCACATAAGTCGTCCTCTCTATCTATATTTTAGGCAGTGATACTTTTCTATACTGCTCTAGAATCTCATCATGTAATTCTTGAACTGTTTTTATTGTCGAAATTGTCCCAATAATTTGTCCAGCCATCACCGAACCATTCACCATGTCACCTTCCTTAACAGCCTTATATAAAGAGCCTATGGTTAAAGCTTCTAATTCATCTCTTGATACTTCCTTAGCCTCTAATTCTAAATAGTGACTTGTCATCTCGTTGCGGATGTTTCTTACAGGGGCCCCATTTTTTCGTCCTGTCACAACGGTTGATGTTTCATTAGATAAAAGGATTTGTTCTTTATACGCATCTGAGACTGGGCACTCTTTTGTTGCTAAGTAAACTGTTCCCATCTGAACCCCCTTTGCACCTAATGCTAATGCTGCAGCCAATGACTGCCCATTTGATAACCCTCCTGCAGCCACAACTGGAATACTCAATGCTTGTGTTGCCGCAGACACTAGTGGAAATGTACAAACTTCTCCAATATGTCCTCCTGCTTCCATCCCTTCAACAATCACAGCATCCGCTCCTAATTTTTCCATCTTTAAGGCAATGTCAACATTGGGAACAACAGGCATGACAATAACACCTGCTTCTTTTAAACGTTTCATATATGGTTTTGGTGTTCCTGCACCTGAAGTAATAATTTTAACACCTTCTTCAATCACCACATCAATAATGTCATCTCGGTTTTCCATCATCAACATCACATTAACCGCAAATGGCTTATCCGTTAGTTTTTGCGTTTTTCGGACTTCTTCTCTTACTTGTTCTGTTGTCATACCACCAGAAGCAATAACACCAAGTCCTCCTGCTTCTGATACGGCACTAACTAATTCTGATGTCGATATTTTGGCCATTGCTCCTTGAATAATTGGGTATTTTATTCCTAATAACTCATTAATTAATGTCATAGTCATCCTCTTTCTTTTATCAAACTTTTTGACGTTCTTACTGTTATAATAGTACTTGTTATTGTAAGTGGTTTCAAATCACTTTTTCTTACGCCTTCTATTATAAAAACTAATACAGTATTAAGTGTTTATTTATAGTATAAATAAAAAAACTTTGCTATTTTTCACAAAATACTTTATATTTATAATTACTGATAAATAATAAGTAAAATATAAATGAATTGAGGAAATGATTATGTCAAATGTATTAGTTATTAAAGCACACCCATTAACAACGGATGATTCACGTACCCTTAAAGTATTAGATGCCTTTTTGACATCTTACAAAGAAAGTCACCCAACAGATATGGTTGAATTCGTTGATGTTTACGATGATTTCATACCAGAAATTGACAAAGATATCTTAACTGGTTGGACTAATTTAAGAGAAGGAAAAGAAATTACGGAAGAACAAGCCAAAAAAATTGAACGTTTTTCTGAATTGACTGAACAATTTCTGAATTCAGATAAAATTATCGTAGCTAATCCTTTATGGAATTTAAATATTCCAACTAAATTAAAAGCATGGATTGATACCATAGTTGTTGCAGGCAAGACGTTTAAATACACTGAAACTGGTAAAATACCCTTGGTTCCAGGGAAAAAAATGTTGCACATTCAAGCAAGTGGGGGCATTCACTCTGGTGAAGATACTTCTTCTAAATATGTCAAAGAAATCTTTAACTTTGTTGGCGTAGAAGAAACAGATTCTATTATCATTGAGGGATTAGACTATCAACCAGACAAAGCAGATGACATCTTGGCATCTATTATTGAAAACACAAAAGAATTAGCTAAAACCTTCTAAAAAAATGGTTACATCACTTAGTCATGATGTAACCATTTTTTATATTTTATGACTTAATGTATCTTGTAGAACACCACCAATTGGGAAAACAATCCAACAAATGAACCATCCTTCAAAGAAAAAGCCCCAACCAAAAAAGATTAATAAAATCACTAACCAGTATAATGATTCAAACCGTTGTAAAAACTGATGACGTTCATAGTCCTTATCTGAGGTACTTTCCTCTAAGCCATTCTCTAATAAAAAGGTATAACTTCCTTGAATATTTCCAGCATAGATAAAAAAGAAACAAGCCACTGAAGCAATTAGTATTAATGAGCTTAAACCAATATCTTCCCCAAATCCCCAAAACAAACTAAAAATAACAGAAAAGATAGATAACATAGATAACCCTACACCTAAAACCATTGATAAAACAAATGAACGGTGATAGTCAAATTTAGCTTGCTCTAGCAATACTCGATCCTCAGAATTTAGAATAAATCCCTTTTTCAAGTAATTAAATACGGATAGTTTCATTCCACCAATAATAAATAGGCTAATAGCAGCTAATATACATAGTCCTATGATAAAGAAAGGGATGGAAGGAGAAGTTCGATTAATAAGGAAAAGAAAACTACTTAGACCTACACCTAGTGACACCACACCGCTCCCAATAAACATACCTGTTAGTCTCTTTGTTTCAAGGTAGTTCGTAATAACTGACTCAGACAAAATGGGTAATTTAGATGAAACAAATTGATGATACTCTTGATCATCCACTTCTTCTACTGAAATCTCTAAAGAATCTAATAGTTCATCTATACTACCAAACTCTGCAATAACTGTTCCCAATGCTTCATTTTCTGCTTTTCCTTCTTCTATAAGCTCTAAATATTTTTCTTTCATATTTAATAAAATATCTTCTTTGATTGCTAATAATTCTGCCGTATATGGCAAATTAACAAACATTGTTTCCACATAATTTTCAATGACTTTCATTTTGCTCTCCTCCTAAAAAGTTATCAATGACTTCTTTTGTTAGTGCCCACTCTTCTTTTTTTTCCAAATAATACTGTTTCCCTTTTGGGGTAATCTTATAGTACGTTCGCTTTTTACCAAATGTCTCATTACCTGGATATGATGTAATATAGCCATTTTTTTTCAATCGATTAAAAGCTGAATAAAGAGTTGTTTCTTTAATAATGTATTTTTGATTACTCTGTTCCTTAATTTTTTTGGAAATCTCATAACCATAAGAATCTTCATCAATTAAAAGAGATAGTATCAAAGGGTCATTGTATCCGCGAATAATGTCGCTACTAATCATTCAACCACCTCATAAAATTACTTTATCTATCGTAGTAAATAAAGTTTAGCATTTTTACTACGTCTAATCAAGTAATTTTTTACAAAGAAAAAAACCGTCTGTCTGACGGTTTTAAACTATTATTTCTCTTTATAATACGACATTGGCCATTTATCAAAGAAAGTATTCATAAATAGCATTGGCATCATGTAAACGAATTGACCACCTAGAATACCTAACATAGGATGCTCTAATCCTAAATGATTTCCTCCAAAAGGCCATAAATGAAGTGTTTTAAGCCAAAGTATTCCTAACACTGAGCCAATAGTTATCACAATGATTAATTGAATAACAATACGTTTCCATGCTGATGGAACCAATTCTTTATTTGGATAATCATCAAAATGATGATGCCATGTTAGCAACACATTAATAATCGTTAACACGAATGATGCAACTGCTAAATCTGGATCTATACCAACTTCTGTCGCAAGTGGTGTTAGTAACTGGCTAAGTATTGGTAGCATAATGAACGCTCCAATCACAGCAATAGCTAATCCAATCAATCCTGAAATAGGTTGACGCGTTGTAAAAAGCTTTTGTGGATATCCTTCTGCTCCTTCTGCTGGCAATAAGAAAAAGAAAATAAACAATTGACACCAAGCAATAGCTGTTGACCATGAACCAAAAGGAACTTGAGTGATTGCTACTCCATCAATTTGTAACTGGAAAAAACTTGGAACAATAAATACAATCCAATTAAATAAAGCTAAAAATAATCCTAAAAATAGTGTTCCAAACGAAATAGACCAATTTGATTGACTGTATTGGCTAAATGGGTATTTACCAAACAAGCTAACCAGTGGTATCTGTGTTAAAATAACCGACAAGGCAAAAAAATTAATCGCTGACCAGCCTTTTATTGCTAAAAGAGCTTGTACATCATTTTCTGGTCTAAACAATACTTGCCAACTAAACGGTTCCCACCATAATCCTAAAAAAGTCACAAATAAACTAAATCCAATGATACCAACTAAAAATGCCATTAATGTGTATCTAATGCCTGTTTTCAAATGAGTTAAATTTCTTGTATGTTTCCCATAATTCCCAAGATTCAAACTAAACCAAACCCATGTTGAAATCACTAGCCAAAAAAACGTTCCCTCAACTGATTCTTTAAAGAAATGTCCTTGAATTTCTGCTGGTAAATTATTAACACTCTCGCCACCAACAAGACCAATCACTAATTGCCAAACATTTGACCAAATAATCCATCCTACAGATGCAAATAAAATTAAAAATATCACGGATACAATACCACTTAATAAAGGATGTTTGATCCTTTTAGCAATCACAATATTTTCCATAACCTTCTCCCTTATATCTATTTTGTTATATTCGCGCAAAATATAAGTTTAATTTATAATGATTTGTAATCGATTACAAGTTACAGAATATTATGGTATCTAATAGTTTTTTTAATAGTCTTTAGCTATTGACAAGTTAAGATAGGTCATGATTCACAAAAAATCCCCTAGAATAACTCTAAGGGATTGACTACTCATTATTATTATTTAGTACCAAATAAACGGTCACCAGCGTCACCTAAACCAGGAACAATGTAACCTTCTTCATTTAATTTTTCATCTAAGCCGGCAGTATAAATATCAACATCTGGATGAGCTTCTTGAAGTGCTTTCACACCTTCTGGAGCTGATACTAAACAAACAAATTTAATGTTTGTTGCCCCACGACGTTTTAATAAATCAATTGCCATAATAGCTGAACCACCTGTTGCTAACATTGGGTCTACAACAAATAGTTGTCTTTCAGCAATATCTGCTGGTAATTTAACAAAATATTCAACTGGCTCTAACGTGTCATGGTCACGATATAGACCAACATGTCCAACTTTAGCTGCTGGTATTAATTCTAACATACCATCAACCATTCCAATACCTGCTCTTAAGATTGGGATAATCGCTACTTTCTTACCAGTTAACGTTTTTTGTACTGACGTTCCCATTGGTGTTTCAATTTCAATGTCTTCTAATGGCATATCACGAGACACCTCATAAGCCATTAACATAGCAATCTCATCAACAACTTCTCTGAAAACCTTTGTTCCACAATTTTTTTCTCTGATAATTGTTAACTTGTGTTGGATTAACGGATGATCTATCACTTGAAATTTTCCCATAATGCGATTCTCCTTTTAAATTTTATTCTTATCTATTGTAGCCGAAAAAAAGGGAATTGACTAGTCAATTCCCTAAAAATTTTATTTATAAAGTGGATGGTTATTTAATAACTCTGCCACTTCTTTTCTTATTTTCTCTAACACACTTTCTTCTTCATGATAAGTCAGTGCTTCAACAATTAACTCAGCTACTTTTTTAGCATCTTCTTCTTTAAATCCACGAGTTGTAATAGCTGGTGTTCCTATACGGATACCACTTGTGACAAATGGACTTTGACTCTCAAATGGAATGGTATTTTTATTAACTGTAATATGTACACTATCTAAAATAGCTTCTGCTTCTTTACCAGTTAACTTAAATCCTGTCACGTCTATTAATAATAAATGATTATCTGTATCCCCACTAATTAAACGCGCTCCAGGTGTTTGATTAATTACACGAGCCATCGCCTTAGCATTTGCTAATACTTGTTTACTATAATCTTTAAATTCAGGTAATAGTGCTTCTCTAAATGCCACAGCTTTTCCTGCTATAACATGCTCTAATGGGCCACCTTGAATCCCTGGGAAAATAGCACTATTTATTTTTTTAGCTAATTCTGGTGAGTTAGTTAAGATAAGTCCACCTCTAGGGCCTCTTAATGTTTTATGGGTTGTTGACGTGACAATATCTGCATATGGAACTGGATTTTGATGTAGACCTGTTGCAACAAGTCCTGCAATATGAGCCATATCCACCATTAATTTAGCTCCAACACTATCTGCTATTTCTCTAAATTTCTTGAAATCAATATCTCTAGAGTATGCACTTGCTCCAGCTACAATCAGTTTTGGCTGATGTTTTCTTGCTAAAATTCTAACCACTTCATAGTCGATAACTTCTGTCACTGGATCTACACCATATGACACAAAGTTATATGTTTTACCACTAAAGTTTACTGGAGAACCATGTGTTAAATGCCCTCCTGCTGTTAAGTCCATTCCCATAACAGTGTCTCCGTCTTCAACTAAAGACAGGTAAGCGGCAGTATTCGCTTGTGAGCCTGAATGAGGCTGAACATTAGCAAAATCAGCTTGGAATAAATCTTTCGCACGATCAATCGCTAAATTCTCTACCACATCAACAAATTCGCACCCACCATAATATCTGCGTCCAGGATATCCTTCTGCATACTTATTTGTTAA
Organism: Vagococcus bubulae; assembly: GCF_003950315.1. Classification (GTDB taxonomy): domain Bacteria; phylum Bacillota; class Bacilli; order Lactobacillales; family Vagococcaceae; genus Vagococcus; species Vagococcus bubulae. Next base: position 74,363 of record NZ_NGJT01000009.1, read on the forward strand.
TACACTTCCTTGGGCTGCCATAACAGCTTCTGATACAAAATTTTCTGAAGCGATTAGCTCAATCGTTTCTTGTTGTCTCTGTTTTTCATTAGCTATAGCATCCCACAAAACAGCATCTTCTTTTTTATAATCCATATGCAAACACACTCCCGATTTTTTATACTATTGTACCATATTTCTTTATAATTACTATTTATTTTCTAAAAAATGTTTGATTTGCTGCTTTTTTTAACCGATTCATATAACCTGCGTTTTGACTTACTTCTGGATATCCTTCTGCCAAAATCACACCATCATACCCTGTTAATTCAGCATCGAGTGCTCTTAATCCACCAAATAAATGCTGCATAGCAGATTTAACCTCTTTTTTTTCTGATAGCATATAAAGTGCAAATACCGAATAATCCACTAAACGATCCGCTATTTCTCCGCTAGATAAAATAGCAACTGTTTTATCCAATTGTTGATAGTATTCAATCGCTTCTTCCCAGTTATCTAGCTCACTGTCTATCATTATTACTGGTGTATCAGGAGAATAATGTTTGTACTTCATACCTGGCGATTTTGGTGCATTCTGTTCATCGACTAAGTATGTGTCAATCGCTATTTCACCGATAACTTGTTCTATTTCTTCTTTTGTAATCGCTCCTGGTCTTAAAATAGTTGGCATATCAGGATTGCTCATATCTAACACGGTTGATTCTATTCCAACTTCACATCCACCATCGTCTAATACACCTTCAATCTTTCCACTCAAATCATTCAATACATGAATGGCAGTGGTAGGACTTGGCTTACCTGATGTATTAGCACTTGGACCGACTAGTGGTGTACCTGACTGACGAATCAATTCCAGTGTGACATGGTTATTTGGCATTCTAAAAGCAGCTGTATTTAAATTAGCTGTTACACTGGTTGATAAATCATTGTCCTGTGCTAAATTAAAAATAAGCGTTAATGGCCCTGGCCAAAATGTTTTCATCAACTGTATGGCTTTGTCAGGAATAGCCTCAACATATTCTTCTACCATCTCTTTTGAGTCCACATGAACAATCAAGGGGTTATCACTCGGACGTCCCTTAGCTAGATAGACTTTTTTCACCGCTTCTGTATTGGTCGCATCTGCTCCCAATCCATAGACAGTCTCAGTCGGAAACGAGATAAGTCCCCCTTGTTTAATAATTTCAGCTGCTTCTTTCATTTTATCTTGATGATATACTTTAGTCTCCATCTTTACACTTCCTTTTAGTAAACTTTAACGATTCGGTCATGTCCTGACATATCTTTTACCACTTCTACTATTTTTTTAGGAAAGTGCTCTTGAAAAATATGTGCCACACTATCCCCTTGCTGATACCCTATCTCTAAATAAATCTTTCCATCACTTGTCAGCAGTTGTGTTGCTTCTTTTGCTAGTTTTTCATAAATAGCCAGCCCATTCTTTTTAGCAAATAACGCTAGTTTAGGTTCATAATTTCTAACAGATTCATCCATTTCATCCCATTCATCAACACTAATATAAGGTGGATTAGATAAGATAATATCAAACATCTGATTTGCTACTGGTTCAAGGGTATTTCCTTCATAAAACTCAATGTTAGTTTCTAAATGTTTGGCATTTTTTTGTGCTACTTTCAATGCTTCAGGTGATAAATCAATCGCCTTAACTGTCCAATCAGGTCGATTTTTTTTCAAACTGATGGCAATAATACCTGTTCCTGTTCCAACATCTACCACAACTTTGTTTTGAAAATCATTTTCTGTTAAACAACATTCTACAAGTTCTTCTGTTTCTGGTCTAGGAATTAAAGTATCTTCTGACACTAAAAAACGTTCACCATAAAATTCACATGAGCCAATCAAATATTGTGGTGGGTAATCTTGACTGACCTTTTCTAAATCATTTGATAATCTGTCCAATAAATCTCGGGGAACGTCTTTTTTAAAATGTAACAACAAGTCTGTTTTTGTCCATTGATTATACTCGAGTAATAAATATTCAGCAATTGAAGCGTCTTTATCATGTGTTTCTAAAAAAGAAGAAGCCCATTTCAGGACTTCAAAATATGTAATAGGCTTATCCATTTAATTTCTCCAATTGAGCTGTTTGATCATATATAATCAACGCATCCACAATTTCGTCTAATTTTCCTGCTAAGATTTGATCTAGTTTTTGAATCGTTAAGCCAATTCGATGATCAGTCACACGGTTTTGTGGGAAATTATATGTACGGATACGTTCTGAACGATCCCCTGTACCAACAGCAGATTTACGGTTTGCATCATACTCACTACGACTTTCTTGTTGTAATTGGTCATACACTCTGGCACGTAATACTTTCATTGCTTTTTCTCTATTTTTTAACTGAGAACGCTCATCTTGCATCGCGACAACAATGCCTGTTGGGATATGTGTCAAACGCACAGCAGAGGCTGTCTTATTAACATGCTGTCCACCAGCACCACTTGCATGATAAATATCCACACGAATGTCTTTATCTTCTAAGTCTAATTCCACTTCTTCTGCTTCAGGTAACACAACCACTGTTGCAGTTGATGTGTGAACACGACCTTGTGATTCAGTTGATGGAACACGTTGTACACGATGCGCGCCACTTTCATATTTTAATTTAGAGAACACACTGTCCCCTGTAATCATCACAGTCACTTCTTTGTAACCACCAATATCAGTGATATTAGCGTCCATCACCTCAAATGTCCATCCTTGGTTTTGAGAGTAACTTTGATACATTTCAAATAAATCACCTGCAAATAATGCCGCTTCATCCCCACCAGCAGCGCCACGAATTTCTAAAATGATATTTTTATCATCATTAGGGTCTTTTGGTAATAAAAGAATCTTAATCCGTTCTTCTAATTCTTCTTTTTCTGTTTTTAACTCTGACAACTCTTCTTTTGCCATTTCTTGCATCTCATCATCAAGTTTCTCACCTAATAATTCTTCTGTATCCGCAATACCTTCTGTCACTTCTTTATAACGACGGTAAACTTCTACTGTTTCACGTGTTCCTGCTTCTTCTTTAGATAGCTCCATGAAGCGTTTCGTGTCACTGACAACATCTGGGTCACTTAATAACTCCGCTAATTCTTCGTAACGGTCTTCAATTGATTGTAATTGATCAAACATTTTCTTCATCCTTTCGATTTAACAACGGTGGGTTGACATAGTGCTTGCGGCAAACTGGATAATAAGCCTCATTTCCACCGATTTGTATCTGTTCTCCTGTGTAAACAGGTTTATGATCATCCATCCTTAAATTCATTGTGGCTTTTTTATGACAAAACCAACAAATTGTTTTTAATTCTTCTATTTTATCTGCATACAACAATAAATACTTAGAGCCCTCAAATAACTCATTTTTAAAATCATTTTTAAGTCCAAATGCCATCACTGGAATATCTAAATCATCCACAATTTTAGCAAATTGAACCACATGAGCTTGTTCTAAAAATTGTGACTCATCAACTAGGATACAGTATGGTTTATCAGTCATCTTTTCTACTATATCATAGACATTTGTTTCATGAAAAATCGGGATGGCTTCTCGTCGTAAACCAATGCGACTGGATATAACACCAATCTCATCTCTTGTATCCAATCCACTAGTCATCAAAACAACTGGTTTATTTTGTTCTTCATAATTGTGAGCAACTTTTAAAATTTCAATGGTTTTCCCACTATTCATCGCACCATACTTAAAAAATAATTGAGCCATTTGTCTTACTCTCCTTAGTTTATCCTATGATAGTATACTGTAATTTCAGAAAAAAATCATCCAATCAAATACTTTTTTACTATTTATAATAGATTTTTTCACAGAGAGTTTTTTGATAATCTGTCCGATTCAGCCATGATAGTACGATAAACCAAATGAGACACAATAAAATACCTTGTAAGGCGTTTACCTCTAATCTATATAATAACATAAATAAAAGACCTGAAAATAATTCCCACAACGTACTAACATGACCAATATGATTAAAACAATATAAACAGCGACCTTTCAGGAAACAATAAGAAAACACTGGAACTAATTCAGACCATCTTAACTCATGTTGGCAATAAGAACAATGAGATCTAGGTAGGACAATGGATTCCTGTTTAGATACTCTATCACCCACTAATACAAAAAAAGAAGCCAAAGACGCCCCTAAGAAAAACAATAAACTAAGTAAAAACATTCTATCATCACACCCTTCTTTCTATAAACATTCGAAAAAAGAAAAGAGCTCTCTTAAAAGAACTCTTTTTTTAGTGTTGATATTTTTGTAAATCTTGTTCATACTTGGTAACGTTTGATTTGTTCACTTTTCTCAAACGGCCTTTAATTGATTTTGTTTGAAGTGTTTTTAATACCAAATCACCTTTACCATTTAAAATGTCGACAAAAGTTGAAATATCTAATAAATCGATCACACCTATATCATCAGCAGTCATGCCATCAATCTGACACAAGGCCCCAACAATATCACCGGCACGCATTTTTTGCTTTTTCCCTGCATTAATGTGGATTTTCATAATGTCTTCATTAAAAGATAACCCTTTTTCTTTTCTAAGTTTTGGTGATTCTAATTGTCTATCTAAAAATGGGCGTTTCATCTCTTTGACCTGTTCACGATTTGGTCGGCGCATCTCTTCTAAACTATCACCTTCTTTAGCCAAAATCGATTTAAAAGATGATTTATCTTTTGAATTAATAAACGAAATAGCTTTACCACTTTTTTCAAAACGAGCTGTTCGTCCAATACGATGTGTATACGTTTCAACTTTATCAGGTATATCATAATTTACAACTAGCTTGATATCTGATACGTCAATTCCTCTTGCTGCAACATCTGTCGCCACCAAGCAGTGAATGTAGCCACGTTTATAATCTTTTATCACGCGTGTTCGATCACGTTGTTCCATGCCACCGTGCAACATCTCACAATTAACACCTAATAATTTTAATTGTTTGGTTAATTCTTCCACCATTATTTTTGTATTACAAAAAATAATACTTGTTTCAGGATTTTCAACTATTAGTGTGTCCTTAAACTGAGACAATTTTTCATCATCAGCTGCCCATTGATAATACTGAGAAATTCGTTTTTTTTGTTCGCCCGTCTTTTTAATTTCCACATAGACAGGATTTTCCAAATATTTTTTAGATAATCGTTTCACCGCATCTGGCATTGTGGCAGAGAATAGCGCCGTATTTCTTTTTTTAGGTAATCTCGGCATAATTTGATCTAATTGCTCGATAAATCCCATCGCAAACATTTCATCTGCTTCATCTATAATCACTTGGTTGATTTTACTTAGATTAATCGTTTTTTGCATAATATGATCATATAATCGACCAGGTGTTGCCACCACAATATGTGTTCGTTGTTTTAATTGTTTAACCTGCATTTGAAAAGAACTCTTTCCAAATAAACTCACGACTTTTAATCGCTTATAACGACCTATATTAAATAATTCTTCTTGAATTTGTGTCGCCAATTCTCTAGTTGGAGTTAGAATTAATACTTGAGGGTATCGTTCTTCCCACTCTACCGCATCACAAACAGGAATACCAAAAGCGGCCGTCTTCCCACTACCTGTTTGAGATTGAACTACAATATCTTTTTTTTCAAGTAGTAATGGTACGACTTCTTTCTGAACTTCTGTGGGGGTTGTATAACCTAAAACATCTAATGCCTCAATTATCGACTCATCAATACCAAATAGATTAAATTTATTTTTTACCATGTTAACATCCTTCATAAATAAGCCACTCGCCTATTTTCTTTATTTTAGCTTTATCAGTGTAACATGTTTTATCTAAATTACTAGCACTATTAGTTTATTTTCACCATTTTAAAAACATCTAGCAATAAATAACAATGAATGGCTACAGAAATTGGTTTTAATAATATAATCGTTTTAATATAATCTTTTAATGATATCTTTGTAAACCCAGAAGCTAGGCATGCTAAATCATCTGGACCAAAAGGCATTAAAAACGCGATAATAAGCATCCAAACAGTATGTTTATTTCCAACATCAACTAATCTTTCTAGTCGTGGCATATTTTTTTCTGACATAATGGTTAAAACAAATTTTCTACCATATTTACGAACGAGCAAGAATAATATGATTTCTCCAATAACTAACCCGACTGAAGCGTACACCACTCCTATAATAGGTCCAAACGATAAAATCCCAGCAACATCACTTACCCCACCAGGAATAATCGGCACAATTGGTTGAATGATTTGAATTAAAATAAAGATAACTGGACCAAAAAAGCCAAAGCGATGTACAAATTTTTTCAAGATGATCGGATTTTGAAATAAATTATATTTAAAAGCAAAAAAAATGGCAACAATCACTATTACTAGTCCTACAATAAATATGACTTTGCTTAGTTTTTTCATTTAATCACCTCTACTTATTTATTCTTTTCATTTAAACATTTAAATAATAAGTAAATATGATTGTTTTATAACTATTTTTGTCTAATAAAAAAATCAACCACCAAAGTGATTGATTTTTATTCTTATACAGTTAAACCAATGTTTTGTTCTTTCGCTTGTTCAACCATCTTTTGTGCCACATATACATCTAGTACAGCTGAACCAACTGTTTTGAAAATAGTAATGTCTTCATCATTTTCTCTACCCTGTAACTTACCTAAGCCAAGCTCTCCTAATTCACCAGCATATTTATCTTTTGATACATAGCCATCTTCTAGTGGTTGCATAAAGTCGCCTGCTTCTTGTAACACACCATCCATTGTATCAAAGATAATTAAGTCAGATTCTTTAATGATTTCTCGTGGAATTTCGCACATGTCATGTGTATATGCTCCCACACCATTGATGTGAGCTCCCTTTTTCACCCACTCACTAGAAAATGTTGGGCGTTTAGATGTTGTTACGCTTGTGATGATGTCAGCACCCTCAACACATTCTTGTGCTGTTTGAGTTGGAATCATTGTAACCTTAAATTTTTCTGCCATTTCTTTTGCAAATGCAGAGGCTCTATCAAAATCAATATCAAAGATACGTACTTCTGTTAAGTCTCTTGCTGTCAACATCGCCCATAATTGACTTTCAGCTTGTCCACCTGTTCCAATCAAAGCACCAATTGTTGCATCTTTTCTCGCCAAAAGTTCTGTTGCCGCTCCTTGCACAGCCCCTGTTCTTAATTGTGTTAAATAAGTACCATCAAGCATGGCATTCACAATCCCTGTTTCCGCATCAAGAACGACCATTGTCGCTGGAACACTTGGAATGTTTTTTTCAATATTTTTTGGATAAACCGACACAATCTTGACACCTAATGCATCTTTTCCACTGTCACATTCAACATAACCTGGCATATAAAGGCTTTGTCCTTCTGCTTTTGGTACTGGGATATTAGTTCTTAATGGGATAGTTGCTCTACCCTCTGAATAAATTTTTAATGCTTCAAGTGATGCATCCATTGCTGCTCTCATATCAAAACATTTTTCAATATCTTCTTTTTTCAAAAATAACATACTCTTTTCCCCCTTAAGCTGTTTGTGATCCTTTTTTAAGTTGTGCTGCTAACATTGAATATGAGCTATATAAAAGAACAAAGATAACAACCCATTTCAACATGTAAGTATTTAGTGATTTCACTAAAAAGACTGCTACTAATACCCCTAGAACACCAAATATTGACGTAAATAAAGTGATTTTACGGCTATATTCACCAAATTTAATGAATTGAACACTTCCGATTGGCACTGAGAAGGTACACGCTCCCATCATAATTGGGAAAGCGGCAATTGGATCCATTCCTAATAAGTAAACTGTAACCATTGTCAAAGCATATGACCCAATCCCAATATTGTTTAATGCCCCATATACAAATAATAAAAACGCTGCTAAGACTAGTTTACCACCATATAACTCTGTTGCTGTCCCATTTGATTGAATCCAATTAACTTGTCCGGCAAAAATTAAGAACGCGGCAATAATTAACCCAACACCAACGAATTTTTTAATGGTATCTTCTGGTAGTTTCACTACAAATTTTGGTCCAATATAAGCACCGATTACTTGCGCTATAATACAAATCGCTAATGTTTTAATCCCAACATTTACCCCTGAAATATATGATAATGCCATTGCTGCTACAGGTATAACACATTGTGTGTTTAATGTTCCTGGTAATTTTTTCATATTTACCCAACCTAATTTTGGATAAAGAACGGTTCCTATTGCAAAATCTGAAATACCAAATGTTGATAAGAAAAACATGATAAATGAAGTAAACGGCAACCATTTTACGTTCGCTTTTTCTTCTTTAAATTCTTCTTTATGACTCATTAAATCTTTCACAAAAGTAAAAGCGAAAAATCCATTGACTAATATAATTAATGTTAATAAAACTGTTCTGACCATGACTATTCCCCCTTAAATATTGAACGCACTTTTTCAAACTCGTGACCATATTTACTACGCAATTCTTGAGGCAATTCTTCAATAATTTTCAATGTATAAGCATCATGTTTAATGTATTCTTTTGATAAACTAACCATCGCATTATTTTTTGTCCACGTGACGTCTGTTTGACTTGTTTCTTCTGATAATGTACCAAACACCACTTCTTTTTCATCTCGAACAATGTTAATCCACCTAGATCCAAAGTCTTTTAATTTTTCTTCTTCAAACCCATGTTGATAATAATGATTTAATGGCAGATTATAATGATGTTCTGTATCAAATAGAATCACCACACACTCGTCTAATCGTTTCTCAGCTTCTTGTAATAAAAATAATAGCTCGTTACTGATATCTTGTTTCCATATTTGAACCAACAAACTTTTTTTAGAATGCTTAATTAAATGCTCAACTTTTTCCAAAACATGAGAATACCCTTCAATTTTCCATAATAACTCTTCTTCTTCAGCTTCTTTTATCCCACCTAATTGCTTATCCAAAACAGCTAAATCCTGTTTGACGTCCTTTTCTAAGCGTTCAATAAATTCATCTGAAGATATCGCTCGATACAACTTTGGTTCTGATTTATTCACAATAACTAAATTTTTTTTCAATAACTTTTCTAAAATGTTATACACTTTTGAGCGTGGTACACCAGATTGTTTACTTATTTCATAACCTGTTAGCTTATCTTGTTCCAACAGTGTGGTGTACACTAATGTCTCCATCTCAGAAAAATGATATTTTTTCATTATTTGTATTATTGTTTCCATAATTTTTTCAACCTCTTTTTTAGTAGCTACCTTAGTAACTACTATATCATAAAATAACGTTTACACAATCTATTTGTGATATTTTTAACATTAAATAAACCCTTTTTATAATGTTTTCACAAGATTAAATTTGATTAAAATGCTTATAAAAGAACTTTAATCACAAATATTAAAATAAAAATTTCACGAACAAAAAAACTCAAATCAAATTGATTTGAGTTTTTATTAATTAAACACTAAGATAATATAAGTGCATCATCTGTCAGTGATTGTCCACTATTTTTTTGGAATAAGTCCATTAAATCTTGGACTTTTAATCCTTCTTTTTGCTTTTGATTGATATCAACAACAATTTTCCCTTCATGTAACATCACCAATCGATTGCCATATTTGATAGCATCTTCCATGTTGTGCGTAATCATTAATGTGGTTAAATGATCTTCGTGAACCATCTTTTCTGTCAAGGTTAAAACAGAATGACTTGCTTTAGGATCAAGAGCCGCTGTGTGCTCATCTAATAATAATAATTTAGGTTTTACGATTGTTGACATAAGAAGTGTTAAAGCTTGTCTTTGACCTCCTGAGAGTAACCCCACTTCTTTTTTTAATCTATCTTCTAAACCTAAGTCTAAGCGTACTAATTGCTTTTTAAATTCTTCTCGTTGAGCATCTGTCACGCCTAAAGACAATCCTCGTTTTTTACCTCTAGCATAAGCAATAGATAAATTTTCCTCAATACTAAGTCTTGTAGCAGTCCCCATTCTAGGATCTTGAAACACACGACCAATATGAGCGGCTCTTTTTTCTGTTTTTTGAGAAGTTATGTCGATATCATCCAAAATAATTTCACCTGAATCAACTGAAATATTTCCAGCAATACAGTTAAGCAACGTTGACTTACCTGCACCATTTCCTCCAATGACGGTGACAAAATCACCCTCATTCAGCACAAGATTCACGCCACGTAAAACATGATGCTCATTAACAGTGCCTACTTCAAAACTTTTATGTATATTTTTTAATGTTAAAGTTGGTATCATAATAATTCCTCCTAATCTTTATAAGTGTTTCTTTTTAATAAATTTGTTCTTAATCAAAGGTGATGATAAACAAATCGTCAACACAATGGCTGAAAACAGTTTTAAATCTGTTGGTGCTACACCCAAGTACAAGACAAGAGAAATAATAAATCGATAAATAATTGAACCTAAAATAATTAAAAATAATCGTTTGACAAAACTAACATCTTTAAATAACACTTCACTGATAATCACAGAAGCTAATCCAATGACGATTGTTCCAATCCCCATACTAATATCCGCATACCCATTACTTTGAGCCATCAATGCTCCTGATAACGCAATTAAACCATTAGAAATCATATAGCCGATGATTTTCATATTGTCAGTATTGATTCCATTAGCCTCACTCATGGCGATATTGTCACCTGTCGCATGAATCGCTAACCCAATGGCTGTTCTAAAAAATAAAAATAAGAACAAAATAACAATAAGCGAAGCAATAATCCCAACAATTAATGTGGCTAGTTGATTTGTCATTCCTAAATCATTAAAAGTACGCATCACTGTTTTTTTACCTAATAAAGAGACATTCGCTTGTCCCATAATCCTTAAATTGACTGAATACAATCCAGTCATTGTCAAAATCCCTGCTAAAAGTGCTGGTATTTTTAATTTGGTATGCAATAATCCTGAAACAAGACCAGCTAGTAATCCACCACCAAGTCCCATTAGGGTTGCAAGCAATGGGCTAGTACCTGAAACAATTTGACTTGCACTGATTGCTGCTCCTAATGGAAAACTTGCTTCAGCAGTTAAGTCCGCCACATCTAATATACGATAGGTTAAATACACCCCTATTGCCATAATTGACCACAAAAATCCTTGAGAAACACTTGAAATTATGATATCCATTCTTATCACTCCACTTATCTTTATCTTATTTTATCGTTGATGGGTCAATTCCCAATGCTTTTGCCATGTCTTCATTAACAACTAAATCTAAATCTGTTGGCATATCTACTGATAAATCAGCTGGTTTTGCTTCACCTTTTAAAATTTTCACTGCTAACTTACCTGTTTGGCGACCTAATTTTTCATAATCTAAACCATAAGTTGCTAACCCTCCAACTCTGACATCTTCTGCTGAACCTGTTACAATTGGTAATTTTTTGTTTCGTGCAATCTCTCCAACTGTTTCCATGGTGTTGGCTAATGTATTGTCTGTTGGAATATAAACCCCATCAACTTCTCCTGCTAATGCTGTCATGACTTGTTGAACATCATTTGTTGAAGTAACGGTTGACTCTTTTACTTTCACACCTTTTTTCTCAATCGCTTCTTTAGCCAATTTCGCTTGAATCACTGAGTTTTCTTCACTTGAATTGTAAATGATACCGATTGTTTTAGCATCTGGAACAATTGATAGCAAAAGATTTGTTTGTTTATCAATTGGAACCATATCACTTGTTCCTGTAATATTTTTACCAGGCTTTTCATTACTTTCAACCAACCCTGCTGATACAGCATCCGTCACAGCTGTAAATATGATTGGAATGTCCGTTGTTTCAGTGGCAACTGATATGGCTGCTGGTGTTGCAATCGTTAAAATCACATCACTTTTTTCTTTTACTAATTTTTCACTCATACTTTTCAAATTAGCTTGATCGCCTTGAGAATTTAAAGAATCTATTTTGATATTTTTTCCATCTTCATATCCTTCATCTTTTAATTCTGCTATAAATCCTTCACGCGCTTTATCAAGAGATTTATGTTCCATATATTGTAATATGCCTACTTTTTGCATCCCTTCATCTGAACTTTTTTCTTTGTTGCCACATCCTACTAGTAAACCAATTGCTGCTAATCCTACTAATCCTCTTAATACATTTTTTCTCATTTTTTCTTCCCCCATTTTCTCTTTTTACAACTAATGCCAACAAAAAAAGCATTGACCAGATACAATAATCTAAGTCAATGCTTTAAAAGATATAATCCTACTATCTTAAAAAAATATTAAAGCCACTTAGATTATCTTAACAATCTATGTGGCGAAAGTTGCTCATTAAAATTCCTTAGCCCCATAGATACAAACTTTTCCGGTTTGCATCCATGATAAACATGTCTACAAACACTATCTAAAGTAGCTAAAGTAAAAATTATTCAGTTGTGTTGGTATAATTTGCTGTTTTTTATTCATAGCAATGCCTCACAATCTAAATTTGATAAACGTAGTATATCTATTTTTTTCTAATCTGTCAATCACTTTTCTCATTTTTATTTAATTTAATAACAATCTGCTATTGGCAACTTTAATGCAGAGGCAACAATGGAATGAACTAACGCGACTGGGAGCATACCGATTAACGACAATATAACACCTAATTCGTAATAGATAGTTGACCGATCATCTTTTTTAAAGGCCTCATTTGTTGTTACTCTTGATAAAAACGATCCAATCGGGATGCCAAATGTATTTCCCATCATAATGATTTGTGTCGATGATAAAATAGCTTTAGACAGTTTTCCATCATACTCTTTTACTAAATTATGCCATGATTTTTTTGACACTTTTCCATTATTATCTGCAACATGTTGAGCAAATAAAATAGCCATTTGTTCATCTAACGGAACTTCTGTCATACCACCACCTAACAACTCATTAATCTCTAATTGAGACATACCAGATTCTAATGCCATTGTAGTATGCCCATAAGAACAAACAGCACAACCATTTACCTCTGTGACAGCCAACATAATGCGAGAATTAAAATGCTTTGAAAGTACACCTTTTTTGATTGACTGACGCCAATTAGGGATATTTCTAAATGCATAATATAGCCTATTGTAACGCTCACTAAAAGACGCTAACTCTTTTTTTACTAACATGTTTTACACTCCTAAATAAATAATACTTCCATCATAGTGTATATTTATGTACGAAGATACTTTTATGCCTAAAATCAATATTCTCTAGTACTAGAGAATGAGATAAAAATCAATCTAGGGATTCGTTAATTTTAAGACATTTTTATCTATACTTATCATTGAAGAGAGGATGATTTATTATGACACACTATAAAAAAATAATAACAGCACTTATTTTAATAGCCTTTATTGCCACTCCAATGTATCTTTATCACAAGTATCAAGGAGGCACATACTATTACACAAAAATTACTAAAGAACCAACTAATACTGAAGATGCCCTTGATGATAGAGGAATAAAACAAGGTTCTGTTTATACTTATAATCTTTCAAGTGTTGATAATAAGGGAACAGAAAAAGACCTTGAATTTGATGCTTACAAAGATAAACCATTAAAAGAAAATGCTTATTTAAAAATAAAAGTAAATGACATTAAAGGTGTGCTGACTTGGGAAGAAGTTCAAAAAGATAACATTCCAACTAAAGCAAAAGAAAAATTAAATTAAAAAAAATACCCATACAACTCATAATTTGAAGTTGAATGGGTATTTTTTTTATTTATTAAGCTTGTTCTTTCTTTTTACGATAATACACTGCTCCACCTACTACAGATAACATGGCCAATCCACTAATAATTAATGTCTTATCAGCAGTTTCTCCTGTTTTTGGTAGTTTTGAACTTGATGATGTATTTTTATTATTCGTTGTAGAAATTCCATTACCAGTAGGTCTAACAACCGTTGTATGATTATTAGTTGATTGATTGGTTGAACCACTTTGTTGTTCACAGATATCACCAATCTTTTCAATTGCCTCAATAGTTTTCTTCATTGAATTAATTATATCATCTAATGTTGTCATTTGATCAATTGTTTCTTTTCCAAGTTTAGCTATTTTGTCAATTGATTCTTTTAATTTTTCTTTTTCTGCATCTGATAAATGAGACATATGATCAATTCGATTCTTAGTCTCAGTAGCTACTTTATCAATTGCTTGTTTTGCAATATCCTTTTCTTTTTCCAAAGAGTTTTCTAAAGGTATTTTACCATTTTTCACTGTCGTTGTTGTTGATGTTCCTTTATTTCCATTAATACTTGGGGTCACTGTAATGACTTCACCTTTATTTAGTGGTGGAACAACAACACTGTAATCTCCATTGCCATCCACAACACCTTCACCTAGTTTGTTGCCATCTTTATCCGTAATCACCACGGTATCGCCTGGTTTACCTGTTCCGGTAACTGTTGTATCGCCTTCGGTTGGTTGATTAATTGTTGGTTTATGAGATTCAGGAGTCCCGATATCTTCTGCTTCGCCTCCACCTACTTCGGGTTTTGGTAATACGGTCGCGGTGCTTGATGTTCCAACATTACCATTGATACTTGGGGTCGCTGTGATTTCTTCTCCACTTGGTAGATCCGTCACTGGAATGCTGTAATCTCCATTGCCATCCACAACACCTTCACCTAGTTTGTTGCCATCTTTATCCGTAATCACCACGGTATCGCCTGGTATTCCTGTTCCGGTAACTGTTGTATCGCCTTCGGTTGGTTGATTAATTGTTGGTTTATGTGAATCAGAAGTCCCGATATCTTCTGCTTCGCCTCCACCTACTTCAGGTTTTGGTAATACTATTGCGGTACTTGGTGTTCCAACATTACCATTGATACTTGGGGTCGCTGTGATTTCTTCTCCACTTGGTAAATTCGTCACTGGAATGCTGTAATCTCCATTGCCATCCACAACGCCTTCACCTAGTTTGTTGCCATCTTTATCCGTAATCACCACGGTATCGCCTGGTTTACCTGTTCCGGTAACTGTTGTATCGCCTTCGGTTGGTTGATTAATCGTTGGTTTATGAGATTCAGGAGTCCCGATATCTTCTGCTTCGCCTCCACCTACTTCGGGTTTTGGTAATACGGTCGCGGTACTTGATGTTCCAACATTACCATTGATACTTGGGGTCGCTGTGATTTCTTCTCCACTTGGTAGATCCGTCACTGGAATGCTGTAATCTCCATTGCCATCCACAATACCTTCACCTAGTTTGTTGCCATCTTTATCCGTAATCACCACGGTATCGCCTGGTTTACCTGTTCCATTGACCGTTGTATCGCCTTCGGTTGGTTGATTAATCGTTGGTTTATGAGATTCAGGAGTCCCGATATCTTCTGCTTCGCCTCCACCTACTTCGGGTTTTGGTAATACGGTCGCGGTACTTGATGTTCCAACATTACCATTGATACTTGGGGTCGCTGTGATTTCTTCTCCACTTGGTAGATCCGTCACTGGAATGCTGTAATCTCCATTGCCATCCACAATACCTTCACCTAGTTTGTTGCCATCTTTATCCGTAATCACCACGGTATCGCCTGGTTTACCTGTTCCATTGACCGTTGTATCGCCTTCGGTTGGTTGATTAATCGTTGGTTT